>JAKBLM010000024.1 GCA_021832085.1 Acidobacteriota bacterium | reverse complement strand
TCGGTCGTATCCTTGTTCGGGGTCATGCTCCGTCTTCCTCCTTGTCAGGTTCTCGCAAACCGATAATTGGAAAACGTCATGACCCCTTCCGCAAAATAATTTGCTGAACTTGTGCAACATAACCGGTGTCACAAATGTCGTCGAAAGGACGCCCGGGGATGCCGTAAGGTGCCCCGTACCTCGCCGCTCCGGATACGGATGCCAACGGCGCTGCCCGCCGCCCGCCGGTCCAGCGAGGCCCTGAGCAGCGGGGTGTGCCAAGAAGGTGATGACGCAGGACGATCTCGGCGAGGCTTTAAGGTCGCGGCTTGCTCGGAAATGCAGGGCTGGGGACTTCGACGGGGACCTCCCGGGCGCCCGCGGCTCCTTCTTGGAGAACCTAGGGAAAATCAGCCATGAGAACCTGATTTCTGGGTTTCTGAGGTGCTCGATATGCGGGCGGATGGGCATGCCAGTCGAGCAAGCTGTGCGCTTTGCAGCGCACTGCAAAAACGCCGACGAATGGATCAGCTTTCTGGCTGGGTGGCAGCGCTACTTCGGAAAGTGCAGCCACGACGTCCCAAGCTGAGCCGCTTCCAGGTGGCCTGGCGGGGTCAGGGCTGGGCGAGGCAGGCCGCGTCAGCGAAACCGTGAAGTTCTCGCATCAGCGCTCCGACAGCCCTGCGTTCCTGCCCGCCTCGATAAGCTGCCGCCCTTAAGGGTCACGTATAGCTATTCGGCTACGAGTTTGGAAGACGTAGCCGTGGCGTTGGCTCAGGCGAAAAACCCACGGCCAAAGGGCGATCTGCCCAACGGTAAGCGGCGGTGTGCACCTGACGGCGGGATCAGAACGGAATCACCGGGCGGCGCGGCTCGCGATTGGGTGGACCGGCGAGTTGGGGCGCGCGGCCGGGTGTTTTAAATTGCACGCGCGAGGCAAGCAACGGGATGGGCCGATCGAGTGTGACGTCCAACGTGGTGCCGCGCGGGAGTTCCGCGTCCGGACCGCGCGTAAGCAGGACGCCGAGCAGGCCCGCGGCGGCTCCGATACCGAGCCCGGACCTCGCGCCGGTCAGGCCACCGGCAGCGGCACCGATCCCGGCTCCGTAAACGGTGCTGCGGACAATCACACCGGCATCGCTCGCACGGCTGGTCGGTCCCTTCACCTGGCCTTCCTTGCCCATCTGCTCGCCGCCGCCGGTGCCAACGTTCGACGGGGTACCTACGAGGCTGGCAGTGTAGCCATTGGGCAGGATGAGCTGAGTGAGCTTGAGCAGGATCTGCCCGCGTCCTTTGATCCGGCCCGGGCGCTTGGCCGAGAGCACTTGGCCGCTCATGTAGGAGCCGGCAGGGATCACGATGTGGCCGTGAACGAGGATCGGGTAGAGCGTCTGGAAATAGACGGGATCGCCGCGATGGGCCGAGCGGGTGGAGATGGCGTTTTCGAGCACCAGCGGGATTTGCGTTCCGCTCGGGACCTCGATAATGGCCGGTTTGATGGCGGCGCGGGCTGCGGGCGCCTTCGCGGCGGCGGGTGCAGGCTTGGAAGGCTGTTGCGCAGCAGGCGACTGCGCGCAGGTGGCAGGCGAAGCAAGCAGCAAGGCGGAGAAGAAGGAAAAGAGGATCCAGTGGGCTTTCATGCGTCCCTCCGGTCGGTCGTTGCCGATAGGATATACCACCGCTCGAGAGGGAGGAACGGATTATCGCGCAGGGCAGCGGGCGTGGTGAGAAGGAAATTTGACGCAGCAGCGGAGTGAGCAATAGGCTCGTTCGCGCGGCCGGGCCGCGCGAGAAAAGCCCGGGGAGGGGAGAATCGACCGATGGCGAACCTGGCGCTGGTCTACGGGATGCGGCTGTTCCCCGCCGAGGAACTCGACAGGGTGCAACCGGCAACTGTGAAGCTGAAAAGCGGGCGGGACGCTTCGATCACCATGCACCTGATCGAAGGCGGGAAGGAAGATATCGAGCGCATTCTGCGGCAATCGATCGAAGCGTTTTTCGAGATGTATCCGCAACCGTAAGGCGAGCCGCAGCGCTCGGTCTGGTTGTGGCACGCGGGGCACCGGCTGGCGCGGGGGGCGCGAAGGGGCGCGGAGCCTGCGACGCGAATTGGCGGAACGCGTCGGGAGGGCGCAAACGGGCGCGCCGCTTACGCCGACTCCGTGCATCCAATCAACCGGGAGCAGACGCGCAAAAATCCGCGTGAACAGGGCCGTTTCCGCGAGCGGTGTGCTCGCCAGGGGTGCTCGGCGCTTGACGAAATTCGCTATACTGAATGCGTGGCAAATACCATGAAAACCGCAAAAGGACTACTGGAAGAGAAGGATCTGATTTTCGACGCGTTTCGCCGCTGGGGTTACCTGGAAGCCGAACTCGATCCGCTGGGCTTTCAACACCCGGCACCTTATCCGGAACTGGCCTTGGATGGCGAGGCTGCCGAGCGGGCCCGCGCGATTTACTGCGGCAGCATCGGCGTGGAGTTCATGCACATCCCCGATCCCGAGCAACGGCTCTGGATCCAAGAACGAATGGAATCGGCCGAGACGGTGGAAGTGGACCGGCAATGGGTTCTCGAGCGACTGGTGCGAGCGGACGTTTTCGAACAGGTGTTGCAGGCGCACTATATCGGCACCAAACGCTTCTCGCTCGAAGGAACCAGCGGAGTGCTGCCGCTGCTCGACGAAGTGCTCGATACGGCAGCGGCACACGGCACGGAGAAAGCGGTGCTGGCGATGAGCCATCGGGGGCGGCTGAACCTGATGCTGCACATCATCGGGCGGTCCGCGGTGGATATTCTGGCGCGGTTCGAGGACGTCGATCCGCGGAGTGTGCTGGGCGGCGGCGACGTGAAGTATCACCGCGGTGCGACCGGCCAATACATGACGCGCAGCGGGCGGCAACTGGACATGCACCTGGTGTCGAATCCGAGCCACCTGGAAGCGGTGAACCCGGTGGCGATGGGGCGGGTGCGCGCGAAACAGACGCGGCTGGGACCCGACGGGCAGCGGCGCGTGCTTTCGATCGTGCTGCACGGCGACGCGGCGTTTGCCGGCCAGGGAGTGGCCGCCGAAACGCTGAACATGGCAAACCTGCAAGGGTACTCGGTCGGTGGGACCTTCCACGTGGTGGTGAACAACCTGATCGGCTTCACAACCGGGCCGGCGGAGCTGCATTCCTCGCGGTTTGCCTCGGACGTGGCACGGCGACTGCCGATTCCGATCTTCCACGTGAACGGGGAGGAACCGGAGGCGGTGGTGCGCGTGGCGCGCATCGCCGAGGATTTCCGGCGCACGTTCGCGACCGACGTGGTGGTGGACCTGGTCGGCTATCGCCGCCATGGACACAGCGAGATCGACGATCCCACGATCACGCAGCCGGTGCTCTACGCAAAAATCAAGGAGCACCCGCCGCTGAGCGAGATCTACGCGAGCCGGATCGGCGCGGAAACGAAGGCAGTCGTGGCCCAAGTGCGCGAAGAGCTGGAAGCGGCGCTCGCCGAGGCTTCCAAACTGACCAAGATCCCATTGCTGCACGAACTGCCGGAATACTGGGCGAAATACCAGCAGGGGCACTGGACGCCGACGGTGGAAGTGAACACCGGAGTCGAGCAAGAGGTGCTGGCCAGCGTCGCTAAGTCGATTGCGTCTTATCCGAAGGATTTTGCCGTCCACCCGAAAGTGAAGCGGCTGCTCGAACAGCGGGCCATGATGGGCGAGGGCAAGCTGCCGCTCGATTACGGAACGGCGGAGGCGCTGGCGTTCGGGACGCTGCTGCTGGCCGGGGTTCCGGTGCGGCTGGCGGGCGAGGACAGCCGGCGAGGCACGTTCAATCAGCGGCATGCGGTGCTCTTCGACACGCGAACCGAGCAACCGTATATTCCGCTGGAGCACCTCTCTCCCGAGCAGGCCAGCTTTGAGATCTGCAATTCGCCGCTTTCGGAGGCGGCGGGACTGGGCTTCGAATACGGCTACAGCCGCGATTTCCCGGAGGCGCTGGTGCTTTGGGAAGCGCAGTTCGGCGATTTCGCCAATGGCGGGCAAGTGATCATCGACCAGTTCGTGGTGGCGGGCGAGGACAAATGGGCGCTGCCTTCAGGGCTGGTGATGCTGTTGCCGCACGGCTACGAAGGACAGGGGCCGGAACATTCGAGCGCCCGGATGGAGCGGTATCTGCAGCTGGCGGCGCGCGACAACATCCAGGTTTGCCAGCCGTCGAACGCGGCGCAATATTTCCATCTGCTGCGGCGGCAGGCGCTGCGGCTGTGGCGGAAACCGCTGGTGGTGTTTACGCCGAAGAGTATGCTGCGACACCCGGACGCGGCTTCGCCGCTCGCCGATTTCAGCCGGGATCGGTTCCAGTTGGTGGTGCCCGACGAGGAGATCGGCAGCGCCACGCGGCTGTTGATCGCGAGCGGCAAGATCGGCCATGAGCTGCGCGCGGAGCGCAAGCGGCGGAAGGACACGAAGACAGCAATCGTTTTCCTCGACCAGCTCTATCCCTTCCCCGAGGCCGACCTGTCGGCCGAGATCGAGCGGCACGAAGGGCTCCGGGAAATCGTTTGGGTCCAGGAAGAACCGGCCAACATGGGGGCCCTGGAACATGTTCTGCCACGGCTGCGGCGAATTGCCGGAAATCGCATGGTACGGTCGGTGAAGCGCTCAGCCGCCTCGAGTCCGGCGACCGGTTCGGCCAAGGCGCACGAACTCGAACAGCGAGCCATTCTGGAACTGGCCTTTACTACGCTGGCGCGCTGAACGATTCGGGCCGGCGACGAAGCTTAAAAGGCCCGGGGTCGAGTAAGCGCCAACCGTGGCTGGCAAAGCGCGAACGCGGCCGGCGGGCGAGATCCTCCAAAAAGCAAAAAGCGGGCGACTGGCCTGGCCAGCTGCCCGCTTTTCGTTTTCACCGGGTTTGCGGCAAGAGAGCGACGGCGCCGCCTTTGCCCCCGGCGGCTACTTTGTCTTGAGAGCGACGATCGAAGTGGCGTGAATCGTGTTGCCCTCAAGCGTGCCCGTCACACGAACCTGTGAACCGCCCGGATGCTTGGCGGCCAGACTCTGAGGATCGAGAACGTAGACCTTGCCCTGCGAGGCGAGGGCGTACTTGGCGCCCATGCGGACACACATTTTTACGCACTGCGCCGCCGGGCCATGGTGCGGCCCGAGTCCGCAGTGCGTATCGGTGATCACTCCGACATAGGTGCCCGCTTTCGCCGTATTACTCGCCCTGGAGCCGGCGGCAAAAGAGAGTCCAGCGAAAAACAGAACCAAGACAGCCGTTACCAGTAACCGTTTCCTCATCGATCCCCCTCCATTCCAGCCCGAGCTTGGTTGTGGGGCCCCTCAGGCTGAACAACGATCCGGGAAAAGGCAAAGGTCGAAGGCCCCTCAGCGACCTTGAAAGAATAGATTCCGGAGGATAAGCGTGCGTTGCTTTTTCTTTGCGGCGGATAGGAGGGGGCTTTTGCTCTATGATTGTGTGATCGCCGAAAGGAGAAATTCGTAATGACTGAGCCTGCGCTCCCCGCTCTGTCCCTGCGGCGGAATCCGCACCTGCTGGAAATCCCCACTTGGGCGTGGCTCGAAGAGCTTTCGCTGCGGCAAGGCCGGCGGCTGACGCTCGGGCGCGTGCCCGACGCGGAATGGGACCGGCTGAAGGGGCTCGGCTTCGATTTGATCTGGCTGATGGGCGTGTGGAGAAGGAGTCCGGCAGCACGGTACGCGTTCCGGACCGATGCAAAACGGTTTGGCGAATACACTGTGGCTCTGCCGGGCTGGAAGCTGAAGGACGTGGTGGGTTCGCCCTTCGCCGTCGAGGACTACCGGCCCGATCCGCGGATCGGGACGTGGCGGGAAATCGACCGCACGCGGGCCAAGCTGCGTGAGCGGGGGATGGGGCTGATCCTGGATCTGGTGCCGAACCACACGGCGCCCGACCATCCGTGGGTGCGCCAGAATCCTGCCTACTACCTGGAAGGAAGCGAAGCAGATTTCCAGAAGAATCCAGCGCGGTTTACGCTGCTGGAGGGGAAGAAAGAGGAGCTGCGGTTTCTGGCCCACGGACGCGACCCTTATTTTCCGCCGTGGCCGGACACCGCGCAGCTGAACCTGTTCGACGCGGAGATGCGGCAAGGGATGGCCGGCGTCGTTCGGCTGCTCGCGAACCACGCTGACGGGTTGCGCTGCGACATGGCCATGCTGGCACTGAATGATGTGTTCGCGCAGACGTGGAAAGGAATGGTGCCGGCGGCGCCAGCGGCAGAGTTCTGGCAAGAAATGATCGCCGCGGCTCCGGAGCTGGTGTGGCTGGGCGAGGCGTATTGGGGACTAGAGGGCCGGCTGCAGGATATGGGTTTCCATTTCACCTACGACAAGCCGTTCTGCGACTATCTTCGAGCGGGCGCGGTGGACGAGCTGCGGCGTTATCTGGGCGGCGAACTGGCGCACCAGCAGCGGGCCGCCCGTTTTCTGGAAAACCACGACGAGCAACGCGTGGCGGCGGCCCTAGGCAGCGCGCGCATGCCGGCTGCCGCGACGCTCGCGGCCACCACCCCGGGAATGCGTTTCTATTTCCACGGGCAGATCGAGGGCAGGAAGGTCCACCAGCCGGTGGAACTGGCGCGGGCGGCCGATGAGCCGGTCGATCCCACAATCCGTACACTTTACGAGCGCTTGCTGCAGCTGAGCCAGGAAGAAGTGTTTCATGGCGGGAACTGGCGGCTGCTCCAGGCGGAGCCGGCCGGCGACGGGAGCAACGGGAACCTCATCGTCTACGAATGGCGCTCGGAGGAGAGTTGGCAACTGGTGGCGGCGAATCCGAGTTGGGGCGCGGGGCAAGGGCACGTAGCACTCGGGAACGGCGTGGACCCGACGGCTGCCTATGTGCTGAACGACCGGCTGAACGGCGTCGAATACCCGCGGACAGGGAGCGAGTTGGCGAGCGGCCTCTTCATTCGCCTGGAAGCGGGTGGGGCGCACGTCTTCGACATTCAGAAAGCAAAGTGAGGCCAAGTCGGGAGCGTGGCACCCGGCGCGTTTCGGGGCCGGGTGAAATCACGGAAGAGAAATTGGGACGCGCTGTCGGGGCGTCACGCGGGGGAAGGGCTCTTCGCATCGAAAGATTCGAGGATGAAAGGAGCGCAAAGATGAAGGCCATTGCCGTCATTCCCGGTCAACAGAACAGTATTCACATGCAGGAGGCGCCTGATCCGAAACCGGCGGCGGGCGAAGCGCTGGTGCGGGTGCTGCGCGTGGGCCTGTGCGGTACCGACGCCGAAATCAACTCGGGGCTCTACGGCGAAGCGCCGGCGGGCAGCGACTATCTGATCCTGGGGCACGAGAATTTCGGGCTGGTGGAAGCTGTCGGCGGCGCGGCGAAAGGAATCAAGCCCGGCGACTATGTGGTGGCGTCGGTGCGGCGTCCGTGCACCGAGTGCTTCAATTGCCAGCACGGGCGGGCCGACCTGTGCAGCAGCGGCAACTACACCGAACGCGGGATCAAGGGCCGGCACGGCTATATGGCCGAGCACTATACGGAAACGCCGGAGTTCCTTTTCAAGATCGACGAGGAGATCAAGGATATCGGCGTGCTGCTCGAGCCGATGACGATTGTCGAGAAGGGCGCGGCGGAGGCGATCGAGATCCAGAAGCGGCTGCCCTCGAAACCACGCACCGCGATGGTTTTCGGCGCGGGGCCGGTGGGACTGCTGGCCGCGGCGGCGCTGCGCGTCCGCGACCTGGATACGCTGGTGGTGAGCAAGGAGGACGCAACCGACACACGCGCGCAGATCGCCAAGGCGATGGGCTGCCGCTACCATTCGGTGCAGAGCTCGCCGCTCCAGGAACTCGGCAAACAGATTCCCGCGCCCGACATCGTGCTCGAATGCACGGGCAGCTCGGCGGTGGGCTTCCTGGCGATGCAGATGCTGGCCGCCGACGGGATTCTCTGCCTCCTCAGCGTGACCGGCGGCGACAAGACGGAACTGGTGCACGCGGCGGAGATCAATCGCGACCTGGTGCTGCGGAACAACGTGGTTTTCGGCAGCGTGAACGCCAGCCCCACCCATTACCAACTGGCAATCGAGGCCATGAAAACAGCCGAAAAGAGATGGCCGGGCGTGTTGGGCCAACTGATCACCACGCGGCTGCCCTGGACCGATTTCGCCAAGTGGTTCAACCGCCAGGTTTCGGGCATCAAGAGCACGCTCGAGATCAGCAGCTAGTCTCCTGTTTCTGAAATGCGCTTACTATTGGAGCCCGTGAGAACTGCGGCTTGGCGGGTTCTCAATGGTCAAGAGATTTCGGATATAGCAGACTAGCACAGGCTTTCGCCAAAACGCCGATCCGCCTTTCGCACGGGGGCTACGGATCGCTGGACATCCGGCGAGAGCCAAGGCAGGCACGTCTCGGCGGCGGCGCTTTTCGGGGCCGCAGATTGTCGATGTGCGTTGAAAATGGCGAATTGTAAGCCGCTATACAACCGATTTCCTACGCCGCCAATTCCCCGCCCTTTGAGCCGGAGGAACGCGTTGCTATCCACCCTCCCGGTGCGGCCGCGCACCTCAAGGCTTGACAAGCCCTTCGGACATTGGTCCGATCAGAGGAAAAGCCAGCTCCTGTCAGGTGGGGCTTGGGTCGTCCGGAGGGAAAGATGCGGGTGACGATGATCGGGCACAGCACGGTGCTCATCGAGACCAGCGAAATGCAGTTGCTCACCGATCCCTATTTCGGCACGTGGGGAAATCCGGCCTTTGCGCGTCTGGCGCCTCCCGCAAAACAACGCGAAGAGTTGGTGAACGTCGACCTGGTGCTCGTTTCGCACAATCACTGGGATCACACCGACCGCACGTTTTTCCATTTGCTTGCCGCCCGCGCCGCGGTGGTAGCGCCAAGCGAGAGGGCCTGGCTGACGCGACTGAAGGGAGCAGGCAGGGTGGTCGGCCTGGCGAGATGGGAGACGAAGGAGTTCGGCGCGGTGCGCGTGACTGCCGTGCCCGCGGCGCACATCGCGCTTACGCGAGGCTACGTGATCGAAAGCGAGAAGAAGACGCTTTATTTCGCCGGCGACACGTACTGCGGGCCGTTCATGAGAGAGATTGGGAGGCGATTTGCGATTGACGCGGCGCTGCTGCCCGTCACCACGTTTCGCATTCCGATGACCATGGGCGAAAAGAGCGCGGTACGGGCCGTGGGCGATCTGGCGCCGAAACTGGTGGTGCCGATCCATCTCGGCATCCAGCCACGGTCGTCGCTATTGCGCACGCGCGACACGCCGGAAGGATTTGCGAGGCAGGTGCGGGAAGCGGGGCTGACGGCGGAGGTGCGCATCCTGCGCGAAGGCGAGAGTTGGGAGGGGTAGGTACGGGCAGTTCTGCGCGGATCGACGGGTAAAACGGCGGGCGCGGAAGCGCGGCGGAAGGAAAAGGCAAAAGTGAGTGGCCGCCGGAAGCGCGGGAAGCGTCCCCGGCGGCCGGATCGAACAAGGAATCGGGGCGCGACACCCGAGCGCGGCGAAAAGCGCCGCACGCGAGCGCCGTGCCGAGATCCTTCGAACCCCGACCATTCGGGGTTCGGAGGATAGCGCAATTTTCCAACCGGGCCGGAGAGCGATCGACCCGGCGAAAATCCAACCTAGCTCTTCGGCAACCGCTCCGCCAGCGACTTGCCCTGCAGGAAAAGCAGCAAGTAGTCCTGGCCGCCGGCCTTGGAATCGGTGCCCGACATGTTGAAACCGCCGAACGGCTGAACGCCGACGAGCGCGCCGGTGCACTTGCGGTTGAAGTAGAGATTGCCCACGTGGAAATCCTCGGCGGCGCGGGCGATCTTCTGGGGATTCTTCGAAAAAAGGGCGCCGGTAAGGCCGAATTCGGTGCCGTTGGCGATCTTGAGCGCGTCGTCGAAATCCTTGGCGGGAATCACTGCGAGCACCGGGCCGAAGATCTCTTCCTGGGCAATGCGATCGTCGGGCTTGACGTCGACAATGACGGTGGGCTCGAGGAAATAGCCGTCGCCCGGGGCGCGCTTGCCGCCGGCGACGAGCTTGCCGCCTTCCTTCTTGCCGATCTCGATGTACTCCTCCATGGACTTGAGCGCCTTCGCGTTGATCACCGGACCCATGTAGTTGCCGGGATCTTCGGAAGGGCCGACCTTGATCGACTGGACGCGCCCGGTGAGCTTGTCGACGAACTCCTTGTAGACCTTTTCCGTGACGATGGCACGGGAGCAAGCCGAGCACTTCTGGCCCTGATAGCCGAAGGCGGAAACCGTGACGCCGTCAACGGCCGCGTCGATATCGGCTTCGTCGTCGACAATGATGGCATCCTTGCCGCCCATCTCGAGCACGGTGCGCTTGATCCAAATCTGGCCTTTGGGCGCCTTGCCGGCCAGTTCACTGATGCGCAGGCCAACCTCTTTCGAACCGGTGAAGGCGATAAAGCGCGTCTTCGGGTCGGCGATCAGGGCCTCGCCGGTGGATGAGCCGGGGCCGGTGAGGAAATGGAGCGCGCTCTTGGGAATGCCGGCCTCGTAGAGTGCCTGGACGAGCTGCCAGGCAATGGCGGCGGAATCGCCGGAGGGCTTGAGGACGACGGTGTTCCCTGCAACCAACGCCGCCACGGTCATGCCGCAAGGAATAGCCGAGGGAAAATTCCAGGGGGGGATCACGGCGCCGGCGCCGAGCGGGATGTAAACGAACACGTTTTTTTCGCCCGGAACCTGATGCACCGGCTGAGGGCCGGAGAGACGGATCATTTCGCGGCCGTAAAATTCGCAGAAATCGATGGCTTCGGCGATGTCGGCGTCGGCCTCGGGCCACGTCTTGCCGACTTCGTAGATCATCCAGGCGCTGATTTCGAAACGGCGCTTGCGCAGGATGTCGGCAGCGCGGAAGAGGCATTCAGCGCGCTGTGCGGCCGGCACGCGCTTCCAGGGGTCGAAAGCGCGATGGGCGGCCTCGATGGCGCGATGGGCATGCTCGGGCGTGCCCTTTTGGAAGCGGCCAATGACCTGGTCGGGATGGGAGGGGTTGACCGAAGCGGTCGTTTCGCCGGTGCGAATCTCTTCGCCGTCGATGAGGAGCGGATATTCGCGGCCCAGCTCGCTTTTGACCTTGGCGAGGGCCTGCTCCATGGCCTTTTTGTTTT
Source organism: Acidobacteriota bacterium (assembly GCA_021832085.1). Lineage (GTDB taxonomy): Bacteria > Acidobacteriota > Terriglobia > Acidiferrales > UBA7541 > JAKASX01. Next base: position 41,002 of record JAKBLM010000024.1, on the reverse strand, counting down.
CGGGCTTGGAGAAATCGGTGAGGGGCTCGTTACGAAACGCGCCGCGCTCGGGATGCGTTGCAGTCCCCATGTGTTGAATCTCCTTGTCGGGTGGATCTGGATAACTGAAACACAATTGTATACCAAACTCGTTCCTCATGCCAGCACGGCGTTCGAGTGCGGCAAAAGCCGGCATTGCGGGGATGAGGCCGGCGCCGGCAGGGCCGGGAAGACGGGAAAAGGCTGCTCTTGTAGGCCGGCAAAGGCGGCGGGTATAATTCGGCGCCATCGGGGAAAGGAACCTCCGATTTGGCTTTCCGGAGGGCACTTCCTCAGCGAGTCCGGCGCCTGGCGCGCAGGAACGATCCCGGATGAAAGACCTACCCGGATTGCGCGTGGCGCAACGGGCACACGAGTGGCGCCGATTCCCTTCCCCATCAATTGCCGAGAAAAACGGGGCCGGCCAGATTACCGGCAGAAAACGAAGGGGGTGTGGCCGATGTTGGACAAACCGGGAATCGCCGTTGCAGACGCAAGCGCACGGCCGGAGCACTGCGGTCGCGGTGTATGGGACAGAGTGGCGCAAGGAATGACGGGAGTGGGCGCGGCATTGGCAATGCTGCTGGCGACGCTCGTGGCCATGCCGGCCGCGGCGCAAAAGCTGCCGGCGGGCTGTCCGCCGAAGGCGTACCGCGACAACGTGGTGGACGTGCTGCACGGTGTGCGGATCGCCGATCCCTACCGCTGGCTCGAGAAGCAGTACAGCCCGCAGACGCGCACATGGATCAAGGCGGAGGATCGCTGCACTTACGGGGTGCTCGACACCCTGCCGACCCGCAAGCAATTGACCGAGCAACTCGGCAAGCTGATGCGAACCGAAGACGTCGGTGTGCCGATCGAACGCAATCACCGATTTTTCTACATGAAGCGGGCGCCGGACCAGAGCCTGAGCCTGATCTACATGCGGCAGGGCGTCGAGGGGCAGCCGGTCGTGCTGGTCGATCCGCGGCCGATGAGCAAGGACCACTCGACCAGCGTGACGCTGCTCGGCGCGTCGAATGACGGGCGGTACATGCTCTATGGGGTGCGGCTGGGCGGGCAGGACCAGGTGAAGCTGCACATCATGAACGTCGATACGCGGCGTGACCTGCATGAGGACTTTGCCCGGCGGCACTATTTCGGCCTGGGTTTCACGCGCGATAAAAAGGGGCTGTATTACGGGACGACGACGCGCAGCGGGCCGCGGGTGATGTTTCACCGGATGGGCACGCCTTCGAGCGCGGACAGGGAAATCTTTGGGAGCGGGTACGGCCGGCAATACCTGATCACTCCCCATGTGTACGACAACGGGCGCTGGCTTCTGCTGCACGTCAGCCGGGGGACGAGCGGGAGCAGCGCGATCTACGTGGAGGATCTGCTGGCGAAGACGCCGGAGCTGCAGCCGATCGTCAAGGGCATCCACGCGTTCTTTCAGCCGGCGATCGCCGGGAACACGCTCTACATGATGACCGACTGGAAAGCACCCGATCACCGGATCGTCGCGGTGAACCTCGCGGGCAAAGTGGCGCCGGCAGACTGGCGCGACGCGGTGCCGGAAAACGCCAACCCGATCGAGGGCTTTTCGCTGGCCGGAGGAAAACTGCTGGTGCGCTACCTGGTGGACGCGTCGTACCGGCTGGAGATTTTCGATCCGCAAGGGAAGCGACTGGGAGAGATTCCGCTGCCGGGATTGGGCACGGTGTACGGGGTGCACTCGCGGTGGGGCTCGAACGACGTGATGTTCAGCTACCAATCGTTCGCGGTTCCCTCGACGATCTACCACTACGACATGGCGACGAAGCAGTTGACCGTGCTGGCGAAACCGGATGTGCCGGTGAATCCCGCCGAGTTCACGACGAGGCAGGTCTGGTATCACTCGAAGGACGGCACGCGGGTGCCGATGTTCCTCTTTTACAAGAAAGGGCTGGAGCCGGACGGGCACATTCCGGTGCTGCTGACCGGCTACGGCGGTTTCGACATAAGCTCGACGCCGAGCTTCCGGGCGCAAGCAATCGTGTGGGCCGAGAACGGAGGGCTCTTTGCGCTGGCGAACATGCGCGGCGGCGGCGAATTCGGAGAAGCGTGGCACAAGGCCGGGATGCTGGGGAACAAGCAGAACGTCTTCAACGATTTTTACGGCGCGGCCGACTGGCTGATCCGCAACCACTACACGAACCCTGAAAAACTCGGGATCATCGGCATGAGCAACGGCGGGCTGCTGATGGGCGCGGCGCTCACGCAGGAGCCGCACCTGTTCCGCGCCGTCGTCTGCATGTATCCGCTGCTCGACATGCTCCGCTACCAGAAATTCATGGGCGGGCCGTGGTGGGTTTCCGAATACGGCACGGCGGCAAATCCGCAGCAGTTCAAATACCTGCTGAAATATTCGCCCTATCAAAACGTCCATCGCGGGACGCACTATCCCGCGGTGCTCTTCATCACCGGCGACGGGGATACGCGCGTCGCGCCGCTGCACGCGCGGAAAATGACGGCGCTGCTGCAGGCCGACGCCGCCAATGGGCCGGACAAGCCGATCCTGCTGCTCTACGACACGAAATCGGGCCATTCCGGCGGGCGGCCGGTGGGCAAACAGATTCTCGAACAGGTGAATATCCTGAGCTTCCTCTTCTGGCAATTGGGAGTGAAGTAGGCCGGCAACGGGAGCGAAAGGAAATCGGCCCGCGCGAACGCGACGAGCGAGCGCAGCGGTGGTGTGTGGGCAAAGTGTGGGATCCCCGGCGCCTGGCAACGCAAAGGCCCACGGCCGGAACTTCGCCGGCAGTGGCTAACAGGCAGGGGCATGGACGGAAGCACGGACATGGGACGAGGAGGGATTGTGCAAAGGAGAAACGCAATGCCGGTGTGGAAGGCCGTTTCGGCGCTACTGGTAGCGATGGTGGTGACGTGCGCGGGAACGCTGGGCGCGCAGGCACCGCCGGGGCCGGTGAAGCTCTTCGTGGACGCGACGCAGGCACCGGGGCTGAAGCTCATCCACGCGCGGATGGAGTTTCCCGTTTCGCCCGGTCCAAAGGAGCTGTATTACCCGAGGTGGATACCCGGCGATCACGCACCGACGGGACCAATCGCCGACCTGGTGGGAATCAAGTTCAGCGGGAACGGCAAACCGATTCCGTGGCGGCGCGACCTGATTCAGATGTACACGTTTCACCTGACCATCCCGGCCGGGGTGCACACCTTGGTGGCCCAGCTGGACTACGTGAACCCAGGGAATGACTCTTCCTCCACGGGATCGATGACCCCGCACCTGGCCGTGCTGAACTGGAACGACGTGCTGCTCTATCCGGCGGGATACGATTTTCGGGAAATCGTCTACGACGCCACGCTGCGCATTCCCGTCGGCTGGCAATACCACACCGCATTGCCGGTCGGCGCGAACATGCACACGCCGCCGAACTTCGTGCATTTCGCGCCCGTGCCGCTGAATACGCTGATCGATTCGCCGGTGCAGATGGGCAAATACACGCGGGTAATTCGGTTGGCCGAGAATCCTCCGGTGGAGATCGATATCGCCGCAGACGAGCCGGGAGAGCTGGCGATGAGCCCGGAGCTGGCGGAGCACTACAAGCAGCTGGTGGCGGAAGCGGAGGCGCTCTTCGGCACGGAGCACTACCGCGATTACCACTTCCTGCTGACGCTGAGCGACTATGTGGCGCATTTCGGGCTGGAACACCATGAATCGAGCGACGACCGCACCTACGGGCACATGCTCACCGATCCGGTGCTCGAACGGGCGAGCGAGACGCTGCTGCCGCACGAATTCATCCATTCCTGGAACGGCAAGTACCGGCGGCCGGAGGGCCTCATCGACAAGAATTACCAGGAACCGATGAAGGACAATCTGCTCTGGGTTTACGAAGGACTGACGCAGTACCTCTCTTTCGTGCTGACGGCGCGGAGCGGGCTGTGCCGGCCGACGAACTGCCGCGCGCTGTGGGCGTACGTGGCCGCCTCGATGGCGAATCGGTCGGGCCGCGCGTGGCGCTCGCTGCAGGATACGGCCGATTCGGCGCCCTTTCTTTACGGCGCCTCGAGCGAATGGGCAAATTGGCGCCGCGGCACCGATTTCTACGACGAGGGAGCGCTGCTCTGGCTCGAAGTTGACACGAAGATCCGGCAGCTGACGCACGACCGGAAATCGCTCGACGATTTTCTGAAGCTGTTCGAGGGAGGGCCGGGCGGCAAGCCGGCGCTGAAGCCCTATGACTTTCAGGACGTGGTGACGGCGCTGAACCAAGTGGCGCCCTACGCATGGGCCAAACTGCTGCGCGAACGGCTCGACGCGGTGGGCGGCCCGGCGCCGCTCGAAGGCATTTTGAATTCGGGCTGGCTGCTCGTCTACAACCATCGGCCCAACCAGCGGCAGGAAACGATCGAAGCGGCGCGCCACGAGATCGACTGCACCTTCACGCTGGGGATGACCGTCGCCGATGATGGCGTGATTCGGGATTTCGTGGTGAACCGGCCCGCGTATCAGGCAGGACTGGCGCCGGGCATGCGTATTCTCGCGGTGAACGGACGACCGTGGTCGCCCGCGGCGCTGCGCGCCGCGATTCGCAACAGCCCGAATGACACCGGCCCGATCCGCATCACCGCCCAGAACGAGGATCAGGTCCGGACGTACTCCGTCTTGTATCAAGGCGGGTTGCGCTATCCGCACCTGCGGCGCATTCCGGGCCGGCCCGATCTGCTCGATCAAATTCTCAAGCCGCACGCGCCAAATATTGCGGGAATGGCGGGGCAAGGCGGGCGGTAGGAGGAAGCACTGGACCCTTCCCGACACACTGCAGCGGGCTCACTGCGCTGGTCGGCAATGCTTCGCTCAGGATGCCACGCCTTGCAACACGCGCATGAGACGGTGGCTGCCCCGCGGTTTCCATGAACCGGAAGGCACCGGATGGAGTCACGGTCCGTTTGGCAGCGGGAGCGACGGGAAGCGATTTTTCCGCCGCGCCCGCTTTTTGTTTGCCGGGCTGGGGCTGACCATTGGCCCATCGGACACGCTGCCAAGCATTGACTTCGCTCGGTGAGGGCATTAGGTTCCAGGCGGACGACAGACGGAGAGCAAACGCAAATGGGACAACAGAGGAAAACAAGGATGAAGCAGGACTCGATCGGGATGGCAATGGCGGCGGCCGTGGCTATGCTGCTTGCGACCGTGGGAATTGCTTCGACGCCCGCGCGGCACGCGGATACGGCGAGGGCGAGAGGGGATCAACAAACAACACAGGAAAAGTTGGCACGGCCGAGCCAGGCGCAGGTGAAAGCGCAAGTCGATGCGCTGCTCGCTCGCATGACGCTGCGTGAAAAGATCCGGATGCTCGGCGGCGTGCACGGCTTTTACACCGCGGCGATACCGCGGCTCGGGATTCCCGCACTGCGGATGTCGGACGGGCCGATGGGGCTGCGAAACCAGGAACCTTCGACCGCGTTTCCGGCCGGGATCACGCTTGCGGCCACGTGGGACACGCGGCTGGCGCGGCGCATGGGACAAGCAATGGGCCTGGAGGCGCGGGCGCGCGGAGTGAACATCCTGCTGGCGCCGGGCGTGAACATTCAGCGCGTCGCTGTCGACGGCCGCAACTTCGAGTTCTACGGCGAGGACCCGTATCTGGCCGGGCAGATCGCGGCATCCTTTGTCCGCGGAGTGCAGTCGGAGGGCGTGATCGCGACGGTGAAGCATTTCGTCGCCAACAATCAGGAGACCGACCGGCAGTCGATCGACGAGATCATCAGCGAGCGCGCACTGCATGAAATCTATCTGCCGGCCTTCAAGGCGGCGATCGAGCAGGGGCACGCGTGGGCGGTGATGGCGGCCTACAACAAGGTGAACGGGAGCCACGCGGCGGAAAACAAGGCGCTGTTGACCGGGATTCTGAAGAAGCGCTGGGGATTTCGCGGGTTCGTCATGTCGGATTGGGGCGCGGCGCACAAAGGGGTGAAGGCGGCGCTGGCCGGACTGGATCTGGAGATGCCGTCGCCGCGCTACATGAACGTGGCCACGCTGCTGCCAGCGATACGGAGCGGCAAGATTCCGGTTTCAATGATCAACGACAAGGTGCGGCGGATCCTGCGCGCGGCGATCTCGATGAACTTTTTCCGCCGGCCACAGCTGGAGCCGGACCTTTCGCGTTATTCCGGGGCTTCGAGCCTGGTGGCGCTCCAGGGAGCGCGCGAGGGGATCGTGCTGCTGAGGAACCAGGATCATTTGCTGCCGCTCGATCCGAGCCGGATCCATTCGATCGCCGTCTTCGGGCCGAACGCGAATCCGGCGGTGACGGGCGGCGGGGGCAGTTCGCACGTTGTGCCGTTTCGGGCGACGAGTGTGCTGGAGGGCCTTGTGGAGATGTCCGAGCCGCGGATTCGCGTGGATTACATGCCGTTTCCGCCGATCCAGGAGCCAGCCACCGGCGGACCCTACGCGGCGGAACAGAAGCTCGGGGCAAAGGACGACGTCGCCGTGGTGTGCGTCGGCTTCAACCCGAAAACCGAAAGCGAAGGCTTCGATCGCACGTTCACGCTGCCGGCGGGACAAGACCAACTGATCGAGGCGGTGGCGCAGGCAAATCCGCGAACGATCGTGGTGCTGAATTCGGGCGGTGCGGTCGCCATGACCGGCTGGATTCATAAGGTGGGCGCGCTGCTCGAAGCGTGGTATCCGGGACAGGAGGGCGGCCGCGCGGTTGCGGAAATCCTTTTCGGCAAAGGGAATCCTTCGGGGAAGCTGCCTGCGACCTTCGAGAAGAAATGGGGCGACGCGGAAGCCGAGCACTACTACCCAGGGCACGACGGGAAAGTGATTTACAAGGAGGGGATTTTCGTCGGCTACCGCTGGTTCCAGCATGCGGGGATCAAGCCGCTTTTCCCGTTCGGTTTCGGGCTGTCGTATTCGACGTTTGCATTCAGCGGACTTTCAGTCAGGCGGCAAGGCTCCACGGTGAGCGTGGCGTTCCAGGTGAAAAACACAAGCAACCGCGCAGGGGCGGAGGTGGCGCAGGTGTACGTGCAGGAGGTGAATCCGCCGGTGCCGATGCCGGTGGAGCAATTGAAGGGATTCGCGCGGGTCGAGCTTGCGCCGGGCGCAACGCGCACCGTGCACATCCTGCTGCCGCGGTCGGCTTTCGCCGATTACGACACGGCAATCCACGGATGGAAGGTCACGCCTGGACGATACAACATCCTGGTCGGATCGTCTTCGGCTGATATTCGGCTGCGGGCTCCGGTGACCCTTCGCTGACGGCGCAGCGCCCGCCGGCAAGGGTCATTTCATGTGATGCGTCAACAAGTACGGGACGAGCAGGACCGAGAGGCCGTCGATGGTGCCGTGCAGGAACATACAGACGGGAAGATTGCGCCGCCAGAGATAGAGCAGGGTGAGGAAGGCGCCAATGACCGCCGGGATGATCAGCGAAGAGTTCAAGCCGTAACGATCGACGTGGGCCATGCTGAAAGCCATCCACGAGAGAAGCCCGGCGAGCCACAGGGAGCCGGTCAGCCCGGCCAGCTCCTCGATGCCGAAGCCGCGATACATGAACTCCTCGCAGACCGCCGCCGTGAGCACCATTCCGATTCTGAGCGACCAGGGCACAAAAACCAGGCGCCGGATTTCGAGGGAGGAAGTGGGCATCGAGACGAATCGGCTGATGATGCCCACGACAACATAGGAAGCGATCAGCGCGCCGAGCATCAAGAGCAGCTCGCGCCAACCGAAAGCGCGCAGACCGAGATCGGCGAGCGTGCGTTTCTGGATGCCGAAGGCGATGACCGCAAGGAAGATGACCGCAGCCCATTCGGCGGCGATCGTCACGATGTCGTTGTGAATGTTGGCTAGATCGTGGCTGCAGCCCAGGAGCAGATAGGTCCAGCCGAAGGCGACGAGGAGGCCCACGACGGCCGAGAGGCGGTGGCCAGCGAGAAGAGCGTTGCCGCGGCGAGGTGTGGAAGAGGCTCGGTTCGAGCTGGTTTTCCAGTCGGTTGGCACGACACCTCCCGCGGCTTCGGCCCTGCGGAAAAGAGGCATTCTACACCGCGGCGGGGCGGCATTGACGGGGCGCGGCCGGGCTTGTACTCTCGCGGCAGTGCGGGGAGCGGATTGAAAAACGGGCTGTCGGAGGTGGTCTCGATGTGGAAACAGATTGCGCTGGGGCTATGCGCCATGCTGCTGGTGGGCGCGACGGCGTGGGCACAAAATCCGGTCAAGCAAGAGCGTGAAATTCGCGCCGTGGCCGCTCATTGGCAAAACGACTGGAACAATCACAACTTCAAGGCACTGGCCGGCCTCCTGAGCATCGACGGCGATTACGTGACCGACCAGGGCGTCTGGCTGCAAGGGCGCGAGGAGTTCGAGAACTGGTTTGCCGTGGAACATCGCGCGATGTACCAGGCCAGCCACTGGTCCAACAACCAACTGACGGTCCGGTTTCTGCAGCCGGACATCGCCATCGTTCACCTGACCTGGGGAATTCACGGAGAACTCAACGCGAGCGGAAAGCCACGGCCGGGCCGGTCGGGCATCGCGACCTGGCTGCTGGTCAAGGTCGCTGACGGCTGGAAAATTCGCGCCGCGCAGAATACGACCCAGGCGGAATAAGCGAGAAGAAAACTTCGTTGGGTAGCCACGAGCGACTCGGCTGCCGAGTCTCCCGTCACCGCGCTGCCGCGCAAGGATGGGGCATTCGCCTTCGAATCGAGGCCCTTCGGCGGACATCGGCCCTGAAAGGCAGGCGGGATTCACGCCGCTGCGCTGTGTACGGATTCGACGCGGGGAGTCAGCGATCACTACGGACCTGCAGCAGGATCTTACGGGGACGTGCGGGCCGCCGCCCTGAATGGCGGCGCCACGCGAAACCAGCCGGCGCCTCGCCGGAGGCTCAACAACCAGTAGGCGCGTGAAATTGGGACTAGTCGCTTACGGCGATGACCAGGAGGGTGGCGTCGTCATGGAAGCGGCCGCGGCAGAAGTCGCTGACATGGGCGAGGAGCCGGCGGTTCAGCTCGGCGGCGGAAATAGAACGGTCGGCTCGGGCAAACGCGGTGATGCTTTCCTGGCCGAATTCCTGATCTTCGGGGCCGGTTGCTTCGGTGATGCCGTCGGTGAACAGGAGCAGGCGGTCGCCCGGGCTCAGATGAACCGTCGCGTTTCCGTATTTCCCTTCCGGAAAAATGCCGAGCACAGCGCCGCCCTCGGCCAGCTGACTGGTGGAATCGGAGGTGACGAGAAGCGGAAAGGGATGACCGGCATTGCAATAGCGGAAGGTGCGCTCGCCCGCATCGAGGATGCCGTAGAAAAAGGTGACGAACTTGTCGGCGGCGATATTTTCGCAGAGCACGCGGTTGACGCGATCGCAGAGGTGGGCGGGGCTTTCCGAGTCGTGGGCAAAGGCCCGGACGGTGGCCTGGACGTTGGCCATGAGCAAGGCAGCGGAGACGCCCTTGCCGACGACGTCGGCAATGCAGATCGCCAGCCGCTTTTCACCGAGCGGGAGCACGTCGAAATAGTCGCCGCCGACGACGCGGGCGGGCTGCCAGGCCGTGGCCAGTTCAAAACCGGGGAGCTGCAGAATGGATTTCGGCAGCAGCGACTGCTGAATTTCACGGGCGCGCGGGAGTTCCCGTTCCTGCTGTTCCAGACGCGCGGCGCCGAGTTCGACCGAGCGCTGCAGCTTGGCATTGCGGCGCTCGAGCCGCTCTCTCGTGGCGTCAAACAGGGGTATGACTGCGCCGAAAACGAGAGTGGCCAGTACGGGGAATTTCCATTCGGCAAGCCAGCGGGTGAGCGGCTGCGGCGCCGGCGGTGCGATCCACCAGACAAGCAGGCTGGAAATGAGGTAGACGGGCGGCGTGAGAACGATTAGAGCAAACAGAGAGAGCAGCCAGTTATAAGGGAACGGGCGCCGGGAAACGTAGCCGTACCAGTGCTCCAGTGCGGGATGGATCAGGTTGCCGATGCACAGCGAATAGACCAGCACGGTGAGAGGACTGGTTGTCCGGTCCATCGCCCAGAAAATGGCGGTCACGATCGCGGCGACAGCGAGGTAAAAGAGCTGTCGCCGCAAAAGACGGAGCGTTGAAACGAAACGGGACATCAGTCCACCACGCGGGCCGAAACCAGTCGGCGCCACGCCGCTCGGACGCCGGGAAGAAGCGGAACCGGCGGCGATAGCGCGCCTGAAGCCATCCGGGATCAGTGGCCGTAGCCCTCGCCGGGACGGACCTTTCCGGCGAAGCGGCGATAGGTGTGGGTGAAGTAGCCGGCGGCCAGGATCATGCCCACGATCCACCAGACCAACGCGACGTGAAGACCGTAGGCGGGGGCCTGCGAATTTTCAATGGTGAGCGCAAATGCGGGATCGGTGCGCGAGGGCAGCACGAAGGGATAGAGGCCGAACGTGGCGCTCGACAGCATCCCCAACAGATAGGCGCAGGAAGCGAGAAAGGCCTTCATGCGGCTGCGACGGAGAAAGATCATGATAAACGCGAGCCCGAAAATGGCCAGCGCCGGGAAAGCATATCCCCACGGATAACGCCGCAGGTTGATCGCGAGCTGCGGCTGAAGGGCGAAGGTGGCGACTGTGATCAGCGCTGTGAAAAGGACCACCAGACCCCAGAGTGGCCGCGCCACGCGGGCCGCCCTCTGTTCGAGATCGCCCTCGGTCTTGAGCGCGACCCAGAGGGCGCCGTGCAGCGCCAGGGCGGCAACCGCAGCCAGGCCGACGAGAATGGTGTACCAGTCGAGAATGCCGGTGACGGCGCCGACGCGGAAGTTGGTCCAGAGCGGTTCGAAGAAGCGATGGCTGGCGTCCAGCGGGACACCGCGCATGATGTTGCCGAGCGCGGCACCGAAGAAGAGCGCCAAGAGCAGGCTGGAGAAGCCGAACAGGACGTCCCAGAAGGGGATCCAAACGGGGCTCTCGACCGCGTTGCGGAATTCGATCGAGGTGCCGCGCAACACGAAGAGCCAGAGCACGATGATCAGCGGGAGATAGAAGCCGCTGAAGCCGGTGGCGTAAAGCTCGGGAAAGGCGAGATAGAGCGTGCCGCCGGTGGCGAGGAGCCAGACTTCATTGCCGTCCCAGACCGGACCGATCGAGCCGATCACGGCGCGGCGTTCCTCGAGCGTCTTGCCGACAAAGAGATGGATGATGCCGGCCCCGAGGTCGAAACCGTCGAGGACGACGTAAATCGCAAGCATGAGACTGACCAGGCAAAACCAGACCGTCGCCATCGCTACACCATCCCCGGACCGCGGCCGATTTCGCGCCACGTGAGAAAGACAAAGAGCAGGCTCAGCAGCGCGTAGAGGCCCATGAAACCGACAAAGGTGAACAGGGCGTTGCCCGAAGAGACCTGGCTCGAGAATCCCTGGTTGGTGCGCATCAAGGAATAGATGAGCCAAGGCTGGCGGCCGGCCTCGGCCGTGATCCAGCCAGCCGTGTTGGCAATGAAGGGGAACGGCAGCGCCAGCATCAATGCCCACAGCGCCGCGCGCGAGTGGAAGAGGCGGCCACGCCAGAGCAGGAATCCGCAGATCACCAGGACCGCGACGAAGATCGTCCCCAGGCCGACCATGATGTGATAGCAGTAGTAGACGAGTGGGACCTGATCAGGCCACAAGTTTTCCGGAATGCTGCTCAACCCTTTCACCTCGGCCCCCCATCGGCGGTAGGTGAGGAAGCTGAGGACACGGGGAATCGTCAGCGGATTGTCGAGCCGGCGCTTGACCATATCGGGCTGGCCGAGAATGGCGATAGGCGCCCCCTTCTGGGAGTGGAACAGCCCTTCCATGGCGGCAAAGGTGGCGGGCTGATTCGTGGCAACCATTTTGCTTTCGCTGTCGCCGGTGGGAAAGACCATCAGCACGGCCGCAATCAGGCCGACGATGACGCCGGTGCGGACAAACAGCCGGCCGAACTCGTGCTCGCGATTGGAAAGCAGATAGAAGGCGCCAACCGAAGCCATCACGAACGAGCCGGTGACAACGGCGCCGGTCATATTGTGGGCAAATTCCCACCAGGCCCAGGGATTGCCGAGCAGGCCGACGAAACTCGCCAAGCCGAACCGCCCGTTGGGACCGATGAGATAGGCCACCGGATGCTGCATCCAGGCGTTGGTGGCGATGATGAAATAACCGGAAAGCCAGGAGCCGAGGAAGAGGGCCAACGCCGCGCCCCAATGAGCACGCGGGCCGAGCCGCTTTTCGCCAAAGAGCAACAGGCCAAGGAAACTGGACTCGAGGAAGAAGGCGAAGACTCCCTCCATCGCGAGAGTCTGGCCGATCACACCGCCGGCTTCGCGGGAGAACTGGGCCCAGTTGGTGCCGAACTGGAACTCCATCGGGATACCGGTGACGACACCCAGGGCGAAGGTGATACCGAAGATGCGGATCCAGAACCGGGCGGAGCGGTTGTAGATTTCCTCACCGGTGCGGAGGGCCTGAGTTTTCAGGATCAGGATGAGCAGGGCGAGGCCCATCGTGATCTGGGGGAAGATGTAGTGAAAGGTGACGGTAAAGGCGAACTGGAAACGGTCGATTGGCAGAGCGGAGAGCAACGTAAACCTCCCTGTCCAGCTACGACAATGCTGCGACCGGAATCGGCCGGTCGTGACGAAGCCGAATCGCGCGCAGGCGGGCGCGACCGAAAGGCTTCAGCCGCGCCCGGCCCGGTTGCATATCGCCTAACCCGCCCTGTTTTGTATCCGCCCCCTGCTGCGTTCAGAGTTGGTGCCCGCCCTGAAGTTCGCGAACGATTTCGCCGACGAAGGATTTGGCGTCGCCGAAAAGCATCAGCGTCTTGTCCATGTAATAGAGAGGGTTGTCGATGCCGGCGAAGCCGGGGTTGAGGCTGCGCTTGATCACCATGACGGTGCGCGCCTTGTCGACGTCGATGATCGGCATGCCGTAGATCGGGCTCGACGGATCGGTACGCGCGGCCGGGTTGGTGACATCGTTGGCGCCGATGATCAGGGCCACGTCGGTCTGGACCATGTCGGAATTGACCTGGTCCATCTCGAGCAGCTTGTCGTAAGGAATGTCGGCCTCGGCGAGCAGCACGTTCATGTGGCCGGGCATGCGGCCGGCCACGGGGTGGACACCGAAGGTCACGTTGATCCCCTGACGGGTGAGGATGTCGTAGAGCTCGCGCACCTTGTGCTGGGCCTGGGCGACAGCCATGCCGTAGCCGGGGACGACAACGACGTTGCTGGCCGCCTTGAGGATGTCGGCAGCATCTTCCGGCGTGGCCGAGCGCACAGTGCGCTCTTCCTTGCCGGCCGCGGCGCCCGCCTGCACCTGGCCAAAAGCGCCGAACAGGACGTTGGTAAACGAGCGATTCATCGCCTTGCACATGATGATCGAGAGAATCAAACCGGAAGCGCCGTCGAGCGCGCCGGCGACGATCAGCACGCGGCTGTTGAGGACGAAGCCGAGCAGGGCATCGGCCAAGCCGGCATAGGAGTTCAACAGCGAGATGACGGTCGGCATGTCAGCGCCGCCGATCGGGGTGACCAGCATCACACCGAAGAGCAAGGAGACGCCCACCATGATCGGGAACAGGATGGTGAAGCCGGGGTGGAACATCAGCGCAATACCCAGGCCGATCGCCGCCGCCAGGATGGAGAGGCTGACGACGTTTTGGCCCTTATAGGTGATCGGGCGTTGCGGCAGGATTTCCTGGAGCTTGCCCGCGGCGATCAAGCTGCCGGTGAAGGTGAGCGAGCCGATGATGACTTCGAGCGAAATCTCGACCATTCCAAACTTGGTGGTGAGCGCCGGATGGAGGTAGTACTCGGAGATGCCGATCAGCGATGCCGAGAGGGCGCCGAAAGAATGGCTGAGGGCGGTCCGCTGGGGCACAGCAGTCGTCTTGACCAGGCCGAGCGGGATGCCGACCAAACCGCCGACGGCAAGCCCGATCAGGATCCATTGATACTGGATGATGCCCGTGGCGAAGAGTGTGGTGAGAATCGCGATCGCCATGCCGATCTCGCCGACGCGCACGCCGCGACGGGCGGTTTCGGGCGAGCTGAGCCACTTCAGCGACATGATGAACAGGACGATCGAGGCAAGGTAGGCGAACTCGGTGATGTTATGTGCGATGGTGGGGTTCATGATTTTTTCGGTCCAGTCGTTTTGAACATGCGCAGCATGCGCTCGGTAATGATGAAGCCACCGACAGCGTTGCTGAAGGAGGCCGCCACGGCGATCGTGCCCAGAATCACCGCGAGTTCGTATTCCCGCCGGCCCGCGATGATCATGGCGGCAACCACCACAACGGCATCGAGAGCGTTTGTGAGTGACATCAAGGGTGTGTGCAAGAGCCGGGACACCCGGGTAATCACCATAAACCCGATGAATCCGGCTAGCACGAACACGTAGAGACTGATAATAAAGTCCGCTGGCATTCGCCTTTCTCCTTGGCTAACTCTTTTGAAGAGCCGGAAGATTGAAAAATTCGCGCACGCGCGACTGAACCACTTCGCCGTCGCGGGTGAGCAGGGTCTCTTGGAGGATTTGGTCGTCGCGATCGAGATCGATCTTCCCGTCCTTGACCAGATGCAGCAGGAACACGGTGGCGTTCTTGGCGTACATGTGGCTGGCATGGTAAGGGACGGTGCTGGCGAGATTGAAAAAACCCACCAGCGTGACATCGTGCTCGACGATGATTTCACCTGAGCGAGTGAGCTCGCAATTGCCGCCGCGCTCGGCTGCCATGTCGACGATAACCGATCCCGGGGCCATGCTGCGCACGGCGTCGGCGGTGACCAACAGCGGCGAGCGCCGGCCGGGGACAACGGCGGTGGTGATGACGATGTCGCTTTCCGCGACCACGCGGCCGAGCTGCTCGCGCTGGCGCTGGTAGAAGGTCTCGTCTTGCGCCTTCGCGTAGCCGCGCTGGTCCTCGGCCCCGGCGGTTTCGAGCTCGAGCTCGACCACGCGGCCGCCGAGGCTCAGGATCTGCTCGCGGGCGGCGGGGCGAACGTCGTAAGCCGAGGTGATCGCGCCCAGCCGGTGAGCGGTGGCGATCGCCTGCAAGCCGGCAACGCCGGCACCGATGACGAAGACGCGGGCGGGCGTGATCGTGCCGGCCGCAGTGGTCATCATCGGAAGCATCCGGGGGAGCGTATCGGCGGCCAGCAGCACCGCCTTGTAACCCGAGACGGTCGCCATCGACGAGAGCGCATCCATGTTCTGTGCGCGGGTGATGCGAGGCATCAGCTCGAAGCTGAAGGCCGAGGCCCCGGTAGCGGCTATTTTTTGAACCGTCTCCACCGACCCGAGCGGGCGCAGGAAGCCGATGAGCACCTGTCCGCGACGCAACAGGGGCAAATCGTCGGCGCCGTTCTGGTCGTTGGCGCCGTAACAGAGCACCTGAAGAATCACATCGGCCTGGTGGAAAATCCCGGCCCGGTCGGGCAGGATCTTGGCACCCTTGGCCACGTATTCGGTGTCGGGATAACCAGCCTGCGACCCAGCACCCGCCTGGACGACAACCTCTATGCCAGCTTTGGCAAGATTGGGGATAACGGCGGGCACCAGACTTACGCGGCGCTCACCCGGATAAATTTCTTTGGGAACACCAATGACCATCGATACACCTCAACGGAAAGATGTTTGCGTTCGGAAACACCGAGCACCAATCGCGAATAGATGGAGGGAAGACCGGCGGAAAATAAATCGACGGGCCGGCAGTCCACCAGCCTAGTCCGCTCCACGGGAAGGGCGAAGGAGAAATCAGATACCTCCGAGCCACGTCCTGGTGCGACTCCTCTAGCGGGAGACCGGCTCGTTCAGGTCCGGCCTACGGGGAGGGAGCGAGTTCCCCTAGTCACACCAGCCAAACAGACTACCTTGCTTGACGCCAATCCGCAAGTGGTTGGATTGACGGCCTACGACGCGAAACCTACGATGAAATGATCGGGGGCGCTGCGACTTAAGTTACATCAAGCGCCCGGGCCGCCCGCATTCGGGGAGAAAAAGGGATGATCTGCAACTCCGCGGCCCTGGTTCCACCGTGACCGAAAGGAAATCTACTGACCGGGCATTTGGCGGTTGTCTCGCGAAACCCGCTGACCCGCCTGCTGGCGATGGCAGCCGGCGAGACAGGATGGGGCGAACGCATCGTGCGCAACCACCCGATGACTCCGCTGATCGCGCGACACGAAACGACCTCGGCCGGGCTGACATGGATCTGGTATCTGCTCGCCCAGCGTCCCGAAGCGGGCCAGAAACTGAAGGAAGGGCTGGCGCAGGTTCTCGGAGGGCGAGTGCCGAGGGTCGGAGACTGGCCGAAGCGCGATGCGGCTGTAGCCACCGGGGTGGATGATGGGCCAAGAAGCCGCTGCCGGTAGCCCCCGGTCACGCTGCGGCCGCGAGACGGGCTGCGCGTGACGATTCACCAGCGAAGAAGCGCGGCGTCAAGCGCGTAGACAGGCTTGTGCCCGGTAAGCGTGACCCATCGCCGAGAAAGCCCGTGGCGGCGGGAACACCGTAACCCCCGCAAGCGCAATCCTTGCGCGGCGAAAAATAAGGTAAGCCATTCCCCCGCCGGATTCCGAAGCGCAACTTTCGGGCGCTGCTTACCCGGCGAAGCATCCGGACGCATGCGGCGCAAGCCGCCGACCGGGTGAAAAAAGCACGCAGCGAGCGGAACAGCACAGAAAACGCGCCGCTACGCCCGACGATATTTCGGAGGAAGAGGCCGAGTCTGGGGAAGGCAGCGACGGTAGAACTGGACAACGTCCAGGGACTGCTATGTCGGCCGTGGAACCTTCAGGCAAGGCCCGAAGGACCGGCGATGCGAAAAGAAAGCCTTCGCCGGTCCGTCCCCCCGGCGTGGCCTAAAACTTGATGGCTTCGCTCGTCCCGGCGAAATGGATCTCGGTGATCTTGTTATTCGTCGTCAGGACTTCGCTCATGTCGGATTTCTTGTTGAGCTTCACCACCTCG
The DNA here is from genome assembly GCA_021832085.1 of Acidobacteriota bacterium. Lineage (GTDB taxonomy): Bacteria > Acidobacteriota > Terriglobia > Acidiferrales > UBA7541 > JAKASX01. The sequence continues at coordinate 24,021 of JAKBLM010000024.1, read as the reverse complement.
CCCTTGACCTTGGCGACGACCTTGTACTGGCGCACCACTTTCACCTGGCCGGTGCTGGAATCGGCAACAAAGCGGTACTGGCCGGGCTTCAACTGAACGTTGGCGATTTTCGTAGTTTGGCTGACATCCATGCTGGCAGAGAGGGTTCTGGCAAACACCGGCATGGAAATGCCCAACAGGCAGACCATCGCGGCAAGGAACGACACACGAACACGCATTGGAAACATCCTCCGAACCGCCGCGGAGAAACCGGGCGGGAACACCCGCTGTCCAAGCCCCTGCCGACAATCTTATAAGTAACGCCAAGGGATGTCAAAAGCCCTCTGAAAGCAAAGCGCGAAAGGCGCACGGGCTGTCGCAGCCCGCGTCGCAGGACGCGAAGCAGCGCGCGGGATTGCCGCAGCCGTTGCCGATCGGCTGGCCGCCGTGTGGCGGAACGCGTCGGCACTTGCGGTCGAACGAAGCAACAACGGTGCTTCGGAAGAAACGGCTACAGGCGGAAAAATCAAGAACTGCGGCGAGTGAAGAGCGGCAGGCGTAGGCCGAAGGGCCGGCGAAGGGACCTCAATCCCGTCGCCGGTCCAATCCCCGAGCTAGGCCGCAAATTTCACGGCCTTGTTCTTTCCGGCGAAGCGGATCTCCTGAATGTTGTGATTCGTCATCAGGATTTCCGTGTACTGAGACTTCTTCTTCAGCTTGACCCACTGGCCCTTCACCTTGGCAACGAGCTTGTAATGGCGCTCGACTTTCACCTGACCGGTGGACGGGTTGGCGAGAAAGCGGTATTGGCCGGGCTTGAGTTTAACGTTCTCGAGTTTGGTGATGTGACCCAGCTGCATTTTAGTAGCAAACGATTCGGCCCATACCGGCGCCGACATGCCCAGCAGGCAGGCTAGCACAAGTAAAATTGACACACGAAGACGCATCGTAAAGCCTCCGAGAGAAACCTCATTACCGCCGCGGAAAGGACCGGGCGGGAATACCAACTGTCCAACCCCCCATTTTTCATGATGCAAAAAGAGAGGACAGTGGTTGTCAAAAAGCGCTCAGGAAGCCAGTTTTCGATAGACGGCCAGGGTTTCGTCGACCATGCGGTCGGCCGAACCTTCCCGCCGCACGAACTCTCGGCCGGCAGCACCCAGGCGATCGGCGAGAGCCGAATCCGTGAGCAGGCGAATGACGGCGGCGGCGAGAGCCAAGGGATCGCGGGGAGGAATGAGCAGGCCGGTGTCGCCGTCGCGGACGATTTCCGGGATGCCGCCGGTCGATGACGCAACGATCGGGAGACCGGCGGCCATGGCTTCGAGCAACACGCTGCCCAAGCCTTCCTTGCGACTGGGCAGGACGAAGACGGAGGCAGCTGCGAGCAGAGCGGGAATGCGCTCGGGCGGCCAGAAGCCAACAAAGAGGATGCGCGCCCCAGCGGCGGCGGCCTGACGCTCGAGTCGCCCGCGCAGTTCCCCACCGCCGACGATTGCGATGCGGGCGCCGGGTGCGGCAGCGTGAATCCGAGGAGCGGCGGCAATCAGATCTTCCTGGCCCTTTTCGGCACCGAGATGGGCCAAGTGAAGCACCAGGCGGTCGGCTGGAGCGAGGTTGAGCAGGCGGCGCACGCGCTCGCGTTCGTCCGGCGCGAGCGGCGTCTGCGCCAGCGTCACGCCGTCGCGGACCACGGCGATGCGAGCCGGGTCGAGACCGGCGGCAACCAGGCCTTGCTTCACTGCTTCGGAGACGGCGATGACGCAGTCGGCGCTGCCGAATTTCCGCCGCGTGAGAAACGGCGAGGCAGAGAAAGCGACGCGGCGCGAAACGACAATCCGAGGCCGCGTGGCAGCGGGCAGTAAACGGCAAGCCAGGCGGGCGACGGCGTAGGCGCGAGCGGTGTGGCAGTGGAGGATGTCGGAAGGCTCGCTGCGCAGCATTCGCGCAAGACGGAAAGCGGCGGCCGGATCGGCATCGTTGCGTGCGGCAAACGGCTCGGCTGGCAGGCCCGCTCGACGGGCGCGGTCGAAAAGCGGCGAATTTTCTGGAGCGGCCAGCCGGGCCGGCACGTCACGCCGCACCAACCCCTCTAGCAGGAGCAAAACCTGCTGCTGGCCGCCTCGCCAGGCGAGTTCGGTGTCGACGTGGAACGTGCGCATGGACTTCGGGAAGGAAGGCTACCGCGAAGGCTCGGTTTGGGCAAAACCGAGTGCGATGGCCGAGGGCGGCGCAACCGGCATGAGCGATCCGCAACAAAGTCCTGAACTGGAACATCGCCCATCTGGCCGTTTCGGCTCTGGGGCCAGCGTAGTGGCCTCTCCCAACGTTAATGCTACGCTTCGCAGGGATGACGGGACTCGACAGGCAGCGGTGCGGCGAAAGAAATCCGATCAGGGTGCGGGCAGACCCGGCGTCGGAGGCAAAGCCGGAGCAGAGGGTAGGCTGAGATTGTGCATGCCGGACCAGACGAAACCGGCCGTTGCAGCGGCTTGCGGCAACCACCAGACGCGCCGAAGCCAGCGGTGGCGGCTGATAGCCAGGCGCGTGGCAAGCCAATCGAGCCCGAACGGGGCGAGTTGCATGACGGGATACAGGGCGGCGGAATGAACGAAGGGACAGAGCAGCGGATCAAGTTCGTGATAATGGTGCACGGCCTGGCGCGTAGTGCGAGCGTCGAAAAAGGCGGCGCCGTGCTCGGCGAGGTCAAGCGCGAACCAGGCACGGCGTTTGGCCGGCGACATTCCCGGGCGCTTCGGGGAATGCGCAGGACGGAAGTTCGCAGCGTGGGCCGACGAAGGGGGAGCCGGCGCTTCGCTGGAGCGCAAGGACGGTAGTGCGGCGCGCAGGTCGGGAGCGAGGGCGGTCTTTGCGAATTTCTGAGCTAATGCGCCGGGGGGGAAAGCGAAACAGAGAAGCAGGACCAGCTGCCAAAAGTTGCGCTCGGTTGATCGCCTCATGGCGCCAAACTAGCAGGCGCAAGGACGAGAAACCCATCGCACGAACGTACCCACCGTTCCGGCCAACGGGTACCGGTACCGCGGCAGCAGCGAGCCGGCGCCCGGAGACGGCGGCTTCACCGCGCCGCAGGAATGTAGACGCGAGAAGGCGCGCGCAACTCGATGCCACGCTGCTCGGTCGTCAACTGGATGCGGGCGAATTGGGCCTTCGATGCCAGTCGGGCGTGGAAAGTGAGCCGGAATTGATGCGCAAGGCTATCGGCGATCTTGTTCAAAAACGGCTCGAAATTGATCGGCGTCTGCAGGCCTGCGGTATAGCTGTTGCCGCCGGTTTCCAGCGCCAGCCGGGCAAGACACGACTGGCCGTTGCCAACCAGATAGAAATTGCGACTGTAGGAAGCGGCGCCGCTGGCGAAAATCGTATCGACGATCACGCCCTTCTTTTGGGCCAGATCGATCGCCTTTTGCAAGTTGATATTCTGTCCGGGATTGGATTCGCGAACGCCGTAGAAAAGGTCGATTCCGTCGGAGACGAGAAGCACGACGCCACGGTTATTGCCCTCGGGCCAACGCTTGAGCAGTTCGTCCAGCGAGAGATAGATGCTCGATCCTGCGTTGATTTCGCCGCGGGGCAGGCGTAACGCCTTGATCGCCAACTCGCGGTCAGTCGTGAAAGGTTGGACGATCTCGGCGCGGCTGCCGGTGCCGTAGACGGTGGCGATGCGCGTCCCCTGCGGCAGCTGGCGGATGAATTTCTCGATGGACGGCCACTGCAAGGCTACCTCGGTTTCGAGTGAGTCGTCGATCAGGATCGCCAGATCGATGGGACCTTGTGAGCCGGCGAGCCGCTGCCAGTCGGCCACCGGACGCACACGGCCGTCCTGGCGGACGACAACATCATCCTTGGAGATGGCAGGCATCGGACCGGACCGGTGATTAATGACCGTGACGACGGTGCTGACAAGATCGTTGCCCGACGAGGGCGTCTGGGAGGCCGCCAGGGCGAGGGGCACGAGGCAAAGGCTGAGAACCACGAACAGGCTGGCTCGTTTCACGAGAGTTCTCCTGTCTGTTTGGATGCTCAGGGCTCCGCCGGGGACGTAGGAATTCGATGAGGAAGATACCGGGGGTCGGTCACAGGAGCTGGTGGAGATTGGGGAAAACCGCAGAGTGGTCAACGGCGGGCTCGCGCCGGGGCAAAGCGTGCGCGCGGGACGAGGATCAGCGGGACAAGGATCAAGAACGAGGCAAGTGCGAAATCGCTTGCCGCCAGCTGCCTTCGACGAACCTGGCGTCGAGGGAAATTGGCCCCGGGCCCACAGCGAGCAGGAAGAGCGAGCCGAGCAGCATGGCGACGTCGGTGCGCGACTCATGCGCGGCGGCCCAGAAGCCGTGTTCCAACCAATAGGGGAATTTGGTCTGGAGAATGGCCACCACCATGTCGATCACCAGCGGCAGAGCGGCCAGCCGCGTCAGCAGACCGAGCAGCAGCAGGGCGCCACAGACCGTCTCCACCGTGCCGACGAACGGCGCCATGAAGGCAGGATGGGGAATACCGGTGCGGGTAAAACGTCCGACGCCGAGCGCGGCAGGGAACAGAAATTTCTGAATGCCCTCGGATAGGAATATGCCTCCGGTCGCCAGCCGGATCAGGAAAACCGCCGGGGGAGATTCGATGGGCATCAGCCAGTCGCGTAGCTTCATCGGTGTACGACCTCGTTCGGAGCGAAGATGGCTACTCTCTTCGGGTGAGGATACTGCGATACGGGGTACACGGCGAGCAACTCCTCAAGAGTAGCCCGTGACGCTTTCGGCGCATACCCGCATCTGTAAGGAGCAAGCCGTGGTACAAGTTTCATGGCCAGGGCGCCGCCAGGGAACAGAGGCGTCACCAGATCGAACACATTCGGGACGGAACGAACGACAGTCGAGAAGGAGACGAAATGATCTACCTGTTCCTCTTCGCACGAATTCTGTTTGGGGGGTTTTTTCTTTATAGCGGAGTGATTCACTTCGTGAAATCGGGGATGTACACGCAATATGCGGCGGCAAAAAAGGTTCCGGTTCCCAGAGTGGCAGTGCTCGGGACCGGGGCGATGCTGGTGGTTGGATCGCTGAGTGTGCTGCTGGGCGTTTATCCGACGATCGGGCTGTGGATCCTGGTGGCGTTTCTGGTGGGAACGACGCCGATGATGCACCGGTTCTGGTCGGAAGGCGAACCGAGCCAGCGGACGATGGAGATGGTGCAGTTCATGAAGAACCTGGCGCTGCTCGGCTCGACCTTGATCATCATCGTTCTCTCCAGCTACCTGGGCCCGTGGCCGTTCCGGATGGTGCAGTAGCCGGGCGAAGTCAGCGGCCTGGTGGCGGCATCGCGCCCGAGGCGCTGGCGGGCGCCACGACGGCGAGAAAAGCGCGCGCAAAGGCGGCAAGGGGCGTCCCGGCAACGATCGTCACCATTTCCAGCTTGTAGCGACCGAGCCGCATGCGGTCCAGCGGCAGTTCGATGCGGAAGGAAGCGGTTCGCGTTCTCGGATCGAAGGCGGCCGGACGGACCAGCGGCGAGCGGCTGGCCAGCAAGCCGTTGCGGAAGAAGATCAGGCCGGCGCGAAGATCGGCGGGGCTGGCCTTGGGCGGCAGGTAGGCCTGGAAGAAGACGTAGAGCGTCTGGCCGGGGTTGAAGACGTTGGTGACGCTCGGCACGATGCGCTCGCCGGAAACTTCGAGCGGCGAGGCCGACAGACGGGCGTTGATGGCCATCCCGCGTGTCCGCACTTCCGAATTCTTTTCCACCGGTACCAACTGGCTCGAGAGTAGAACCGAACTCACGCCCAGCCGGCCCGGCAACGGCGCCGGAACGATCAGCGGCTCCTCGAAACTGCCGATGCGGCCCGTGTCGTTTTCTCGCGCGACGAATTTCAAGCGATAGGAACCGGGAGCGAGCACGACGCCGCCCTGATAGAGCAGTGCGCGGCGGGCATATTGCTCATAATGCTGTGTGCCTAGGCGAACGGTGATCGTGTCCTGGAGGGCGGCGACGGCGCGGCCGGTCTTGGCATCGCGCACCTGGGCGGCGAAATCGAATTGGTCCTCATGACTTCCCTTCTTGCGTGCCCATTGGAGCGTGCTGGCGGGCAGCTTGGCGGCGATGGGGACGAAAGACTCGCGATCGTTGAGGCGGAAAACAGTGGTTTCGAGCGCGATCGGCAGCTCAAGGATGGGCGACTGGGAGCGGAGCGCATCGAGCAACTGCTCCTCGCGATCCTCCCGGGTGAAATGCACGAAATCACGTGGCGCGTAGTAGCCGGCGCGGTAGCGAAGGCGGAGACCGCGACGATCTACCTTCACCTTGATCGAACGCCAGCGGCCGTTTTGGCGGGTGTCGGTGGGCGTATAGCCCAGCAAATAGTAGCCGGCGGTATCGCGCTGCACCTGGCTGAAAGCTTTTGCCAGATTGCCGAGATCGAAGAAAGCTCGGCCACCGGTATCCGCGGCGAGGGTTTCGAGCGTGTCGCGCGAATCCTGGCGCATCTGGGTCTGGCTGAGCACGGCAGCGCCGGAAAACATCGCCGTGCCTGCGGCCGCGGCGTGGCTGGCATCGCCACCGGGGACCTCGGCGTAGAGCCCGCGGGCGTCGACCGAGTAGAAGGAGACATCGGCGCGGTTGGCGGCGTCGGTCGCCGCTTCGACGGCGGTGCGATTCTCTTCCCCGGTTTGCGTGATGCCGCCGGTGAACTGCATGACGACTTTCTTGCCCGGGATGTTGCGCAGCAGGTCGGCAAGGTCCTGCATCGCTTCGAGCTTGCGGTCGGTGTTGAAAACGTTGAATTCGGTGTCGTCTGGCGTCCAGGCGGCGCCGACGTCTTCGACCGAGGTGGCCTCACCCTCCTGGGCGGGGGCCGAAGCCAGATCGGCCAGTTGCGAATCAACACCGGGCTCGAGGCGATTGAGGGCAGCGAGCAGGGTCTGCTTGTCGTTGGTGAAATTGGCCAGCAAGCCGAGCCGGTTCCCAAGGACGACCACGGCGACCAAGTCGGCCGGGCTCATCTGGTCCTTGACGTAGTGGATGGCGGCGTCGCGGGCGCGCAACAGTTCGGCAGGCTGCAGCGACGTCATGTCGAAGAAGAGAAGAATCAGCCGGCGATTCCGCACCACCGCGCCGAGGCTGCTGGAGGACGGCGCTCCGGCGACGGGAATCACCACCGGTTTCTCGTTGGCCGCGGCGGCGCGGACAAAACCTTCGACGTTGGCATAGACGAACTTGACGATCTTCTGCGGCTTGCCATCTTCGAGCAGCGTGAAATCGCTCGGTTTGAGGCCCCGGACCGGCCGGCCGGCGGCGTCGGTGACTTCGACGTCTACGACCACTAGATTGACCGTGGCGCGAAGCACGGCCGGCCGGTGGCGGGCCTGCCGCGCGGGTGGGGGCACGGCAAAGGCGAGTTGGGCGGCGAGGAGAATGGCGATGGCGGTGCGCATCAGAAGGAAAACCTCAAAGCGAGATCCATCGTCCGCATCGAGCCGACCGAAGTGACGCGGCCGTAGGTGGCGGAATTGACCACGGTGTTCAGGCCGGTGAAATGCGGGGAATTGGTAAGATTTTGCGTCTCCCAACGAAGGTCGAGGCGGCGCTGCTGGTCGCCGCCGAAAACGAAGCTCCGATCGATCCCCAGGTTCAAGCTGAACATGCCCGGTCCGCAGATCGTGTTGCGCGCCGCATCGCCATACTGCCCGGCGGGCGGAAGGGCGAAAGCGGCGGTATTGAAGAACTCGGTGGTGCTGCCCGGGCCGCTGCAGCCGCTGGCCAGCTGATCGGCGCGGAGGGAAAAATTGGCGCCCGTGGCCGTGTTGTTGGTGGAAGCTCCGAGGACCTGGGCCGTGAAGGGCGTGCCGCTGTTGGCGGTGAGCACAGCGTTCAAGCGGTAATTGCCGAAAAGACGCTCGGCCCAGCCGCCGCGGGCCCAGCGCTGACGCGGACCAAACGGCAACTGGTAAAAGGTGAAACTGCGAAACTGCTGGCGAATATCGAAGGAAGAGAGCCCGTATTCGGCGGCGATGTCGTTGTCGTTTTGCACGACCACCGGGATGCCGCCACCGATGGTGCTGGCATCGTCGATCGATTTGCCGAAGGAGTAGTCGCCGATCAACATCAGCCCGTGCGTGGGGCGCTTGCGAACCATCAAGTGCACCGCGTGGTAAGCGGAGGAGGCGCCCGAGGTGTCGTAGATGTAGCCGTTGCCGACCTGGCTGCCGGGCGTGAGCGGGCTGCCCGGCGGCTCGCTGTGCGGGGCCATTTGCAGATCGAGATGTGTGCCCTTCGTGCCGGTGTAGTAGACATCGAGCATCCAGCCGTCGCGAAACTCGCGCTCGACGGAGAGATCCCAGATCTGCGCGTAGCCGACCCGGTAGTTGGGATCGACGGCGTAGGTGTTGGGGTTTTGGACTTGCGGTTCGGGCGGGAATCCGTTTTGGAGCGTCAAGAGCGTCGTGGCGGAGGTGAGCCGCGTCTGGGCTTCGGCGAAGGGAGGCTGGTTCGCCATTTCGAAGGCGAGCTGCTGATAGATCGACTCGTTGTAGAAGATCGAATAGCCGCCGCGGGCGATCAGCGGGCTGTTGTGAAACGGCTGCCAGGCAAAACCGAAGCGGGGTGACCAGTTGTTGGGATCGCCGCGAACGAGCGAGCGCGGCAGCGCGCCTGAATACGGCCCCGCTTCGCCCGGGATCACGAGCGCCGATTCGGCAAAGCCCTGGCTGACGTCGAGATTGGCGATGGCGTTGAAGAGCTCGATCGGCGGGGTGACGTAGTCGTAGCGCACACCATAGCTGAGCGTGAAACGCGGCACGGCGTGCCAATCGTCCTGCAAGTAACCGGCATAGCCCCAGCTGCGGAAATAGCTGGCGGCGCTGCCGTAGCGGGTTGTGGTGGCTTCGGGCAGGCCGAGCAGGAAGTCGGCAAAATCGAGGCCGGTGCCCGCCACGGGCTGGCCCGAGGCATCGAGCTGGCTGGTCATCAGGCCGGTAAAGGTGAACGAGCCGCGAGGCGTGGGATCGCCGTACTTGTTCCAATCGATGCGGCGCAGCTCGAAGCCGGCGGTGAGGGTGTGGTTCTTGTGGACATAGGTGAGGCTGTCGTCGACGCGCCAGGTCTGGTTGCGGTTGAGCGAGGGAACGGGATCGCTGAGGCCGGTGAAATTGGTAAAGCCGATCTGGGAAATGCCGTAGTTGATCGGGCTGGAGGAGACGCCGGTGATGCCCAGTTCAGCGGCGATATCTTGCGTGTAGGAATTGTCGCTGAGTGTTTCGATCCGGCTGCGATTGAAATTGAGGCTGGTGACATGGGTGAACCGCGGTGTCCAGTTCTGGGTCAAGACGAGGTCGACGTTCTGGTTGCGCGTGGCAGTGTTGCCGCCAACCAGCGGAAAATCGGTGAGCGTATTGGCATGGGCGGATTCGAAGTTGTAGCCGCCGCTCAGGCTGAAACGGGCGGAGATCGTATGCAGAACGTGGACATTGACGAAGTTGCTCGTCTGCGGGACGGTGCCCTCAAGATGGAAATTCTGGACGAAGCCGGGCAGGTTCGGATCCGGAATGTATTTCAGCAGGCCGAGCGCGGCGGAATTGAGCATGCTCTGGGGAATCTGGCAGCCGAGTGAGGTGCGCGGGCCGCTAAGGTTCGATTCGGGATCGTAGAGTTGGGCGTTGCGGTCGCAGAAATTTCCGGTGCGCTCCTGTGCCGTGGGCACGGTGGCATAGGTGTTGATCGGGCTCAACTGATGGTCGAGGTTGTAGTTCGCAAAGAAAAAAGTACGATTGCGGCCGTCGTAGATATGGGGGATATAGAGTGGTCCGCCGACGCTGCCGCCAAAGTGCTCGTTGTAGTGCTTGACGTTAGGCACGCCCGCACCGCTAAGCGAATAGGGGCTGGCATCCCAGACCGAATTTTCATACCGCTCGAAAATGTTGAAATGGATGCGGTTCACCGATTGTTGCAGGAAGCGGCGCCGGGCCCATAGGGCGGCGACGCTGGCGGCTTCCGGACCGCCCCGGCGTCCACGAAATCTGCCCGGACCGCCGCGGCCACGGAACCTGCTCGGGCCGCCGCGCATGCCGGGCCCCCTGTCTGGCATTCCTCCCGGACCACCAAATTGACCCATTGGTCCTCCCCTCATGCCCGGACCGTACCCTCCCACAGACACGCCGGCGCCGGGGAGGGTATTCACGGCCATGCCGACCGATCCGTTCATCAGAAACGCGTCGGATGAAGCGGCAGCGCCCAGTGGTCGGGTGGAAAGCGTGGCCGTAGCCTGCACCGCGGGCTGACCGGGTACCTGCTGGGCGCTCGATTGGCTTTGGCCTTCAGCAAGGCCGCCCTCCTCCTCACCTCCGCTGACTTGCACCTGCTCGAAACCTCCCATCTCCGAGTTCAACGCGTTCTGGGCAGCGGAGCGAAATGGGCCACGAATCTGGCGGTTAGGGAAACGTCTCCTGCCGGCGGATGATTTGGCCTCTGGACGGGGAGCGGGAATGGACCGATTGACGACAGCGGCAGCCTGCCGGCCGGCCCCGTTGGGAGCGGTTAGCTCAGCCAGCGTGGCAACCTTCAGGGTAAGGTCGAGCGTAGTGTTTGTGGAGGGGACACCTACTACACTCGATGCCGGGGAAAAACCCAGCATCGAGACCTGCACCCGATATTCGCCAGGAGGCAATGCCGGAAAATGGAATTTGCCGGACGCGTCGGTCCAGGTCATCCAAGCTCGGCCAGAGGCGGTATTTTCGGCGCGCACCGTGGCCGCAGGAACCACAACTCCCTGCTCTGTGCGAACGACGCCGGAAAGCTCCCCCCGGCTTTGCGCGTGGGCGCAAACCCCGGCGCCCACCACCAAAATGAGAAGGATGGCTCCAAGGCCGAAAGCCAGCTTAGATCCCATCCCCAACGTTGGCCCCTAGGTCCATCCCCGCAGTCGATTGGACGGAGCGGAACGCCAAATGGTTACGTCGAGCCGGGCGGGGCGGCAGCCCGGTTCAGAAGATAGGCAGTCGCGCTATCCGAGGGCGAAGGCGAGGCCGAGGCCGTAGGTGACGACGGCTTCGAGGATGCCGATCAGGGTCATCTCCAGGCCCGAGGCCCACCACTTCCGCATCGTGAGAATCGTCTTGGCCGCGCCGACGGCGAAATGGGCGGCGATGCTGACGGCGAAGGCGATGATGACCGCTTCGAAGCCGCCGATGAAGAAGAACGGGATGATCGGGATGAAGGCGCCGATGGCGGTCGAAAGGCCGGCGGAAAGAGAGGAGATCCAGGGGTTGGGAAAATGGCGCTCGGAGAGGCCGAGTTCCGCCTGGGCCATCGTACGTAGCATCTGCTCGGGCTGCTGGGAGATGGTTTCGGCCATGCGGCGCGACTCCTCGGCGTCGAAACCTTGCAGTTCGTAGAAGAGCGCCAGTTCTTCCTTTTCTTCCTCGGGGCTTTCGTGGATTTCCTCGCGCTCGCGAGAGATTTCCGCTTCGAAGACTTCGCGTTCGCTCTTGACCGCCAGGTAGGCGCCCGCGCCCATCGAAAGTGCCGAGGCCAGCATGCCTGCCAGGCCGGCCACGAGGACATAGTGCTGTTGGTTACCCGTGGCGCCGGCAACGCCGCTGACGATTCCGAACACGGCGCCAAGGCCGTCGTTGACGCCGTAGATCGCGTCGGCAACCCAGGAACCGCCGCGCCCGTGCCAGCGCTCGCGTTTGAGGATGACGTCGAGGACAGTCTGCGGACCGAGCTGCGGCACGAGGCCCTGCAATACGCGAGCGTGGGCCTTTTCCTCGATGGCAATCTCCTTGAGCGCGCCCTGCGCCTCCTCGTCGCGTTCCAAAATCTTGCGCTGCGCCTCATATTTGGCGGTGTCGCGATCCTCGGCCGCCTCCAGGCGGCGCACCGCGACTTCGAGGCCGGCGCGTCGATTCCACCAGCGATTCAGGCGGCGTGCCCAGGTGTCGCTGAGCGTGGGCGGGCCCGACCCGAGATCGGCGAGCTTGCGCTCCCAGCGGGCGGCATGGCCCTCCTCCGCCTCCGCCAACCGGAGCAGAATGCCGCGACGGCGTTCGTCCTTGGCATCTTCGGCCAGCTCGCGATAGGCACGGGCGCTTTCTTTTTCCTCGCGCCAGTTTTGCTGGAGCAGGCGGATCGCTTCCTGAATTTCGGGGTCCGTGGATTTAGGGCCTTCGGGATTGGGCATCGCGAATCTCCTCAACAGGACTCGGCCACGCGGCGGCCCTGCCGCGGGTGCGTGCCGCTATCTTAGCAGGCGGACGGAAGCGTGCGCCTGCGGCGCGTTCGTTCAGGGACTAACCGCCAAAGCCGGTTCGGGAGAAATGTACGGAACGTGCCGATCCGCGAGCCGCGCGTTCAGTTGCGCCAGCTTGCCCGAGATGACGGCGTCGAGCTGCCTGACCACGTCGCGAAGCTGACCGGCGAAAACACGAATGTAGCGTTCCTGCGCCACGGTGGGCCGGCCGGTGTAATCGGCCACTTGTCCGGTCAGGAAGGCGACCCGGGGCTTCAGATTGAGGTGCTGCGGCGAGAGCGGCGAGGGCTGGAGGTTCAAGCGAATCGGCAGGAGTTCCTCGCGGATTTGACGGGCCAGCTGGAGGGCAACTGGGTCCGTGACGTGCTTCTTCATCGCGGCCAGCTGCGCGTCGATGCGCCGGACGCGCTCCAGCGATTCGTCGATTTCGTAATCCATTTTCGTCAGCCGGAGCACCGCCTGGCGGTAGGCCGCGAGAGCGGACGGCGTGATGTGGATGCGCGGGTCCATCAGCACTTGCAGTTTCTGCGAGACGTTCTGCCCGAGGGCTTGCAGGCGAACGGTGTATTCGCCGGGGAGCGCACGCGGGTAGCGAAGCTCCGGGTCGCGCCAAGCGGTTTGCGGATGCGCGCTGATCGCGAAGAGCGGATTTTCCCGCAAGTTCCAGACGACGCGATTGACACCACGCGCGCCGGGGCCTTCGAGCCGGCAAATCACCTGGCCGGCGGAATTGAGAATCTCGAGATGTACCTTTTCTCCCTCCGGCATGGGCCGGCTGAGGTAGTAGGAAATAATCGAGCCGTAGGGTTTGTTCTTGGCGAGCCAGACCTGGCCGCCGACGGTGCTGGTGCTGTCCCAAGGGATATAGCGGTAGCAGGGCACGGGTGGGAACACGGTGACAGGGTGCTGCATGGCGGCGGCGAGCTGCTGCAGCGGCGTGGCGTCGTCGAGAATATAGAAGCCACGACCGTGGGTGGCGATGACGAGATCGTCGAAACGCGGCTGCACGCGCAAATCCCGCACTGGAACTGGCGGCAGGCCAAGCCGCAGGTTGGTCCAGTCCCGGCCGCCGTCGAACGAGGCGAAGAAGCCAAGTTCAGTGCCGGCGTAGAGCAGATCGCGCTGCCGGGGGTCCTGGGCAACGATGTGGACGTAGCCGCGCAGACCGTTCGAGATTTTCGTCCACGTCTTTCCGTAGTCATGGGTGACGTAGGCGTAGGGGGCGAAATCGTTCATCTGGTGACGGTCCAAAGAAACGAAAGCGGTGCCCGGCGAAAAATAGGAGGTATTGACCGACGAGACCCAGCTGGCCGGAGGCAGGCCCTGGATATTGCCGACGACGTTGGTCCACGTCTTGCCGCCGTTGCGGGTGATCTGGAGATTGCCGTCGTCGGTGCCGACCCAGATAAGGTTTTGGTCGAGCGGGCTCTGGGCGATGGCGGTGATGGTGCAGTGGAATTCGGCGGTCGTGTTGTCGTAGCTGACCGGTCCGCCGCTGAGTCCCTCTTCCTCGGGATTGTTGGTGGTGAGATCGGGGCTGATTACTTGCCAAGTTGTGCCGCCGTTGGTCGTTTTGAAGAGGACGTTGGCGCCGTAATAGAGGATGTTGGGATCGGTGGGCGAGATCAGCAGCGGTGCGTTCCAGTTGAAGCGGTATTTCATCGCGCCGGCACTGGCGCCGGCATTCGTCACAGGATAGGGCGAAATGCGGCGCTGCTCGTGGTTGAGCAGGTTGACGCGAGTGATGTTGTCCTGGGTGTCGTAGTAGACGATGTTGGAATTGCGGGGATCGACGGCAACGAAGCTGCCATCGCCGAACGGGCAAAGGTGCTGCCAGGCGCTGCCCATGGTGCCGACATAGTTCCAACTGGTGCTCGGGCCGCGCCAGATCTCATGATCCTGAAAGCCGCCCAGGACGTGATAGGGAATGTCGTTGTCGACGGCCATGTGATAAACCTGCGCCATCGGGATGTTGTTCAGGAAATCCCAATCGTGGCCTCCGTCGTTCGAAAGGAACAGGCCGCCGTCGCTGCCGCTCATCAGCCGTCGCGGATTGTCCGGGTCGATCCACAAGTCGTGGCAATCGCCGAACAGCTTCGAGTAGGGAACGGGATGGAACGTGCGGCCGCCATCGTTCGAGATCATCAGCGCGCGGGACAGCGCATAAACGCGGTAGGGATTGGTGGGATCGATGCGGATATTGGAGAAATAGAAGGGGCGCCAGTCGATGTTGCGGTTGTCATTCACCATCAGCCAGTGGGCGCCGCCGTCGGTCGAACGCCAGAGCAAGCCCTGGCGCGACTGGATGATCGCGTAAATGACATTCGGATCGCTGCGGCTGACGCGGACGCCGATGCGCCCGAGCATGCCGGTGGGCAGCCCGTTGTGGAGGGCGGGATTGGTCAGCTTGACCCAGGTCGTGCCGCCGTCGGTCGAGCGGTAGAGGCCGCTGCCGGGACCGCCGCTGCGGAAATGCCAGGGTCGGCGCATGTAATCGTACATTCCGGCGTACAGGATATTGGGATTCTGATGATCGAAGCAGATGTCGCTGGCGCCGGTGGTGGGGTTGACATAGAGGACGCGCTTCCAGGTGAGGCCGCTGTTGGTGGAACGATAGACGCCGCGCTCGGTGTTCGATCCCCATTCGTCGCCCATGGCGGCGGCGAAGACGATATTGGGATGGAGCGGGTTGACGATAATGCGGGAGAAACGCTGGGTTCCGGAGAGGCCGAGGTGCCGCCAGGTCTTGCCGCCGTCGACGGATTTGTAGATGCCGTCGCCGAATGAAGCGCTGTTGCGCGGATTCCCTTCCCCGGTGCCGACGTAGATCACGTTGGGATTGTCGGGCGAAATCGCCAGGGCGCCGACCGAAAGCGTCTTACCGTCGTTGAAGATGGAATGGAAGGTGATGCCGCCATTGGTGGATTTGAAAACGCCGGCGGTCGAATGTCCCACGTAGATGATGTCTGGATCTCCGGGAACGCCGATGACGCTGGTGACGCGTCCGCCAAAGATGGTTGGCCCGATCGAGCGCCAGTGCAGGCCGGCAAGCAACTTTGGAGACACTTTGAGCCTGGGCGGCATCTGCGCGGCACACAGGGAGGCAAAACCGAAAAGCAGCAGAAAAACGCCGGTCCACCGGCAGGCCGGAGAACGGCTTGACTTGACGGGCAAAGCAGTGGATTGGCAATTCATGGCAACTCCTCCCTGGTAACTTTTGCGAACCGACCTGACGCCGACCGGCACAGTTCCCTGCTCCACCACGCGGGTCTTGCGTCAGGCACGAACCGGCAGGGTGGCAGGCGCGATGGCGCTAAGAGCAGCGTGCGCGTCGGAAATAAGAAGACGCGGGGCACGCGAACCAGACCGATGCAGAGCATGCCCCGCGGGCTAGGCCGCAATTTGTTTGTTTCCATTCCGCGGTCGTGAAGCGGAAACGCTACCCTCTCCCGAAGTAGTGGAACGGAGCTTCGTGGATTTCAAAATTCCTCGGCGGCTTCTTCTTGAGCAGGTAACGGACGAAGAAATCCCACTCGCGCCGAACGACATAGAGGGCGTGGGGACCGCTAGGCCCGTGGAACATGTTGGGGACGAAGAGCATCTGGAAGTCCTTGTTGTCGTTCATCAGGGCATTCACCAGGCGCATCGTCTCCGCGGGATTGACGTTATCGTCGATATCGCCGTGAACCAGGAGCAGGTGCCCTTTCAGTCGGTTGGCAATCGTTTCGTTAGCCTGTTCCTCATAGTCCTTGCCCACCGGGTAGCCCTGATACAACTCGTTCCACCAGGCCTTGTCGAGCCGGGGATCGTGATCGCCGGAAATGGAAACGCAGACCTTATAGAAATCGGGAAACTGGAGGAAGGCGTGGGCCGAGCCATAGCCGCCGGCCGATATGCCATGGATGCCGACTTCATTGATGCTCATCCAGGGATATTTGGCAGCCATTTGCTTGATCATCGTGACGTGATCGATGAAGACGTTGCCCATGTTGTGATAGGAGAAATCGTGAAAGGCGCGGGAGCGTCCCGTGGTGCCCCGGCCGTCGACCATCACCGTGACAAAGCCCAACTCGGACATGGATTGAAGCCGTAGGGCAGCGCCAAAGGTTTTGGGCACGAAGTGGCCTTGGGGGCCCGTATAGATATTTTCGAGGATCGGGTATTTCTTCGCAGGGTTGAAATCGGTCGGGCGCACGATGATGCCGTAGAGGTTGGTCTTGCCATCGGCCGCCTTGCCTTCGAACGGGATCGGCGGCTTCCAGCCCATCTTCGTGAGCCAGCTATCGTCGGTGCGTTCGAGCACGCGGACCACCGAGCCGTCGCTGGTGTGCCGGAGCACGGAAATGGCGGGCAGGTTTGGGCGCGAGTAGTTATCGACGAAATACTGGCCGTCGGGGGAAACACTCACGGTGTGATCGGCGTTTTCCGGCGTGAGAAGCTTCATGCCGCTGCCGTCCAGATTGATGCGGTAGAGCTGAGTGTAGTAGGGGTCCATGTTCGGCTGAACGCCGCCGGCGAGGAAGAATACCTGATGGGTCTTGTCATCCACGGAAATGATCCGGCGAACGACCCAGTCGCCGTGGGTCACCTGGTTGATGAGTTGGCCCGTTTTGACGCTGTAGCGATAGAGCTGGTTCCAGCCGCTGCGCTCGGACGTCCAGAGGAACTGCTGGTAGTTGTCGAAGAAGCGGAACATGGTTTCGCCGGGATCGACATAGGGATACGGCTTGGCGACTTCCTTGATCAGGTTCCTTTGCACGCCGGTATCGGCGTTCACTTCCCTCAGTTCGATGTATTTCTCGCCGCGGCCATCGTATTCGTAAATGAAGTGCTTGTTGTCCGGAAGCCAGCGGAAATACGGGCCGCCCTGGAACTGGATCTGGAGCGGCCGGGTCTTGACGCCGATCCGCCGGGCGCCCGTTTCCAGGTTAAAGACGATGGGCATGGCCTTGGGAAGAATTTCACCAGGTAGCGGATAAACGTAGTTGTAGGCAATCGGGCGAAGCTGGTGGGGAGGGACGTATTGCAGGCTGGTGAAGCGACCGGCATTGCGGGAATCGAGGCGATAGGTGATGAGCCGTTCGGAATTGGGAGACCAGAAAACCGCCGGGCGCTCGCGGACGTCGTCGCCGTTGGTGACATCTTCAGCGACCAGGGTGCGCAGGTCGGGGAGCGGGGTGGCGTAGTCGTCGCCGGGAACGCCGTTGTGGGTGAGTTGGGAAATGGTTCCGGTGGTCACATCCCTAACGTAGAGGTTGTGGTTGCGGACGAACGCCGCCCATTGGCCGTTGGGAGATATGGATTCGTAACGCGAGATGGGAGGGCTTTTCTTGCAGGCGTAAGTGGCTAATTGGCAGGTCCACCGTGTTTCATCGATGCTAAAGCGAATCGAGTGGCCGTCTTTCACGTATTCGAAACTGTAGAAAGGCAGGTTATTCGCCACGTATGTCTTGCCCGTGGCGCTGGATAGCGACGCGGCCAGTCGCGCCTGGTCGAACGCGAGACCTTGCGTGTTTTGCGCGGCGTTCACCAGAATGAATTGCTTGCCCTGCAGGCCCATCTTGAGAAACCAGAAACGGTTGCCCTTGCCAATCCAGTGCGGAAAGACATCAGCGACATAGACATGCTTTTGCAGGTTTCCCGGCAGGAAACTTTCGGCCCGCTGATAGGCAGCGCGCATGCCCTGTGCCAAGGCGGAAGCGGGCAAAAGGGCAACTAGAATCGCGGGAACAATCCAACGACGAAAATGCGAAGTCATTCTTGTTTCTTCTCCTTTTTTCTCCGCCGACTCCATCTCCAGACGATTCTGCCCACACGCCCGAGGAAAAGCCGGTCCGGCATGTCTCACGGATGACTCGTTACGGTTACCGGGGAGACATTTCGGCGCGATGGATGGCGCGGAACCTGCCGCGGGCACCAGCGCTCCCGTGACGCCGGTAAAGCCTTGGCAATGGTAGTGTCTTGTTTCCCTCGCCAGGCCGCTTGCTATTGCTGAAGGTTGATTTGTGTGACTGTCGGAATCACCTGTTCCCCAGGATCCCCGTCCCCATTGAGCGGTTCGAAGGCCTGTATCGCTGGGCCGAAGTCGACTGCCAGGAAACGCCGGCTGACAGCAACAAAAAATGGGAGAACAGGCCATTGGAAATCCGCACTGTCGAAAACACCCGGCAAGTTGGAGCGCGAAACTTCACTCATCCTCGCAGGGCTTTGGAATGCCAAAATCGGTAGCGAAAAGGGTCGGACCGTAAAAGAACAACAACAAGAAGATCGCAAAAGAATGTGATCACGAGACGGACACATCCGTGCGCACTCGACGTGGCACGCTCGATTGCGCCGTCCGTGGCCAGTTACGGGACGAGAGAAGGGGAGGGTCGAACCCCCTCCCCTTCCCCGCTTCATCGACACGGTTTAGAAATTCAGCTCCAGACGGAACTGAACCTGCCTTGGGGTGCTCAGCTCCTGGGCTCCAGTGAACTGGAACGCCGAGATATTCATGTAGTCCGCCGGCGAGATGCCGTGCGGTCCCGGGACACCCCAGTTCGGGTGGTTGAACGCGTTGATGAACTCAGCGCGCAGGTCCAGGCTCACTTGCTCACGAATGGGGATCGCCTTCAGCACGGAAAAGTCGACGTCCCAGTTCCCTGGCGCATGGAGGTAAATCATGTCGCCAAGCTGTCCGGGCGTGGTTTCCGGGGCGATCGCGTTGGGGTTCTTTGCCAGTAGCGAAGGATTGAGAAACACTACCGGCTCGCTGGTGGTCGGGCCACCGTAAACGCCGACGTTATTCTGGAGTTGCTTGACGGTCACGCCGTTCAAAACGACTCCGGAATCGGAGGCATCGGGCCAGTAGCCATAGGAGTAGTTATAGGTGTTGTAACCACCCATCAGCTTGAACGGCATTCCCGTGTTCGCGGTGAAGATCGAGCCGACGGTCCAGCCGCCAATGATGTAGCCCGCCGTGCGGCCGAGGAAACTGCTGTTGCTGGTAGCGAACTCCCGGCCTGGCCCAAACGGCAGGTTGTAATAGGTATAGAACTTGAACGCCTGTCGGATGTCGTAAGGCCCCGGCCCTTTGCTCAACGACGGGTTGCGCAGGGTAACGAAGTTTTGCAGCAGGGAGTCACCGGTGTAGTAATCGCCGATGAAAACGTTGCTCAGCGAATGCGCCCAGGTGTAGTTGGCCATGAACATCAAGCCGTGGCCGGTCGGGTGCTTCCACTGAACCTGCAAGGCGTTGTAGGTCGACTGACCCTGGTTGCCGACGGTGGTGAGGTAAGTCCCGGCCGCGTACGGGTTGGCCTGGAACATGTTGATAGGATAGCTGCCCATGCCACCCGATCCGGCGCATGGCGTGAAGGCTGTATTTCCGCCGACCAGGTTGCAGAGGTACGTATAGCTGCCGGCAAGTTGCGCCGCGAGCGCACCCGCCTGCCCTTGCTGCAGCAAGGTGACGAAGGTGGGGTTGGTAAACGCGCTGTTGGCAGAGCCCGCAAACGCGGTATCGAAGATCGGGGTGGGAACCAGACCCTGGGCCCCGGTGTTGTCGGCAAAGGTTGACCCCTTGCCGGCTCCCATGTTAACGGCCAGGTTGTGAGCCGCGTTGTTGAAGTCGGTGAGAAAACCGTTGTTGAAGATGTTTACTTCGTTCAAATCGTAGGACATCCACAGTCCAACGCTATGGTTGCCGACGTAGTTGACCTGCAGGACGTTGTTGCCGGGGAACTGCCGTTGGATACCGACGTTCCACGACTCAACGTAGGGGCTGCGGAGGTTCGGATTAACAGTGGAGAAGGGCGTACCGGAAAAGGTAAACGCCGATTCGGGAATTGGGAAGTGGAATGTCGCGGGGAACGCATTGGGCGTAACTTTCTGCCCGAGGCTCAAGGTTCCCGGTGCGAAATTGGTGACGGCATCGTAAAAGACCGCCTGCCCGGAGCCGGGGTTGTTGTAAAAGTTTGTGCTCTCGATCGGGAGCCAGCCTTCGTTGAACCAACTGAGGCTCGCGCCGCCCGAGAACACGGTGTTGGACCCGCCAAACAGTTTGTGCAGGAAACCGCTCTTGAAGTCCGGGTTCCAGGCAACGCCGAAGTTCGGCGCCGGCTGGATCAGGTCCGAACGGTACGGATGCGGCCGCAGGTAGAGCTGCGGATTCTGATCTCCGGTGAGAACGCCGGGTTGGAACAGTCCCGAGGAAGGTCCGAATAGGCCGGCATAGGTCGGCGCGACCCATAGGTTGTTGGTGCTGCCGAGTGCTCCGGTCCACTCCCACCGGAAACCGTAGTTCAACGCCAGATGCTGATTGACACGCCAGGCGTCCTGGAAGTAGACGCCGCCAAGAACCGCTTTCTCACGATCGATCGCCGAGCCCAACACCTGATACTGGCCCGTCGCCGAGTTGACGTAGTTGAAGCCGGAAATTGAGCTGACCCTCCCGGTCAAAAACGCATAGAGGGCTTCGGCGTTGCTCAACTCGGCGTTGTTATTTGCCGTGCTGACGTCAGGGAAGTTGGACGAGGTGAACATGTTGAGGGCCGGGTCCTGGCTGACGATGCCGGTGTTGTAGGTCGGCGGGTTGTTGATTTCGGTCTCGTACATCGTGCCGATTTGTATCTGGCCGCCGAAGGTGAAGGTATGGTTGCCGTGGGTCCAGGTCAGGTTGTCTTCGGGGTTATATGTCGGGTTGTTGCGCGGAATCGGCATAATAAAGCCCGGGATCACCGGCTGGACGCCCAAGGGAGGATTGATCACCTGGTTGTTCTGGCTGGCAAAAGGATCGCCTGTTGTGGCCGGATTGAATTCCTCCTTCGTCTCCTCGAGGCCGAAACTGAACTGGTTGAGCAAGGTCGGGGAGATCGTCCAGGTCAGCGAGTTACTGAGCGTATAGTAATTGGACCACCATCCGTTGCCGGCCAGGCTGGCGCCGGGATAATCCGGTACTGCCGTGATCGTGAACCACTGGGCATCCCAAGTACCGGTCCAGGAAAGCTTGGGGGTGATCTGGTAGTCGAGGCGAACCGTCGGCCACCAGTCCTTGTAGGTGATTGGTTGGAGCCAGCTCAGCGTTTGCGTCACCGGCGTGGCTGTCGAGCCGGTGCTGTAGGTGCCGGGACTTAGCGTGCCATTGGGAACGTACTTGTTGACCTCGTTCATCATGTTGCCGGAGATCGAATTGACGGTGCTACTGAAGCCGTAATTGTGGGCCAGGTTCAGTAGGTTGACGGTGTGCAGCTGTCCGTCCGTACCCATGTAGCTGAAGTTCCCTGATTGGGCGGGGGAAGTGAACACCTGGCTGTTGGCGGTGTAAGCAGTCGGATCACGCCGATACTCGAGATAGCCGAAGAAGAAGAGCTTGTTTTTGAGGATGGGTCCGCCCAAGCTGCCGCCAAAATCGTTGAGGTGCTGGCTGGGCTTGCCGACACCGAGCGCGTTGTTTAGGTAATCGTTGGCGTTGAAATAGCTGTTTTCGGCCCACCAGAACAGGTTGCCGTGAAAGTGATTGGTGCCACGCTTGGTGACGAACTGCAGCGTGGCCGAACCCTGGGCGCCCGCTTCGGCGGTCAGATCATTCGTGGAGACGGTAAATTCGTTGAAGGCGCCCAGCCGGAGCGGAGCGGCGGTGAAGAAGCCGGTGGTGGTGGAACGATATCGCTGGAAGTTGTCGTTCGTCCCATTCACGGAGATGTTGAGTGCAGCGGCGGGCAGGCCGTCGAACGTGGTATAGCGCGAATTGCCCATGGTGGAGGTTGCACCCGGAACCAGTGTCGCCAGCGGCAACGCGTTGAGGCCGGCCAGCGGGAGGTTCTGAACCCCTTTCGGGCTGATGGTGGTGGAGAGCTTTGCCGTGGTGGTTTTGAGGATCTGGCCCTGCGCGGAAACGGTAACGGTCTGCGTGGCCGCGCCTATCTTCATCTTGATCGTGATGTCGGTCGTCTGGCCCGCATTGACGTTCACGTCGGAATAGGCCGCCCTGGAAAAGCCGCTCGCGGTCGCTTGCATGGTGTAAGTGCCGGGCTGGAGGGCCGGGACAACGTAGACGCCAGTAGCGCTGGCTTTCACCGTCTGCGTGTAACCGGTGGACGGATTAGTGACCTTGACGATTGCCCCGGGGACGGCCGCACCGGAAGGATCGAGCACCGTGCCGGTGATCTTGCCGGTGGCAACAGCTTGCCCATGGGCCGGACTGGTGAAGCCTATCACTGCGAGTAAAAACAGTGCCAGGGTCAGCCCCCCGTTAATCCAACGCGAGGCGCCCCCTTTTTTCTTTATACGAAAATTCCCCTCATCTGTGCATAAACGCACATTGCACCCCACTTTTCCTGATTTAACAACGCTGCCCCTGCGTTGAGAGGCCGCCACCTCGACGACCCCTGGTCAATGTCCTCTATTCCTTAATTCCCTATTCCTCCTTTCTTATCGCTTTGGACTCTCGGATGCCGCCAACGTCGCCGGTGCCGACCTCGCCATTCAGCCAGATCAGATGGAAATCGAGCCTGCATTTGGCAAGATCGGACTAGCGCCTCGGCACCGGACGTCCCGTGCTGCTCGCGCAGTACGGCTTCGTTCGTCTGCACCTGCTTCCGGCATTCGGTTTGATTGACAATTGCGGAGACGGAGGAGATGCCGTCGCGGATGTGGAGCAGCATGTTGACCGTACACTCAACCTGCGCGGGCCTGCCCGGTGTGCGCGAATGGCCAGCGCTTTGAGCAGTTGGCTGGCGGTGTGGCCGTAGACCGTCACCCGCGCCGGGGCCCGCTCAAATTTTCGCCCGCAGAATTGTATACAGTCCTGCACACAATTTCAAGCCCCTCTGCCGGCCTCGGGGTGAGCTCGTAGGACCGGATGTTCCTACGGCCTGCGGGCGAGGAACCGTTCGTGCCGGGAACGCTTCGCTTCGGATGGTCGAGGAGGTGGATCAAGTCAGCGCGGAGAGCTGGGTTTTGGCCCCGCATCTGGCGGGTACGCGTGTTGGAAAATTGAAGAAGCTGATGATGGACGTGCGGTATTGCCGAGAGCCCACGGCTGCACCGCCGGCAGCAAAATACGGCGTCTGCTCCGGGAACGGATCCGCCGACTTGCCGATCGGTGCAGGGCTGCCCGAGCGGTGGAATCGCAAAAGCCACCGCCTCCGGAAGAAGGAACAACTTCAAACTTCCGGCCCCGCCGCCCCATCGAGAGTCGTTAGCCTTTCTCTTACCAGGCTGCTCCTCAGGAAAATCCCACTCTTGCATGAAGGAACGCATCATGCACCCCACTTTTCCTGGTTTGCCTACGCTTCCCCTGGCGGGAACGGTCGCTTGTTGGACGATCATTCCTCTCTTTTAGTTTTCCGTTTTCTTACCTGTTAGAGTCCTCCTGCTCGCCTGTGGCCGCACCGGTGCTCGATTCCGCGGCGGGCATCTGCGCCACGAGCGGCGTGATCTCACGGCTGGCCAGCGTGCGATTGAACTGCGGCAGCTCTTTCTGCATCAGCGTGCGATACTCAGCCTGGGCCGCGGCCAACCGGCCGTCCAAAACGTGCAACACCGCAACCGAAGCGTCGGTCGGCGGATAACCCGGATTGCCATCAACGTCGCCGGCGCCGGTGCCGACCTCGCCATTCAGCCAGATCAGGTGGAGATAGAGCTTGTATTTGGCGAGGTAGGACTTTTCATCGCTATTGGCCAACGCGGGCGAGAGCAATTTGTTTTCGACCGCCTGCATCTTCTTGTCCATGTTCTCGACGGCCTGGAGGGTATTCGCCTGCGCGGGATTATGCTCGTCGCGCAGCATCGCTTCGATCGTCTGCAGCTGC
>JAKBLM010000071.1 GCA_021832085.1 Acidobacteriota bacterium | reverse complement strand
GGGCTTCAAGAGGGCAGGTCTG
Organism: Acidobacteriota bacterium; assembly: GCA_021832085.1. Classification (GTDB taxonomy): domain Bacteria; phylum Acidobacteriota; class Terriglobia; order Acidiferrales; family UBA7541; genus JAKASX01. The sequence goes on along the minus strand of JAKBLM010000071.1, from coordinate 12,348 downwards.
CACTACATCGTGTTTTCGCGAAAGCCACGTTGCAACGAAACAACTTCCCGGCCGACTTCCTCGGAAAAAAGACAGAATTCGCGTCGCCGTGACGAACTTGGGCTAAGCTCTGATAGCAATGCAGCGTTCGAGGCATCCGTCACGGGCCGCCGAGGCAATGGACCGGCGCCTGCGCAAGAGCGGTTCGGCCCGAGCCGGGGGCGGGTTACAAACCCGCCCCAATCAACCCTGGGAAGGCGGCAGCTTCCGGACTATTTTCCACCGGAAAAAGCCTGCTGTCTCGGCGCTTTCAGGTTGGCGGGGGAAAACGGGAGGAAGCGCACGAAAGAGGACCGAATTGCCCGAGCGCAACTTCAGCAGGGGCCGACTCGGACTCGCGTGTGCTGTTTACTCATCATGTTGTAAACCTGCCGCGACGAACATGGACGATTAGGCGTCCGCTGGCGCACGGATTCGCATCCCTCTAGATGTGGGGCCGGGCGTGCACGACGACCGGCAGCTGGGGGAAGGGCTTGCACCCTCCCGCAAGGGCAAGCTTTAGGTTTGAAGCGAGGCAACGAGTCGATGGGCGAACGACTGGCGGTCTCATCGAGCACTTGCCCGAATTCCAATCCCTGGCAGGAGGAAAGACGGATGATCAAATGGCTGAAGGCTGTTCCTGTGAAGAGGATGCTTGCTGCGGTGCTGGTAGCGCTGCCGGTGGTGGGCACTACGGCGACCACACTTTGCAGGCATTGTCCGTGCCCGCATTGCCCGAAAGGGTAAAACGGAAGCGGCAAAGCAAATGAATTGGCAGGGGGCGGGTTTCAAACCCGCCCCTTGTATTTTGTTTTGCGGTAGAAGTTACCAAGGCGTTGTTCCGGCGGGAAGGCCGTTCGCCCCTGAGGCCGCGGCTTTGGCCAGCGAGCCTGGTTGGTAGATCGGCCTCCCGGCCTCTACCAGGACATCGGGATGAGCCGAGATTCAGAAACGCAACAAAAACGGGCCGGGCGACCCCGCCCCGACCAGAACATATGATTTAAGCCGGTGAGCGGTAGGGGAGCCGGACGGGGCGGGTTCGAAGCACGCCCCTTGTATCGACCAAAGTATCAGCCATGCAGCATGCAGGCATTTGGCATCAGGACGGAATCGGAGATAGATGGTTTGTCGTGAGAACGCCGGCCCAAGCCAGCGGCATGTGATGCGCGGAAAACCGGGCGTATTTAAAACCCGCCGCTACCAACAGCCTTCCCCGAGCCCGGTGTGCGGCGGGAGGGCCAAGCCACGAGGGGAAACCACGCCAGCACGAGGACGCCAACGCATGCCAGCGCCGTGGGTAAGGCCAAACCGGGCGGGTTGGTAACCCGCCGCTACCAAGACGTGCGCGATGCCGGTGGTGCTCAGGAAGCAAGCTGACGCAGTGCGTCCAGGGTTTCCTCGGGATTGGGGCGGATGGTGTAGTCGGGATCGAAATCGGCGTAGCGGATCACGCCCGTATGGTCGACGATGAAGCGCGCCGGCATGGCCAGTTCCCAGGAATCGTCGCCGTTGTAGCGTGGCAGATCGATTTTCATCGCCAGGTAGACCTGTTTGAGATCTTCGGGCACCTTGAAGACGAGGCCGAATTGGCGCGCCACGGCGTTGCCGCGGTCACTGAGAATGTCGAAGCCAACCCCGTTCTTTTCGACGCTGTAGCGCACGAAGGGATCGATCTGGGGAGAAATGCCGGCGATCGTCGCCCCGAGCGCTTCGAACTGCGGTCTTGCCGCTTCCAGAGCTACCAGCTCCAGGTTGCAATAGGGTCACCAGACGCCGCGATAGAAACTCAAGACGAGAGGGCCGCGCTCGAGCCAGACGCGCGAGTTGCGCCGGTCGCCGCGAGCGTTGGCGAGCACGAATTCCGGGGCGCGGTCGCCCGGCTTCAACACCCGATCGCGGATGCCCGAATCGCGGAGATCGTCCGTGGCCTTGTGCATGATGCGAACCCACTCGGGATTTCGCCTGGCTTCGCGCTCTTCGCGCATCGCCGCCAACTGCTGCCTCAAATCCATCCCTGCCCCCTTCTCGCTTGCACCGGGCCGTCCCGCTCAACCATAACCAATAACATATCGAACCGGCCCGCCGGAAAGCCGCTTCGGGTTGTGGGAATGACGAAACGCGACGCGGGCGGCGAGGCGGGGCGCTGAGATCCATCGGCCGTCTCCGGTTTCGGGAGTCCGATGGACCCGACCGGAGTCCGAACACCGGACCTAGTCGGATGGCGCCAGGATGACATGCCCGCTTTGCTTTCGTAGTCGACGCGGATAGCGTGCGGCCGTAGCGGCGCGGGCACAGGAGTGGCCGCGCGGCACGGCTACTCGATTCGGTTCCGCTATTTCTCCCCCATCACCGGCACGCTGGCGATCAAATCGTAGTGACCGGCGGGCAGTTCGAACGAATCGATCGCCGCAGGGATGGCCGGATTTTGCGCCTAGATGCGGCCGACGGCGGCAAAGAACTGATCAATGCCGTCGGGCGAGGAGGTGACGAAGGAATAGTTGACCGTATTCGAGGAACCGGGCGTGTGAACGAGGGGGGTGAAGAGCTCGAAGGCAACGACGGTGCCGTTCTCGACCATTTTGTCGAGTGCCGGGCGAACGAATTTGCCGAACAGCCCGCTCCAATCGCCGACGTGCCCCGGCTTGATGGTGAAATGGCCAAACCAGAGATAGCCGTTGTGGAAAGTGCCGGGGCGGCTGCCGTACATGGTGGATTGGTACAGCTCGTCGGCGTGACGGGCGCCTTCGTTCACGGGCGCGGCAGCGGCCGTTGAACGGAGGGCGGCCAGCGCGCGGAGGATATTGCCGATGCTCGTCGCCTGGAACCAGCTGCAGTGAGTGAAACCGCGCGGCTGGTGAAGTTCGTAGACGCAATTGCCGTAGCCGGTGAGCGTGCCCTGGTCGACGAGCTTTTCGAACACGGGCTGATCGCTCGCGAGGAATTTTGCCATCTCGGGCCAATGGGCGCGCGGCACGCCCCAGAGCGAGACGTAGGTATAGAGCGTATGTTGCGGAACAGCCTGGGCGCGGGCCGGCGCGACGGCAACCAGCGAGAGGCAGAACAGGAAGCCGAGAACGATAAGCACTCTTTTCATTTTTCCTCCAGGAACAGCATGCGCGAAGCGATGCCAGCATGCTAAGCAGAGCGCGGCGGCGAATCAACGCAAAAAGGGTTTGTATGGCGCCGCGCTCATTCCTGGCGCAGGGCTTCGACGGGGTCGATGCGCAATGCGCGGCGGGCAGGCAGGTAGCAGGCAACCAAGCCAGCGAGCAGGAGCAAAATGGAGACGCCGGCGAAGGTGAGCGGATCGGTGGTGCTGACGCCGTAGAGCAGGCCGCGCATCAGGCGCGTGGCGGCGAAGGACGCGGCGAGGCCGATGGCCACTCCGGCGAGAACCAGCCGGGTTCCCTGCCCCACGACGAGCCGCAGCACGTCGGAATTTTGCGCGCCGAGGGCAATGCGGATACCGATTTCGCGCGTGCGCCGGCCGACGGAATAGGAGATAACGCCGTAGATGCCTACCAGCGCCAGCACCAGGCCCAGCGCGCCGAAAAGCGAGAGCAGGAGCGATTGCGAGCGCGGCTCGGCATAGGCTGTGGCGACCACGCGGTCCATCGTTTTCAGATGGGTGACCGGTTGGTCCTTGTTGACCGACCAGATGGCATCCTTGACGGTTCGGGCCAGGGCCGTCGGCTCGGCTTTGGTCCGCACGAGCAGAGCAAGCCGCGTGTCCATACCCCACGCGGTCTGGCTCTGCGCGATGGGTTCGTAGATGGTCGGAGCGGACTTGCGGGAGGGGCTGACGCCGCGCACGTTGCCAACTTCGCCGACGATCTCGTCCCAGATGAAATGGTGCTGTTTATCTCGGTGAAGCGAAATTTGGCGCCCGATGGGGCTTCCGCTCCCGAAATAACGTCGAGCAAACGCCCGGTTAACGATGGCGACCGGCTGGCTTTCGGCTTGGTCACTTTCGTTGAAAGCGCGGCCGGCAAGCAATGGAATGCCGAGGGTGCTGAAGTAGCCGGGCGTGATGCCGTTCCAGTCGGCCATGAGTTCCTGGCCGTTCGAGGGCAGAGGCCGACCCGCGATGCGGAACTCCCCCTCGGCGCGGAAACCGGCGAGCGGAATGCTGATCGAGGCCGAAGCGCTTTCCACTCCGGGAGCCGCGCGCACTTTTTGGAGGACTTGATTGCCGTAGGCAGCAAATTGCGCGGGCGTCTTGAATTGATGCCCGCGGAAATCGAGCTGCATCGTTAGCAGGCGATCAGGCCGAAAGCCGAGCGGGACGGCGGAAAGGCGCGAGAAACTGCGTAGCGCCAGACCCGCGGAAACCACAAGCACCAATGCCAACGCCACTTCCCCGACGACCAGCAACTGCCGCAGGCGGCTTTGGCGCGGGCCGGCCGAACTCACCTCGCGGCCGCTGCCCGCTTCGCGCATGGCCGCGACCAGGTGGTCGCGGGAAACCAGGAACGCAGGCACGAGGCCGAACAGTGTCCCCGCAATGAGCGAAGCGGCAAGTGTGAACCAGAGGACATGGGCATCGATTTTCAGGTTCGCCAGACGCGGCGTGTTCAGCAGGAGCAACGATCGCAAGCCGTCCATGGCCCAGGCGGCGAGCAAAAGACCGGCCGCGCCGCCAGCCATGGCGAGCAGAAGGCCCTCGATCAGCAGCTGGCGGACCAACCGGCCGCGAGAGGCGCCGAGCGCAGCGCGAATCGCAAGCTCGTGCGTGCGCGACCATGCGCGCGCCAGATATAGGTTGCCGACATTGGCACAGGCGATCAACAAGACCAAGCCGACCGCGCCGAACAGCACCAGCAGCGGCATGCTTGCGTTGTTCACGAGATCCGATTTCATCGACCGAACCTGAAATCCCCAACCTTTGTCCGCCTTCGGAAAGGCACGAGCCAGGCGGGCGCCGACCGTATTCAGTTCGGCCTGAGCCTGCGCGATGGTGCTGCCCGGGGCCAGACGGCCGACGACGGGGTAGCGGTGATTCTCTCGTGCCGCCAATTCTGCCGGGGTGGGCACGAAGGGCAGCCAAAGGTCGGTGGCAGTCGGAAAATTGAATCGCTGCGGCATGACGCCGACGATCGTGTAGCCGGCGCCATTGAGCTGAATGCTCCGGCCAATCACATGCGGATCGGCGGCGAACTGCTTCCGCCAAAAAGCCGCGCTCAAAATCACGACATCGTCGTGACCGGGCTGCACCTCGCTCGGCAGGAACGTGCGGCCATCGAGGGGCGAGATTCCGAGCAGTGGGAAAAAGTCGGGGGAAACTTCCGTGGCCATAAGTTGCTCGGGAACGCCATGGCCGCTGAGATCGACATTTTTCAAAGTGTAGGGAGCGAGACGCTCGAAACTTCGGCATTGCTTGCGCGCGTCGGCGAGATCGGGAAGCGAAACGCCAAGATTCGGGAAATCGAAGACGTCGCTGTGGGCCCACAGGTCCACGAGTTGCGAGGAGTGGGGATAAGGCAGCGGGCGGAGCAACACGGCTTCCACCATTGAGAAAATCGCCGTGTTCGCTCCGATGCCGAGGGCCAGCGTGACAATGGCAACGATCGTGAAACCGGGCGATTTGCGGAGCATGCGAGTGCCGTAGCGGACGTCTTGCCAGAGCGACTCGAGCGCGCGCTCCCAGCCGGCGTCGCGGATTTGCTCCTTCACCGCTTCCGCGCTGCCCATTTCGACGCGGGCGGCACGCCAGGCCGCTTCGCGGCTCATGCCGGCACGCATTTTCGCTTCGGCCGAGGCTTCCAGGTAGGCGCGCAACTCGTCGTCCATTTCGCGGTTGGCGGCGCGCTTGCGGAAAAGCGCGCGGAGGCCGGAGAAAAGATTATTCAGGAGCGGCGGCATGGGGCGGCTCCTTTGGCACCTCTGGCGAGGCAAAAGACAAAACGGGAAGCGACACCGGCTGAAGCCTGTGCTGCCGGAAACGCCACGGGCGAAGGGATGCTGCTACATCTTGCTCTGGGTTCGCTTGCCTTGATGCATTCGGGATGCTTCCCGACCAACGGCGTCGGGACTTCCTCCGGTCGTCGGCCAAGACGTTCGCTTAACATAACGGGACTCGCACCCTTCGTCTCACGAGTTGAAACCTATTGCGTGGCCTCGAGAATTCGGGCGATGGCCGCGATCTGTTTGCTCCATTCGCGCTTTTCGCTGGCCAGGGCCTTGCGGCCGCGGTCGGTGAGCAGGTAATAGCGGGCGCGGCGATGGTTTTCGGTCGAGCGCCACTCGCTGCGGAGCAGGCCCGAGCGCTCGAGCCGCGTCAAGGCGGGAAACAGCGAGCCGGGATTGACGCGGAAGACGCGTTGGCTGATCTGCTCGATGCGGAGCGAGATGCCGTAGCCGTGGAGGGGCTCGAGATCTAGGGTTTTCAAGATGAGCATGTCGAGCGTGCCCTGAACGAGGGCGGCGGGTCTGGGCGGCATCGGGCGGCTGTCTCCTCTAGATCACCAAGAGGAAGGATAGACCACTTCTCTCGATTGTCAAGAGGAAAGACTGATGGACGGGTGGCGTCCGGGCCAGGGGGAAACGGGGCCCGGCTCGGCCGGGAGGCATTGGGGGCTACGGCGACGCGGCTTGATTCAAGCTTGCACTTGGCGCAATGCTTGTGCTTACATCGCCGGCAATTCGTGGAGGCGTGGGCGTTACGAGGAGACGGGAATGGGCAAAATTGATTTGCGCCCGATGACACTGGGCGAGGTGCTCGACCGCACCTTCAAGCTTTACAAGGAGAATTTCTGGCTCTTCGCCGGCATCGTTGCCCTGCCCTACCTGATCCTGGTGATTTTCAGCGTGGTGTATTCCTCGCTGCTGCTGGGACCAGGGCTGACGGGGGCTGGACCGGGCCAGACGGTCGAGATGCTGGGGGAAGCCGCCGCGAGCATGCTGCTCTACGGACTGATCTACCTGCTGGTTTTTGCGTCGGCGCAGGCGGCGACGGTGGCAGCGGTTTCGGACCTGTATCTGGGGCGGGAGGTAAGGTTGTCGCAGGCGTACGTGCGGGTGCGCGGACGGATCCTTACGGTGCTGCTGACGATGTTCCTGGTGGTGCTGCTGTCGCTTTCGCCGGTACTGCTGGCGGCGATTTTCGTGCCGTTGCTGATGCGCAACCGAGCGTTCGCCGTGCTGACGCTGCCGCTGATGGTGGCCATTCTGGTGCTTTCGATCATGATGCTGTGCCGAACGGCGCTGGCGGTGCCGGCGGCGACGCTGGAGGACGTCGGGGCGGACGGGGCGATCGGGCGAAGTTTTCGATTGACCAAGGGGAGCGCGGCGCAGATCTTCGCGGTGTACGTGCTGCTGCTGTTCCTGACGTTTCTGGCGATGCTCATCTTCCAGTTCCCGTTCCTGGCGGCCGAGGGATCGCTGCTGAAGCCGCATGCGCTATCGCTGGCGATGCGAGTGCTGCAGGGAGTGTCGAGCTGGGTATCCGGGGTGATCGTGGCGCCGATCGGCACGATCGCGTTTGCGCTGATCTACTACAATCAACGGGTCCGGAAGGAAGCCTTCGACCTGGAGAAACTGATCGCCTCGACCGAACCCGGTGATACACCGACCGCAGCTTTCCCGGCATGAGCTCAACACTTTCCCGTCCATGACGACGCCGCGACCACAACGCTTTCTCGCCGCGGCGCTTTGTATTCTGGCCACGCTGATTTCGGCGCTGCCCGCCGGGGCAAAGGCGCAGGCGGCAAAGACCCAGCCAGCTCCGCTCGATCTGAAATCCTACGCAGCGCAGCTGGGCCGTGTGGCCGAGCAGATTCCGCGGCTACGGCGCGACCCGGCCGCGATCGCGCGCTTCCGCCAATCGCTGCCTGCCGCGTGGAAGGTGCGGGCGGAGGGCAGGGATTTCGAGGTTTCGACCGAGTGGCTGAGCGCGGCGCTCGCCAAGATCAGAAAGCATCCGGCCGACGCGGCGGCCCAATGGCGGGCGATTCACGAAAGGCTCGGCTTCCTGCAGGGACAGGCGGAGGCGCTGGAGAGTGAGGCAAACGCGCCGCCCACGGCAACCCGTGCGCGGCCGGAGTTGGAGGCGATTTTCCGGCGTTCCGAATTTCGCGGGCTGGAGGGACCGAGCGCGCTGGAGATGTGGTGGCGAAAGGTGACGAAGTGGTTCGGGTCGCTGATCGCGGGGCTGTTGGGGCGACTGCACCTGCAGGCGAAGATGGGAAACTCGGTGGCCTACGTGCTGATCGTGGTGGCGCTGGTGCTGCTGGGGGTGGGGCTGTGGCGAAACCTGGCCGGACGAACGCGGCAACTGGAGATGAGGATCGAACGACCGGAAACAGTCTTCGACTGGCGGATCTCGGTGCGCGATGCTCTGGCGGCGGCCGAGCAGGGCCGCTACCGTGAGGCGATTCGCGGTGCGTATTGGGCCGCAGTGGGGCGGCTGGAGGAGATGGGCGCGTTTCCACGCGACCGCTCGCAGACGGCGCGGGAGCTGCTGCGGCGGCTCGACAGCCGGCCGGAGCAGAAGGCGCTGTTTCGCGAGCTGGCCACGCGATTTGAGCTGGTGTGGTACGGTTACCGCGCGCCTTCGGCGGCCGATTGGGAAAGCACGAAAACGCAACTGGAGAGGATGGGATGCCTGGGCGTCTCGACAGCAGGGACCGGCAACTCCTGATCGGCGCCGGGCTGATGCTGGTGGTGCTGGTGGTGGTGGCGGCGCTGGTCGGTCCGGCGCAGGTGGCCGGATCGGAAGCGCTGCCCTCGAGCTATTCGCCGGCCTGGGGCGGGACGAAAGCGGCCTACCTGCTGCTGGGGCGGCTCGGCTACCAGGTGCAGCGATGGGAAAAGCCGCTCGCGGACCTTCCCCATCTCGGGCGCGGGGCAGTTCTGGTGCTGGCCGATCCAATGATTCCGCCGACGAGCGATGACCAGATTGCGGTCCGGAGGTTTCTGGAACGGGGCGGGCACGTGCTCGCCACCGGACCGACGGCGGCTCACTTTCTGCCCGACGCCGAATCGTTCACGCCCCTACCCTCCTGGGTAAAGCAGCAGCGGTTTCGGCCGCTGGTGCCTTCGCCGCTCACGCGAGGCGTTGGGGAAATCGAACTGCTGCCGCCGAAGGAGTGGCATCCGGCCTCGCCGGCGCATGTGGCCGTCTTTGGTGACAAGCAGACGGCGGCGGTGGTGAGCTGGCCGGTGGGCCGAGGACAGGTAATCTGGTGGGCGTCAGCAACGCCGCTGACCAACGGAGGCATCCAGCGGGCGGACAATCTCGGGCTGCTGCTGAACTCGATCGGGCCGGCCGGGCAGCGGGTCCTGTGGGACGAGTATGTGCATGGGGTGCGGGCGACGCTGTGGTCGTTTTTCCTGCCGACGCCGGTGCCGTGGATTTTCCTGCAGTTCGGGCTGGTGTTTCTGGCGCTGCTCTTCACCTATTCGAGGCGGCAGGGGCCGGAGCGGATGCCGGCGGTGGCCTCGCGGCTCTCCCCGCTGGAATTCGTCGAGACGCTCGGCGACCTGTACCATACGGCCCAGGCCGGCGCGGCGGCGGTAGGCATCGCCTATGGGCGGCTGCGGTTTCTACTGACGCGGCAACTCGGTTTGCCGGTAACCGCGGGACCGCGGGAAGTGAGCCGCAGCGCCGGGGAACGGCTCGGCTGGGACGAAGCGGCGCTGCTCGATACGCTGGCGCGCTCCGAGCGGATGATGCGAAGCCTGGAAGTGAAAGACGAAGAGGCACTGAAACTGGTGCGCGAAATTCACGAATGGATCGCCCGGCTCGCGATCGGCCATGGCGGCGGTGCGGCCCGAAAGGAAAGTCGATGACGAACAAAACAGCGGAAGTCGCCGAGCACGTGCGGGGCGAATTCGCGAAGGTGATCGTCGGCCAGCACGAGGCGCTCGACGACTTGCTGCTGGTGCTGCTGACCGGCGGGCACGGGCTGGTGGAAGGAGTGCCAGGGCTGGCGAAGACGCTGGCGGTGAAGACGCTGGCGCACATTTTCCAATTGCGCTTCCAGCGCGTGCAGTGCACGCCGGACCTGATGCCGGCCGACGTGATCGGAGCAAACGTCTTTCACCTCGGTACTGGCGCCTTCACGCTGCATCGCGGGCCGATCTTCACCGACCTGCTGCTGGTCGACGAAATCAACCGCACTCCGCCACGGACGCAATCAGCGCTGCTCGAAGCGATGGAGGAGCGGCAGGTGACGATCGACGGATCGACCGAGCCGCTCTCGGATTTCTTCGCCGTTTTCGCCACGCAAAACCCGGTGGAATTCGAGGGCACCTATCCGCTGCCCGAGGCGCAGCTCGACCGGTTTCTGGTGAAAATCCGCATCGGCTACCCCGAGCCGCAGCAGGAAGCGGAAATCTTGCGCAAATTCCAGGACGGCTTCGATCCCCACGCACTCGATCGGGCGGGTCTCGAGCCGCTTTCGGCCGAGGCTCTACGCGCGGCGAAGGAGGAGATCGCCGCAGTGCGCGTCGAGCCCTCGCTTTTCGAATACATCGTCGCGATCGTCGGCCGCACGCGCAACTGGCCCGCGGTGAGCCTGGGCGCGAGCCCAAGGGCAACGATCAACCTGATGCTCTTCGCCAAGGCGATCGCGGCAATCGAAGGGCGCGATTTCCTGATTCCCGACGACGTCAAGGCCGCGGCACCCGCCGTGCTGCGGCACCGGCTGATTCTGAAGCCCGAAGCCGACCTAGAAGGACTCACGACCGAGCAGGTGGTGCGTGAGCTGGTCGCCGCCGTCGAAGTTCCCCAATGACGTCACCCGAGCATCTGGTCCCGCCTTCGGTGAGCGCGACGGCGCGGCCCTCGGCGCCGATTTCTTTTGCGTTCGGCCGGCGCTTTTTTCTGGCGCTGGTGGTGGGGCTGGTGTGGGCAGGGCCGGCGTGGTGGAACCGGGGTTACCTGTGGGGCATGGCGGCCTGGGACGTGATCGTGCTCGCGGCCTGGGCGTGGGACCTGATGCGGCTGCCGAGACCTGAAGCTCTCGAGGTCTCGCGGATCTGGCAAAACCCGGTGGCGCTGGCGAGTGAGAGCCGCGTGACGCTCGAACTCCGCAACCACGGCGCCAGCGCCGTCTTTGCCACGCTGCGCGACGGCGTGCCGCTTTCGCTGCGCGGCGAAGCACCGGTGGTCGAAATCAGCGCGGGCGCGGACGGGGCCGGGCGCGCCAGCTACAAGCTGGTGGCCGGCGAGCGGGGCGACGCACGAATCGGTGAGCTGTATCTGCGCTATCACAGCGCCTGGCAACTGGCCGAGCGCTGGGCCGTGGCGCCGCTGCCGCAGACGATCCGCGTCTATCCGAATCTCGAGGACGCCAAGCGCAGCACGCTCTACCTGATTCGCAGCCGGCAGACGGTGATGGAAAAGCGCGTGAAGCACCTGCGCGGGCGCGGACGCGAATTCGAGAGCCTGCGCGAATACCGCCAGGGCGACGAATACCGCGACATCTGCTGGACCGCAACTGCGCGGCGCGCCAAGCCGATCACCAAGATTTACCAGATCGAACGGAGCCAGACCGTCTGGCTGGTGCTCGACGCCGGGCGGCTGCTGCGCGCGCGGTCGGGCGAGTTGAGCAAGCTCGACTATGCCGCTGGCGCCGCGCTCACGCTGGCTCACGTGGCGCTTTATTCCGGCGATTCGGTCGGCTTGCTGGCCTACGGGCGGAAATTGCGCCAGCGCGTGCCGCCCGGGCGCGGGCCGCAGCAGGTGCGGGCATTGCTCGAAGCGCTGGCACAGGTGCAGGGCGAGCCGGTCGAGGCCAATCACCTGCTGGCCGCCGAAGCGCTGTTGACGCTGCAGAAACAGCGGAGCCTGATCGTCTGGCTGAGCGACCTGGCGGAAACGGCGACGACGCCGGAGGTGGTCGAAAGCGCTTCGCGGATGACGCGGCGGCATCTGGTGTTTCTGGCGGTGATCGGGCAGCCGGAAATGCGGCAATTGCTGGCGAAAGAGCCGAAGGACGCCCGCGAGATGTATCGCTACGCTGCGGCGCAGGAGATCGTGCAGCGGCGCGATCTGCTGCTGCGCGGGCTGCGTCAGCAAGGAGCACTGGCGCTCGAAATCGAGCCTTTACACCTTTCCACAACCCTGGTCAATCAATACCTAGAAGCCAAGGAACGCAGCCTGCTGTAGCGGACCATCGGAAAATGTGGTGCTAGTCTCCGGGCGAAAGCGGTAGCGGCCGGCGGGTTGCGACGGGGAGTGGTGCCGTGCCCGGAATGAGTGAGTTGTGTCCGTCAAGTTCAGCAAATTGGGTCTGACGTTTTCTTTGTCGGCCGCTGATTTCGCGAAGGGCCTGCAGCCCGGTTCGAAACGCCGGGGGGTGGCGTTTCGAACCGGGCTGCAGGCGG
>JAKBLM010000070.1 GCA_021832085.1 Acidobacteriota bacterium | reverse complement strand
CATGTCAAGATGAATGTTATGTGTAATTCGTCACTATTCTGGCCTTGCGGCGAGCCCCTGCTGAAAACAAACGGCTTGCCGGCTAAGATACCCAAAATCTCGCTCCCGGGCGCGGAAGTTGGGTTAGCAACAGCCAATTCCCCCCCAAAAGTACCGGAGCAGGAACGGAGAGCAGCGCTGCCTCGTCTTGAAACAGCAGGTTAGTTTCAGTACACGTGCAAGCGGCCCCTGGGCCGAACTCCTCGTACACGTTTCCTATCTTCCGAATTTGTCGCAGGTTGGCGGCAGGCGTCTGCGCCGGAGTGGTCACGTGTGTGCTTAGGGACAGTGGAGCTGTTCTGCGGTGCAACAAGCAGGGTTTAACAGGAAGAATGCCCCGGGTGCTTGCGACGAGCAGCGCTTGTGTCACGGCGGACGTGAGGCTTCCGGAACGGCACGGACAGACAGAGCGAAGGGAACGGTAGTCCCATGTTTCGGCTGACCAACGGGCTGACAGCCCGAAAGCTGCGGCGGACAGTGATGCTGGCGAGCGGGGTTTCCGCGCTGCTCGCGTGTGTGGTTTTCGTTTCCTTCAACTTGGTAAGCCAGGAGCGCGATGCGCTGCGGCAGGCACGGTTGGTGGCGGACCTGACGGCTTCGCGGCTGGCGCTGGCTTCGCGGGAAGATCGAATCGCCAAGGCCAGCCAAGTGCTGGGCCGACTGCGGGACCAGCCGGATGTGGTTGCAGCGTTCCTGATCGGGCCGGACGGCCGCGTGGTGGAGCGATACGCACGAAACGGGTCGACCGTCGGCTGGCATCCGTCGGTGCACGCGGGCGGCGACTACCGCACCGGCCACCACATCGTTTCCTACCGCCTGATTCCCTGGACGGGGCAGGCAGTCGGCACTCTCTGCGTGGAGACCGATTTTGAAGGAATGCGCGGGATCTGGCGGCCGCTCGCCGCCTTCGCGCTGTTGCTGCTCTGCATTTCCCTGCTGGTGGGTTTTGCGCTGTCGTCGCGGATCCAGCGCGCCTTCGCCGAGCCGATCCTTGCCCTGGCCCGCACCGCGCTGCGCGTGGCAGCCGAGAAGAACTACAGCTTACGGGCGCCGATCACTGGCAAGGACGAGATCGGCTTCCTTTCCGAGCGGTTCAACGAAATGATGGCGCAGATCGAGTGCGGCAACGCGGCGCTGGAGGCGGCGCGGCAGTCGCTGGAATTCCGGGTGGCCGAGCGAACCGCCGCGCTGCAACAGGAGGTGGCGGATCGGGAACAGGCGCAGCGGGCGCTCGAAGAACATTCGGCGCGGCTCGGCGCGCTGGTGCGGCACAATCCGCTGGCGATTGTCGTGCTGGACGCCGAGCAGCGGATCGAAATGTGCAACGCGGCGTTCGAGAAGATTTTCGGGTTCCGCTCCGAGCAAATTACCGGGGAGAACCTGGACCGGCTGATCGTTCCGGAAGGGCTGCGGGCCGAAGCGGAGAACTTCAACGAGCGGAGGCGGCGCGGCGAAGTGGTGCTCGCCGAAACCCGGCGGCACCGCAAGGACGGCACGCTGATCGACGTGGCCATCACCGCGCTGATGCTCGAGATTGGCGGGAAAGCCACCGGCACGTACGTTCTCTACGAAGACATCACCGAGCGCAAGCGGGCCGAGGAGGCGCTGCGGCGCAGCGAGCGGCAATACCGGAAGCTCTTCGACAAGATTCCCGATCCCCTGTTCATCTGCGACGCTGAAACGCGCCGCTTCCTCCACTATAACAAGGCGGTAAGCCGCGTCTATGGCTACGCGCCCGAAGAGTTGCGCGGGATGACCCCGCGTGACCTTCAGTCGGACAAGAGCCGGCCGCCTGAGACCGACCCTGTCCAGCCCGGCGATCCGGAGCTGCCGCTCGACGCTATTCACGTCACGCGGGACGGCCGGCGCATCGAGGTGGAAACCAACTCGACCGAAATCGTTTTCGAGGGGCGACCGGCGCGGCTGATCATCGTCCGCGACGTGACGACGCGCAATCAGGCTCGCCAGGAACTCGAACAGGCCAAGGAAGCGGCCGAAGAGGCAAGCCGGGCCAAGAGCGAGTTTCTGGCCAACATGAGCCACGAAATCCGGACGCCGATGAACGGCATTCTGGGGATGACGACGCTGGCGCTTGAGACCAACCTGACTGACGAGCAGCGCGAATACCTGACTCTGGTGAAATCCTCGGGTGATTCCCTGCTGGCGCTGCTGAACGACATCCTCGACTTCGCCAAGATCGAATCGGGCAGGATCGAGTTCGAGGAGATTCCCTTTTCCCTGCGCGACGATCTGGGCGAGAAGATGAAGTCACTCGGGCACTGGGCGTTTTCGAGAGGGATCGAGCTGGCCTGGCGTGTGCGGCCGGAGGTGCCCGAGTGGCTGATGGGAGACCCCGGACGGCTGCGGCAGGTGCTGGTAAACCTGGTGGGCAACGCCATCAAGTTCACCGAGCGGGGCGAAGTAGTGGTTGATGTTTCCCGGGCGGCGGAAACTGCCGGCGGCGTGGAACTCCACTTCCTGGTGCGCGATACCGGCATCGGCATTCCCGAAGAGCATCGGCAGCGCATTTTCGAGGCGTTCACCCAAGCCGACAGCTCGACCACGAGGAAATACGGCGGTACGGGCCTGGGCCTGGCCATCGCGAAATATCTCGTGGAGCGCATGGGCGGCCGGATTTGGGTGGAAAGCGAGGAGGGCCGCGGAAGCACTTTTCATTTCACAGCGCAGTTCCAGTTGCCGCCCGCCGGATTCCTGCCGCCGCGGACCATCCAGCCGATCGCGATCGAAGACTGCCGGATTCTTGTGGTCGACGACAACCAGGTGAACCGGCTCATCCTGATGGAACTGCTGAAACAATGGCGCATGGATGCGGAAGAGGCAGACGGAGCCACGACGGGGTTGGCCGCTCTGCGACGCGCGGCTGCCAGCGGCCATCCGTTCCAACTGGCGATCATCGACGCGCAGATGCAGGAGGTCGACGGTTTCGAGCTGATCGAGAGCATCAAGCGCAGCCCGGAACTGGCCGGGACGATCGTGATCCTGCTGAGCTCGATCGGGCACCCGAGAAAAAGGGACGGGTCACGACACGCGGGCATAGCGGCGTTCCTCAGCAAGCCGGTGCAGCAATCCGAGCTGCTCGACACGATATTGAGAGTCACCAGCGACTCGTTCGGCGAAGCGCCGGAGCCGAGCGAAGCCGCTGCGGAAGCGCCAGAGCCATCGGCCGTCACTGGTCGAAGCGTACTGCTGGCTGAAGACAACGCTATCAACAGGCGGCTAGCCACCCGCCTGATCGAAAAGCAGGGCTGCACCGTGCTGCCGGCAACCGACGGCCACGAGGTGCTCGAACTGCTGGCACGCGAGACGGTGGACCTGATCCTGATGGATGTGCAGATGCCCGGGCTCGACGGGCTGGAAGCCACGCGCCGCATTCGCGAGCGGGAACAAAGGACCGGGGAACATGTGCCGATCGTCGTACTGACGGCGCACGCGATGAAGGGTGACCGCGAGCGCTGCCTCGCTGCCGGAGCCGACGATTACCTCGCCAAGCCGATCGCACCGGCCAGCCTGGCTGCCGTGCTCGATCGATACCTCGTACTTTCGGCGGCACGGGTGGCCGGCCGCGAGGAATTGGACGGCGAGCGGCCGCTGGATTTCGAGGCGTTGCTGATGGACCGACTGGAGGGTGACCGTGAGCTGCTCGGCGAGATGGCGAAGATGTTCGAGAGCGAAGCGGGGACGCTCGTCGGAAAGACGCGCGCTGCGCTTGAGCGGGGTGATTTCCCTGCACTGCTGCGCACCGTTCATACACTGAAGGGAGCGGTGGCGAACTTCGGCACCGGACCGGCCTTCCGTGCCGCCGAGGAGCTGGAAGCGGCGGCCCGCGGCGGCTCGGCGGAGCGAGCAATGGAAGCGCGCGAGAAGCTGGAAAGCGAGCTGAGGCGGCTGCAGGCGAGCCTCCAAACATTTCGTGCAGGAGTTTCGGAATGAGGGACATGGCGAAATCGGGGCTGCCTACCGTGCCAGCGTCCGACGCCGAGAGCGCACGTGTGCTCGTGGCCGAGGACGATCCGCTTTCCCGGCGAGTAGTGGAGGCACTACTGCGCAAGTGGGGCTACGAGGTGTTGGCCGTGAGCGACGGCGCAGAGGCCTGGCGTGTCTTTCAGGCGCACGATGCGCCGCGGCTCGCGTTGCTCGACTGGATGCTGCCCAGCCTCGACGGCGTCGAAATCTGCCGGAGGGTCCGCCAGAATACCGACCATCCGTATGTGTACATCGTTTTGCTGACTGCGGTGAATCAGAAGCAGCATCTGGTGACCGCGCTCGACACGGGCGCCGACGATTATCTGGTCAAGCCGTTCGACGCCTCAGAGCTACGCGCCCGGCTGCACGTGGGCCGGCGCATTCTGGCTGCACAGGACGAACTGATTCTGGCGCGGGAAACGCTCCGCTTCCAGGCGACCCACGACCCGCTGACGGGCTTGTGGAACCACGGGGAAGTGCTGCGGGTGCTCGAACAGGAACTGGCGCGAGCGGCGCGTGCCCGACAATCCCTGGCCGTTTTCATGCTGGACCTGGACCATTTCAAGCTCCTCAACGATCGCCTCGGGCACCTGGTAGGCGATGCCCTGCTCTGCGAGGTATCGCACCGGCTGACGGCCTGCGTGCGGCCCTACGACGCGGTGGGGCGCTATGGTGGCGAGGAGTTTCTGGTCGTTGTTCCTTCCATCGATGCCGCGACGGCTCTTGCCCTGGCGCGGCGCATCCGCGACTCGCTTTCGGACCGCCCGATGGCCAGTCCCGGCGGTCCGGTCACGGTCACGGCCAGCATCGGCGTTGCCGTCAGTTCAATCGAGGAGCCGACCGAGCCTCTGGCGCTGGTGCGCGCCGCCGATATCGCTCTCTACCGGGCGAAAGAGGCGGGACGCAACCGCGTGGAAAGCTGCCTGGCGGAAGAGTCGGTGCTCGAAGCGCCGAATCAGCCACACGCGTCCCCTTGCTGAAACGCTCCACGTCCTGAGACGCGGAGCTGAGACGCCACCGACACGGCCGCTCGCTTCGCTTGGCCGTGTGCCTGGGCAGTTCAGGCGATTGCATCCTTCACTTGCGGAGCTGGCAGGCGGCCGGCCTTGCGCAACTCGCTCTCGATCCACAGGTACGTTGTCCGCAAACCGTCCTCGAGCGGGGTCGAAGGCTCCCAGCCCAGCCGCTCGCGAATCATCGTGTTGTCGCTGTTGCGGCCGCGCACACCCTGCGGCTTCGTCAGATCGTGCTGGATCCGCAGCTTCTTCCCCGCGAGTCCCGAGATGATCCCCAGCAACTGATCGATCGTCACCAGGCGGTCGGTGCCCATGTTCAGCGCCTCGTGGCAATCCGAGGCCATCAGCCGGCGCAGACCCTCGACGCAGTCGTCGACGTACATGTACGAGCGCGTCTGCTTCCCGTCGCCCCAGATCTCCACCACGTCGCCATCCCTGGCCAGCGCCACCTTGCGGCACAGCGCCGCGGGCGATTTTTCCTTGCCGCCCTCGTAGGTCCCCAGCGGGCCGTACACGTTGTGGAAGCGGACGACCCGCGTCTCGAAGCCGTAGTCCTTGCGGTAATAGCGGCACAATTCCTCGGTCGCCAGCTTTTCCCAGCCGTAGCCCGGCTCGGGATCGGCCGGGATGGCGTCGGCTTCCTTGAGCGGGGTGACGTCGGCATTCTTCTGCAAGAAGCTCGGATAGACGCAGGCCGAGGAGGAAAACAGGAAGCGTTTCACGCCGTTCACCCGGCTGGCCTCGAGCATGTGGGTATTGATCAGGATGTTGTTGCGGAAAATATCGGCCAGGTAGGAGGTGATGTAGCCGATGCCGCCCATGTCGGCAGCCAGGTTGTAGACCTGGTCGATACCGCCGCGCGTCGCACGCAGGCAATCGGACCAGCGCCGCAGATCGAGGATCTCGAACTCATCGGCCGCCGTCGCCTCGAACTCGGGATATTTCAGATCGACGCCACGCACCCAAGCGCCATCCCTTTTCAGTTTGCGTACCAGATGATGCCCAATGAATCCGCCTGCACCGGTAACCAGAATTCGTGACACTGAGGTCATTGTCGCTTTCTCCTCTTTTCAGAATTTCTGTTCATGCGTGAAGGCCTTCTCGCGGAAGCACATACTGAACCCCGCTGCCTGGCTCACATCAGCCACGGGTCCGGTTCCCCTTTTCTCATACTTCCCGAGCCAGCTCCGATGGCCCGATTCCCGCGGCTGGACTCGCGGCCTTCACCACATTATCCTCGCCGGCTTCGTGATGATAAAACTTCAGCCGAGCCCTGTCACCTCAGCCAAAATGCATACTCCTTTGGTTTTAGCCTGCATTTCCCGGGTAAGATTGTCCGAACGATCGCCGGAATCAGTGCTCGGGAACGAGGAGAAAGGTGCCCCAGGCGTGTGCGCGCTGCTCGCCGGCTAGGGTTTTCATTGTTGCTTCCGTCAGGATCCTGCGCTTGCGTCTTTCCACTACACGCGCAGAAACGCGTAGCCGCTCGCCCGCGTGAACGGATTGGTGGAAGCGCACACGCACCTCGGCCGTCAACGCTTTCCAATGGCTCTCGACAACCGCGTGCGACATGGCTTCGTCGAGAACGGTGGTAACGATCCCGCCGTGGATGATGCCGCGAAAACTTTCCAGGGTTTCCGGCGGCGTCCATTCCAGGCTGACGCCACCGGCGGGCGCCGGGGTGAACTGCAAATGCAGGCCCCGCGGATTTTCGGCGCCACAGGCGAAACAGGAGGGGTTGAGGCGGGCAGCCGCGCGGCGGTCGGCGCTGCGGACCGGGTCCGGTGTGGTTATCGAAGATTGATGGTGCATCTGTGGTTGCACGTGTCGTCTCCCATGATCCAAGCAGGGCATGGCTTGCGCGGCGTCCCGCCACAAGTGAAAAGCGCGCGGGGATGCGCCTTGCGTCTCATGCCCGGCTCGCCGGGGAAGCATCGGCGAGCGTGAATTCCCATGCGCAATAGGCGCCCTCGGGAGCCTCCGGAGGGCAATGCAGGCATCGTGTGCGAATGCGGGGATCGATGGTCTTCGCGAAGGTGGTGAATTCGACCAGACCGACGTCCCGGCAGGGAAAGTCGGGGAGACCCTTGCGCCGGCGCGTCTCCTGCACACGACAAACGTCCATGAAAAAGCGGAGTTGGCTCCCCTGCTCCGCCCATTCGGTGTGCTGCGCGTTGACCAGGCTGTACATGCGCAGGCCGAGCGCTTTTTCGAGCGCCGGCAGACCACCCTCGGGCGGAAGGGCGAACGTTGCCATGATTCGGCGCGCTTCAGCCTCGGCAAAGCGCTGCCAGGCGCGGGCATCGAGGGCAATCGCGGTCTCCATGCCGAAACGCTCCTCGGCGGCGAGGAACCAGCAGCCATCGTGGGCAAGCCAGTTCTTGGCAAACATCTCGAGTGCTCGCAGAAGATCGTCGCGGCTCATGTCGTCGTAAGGATTCATGGAACGCTCCCCGGTTCATCGAGCTTGCAAAGAATCTGGCACACCGCCAGGGCCAAGTCCAGTGTGAATTCACCGGAGCGTGACGATTTCCGGCCCGATGGCGGAAAGTGGAAAATCCGGCGCTGCGCCGGTCCCGGAAGTTGCCAGAGGCCGTGGGCGTCAGTTCAGTACGAAATTAGGAGAAACGGCAGCGCGCGTGGTGCGGATGCTTCCCAACCAAACTTCAGGACTGCTCGGCAACAGGGCTGGCCATCATGCGATTCAGCAGCGGAATGATCGCGGTCGCGACTAGCGCGGAAACGAGCGCTCCACCACCGAGCCAGCCGAAGACCCGGATGTAGAAGTGGAGGGTAGCCGTTGCCTGCGTGACGCCGACTGGAATGCTCGCCAGACCGGCGATGGCACCGCCCGCAAACAGGCCAACGCCCATGCCCAGGAACCAAGCGCCCATCATGATGCCGCGGAAGCGCTCGGGCACGAGTTGGGCGACCATGGAGAAGCCCAGGGCGCTGATCAGCAGCTCGCCGAGCGACTGCGCGCAGTAGCCGGCGACCAGCCACCAGGGAGAAACAATGCCGGCCTGGGCGGTGAATCCGCTGGAGGCATAAAGGAAAAAGCCGATGGCGAGCAGGTAGAGGCCGGCGGCGTACTTGGTGGCCATGGAGAAATCGCCGCGCGGGGTTTTCGCCATGTGCTGGTACAGCCAGGCGAGCGGCAGCGCGAGCACCACGAGCCAGAACTGGTTGAGATCCTGAAACTGGGCCGGGGCGACATACATGCCGAGAAGGTGGTGCCTGACGTTGCGCAAGGCGAAGAGGGTGAGCGAGGTGTAGATCTGCTGATTGTAGATGGCCCAGATGATCGACATAACGGTGAAGATGATGCAGGCAACAATCCGTTTGCGTTCGCGCCGGTGGCCGGTGATGAGAAGGTGAGCGAAAACATAGATCATCAGAGCGAAGAACAGGCCAACCACGGTCAGGGCCACACTGCGGTAGCGGATGATTTCCGAGAGCAGAAAGGCGATCAGCAGAGAAACGCCGATGACGAGCCAGAATTTCTTCCAGCGCAGTTTCTCGAAATCGGGCGCGGCACCGTAGGGACGCAAATAGCGGCTGAAAGCTCCGTAATTCAGCAAACCGAGGGTAAGGCCGATGGCGCTGAGGCCGAAGGCAAGGTGCCAGCTATCGAAATGGAGCGGGCCAAGCACGATCGTCCAGGCGGGGTGATCCTTGATCCACGGGGTGAGCAAGATCGAGACAAAAGAACCAATGTTCAGGGACATGTAATAGATGGTGAACAGGATGTCGAGCTTCGAGCGTTCGCCTTCGTAGAGGCGGGAGACGAGATTATTCGGGTTGACCTTGAAGAGGCCGTTACCCAAAGCGATTACGCCCATGGCGGGGAAGAAGGTGGCGCTCAGCGGAATGGAGAGCATCACGTAACCCAGGCCAAGGGTGGTCGCTCCCAGGACGAGGGTGCGGCGGGCGCCGAGCACGCGGTCGCCCACATAGCCGCCGAGCATCGGCATGGAGTAGACCAGCGCGGAAAAGGCGCCCCAAATGAGATCGGCACGCTCGTCGGGAAGGCGGAGACGTTCCACCATGTAGAGCACCATGATGGAGGCCATGCCGTAGTAACCAAAGCGCTCCCAGATCTCGACAAAAAAGAGAACCAGGAATGCTTTTCGTGGATGGCGCTCGACAGCCGGGTTGGATGACTCCATGAGACCTCTCATACGGCTCGCCGCCGGCCCGGACTTGCCGGGGCCCGGCCCATTTTCCGCGCGGCGGAAGGCTTATCAACCCGCGGCGTGGCTGGAACCGGCGCGGCGGCGACTAACACTGCAGAATCACACCCGTTTCGCTGATGGCACAGACGGGCATCCGGTGTGAGCTTTTCGCGAATGCCGCGTTGCCGGAAGCGTCGATCAGAATCAGGCCGGCTTCTCCGCCCAACTGAGCTTCGAGCTGGCCCAAGGCCTGGTCGGTGGCCTGCTGGGCGCTCCCGCCCTGCTCGTG
The DNA here is from genome assembly GCA_021832085.1 of Acidobacteriota bacterium. Classification (GTDB taxonomy): domain Bacteria; phylum Acidobacteriota; class Terriglobia; order Acidiferrales; family UBA7541; genus JAKASX01. Next base: position 3,022 of record JAKBLM010000070.1, on the reverse strand, counting down.
CAGAAAGGCGGCCAGGCGCGCCAGGGTCATGCGGATGATGCGTTCCCCGTCGCCGGTGCAGGAAACTGCGACGCGCGCGTCGGCGTAGGTGCCGCAGCCGATGAGAGGGGAATCGCCGACGCGCCCCGGCAGTTTATTGGCAATGCCGCCGGTCGACGTGGCGGCGGCGAGCCGGCCGGCTTGGTCGCACGCCACGGCGCCCACGGTGCCATGCTCGCGCTCCCACTCCTCTTGCCTGCGCTCGACGATGAGTTCGCGCGGGTCGCAGCGCACGAAGCCCTGGCTTCGAGCAAAGAGCTCGGCTCCATCGCCGATCAGCATGACGTGAGGGCTGGCATCCATTACGCGCCGCGCCAAGCGGATGGGATTGAGGATGCCGGTCACTCCGGCAATGGCGCCGGCGGCAAGCGTCGCGCCGTTCATGATCGCGGCGTCGGTCTCGACGCGGCCTTCCCGATTGAGAACAGAGCCGCGACCGGCGTTGAAAAGCGGGAGATCCTCGAGAACCACGACGGCGGCTTCGACGGCATCAATGGCGCTGCCCCCCTGACTCAGGATCGCCCAGCCCGCTTCGGCCGCTTGCTTGACGCCAGCCTGGCGCTCTTCGATCGTGCTTTCGTCAATTCGGCCGCAACCGCCATGCACAATGATCCCGGGTTTACTCATTTCCTTCCGAACCTCCATCAGTGGCGCAGGCGCTAGTGTTGTGTGGCAGCGGGCTCCCGCCCGTCTACCGTTTCGCCACGGCTCGACAATCTGCCGCCCTGAAGGGCGGCGCTACACGGAACGGCACGCATAGCAGGAAGGCGCCGGCCGGTGCCGATCAGAGCCAATCTTCGGCGATTACGCGCCGGGTTTCCTCGACGCCGGTTTGCCAGATCGCCAGCATCTCTTCGTCCGGACGCTGGTAGAGCCCGCCGAGATTACCGTCGCCGATGAATTCCCGGACGCGGGAGGGCGAAGTCGAGCGCATCCGCGACATATCGTTCATCGGTTTGGAATCCGGCGGATACGCAACACCGGCGATCCGCGTCCAGGGGAAGTTTTCCATCCACGAGGCGTGCGAGGCGGCCGGATCGGTTGCCATGACCTTGGCCCAGGTGGCCGGCGCATTCCACCAGTTGTGAAACTTGACGGCAGCGTCCGGCCTGGTGGCGAGCCAGTCGGGAATCATGGACTGGGCGGGGATGTTGCCGCCGTGGCCGTTGACGACGACGATGCGGCGGAATCCGTGGCTGACGAGACTTTCCAGGATCTCACGCACCAGACGGACATACGTTTCCACGCTGAGCGTGACCGTGCCGGGATATCCCATAAAGTAAGGCGAGATGCCATAGGGCAAGCCGGGAAAGACGGGGATGCCCAACGGCTCGGCGGCGTCGATCGCCACGCGCTCGGCGAGCAAGTAATCGGTGCAGAGGCTGAGCTGCGCGTGCTGCTCGGTGCTGCCGATGGGCAGGACGGCGCGGTCATCGCGCTCGAGATAGGACTCCACCTGTTTCCAGTTCATGTCACAAATCTTCACTTCACCACCTCCTGGGAGGACCCGGATCCCGCGCGGCAGTCGGGCCGCGGACAGGCGGCGAGCCGGATCCTTTCGTGCAGACAGAGCCGCGCACGCGGTTGATCTTCCGGCGTGCTACGCGGGATGCCCGGCAAAGGAAACCTGTCCTCCAGCACACGCGAGCTTTCGCGAAGGGATTCGAGCGCGGCGCGGCCCCGGTCGGCTGACCGATTCGGCACGGTCCCACGGCTTGCCGATCGGCTTTTCGCGGCGGCGAGGAACGCACGTCTCGCTCGACCCTTTGGGTGTATAGTCGTTCTGACTCGGGAAGGCAAGACGGAAATTCCATATGCCCTGGCGGGACGGGGGAGCCCGCAGCTTCAGAGGATTGCGCTGGCCCCTTTCGCGAGCGTTGCCGCCACGCTTTGAAGGAGCCGAAATGAAGCACATTCTGTTCTCCCTGATCCTCACCGCCGCACTGGGCTGCGCGCCCGCGCTCGCGGCGGCCAATCGTCCTCCAGTTCCCTCGCCCGAACTGCGGAAGCTGAACATCTCGGTGGGGCGGTGGGTGTTTCATGGCAAGACGATGCGCGCGCCGGGAGGTAAGAACGGTTCGTGGACCTGGCACGAGGATTGCCGCTGGTCCGCAAACGGGATCTTTCTCGAGTGCAGCTTTGCCAACGACTGGTCTGGCAGAATGGTGCAATCGCTGGTGGTGGACACCTACAACACCACGGATCATTCCTTCTGGCATTACGAGATGTTCGCGGCCGGCGCAAGCGGCAAGCACCCGTTCGTTTCGCGCATGACCATTCACGCCAATATGTGGGTGGAATACGGGCACGAAACGGAACATGGGAAACAAGTCGGCGAGCGCATCGTTTACCGATTCACGTCGCCTACGAGGGTGAATGTGGCGATTCAGGTTTCGCGGGACGGGGTGCACTGGGTGACGGTGGATCAAGGCGTGGGGATCAAGCAGTAATCAAGAGGCTGGCGCACAATTCGCCAGCCTCGCGCTGACCCAGCCTGAATGCCGCGTGAAGTGTCACACGATGTAAATCGGAAAATGGCGCAAGTGCCGTGCTTTCAGCGGGATGAATTTTCCCAAGTTCTATAAAAGGGGATGTCAAGAGGGAACACTGCACCTGGCGGGGAGCTGTGCCTTCTTGCATCCAGCCCCGGTAGGCTAACGCGTCGGTGTTGGTCTGCACTTGACCGCCCTCCATCCGAACAGCGAGTTCCGGTTCCAGCTGCACGTGCGTTCGCCGGTGTCTGACGCCTTCCGAAGCCTGCCAACCATGGTTCTATCTGAGACTCGAGGCCTACAGCTTTGTTGGGTTGTCCGAGGGAGCATACGGTGTCACAGGAGACTGCTGGCCTAACTTCGCACGGATACTGTCCCTCGAACCCGAGCGCTCAGGGCCGGACCGACCGCACGGGGAAAGCTCGCGTTCCGATGGTCCGGTGCGCTCAAGCTGCTTGCGGCTTCAGTCGTTCGGCATCGAACACCTCTCC
>JAKBLM010000023.1 GCA_021832085.1 Acidobacteriota bacterium | reverse complement strand
CGCCCCGCACCAACGAGCAACTGCTCCTGGCGGCCAAGACCGCCTTCGACGCGATTACCACCGCCGACTGCAAAGGCTTCTTTTTTAGCGCCCGATACGCTACATAATATATGGAAATGCTCTAGCCGCTGGCGTCGCGAATGCTTTCTTCGGTGGATATTTCTATATCGGCACGCCGCGCTGGAGGCTCCGGGCGGTGAAAACCGCTACCGGCTTTGGTGGAACGTGGCTCGTGTGCGTAATGACGGTGTGCCCGAGGTGCATAGCCGGCCCACCAGCAGACGGCCAGCCGCGGATCGGCTGTGCTACTGAAAGGCTGTGAACGCGATGCCTCTTTCTTGCTTCCGGCCAATATTTTTCATGGAACATTTTGAGATGCGCCGGCGTAGCATTTACTGCAGCACACGGGCGGACATCGCGCCGCAAGGCGTGTGGTGCGGGCGGAAGGCTTCTGATCCTGGCGGGGGCAGCGTAAAGTCCATGGCAAATGCCAAGAAAAAACGTAGGCGGCGGTGGTACATCGCCGGCGCGGTCGTTTTTGTTTTAGGCGCCGCGGCTCTGGTGATGGCGTCGCGCGATCGGAATACCCTTATAAGCCCGACACATTTGGTTGCCGTCAAGCTGGGCCCAATCACCAATGCCGTGGTTGCGGTTGGGAGAATCGAGCCATACAGGAAAGTGGAAGTGAAATCGAAGGCCAGCGGAATTGTGCAGAAGCTTTTTGTGCATGCGGGCGACACCGTGCATCGAGGACAACTGCTGGCCCAACTCGACCGGGAGCAATTGCGCGCCGAGGTGCGGGCCGCGCAGGCGCAATTGCAGGCCGCGCAGGCCGCTCTGGAAGAGGCTCGGGCGACCTATCGCATGGACGTTGTGGAGGCGAAAGGCCCCGACGTCCCGTTTCTGCGCGCGGCTGCGCGGCGCGCCAAGGGGCTCTACGCCGAAGGAATCGACTCGCGCCAGAGTCTCGACCAGGCCGAGCAATCCTATCAGGTCGCGCTGAATAACCAGGCGGCCGCGATCCGAAACGTCTCGGTGGCCCACGCGGCGGTGGATCAGGCGCGGGCCAACGTGGCGGAGCAGAAAGCCACGCTCGCCGATGCCGAGGAAAATCTCGCCTATGCCACCATTCGCAGTCCCATTGACGGAATCGTGCTCTCGCGCAACGTCGAAGTGGGCGATGCCGTCAGTTCCATCCTCGTGCTGGGTTCGCAAGCCACGCTGGTCGTCACTCTGGGCGACATGCAGCGCGTGTATTTGAAAGGGAAAGTGGATGAGGCGGATATCGGCAAGGTCTTTCTCGGCCAGCCCGCCCGGATTCACGTCGAATCGTATCCGCACCGCACGTTCTTGGGCCGCGTGGTGCGCATTGCGCCCATGGGCGTGCGCAAAAACAACTTGACCACGTTTGCCGTCCGCGTCTCCGTCAAGAATCCGCAGGGTGTGCTGCGGGCCAATATGACGGGCAATGGCGAGCTGGTGATCCAGCGCAAGAAACATGTCCTGCTCATCCCCGAATCCGCCCTCTTCTATGCCGTCAGAAATCGGCCTTATGTACACCTCTACGACCCCGCCGCACCAAAAGGTTTCCGGAAGGTCTTCGTCAATCTGGGCATCACCAATGGCATCGACGCCCAGGTGCTTTCCGGAATATCCGCGGGCCAAAAGGTTGTCCGGCAGTAGGCGAAGCGACCATGAGCCTCAGAGATTTGCTTCGCGACACCGTCCAGACCCTCTGGGCGCATAGGCTCCGGACATTTCTCACGATGTTTGGGATTGCCTGGGGAATCATTTCGCTCACCCTGCTGATTGGGGCGTGCCAGGGGCTGGCTGTGGGGCTGGAGCGGCAGGCCAAATCGATGGGCACCGACATTATTATCCTGTGGCCCGCGCATACCAGCATGCAGGTTGGCGGAATGCGCGCCGGCCGGAAATTGTATTGGAAGGTGGGCGACGCCAGCGTGGTTGCGCGGCAATCGCCCGATTGCCGCTACGTTTTGCCCGAGCTCGAACATAACGTCGGCGCGCGCAGCCTCTACAACAGCGGGTCCTACCTCACCACCGGTTCCTTGCCTGCCTTCGCCCGCGTCCGCGATATCCAGGTTGCCCGGGGCCGGTTTTATAACGCTTTGGACAACCAGACCGGCGTACGCGTCGCCTTTCTCGGCAGCCGGGTGAAGAAGCAGCTTTTTGGCTCGCGTCCCGCGCTCGGAAAAACCATCTGGCTTGGCAATTTTCCCTATCGCGTCATCGGGATCATGCGCAGAAAGAAGCAGACGTCTTCCTACGACGGCATGGACGTCCAGAAAATTTTCGTGCCCTTCCGCGCGATGGCCCGCGATTTCCCGAATCCGCCGCCCGACCCGCCCGGGACTGTCAACCATTTGATCCTCGTTCCGCGCTCGGTGGCCTTGGACAGCGCTTGTAAGCGCGAGGCGCGGGCGACGCTGGCGAGCATTCATCATTTCAATCCGCGCGACAAGGAAGCGACGCCGGCCTGGGACACGATCAAGGATGCACGGGAAAACGAGATGCTGGTGGACGGGATGCAGTTGTTTCTCGGCGCGGTGGGCATTGTCACGCTCTTCCTCGGCGGGATCGGCGTCATGAACGTCATGCTGGTGAGCGTGCGCGAGCGGACCCGGGAAATTGGCGTGCGGATGGCCATCGGCGCGAAGCGAAGCGAGGTGCTTCGGCAGTTCTTTCTGGAGACCTTGCTGGTGGCTTTCATCAGCGGAGGGACCGGGCTGATGTTCGCTTACGGCATTTGCTGGCTGGTGGATCTTGCGCCGATGCCGCCTTTCTTCGCCGGCTTGCTGCCCACCTGGCAATCGAGCTTGCTGGCGGTTGGGCTGCTCGGCGCCGTCGCCGTGCTTTCGGGAATTTATCCGGCGCGGCGCGCGGCAAAGATTGATCCGGTTGAAGCGCTGCGGTTCGAAGCCGGAGGTTAGCAGGAGATGCTCCCGGATATTTTGGGCGAAGCTTGGGCGGCGTTGCAGCGCAATCGCACGCGCAGCTTTTTGACCATGCTGGGGATCACCTGGGGTGTGGTTGCCGTCAGCCTGCTTTTGAGCTACGGGCAGGGTTTTCGTTCCGTGATTGTGGCCGGTTTCAATGCCCTTGGGCGAGACGTCGTGATTGCCTGGCCGGGAACGACCAGCCGGCAGATCGGCGGGCCGCGCGCGGGCAAGCGGGTGCGGTTTTCCATGCGCGACGTGCGGCGAATCCGCGCGCTGGCAACGTTCGTGAAGCACGTCAGCCCGGAAACCGTGCACGATTTGCGCATTTCCTACGAAAACCAGATGACGACCACGGCCATCCGCGGTGTCTATCCCGTTTACGGCCCGATGCGCGACGAGATTCCCAGCGCTGGGCGCTGGATTTCGCCCGATGACGTTCGATTCCATCGCCACGTGGTGTTCATCGGCGCGCTGCTGCGCAGGAAGCTCTTCGGGCGTTTGCCTGCGGTAGGAAGGACGGTGCAAATTGCCGGCGTCCCATTTCGCGTGATTGGAACGATGCACCGAAAACTCCAGCTTTCCAACTACTTTTCGAGCGATGACGAATCCGCCTGGATTCCTTATACCGCCGCTTCCGATCTGTGGAACACGCGTTACGCCAGCGTGCTCGTCTTCGAGCCCGTGGCGCCACAGTTTGAAAAGCGCGCCGACCGCCAGGTTCTGCGAATTGTCGCCACTCGCCAGCATTTTTCCCCGGACGACAAACAGGCCATCTTTTTTGTTGGCCGGCTGCTCTTTCAGCCCATTATTGATGGGCTGACCGTGGGCATCCAGGTGCTGCTGGGGTTTGTTGGGACGATGACGCTCGGCATCGGCGGCGTCGGCTTGATGAACATCATGCTGGTCTCGGTGGGCGAGCGGGTGAGGGAAATCGGGCTTCGGCGCGCCCTGGGAGCGCGGCGCTGGCAAATCCGGATTCAGGTTCTTGCGGAAACGCTCGTACTCACGCTGATTGCCGGCCTGGCTGGCGTCTTCCTCTCCGTCGGGCTCGGGATGGCCATCGGCCACGTTCCCCTGCTCGGACCCATCTTCCATACCCATTCCAATAAGGGCAACGTCCCCATAAACGTCTCGATTACCACAACGCTTGTCTGCGTCGCGCTCTTGGGATTGGTTGGAATGATCAGCGGCCTGGCGCCAGCCGAGCGCGCGGCACGGCTCGATCCCTCCGAAGCCCTCCGCTACGAATAACGCAGGCTCGCCTGGGTCGCAGCCGGAAACACTCTGTTTGCAACGTACAAAAGTCGTCGGTCGGCGTACGCAACGAATAACGCGCGCGAATCCCTTGCGCCGCGCTTTAGGGCTGCGATCCGCGAGCCGTTTCTTGGGCCTGTGCGCCGGTGGCAGGGCTTTCCGATTCGGCGATCTGCGCCTGCGTCCACTGGACGCCGGGATAGAGGCTCGGAATACGGAAAGCTCGATAGGCCAACTGGCCTTGAATGTTCATCTGCCACACCATCTGCGGAGGAGTCTCCTGGGTCACTTCCTCCACGAACGACAGCCCCGGAGTATGGATGTTGTTGGCTACGTCGAATTCCACATCTCCATTCGAAAGGAGCTCGGAATTTCCGCAACAAATGGAGTACACCGAAGAAAGGTTGTCCTGCCAGAGGATCTGCACCTTCTTCGTATACTCGTTGACTTGGTAGATCGGCACGCTGCTATAGCAGGGAACGGCGCCGGAGGAACCGCACACCGTATTCTTCGCGTTCACTAGGCGATTATTGCCATTATTGAAGAACGTCAAATCAAAAATACCGGACGTGCCGGGGCCGGCAAAGTTCATCCCATGTTGCCCGTAGTTCCAGTCAATCGGCGCATCGCCGGACGGCAAAGTGAAATTACCCTCCGGCCCGAGTCGCCACAGGATATTTCCGTTACCTGCTCCGTCGTCGTAATTGATCTTGATGATCCAGTTCTGGTCGCGCAGGGACAAGAGCAAATCTCCGTCGTCCGGCGAATAGAGCAGCGCGTTGGCGTGAGTCCAGTCATATCTGCCGTAAGGCGCGCGAGCGACGCTAAGGTGGTCAAAAGTCGACCACGTCCACACCGGGCCCTGGCCAGGTTTCCAATCCACAAGGGCGTCGCCGAGCATTTGTGTTCCTTGCGGAACTCCTGCCACGTTGTTGATGGTTTTCGTGTAATTCACCAGCAAAATCAGGTGACCGTTGGGCAACTGTAAAACGTCGTGGTGAAAAGACTCGGCGCGAAACGAGGCGCCGAACTTGGCCAGACCGTCGTTGAGTTCCTTCAGAGTGATCTGATAGAGAACGTCTCCCGCGAGGTTGATTTCCCGAACTCCACTGAGGTAGCCCGTGCCCGGTAAGATTTGGCCTTGCGAGTTGACATTGGGAGAGGCCACCAGAAGCATGCGGCCGTTCGGCAGAAGCTTCATGGGAAAGGGCCATTCGTCTTTGCCGATATGGTAGTACCAGAGAACATGCCCGGAAAGATCCGTGGCCAAGGCAGTCAATTTATCCCCCTTGGCGGGCGGGGCCAGGCAGAGCAGTTCGATGCCCGGAGCCGGAGTGAAGCCGCTCGTCTGCTTGGCCGTGATCTGGGGAAGCAGCGAAGCGGGAATCGCTCCTGTGGTGAAGCTATGGTCGGAATCCATGACTTGTGTTCCGCTGGCAAGATGAACGATGGCCCGCATGTGATAAGTCGAGTTGGCGAGCATCCCTGCCACCAGGATGTGTACATCCCCTCCCGCCGGAGGCGCCGGCCGAGCCCACGTCTTCAAGCCATAACGGGTGCTCTGGCCGAACTCGACCTGGACTGATGCCCCCTTCGGCGCCAGAAAAGAATACGCCGCGACGAGTGGATTCTCCGTGGAAGCGACGGTCCCCGTTTCGAATTTGCCGGGATCAAAGAAACGAACAAGAGCGGGACCGGGCCCCTGGCCCTTGGCTCCCTCGCGGACGTTCACGAAAACAGCTTGCGCCGGCAATTTGCTGGGTGCGGTGTACAAGCCATCGCTGCTGATTGTCCCAAGCGCCGAATTGCCGCCTACGATTCCGTTAACCAGCCAGGTCGCGCCGCCGATGCTCGTGCCGCCCTGGCTCGCCGTAAATTGCGCCGTCTGCCCGGCCGAAAGAACGGCCAGCGGAGGCGTAATGGTCGGTCCGCTGGGGCCGCTGGAACAGCCCCAGAGCAAACCCAAACTCGCGATTAACGCGAGAACAGAAAGCCAGCGCCGAATTCTCATGTGCGGCCAGTCCCCCGGCCCTTCAAACCGTTTTCCAGGCGCGCGACGCCTCATCCACGGGGTGTCCGCCTCCACGGCCTCCTCGCCGCGTTCAAACCCGCATAAATACACATAATTTCAGATGACGATTAACATCCCAACGTTCGTTTGCCGGCGTACAAATTGGAATGTTGGTTTCCGCGCGTCTCAGCATCGGTTGCTGCGAATGCGCCTGAATCTGTCCGGGCGGGGCATGGAGGAACGTTGGGGCTGGTTTTCAGTAGCACAGCCAATCCTGGCTGTGCAGATGTTTTGTGGGACGGGCGAACAGTTCCGTCCTATGTGCGGATGCGGCTGCGCGTGGATGTGGCGCGAGTGGCGCGACGGTCTCCGGCACAGCCAGGATCGGTTGTGCTTCTGGGGCGTGCGCTGGCCATGGCAATTGGACCCGGCGCACTACCAGCAGCTGCCAGTCCGGTTGCTGGCGCGGCGAGGATTCGCACGAGTTGGGATCGAGGATGCGCGGCGACTGTGGCAGCCGCCGCTCGCTCAGAAAAATTCGGCCGTCAGGCCTGCCGCTGCTCAAATAGGCCCAGATAGACCAATCCGGCGAGCGCTCCGCCGATGATGGGCGCAACCCAAAAGAGCCACAACTGGTGGATTGCCCATCCGCCCACGAAAAGCGCCGGCCCGGTGCTACGGGCGGGATTCACCGAAGTATTGGTGATTGGAATCCCAACGAGGTGACAGAGCGTCAATGCCAGGCCGATCGCGACGCCCGCGAATCCCGCCGGCGCCCGTTTGTCCGTCGCGCCGTGGATGACAAACACAAAGATAAAAGTGAGCACGATTTCCGCGACCAGGCAGGCGAGCAGCGAATAGCCGCCCGGCGAATGAGCGCCGTAGCCATTGGACGCGAAACCGTTGCTCAGCGAAAAGCCGGCCTTGCCGCTGGCAATCACATAGAGCACACTGCTCGCCAGAATGGCTCCCAAAACTTGCACCACGATGTACGGAATCAGTTCCTTGAAAGGAAATCGCCTGCCCACCGCGAGGCCCACGGAGACCGCCGGGTTGAAATGCCCGCCCGAAATATGTCCGACGGCGTAAACCATCGTCAGAACAGTCAGGCCGAAGGCCAGTGCAACACCAACAAATCCGATGCCCAACTGCGGATACGCCGCGGAAACTACCGCCGCTCCGCATCCTCCGAAAACCAACACGAACGTGCCGATGAACTCAGCCGCAAGCTTTTTCGACAGTGGCATTGACGTCTCCTTTCGGCGACTCGGTCGCGCATTCCAGGAAAACGTAAAAGCAAGCCCCGCAATTGGACACGGGCGGCCCACTCTACACCAGTTAGCTCAACGTTAAGCGCACTTTTTTCCGCCGGCCGCTTTCCATGCCGTCAGGACGCAGTCGCGGTAGTCGGCACCAGCATGGGGCGGGGCAGCCAACGGGGTTGGGTGGTTGCACGCGCACCTATTCGACGCAGGGGCGACGCATGCGTCGCCCCTAGCCCTCCTCGATCCCTTTCGTGCGGGCGAGCTGCTCGAGCACGGCGAGGTCTTCGAGCGAAGTCACATCCCCGGTGACGCTGCCTTTCTGCGCCAGCTCGCGGAGCAGGCGGCGCATGATCTTGCCGCTGCGCGTTTTCGGGAGCGCCTGGGCGAAGCGGACCTCGGCCGGCCGCGCGATCGAGCCGATCGTCGTGGCGACGTGCTCGCTGATCTGCTCGTTCAGCTCGCGCGAAGGTTTCGCGTTGGCGCGCAAGGTGACGAAGGCCACCACCGCCTCGCCCTTCACTTCGTCGGGCCGGGCGACCACGGCGGCTTCGGCGACGGCGTCGTGGCTCACCAATGCGCTTTCGATCTCCATCGTGCTGAGCCGGTGGCCGGCCACCTTGATCACGTCGTCGACCCGGCCCAGGATCCAGAAATACCCGTCCCGGTCGCATTGCGCGGCGTCGCCGGTGAAATAGACGCCCGGAATGCGGCCCCAGTATTCGCGCCGGAAACGCTCATCGTCGCCGTAGATCGTGCGGAGCATGCTCGGCCAGGGCCGCTCGATTACCAGGTAGCCGGTTTCGCCCGGCTTGGCCGGCTCGCCCCGCAGATCCACCACGCGCGGCACGATGCCGGGCATCGGCTTGGTGGCCGAGCCGGGCTTGGTCGGCGTCGCGCCGGGCAGCGGCGAAATCAGGATCGAGCCCGTTTCCGTTTGCCACCAGGTATCGACGATCGGGCAGCGATTCTTTCCAACCGTCTCCGAATACCATTTCCACGCCGCCGGATTGATCGGTTCGCCGACGCTCCCGATCAGCCGCAGGCTGCTCAGGTCGTGTTTGTCGACCCACTGCCGGCCCCAGGCCATGAAGGCGCGGATCGCGGTCGGGGAAGTGTAGAGAATCGAAACGCGGTGGCGCTCGACGATCTGCCAGAAGCGGTCTTTCGCTGGATGGTCGGGCGCGCCCTCGTACATCACCACGGTCGCGCCATTGGCCAGCGGCCCATAGACGATGTAGCTGTGGCCGGTCACCCAGCCGATGTCGGCGGTGCACCAATAGATGTCGTCCTCGCGCAGATCGAAGATGAGCTGCATCGACCAGGCGCACTGCAGCAGGTATCCGGCCGAGGTGTGCTGCACGCCTTTCGGCTTTCCCGTGGTCCCGCTGGTATAGAGGATATAGAGCGGATGCTCGGAATCGAACGGCGCGGCTGGGCAATCGGCCGAAGCCTTGTCGGAAAGTTCGTGGAACCAGAGGTCGCGCCCCTGCTTCCAATTCACCGGCTCGCCGGTGCGGCGCACCACCACCACAGAATGCACCGAAGGGCAGCTCTCGAGCGCCTGATCGGCGGTCGCCTTGAGCGGCACCACGCGCCCGCGCCGGTATCCGCCATCGGCCGTCACCAGCACCTTGGCGTTGCAGTCGCGGATCCGGTCGGCCAGCGCCACCGAGCTGAATCCGCCGAACACCACCGAATGCACCGCGCCAATCCGCGCGCAGGCCAGCAGCACCACCGCCAGGTCCGGAATCATGGGCAGATAGACGGCCACCGGATCGCCTGCGCCGACGCCGAGCGAGCGCAGCGCATTGGCGAAGCGGCAGACGCGGGCGTGCAGCTCGCGGTAGCTGATCGGCACCGGCTCGCCCTCTTCCGGTTCCCACAGGATCGCCGTCTTGTCGCCGCGCTTCCCGAGATGGCGATCGAGGCAGTTGTAGCTCACGTTCAGCTTGCCGCCCACGAACCACTTCGCGTGGGGCAAGTCCCATTCCAGAATCTTCTTCGGCGGCTCGACCCAGTCGAGCAGCTTCGCCTGCTCTCCCCAATACCCATCCGGGTCTTCCAGCGAGCGCTGGTATTGCCGCTCGTATTCGGCCATTGACCCGACGCGCGCCTTTTTGCTGAATTCCTCCGGCGGCGGGACCGGCTTTTCCTCGAGCACCTGATGATTCAGTTCATCCATCGCATCCTCCCGGTGAGGGCAAAGCCTTTTTGTTTGCAGGACGGATATAAACCTAGGCCAGCGATCCGGCACGGTCAAGGCCATCCCTGCGCGCGGGCATTTCCGCGAGCCGCTTTCCCCGGTTTTCCGGCGTGGCCGGCGGCGTGCCCCTGGCGCCGTCTTCATCGCCTGGCCATGAAAAAAATGGAACTGCGGCGTTCGCCCAACCGAATTGTTACTGGAGGCCAGGCGAAAGCGTCATAGGAATAGATGAGCGACGCGGCCGAGGTTCGCGAAGAAGTTTTGCTCGAGCGACTGGCGGCGGGTGACGAGGAAGCTTTCCGCGAACTCTATCGCCGCCACCAGAGGCCGCTTTACCGCTACGCGCTCCACATGACCGGACGCCCGGAGGCCGCCGAAGAGGTTGTGCAGGAAGCGTTTATGGTGCTCATTCGAGAAGTCGGGAAATTCGATCCCCAACGCGGCGAATTGGCCGCTTTCCTCTTCGGCATCGCGCGCAACCACGTGCACCGCCTGCTTGATACCGAAGGCCGCTATCAGGGCCTGCCGGAAGACGGGCTGGATGGGCTGGCGCGGCGAGGCTTTCCCGCCGTCGCTCCCCAGGGCGCCGATCTGGCCGACGGCCTGTTTCGCGCCGAACTCACCGAGCAGGTTCGCCGCGCGGTGCTCAGCCTGCCCGAACGGTATCGCGAAGTCGTCACGCTTTGCGACCTCGAGGAAATGGAGTACGGGCAGGCGGCGGCCATGCTCCATTGCCCGGTGGGGACCGTCCGGTCGCGGCTGAACCGCGCGCGGGAAATGCTGGCGGAAAAGCTGCGCTCGACCCTGGCGCCGCGGCCGGTGCTGCCCTTTTCGGCCACGCGCGCTTTCGATACGAGGTGAGGCGATGAAGTGCGGGGAATTCGCGGCTATCGTTCACGATCTGGCGAGCCAGAGGGAACTGGATCCCTCCCTGGCGGCCATCGCCCGTGAGCATGCGCAAAATTGTCCCTCCTGCGGCCTCCGCCTGGCCGAAGCGCAAAATCTGGCGAAATTGCTGCAGACGGCTTCGGCCGAGGGCCGGCGCCTGGAAGCGCCACCGGCGTTGGAGACGTCTCTGCTCAATGCCTTCCGCCGGGAAACCGCCGCGCGCGGCCATGCTGCTGGCCGCGGGAAGTTCGGATGGCGGCTGGCAGCCGCCTGGGCCGGCGCGGGAGTTGTGTTGGCTGCATGTGTCTTGGTCGTGTTGGTGAGTCGTGCCCCGGACCGTGGCGCCCCCACTGCGGTCCGGGGCAGTGCGGCTGCACCGGCAGCGACCGTGGTGCAGGCGGCGGCCAACGAATCGGCGGAATCTCCGGTCCCCTCGTCGCAATCGAGCCTGACTTCGGGCTTCGTTCCGGTGCCGTATGCCGGCAGCCTGGGGCCGGGCGGCGCGGCCGTGATCGTGCGCGTGCGTCTGCCGCGTTCTTCGCTGGCGGAGCTGGGCTATCCCGTGAACGAGATACCAAGTCAGGGGACCGTGCAGGCCGATCTGGTTTTGGGTGAAGACGGCTGGCCACGCGCGGTGCGGATTGTGCAATGACGCCGCGGAAGCGCAGCGCGGACGGCGGAGCTGGCGGCCCTGGACGGAATGGAATTTTCGGAGTTGTGTTGGTGGGTGGTAGGGGCATGTCCCACCATGCCCCTGCGGGTCACTGGTACACGACGACCGTAGGAGTCGAAGAAATGAAGCGGCATGAGTGGCGTATGGCGGATCGTTCCGGGCTGGTGAGGGTCGCCGGGTGCGCGGCGTTGAGCTGGGCGGCAGTGGCCATTTTCGCCCTGGCCATGGCTGCCGGCGCGCGGGCGCAAGCCGCGCCACCTCAGAAAAACGCGCCGCCGCCTCCGCCGCCGGGCAGTTTCCATCCCCGGCCGGGTCCGATGCGCGGAATTTTCTCCTTCGTCGCGCCGCTTTCGGCCATGAACGCCAAGGTGGTGAAAGGCGCGCCGTTTTCGGCCGACGTGGTCCGCGAAACGATACAAGTGCTCGCCGACGGCAACCGCATCGACCGGAAATCGACCGGTATGTTCGCCCGCGACAGCCAGGGCCGCACCCGCCGCGAAATGACACTGGCGAATATCGGCCCATGGACTGCGGCCGGCAAACCGCCGCACCTCGTCTTCATCGACGATCCGGTGGCGGGCAAGATTTACACGCTCGACGAAAACAGGAAGACCGCCTTTGAAATGCCCCCGCCGCCGAAATGGAAAACGGTGCTGCGCCGCGACCGGCGCAACCGCTTCTGGAGCAGATTCCGGAAAGAAGTCCGCATCGAGTCGCTGGGCGTAAAAACAATGGAGGGACTGCAGGTGAAGGGCATGCGCACCGTGCGGACGATTCCCGCCGGCCAGATCGGAAATGAAATGCCGATCGTGATCACCACCGAGCGCTGGTATTCGCCGCGGCTGCAGACGACGATCCTGCTCAAGCGCGTCGATCCCCGCTTCGGCACTACCGTTTTCCGGTTGACGCACATCCGGCTTTCCAATCCGCCGGAATCGCTCTTCGTCGTGCCGGCGGGCTATACCGTGGAACAGCGCCCGCCGTTTCGCCGGCGCATGGCGCGGCGCCGGGGCCACCGGCCGCCCGATTTTCCGTAAAAGTTCCTCGCGGCGACTACCCCTCCCGTGGGGAAGCATAAGCTTGGGGGCGCCAAATCTCCCCGCCCAGAGGCGCCCCCAAGCGCGTCTTGCCCTGTACAATCTGGTGAGGGGACACCCATGGAATTGAAGGCGCTCGAACAGCAGCTCCGCAGCGAAGGCTTCGGCCACACTTACGTCTGGCAGGACGGCCCGCATGCCTACTATCCCGACCACACCCACCCCACCGAAACCGCCCATATCATCCTCGACGGCGAGATGACCCTCGTGATGGACGGCCAGAGTGCCACGTATCACGCCGGTGAGCGGATCGATGTTCCAGCGGGGGTAGTGCATTCGGCCCGTATGGGGCCGAGTGGTTGCCGCTACCTGATCGGCGAACGGTAACGCGAACCGAATCGGCCCGGCAAAGCGGCTGAGACCGCTGGATTCCCGCCTGTTTCTTCCTAAGGCAACATCTATTAACTTTTTGTGTACCTTGGCGCTCTCGCTTCTTAAACTTCATCCAGCTTCCCTGTCGTGTGGAGTGCTGTGACATGGGTTCGTACTTGATGATCGTGGGGTTTCTCGCCTTGTCGCTGCTGCTGGCCATCACCGGCGTCTGGATGCTGGCTGGACCGCGGCGCTTTGCCGCCGTCTGCGAAGTGTTTGCCGCGGGCGGCAATTTGCCCAGCTTCCTGCCGCGCTCGGTGAAAGGCGCGCTCGCCCAGATTCGCGTGCTCGGCCTGTGCGGCCTTGCCATGGGGTTGGCGCTTGCGGCGGGCACGGTGGCTTGGTCTCCGACCTTGATCCAGGCGGCCTCGGGCACGGTGAAGTTGTACTGGCTGGTTTTTCCGGCGGCACTCGGTCTTTCCGCGGGATACGTCATCCTCTTTCACGCCAGCGATTGGGTGGTTCGGACGTTCCAGAGGTGGATGGATCACCCACTCGTTCCGCAAGACCTAGTCTTTGCGCTGACCTGGGAATTGCGAATCGGTGGCGTGGCCTTCAGTCTCTTCGGCCTGGGCGCTATGGCCATCTGGCTGAAATCCCTCCTGGGTTGACCCGTGCGCGACAAGCCCGCCTACCGCTGCCTGGACGCACCTTGTGAGATGTGCGGGCTAAGGCTTTTGTGTGGCGCGGTCCAGCAGCTCCACAACGTGCAGCACTTCCTGCCCTGTCGAGGCGAGTTTCGCTCCCGCGCGCAGTTGCAGCAGGCAGCCGGGATTCGCGGTGATGATCGCGGTCGCCCCGGTGGCCTTGGCGTTTTCCATCTTCAGCCGAAGCAGTTCCATCGCCGTGTCGGTCTCGGTGACGTTGTAGACGCCGGCGGAGCCGCAGCACTGGTCGGCGAACGCCATTTCCACCAAATCCACGCCGGGGACAGCCTCGATCAGCCGCCGCGGCGCTTCGCTCACTTTTTGTCCGTGGAGCAGGTGGCAGGAATCCTGGTAGGTGACGCGCACGGGCAGTGATTGCAGCGGCGCGGCAAGCCCGATCTGGTCGAGAAACTCGGTGACGTCCCGCACGCGTTGAGAGAAGGTTTCCGCCCGTTCGTGCTCCGTGCTTTCCGGCCCGAAGAGCAAGCCATATTCCTTCAGCGTCGAACCGCAACCGGCGGCATTCGTGACGATCGCGTCGAACTCCTCGGAAAGGAAAACGTCCAGATTCCGCCGCGCCAGATCGCGAGCCACGTCGCGGAAACCGGCGTGCACGGCCAGCGCCCCGCAGCACCATTGCCCGCTCGGCACCACCACTTCGCAGCCATTCGCCTGCAGCACGCGGATGGTCGCCTCGTTCAGCGCGGAAAACGTCATCCGGGCGATGCAGCCGGCAAAGAAAGCCACGCGCGCCCGCCGCTCGCCCCGGGCCGGAAACGTCCGCGTCTCTTTCGTCGAGAAAAATTGCGAGTCGATTGGCGGCATCAGCTCGGCGCGTTTTTCGAGCCCAAGCGCGCGCAGCAGGCCGAGCCCGCCCGCCAGCCGCTCGAGCCCGGAGCGCTGGGAAAAGCGCACCAGGCGCCCCAGCGCCGCCATGCGCCCGGGATGCGGCAGCAATTTTCGATAGAAGAGGTTGCGCAGCAGCCGCTCGGTCGTTGGCCGGCTGTAATTCCGCTCGATTCGCCCGCGCGCGAGTTCCACCAGCTTGCCGTATTCGACGCCCGAAGGGCACACCGTCTGGCAGGCGCGGCAATCGAGGCAGCGGTCGATGTGCGTCACGAATGCCTCGTCGATCTTGATCTCGCCCTGATCGACCAGGATCATCTGCCGGATGCGCCCGCGCGGCGAATCCGCCTCGCGGCCCCACAGCCGATAGGTGGGGCAGTGGTTCAGGCAGAGGCCGCAATGCACGCAGCGCGCGTAATCGCGGTAATCGGCCCGGTCCGGTTCTCCGGCGGCCGGTGTCGTTTGCCCTTCCGTTTCCACCGTCGCCACCGTCAAATCCCTCCGACGAATCGCCCGGGGCTCAGGATGCCCTCGGGATCGAACACCTGCTTCACTTTCCGCATCAGCCCGAGATCGGCCCGCTCGCGGCCCCAGACGGTGGTCTTCCCCTTGAGCTGTGCCGGGCAATAAAGAATGGAGCTGAAGCCGGGCGCGGCCGCGGCGGCTTCGCTCATTTCATTGGCCGCGAGCGCCAGCCGGCCGAGCGTGTCCTCGTCTACTTTTTCCGGCAGGAACGCGGCGTAAATGGCCCCGGCTGCACGGGCGAGAATCGCCAGCGGCAACCCGTGCCGCTCGGCGCTGCTTTGCGCCGCGGTAAAGATCTCTCCCATGCATTTTGGCAGGACGCCGATGCGAAGGATTGTGGCGCCCGGGGAAGCATCGAGGAGCAGCGGAACTGCTTCCCGCAGCTGCCCCCAAAACGCCGGCCGCTTCTTGTCATCAAGCAGGACCGTGCCGCTCGCCTTGGCTTCCGCGGCCATGCGGGCCATCTCGTCGGCAACGCGCTGCTGCAAGGCCGCGCTGCCGCCGCCAAACCCGGCCGCCACCACCCATTCCGGCGACGGCAGCCACGAATCGATTGGCGCCAGCCCCGGATCCGTGGAAGGCGCGCGGCCGCCGAAGAGCTGCGCGAGCGACGGGCTCAGGATATCGAGTGACGACGGCTCAATCGGCGACCGGACGATGCGCTCCACCAGGTCGAGCGCGCCGGAAGCGCCCGCGAACGAAACCAGAAACATGCGGCTCGATTCCGGCAGCGGAAACGTCTTGAAATTCAGCCGCGTGAGCACGCCGAGCGTGCCGAGCGAGCCGATGAACAGCTTGTGCAGGTCGTACCCCGCCACGTTTTTCACCACGCGGCCGCCGCTCTTGGCGATGGTCGCCGTGCCGGTGACGAACTCGGCGCCGAGCAGGAAATCGCGCGTCGTCCCATAGCCTTGGCGGAGCGGGGAATCGATTCCGCTCGCCACCGTGCCGCCGATTGTGGCCTTCGCCGCGAAGGGAACGGCCAGCGGAAGGAATTGCCGCTGCTTTTCAAGCAGGGTAGCGAGGTCGGCCAGCCGCGCGCCGGGCCCGACGCTCAAGGTGAGATCGCCGGCATCGTAAGCGTGAACGCGCGCCATCCGTGTCAGGACCAGCGCGACGTCGTAGCGTGTCGGCGGCCCGCCCATGCGCAGCTTCGTTCCGGAGCCGGCCGGAATCACCGCGAGCTTGTCCGCGGCGCAGAGTCGGAAAATTTCCGCGATTTCCTCCGCGCTCCCAGGCCGCACCACCACCTGCGGCGCCAGCCCGTCGACGACGTACCGCGCGATATCGGGCGCGTTGACGCTGGTGTTTTCCTCGCCGGCAATCCCGGTAAGCGTGCCGAGCAGCTTTTCCCCAATCGCGCTCATGGTTGTGACTTGCCTGAAGAGCGGCCCGCCGTGCCACCCGATTCCGCCCGCCCGGCCTGGGACATCGTGGACAGAACGCGAATTTCGCCGCAGCCCTTGCCGCTGGGAAGGACCTTGCCGGGATTCAGCAGGCCCAAAGGATTGAAGGCCTCGCGCACGCACCTCATCAGTGTGAGATCGGCTTCGCTGAAGAGTAGCGGCATCAGCCGGTCTTTCTCCATGCCGACGCCGTGTTCGCCCGTGATCGTTCCGCCCATCTCGATGCACAGCGTGATGATCTCCCGGGCAGTCTCGATGACCCGTTCGAATTGGCCGGGCTCGCGGCTGTCGAAGCAGAGCATCGGGTGCAGGTTGCCGTCGCCGGCGTGAAACACGTTGCCGACCTCGAAGCCGTGCTTGCGCCCGATCTCGCCGATCCGGCGCAGGGCTTCCGGCAGCCGCGTCCGGGGAATCACGCCGTCTTGCACATAGGAATCGGGCGCCACGCGGCCGAGCGCGCCAAAGGCGTTCTTGCGTCCTTTCCAGAGCGCTTCGCGCTCGCGTTCGTCGCGCGCCACGCGCACCTCGCGGGCGCGATTGCGCCCGCAAATCTCGGTCATCGCCGCGGCCTGTTCCTCGGCCGCCTCGCGCGCGCCGTCGACTTCGATCAGCAGCAGCGCTCCGGCATCGGTGGGCAGGCCCGCGTGAATCCACGACTCGACGATGCGGATCGTCCAGCCGTCCATCATTTCGCACGCGGCGGGCGTGATGCCGCCCGCGGTGAGCGCGGCAACGGTTTCCGTGGCGTCGTCGGCCGTCTCGAAGACGGCGAGCAGCGTCTTCACCGTCTCAGGCAGCCGCGTCAGCTTCACCGTCGCTTCCACCACCAGCCCCAGCGTTCCTTCCGATCCGACGAAAAGCCCCACCAGGTCGTATCCGGTCGGATCGGGCGCCGCGCCGCCGATGCGGACCAACTCGCCATCGGGAAGAACGACCTCGAGCGCGACGACGTGGTTCGTGGTGACCCCGTAGCGCAGCGTGTGCGGTCCGCCGGCGTTTTCCGCAACGTTGCCGCCGATCGTGCAGGCCTTCTGGCTCGAGGGATCGGGCGCGTAATGGAGCCCGGCGTGGGCCACCGCCCGCGAAAGGTCCATATTCACCACCCCCGGCTCGACCACCGCGCGCCGGTTTTCGTAATCGATGGCCAGGATATGGTTCATCCGCGAAAAGACCACCTGGACGCCGCCTTCGCGCGCCAGCGCCCCGCCGGAAAGCCCCGTGCCCGCGCCGCGGCCGACCATCGGCACGCCATGCCGGTTGGCCCAGCGCGCAATCGCCACCACCTCGCCCTTGTTGGCCGGGAAAACCACGCAATCGGGCCGGCCGGTTTCCACCGAGCCGTCATATTCGTAGAGCCGCAACTCTGTCGGATCGGTCAGCACCTGCTCGCGCCCCACGATCCGCTCGAGTTCCTGAATCGCTTCCGGATTGATCCGTCTTTGGGTCATGGCACCGTAGCAGCAATATAGTGTATCGCGCGCCTATTCACAATCTTTGCGCGTCGACAGGCATCGCCGGTGAAGCTTCCGAAACTTCCGGCCTGGGCGCCGCATCCATTCGAAACAGAGCCAGCCAGGAGGGACGAAGATGAAGACCAGACAGCTCGGCAACACCTCTTTTCAAATTTCGGCAATCGGTTTCGGTTCCTGGGCGCTTGGCGGCGGCAAATGGCAGTTCAGTTGGGGCGAGCAGGACGACGCCGATTCCGTTGCGGCCATTCATCGCGCCATCGATTTGGGAGTGAACTGGATCGACACCGCGGCCGGCTACGGGCTGGGCCACTCGGAAGAAATCGTGGCCCGCGCGCTGCGTGGAATTCCGCCCTCGCGGCGGCCCTACGTCTTCACCAAGTGCAGCATGGTGTGGGATGAGAGCGGCGTCATCTCGCACAATCTCAGTCCCGCGTCCCTCCGCCGCGAAGCGGAAGATAGCCTCCGCCGGCTCAAAATGGACGCCATCGACCTTTACCAGATCCACTGGCCCGCATTGCCGCCCGAGGAAGCCGGCGGACCCGCGCCCGGCATCGAGGAAGCCTGGAGCACGCTGGCCGATCTCCGGAAGCAGGGAAAGGTGCGCTTCATCGGCGTTTCCAACTTTTCCGTCCCGCAGCTCGAACGGATTGCGAGGATCGCGCCGGTCAGCAGCCTCCAGCCGCCCTATTCGTTGATTCGCCGCGAAATCGAAGCCGAAATCCTGCCCTATTGCGAGCGCCACAATATCGGCGTGATCGTCTATTCGCCCATGCAGAACGGGCTGCTGAGCGGCAAGATGACCCGCGAACGCATCGCCGCGCTGCCCGGCGACGACTGGCGCAAGACCAGGAATCCGGATTTCCAGGAACCCAAACTGGCGCAAAATCTGCGCCTGGTCGAGAAGCTCCGCGCCATTGGCCAACGCCACGGCCGCACGCCCGCTCAGCTTGCCATTGCCTGGACGGTGCGCCATCCGGCGGTCACCGGCGCAATCGTCGGCGCGCGGCGGCCCGAGCAGGTGAACGAAATCGCCGGCGCCGCCGATTTCCGCTTCAGCGAATCCGAGCTGGAAGAAATCGACCGCGCTCTCTCCGCCCTCGCCGCCGCCTCATAACCCACGGCGCTGCCGCCGGGTTGGTCGCGGGCCTCCACGGTCATCTTCTGCCGGGAGAGCAAGTTCCGCTCCCGGAGCATGTTCGCCAGATTCAGGGATTTCTCGCATCAAATAGAGGTCCGTATCGACGCCGGCCAAAGGGCGGCAACGCGCAGCCAAGGGGGAGGGCCAATTGAATCGCGCCGAGACACAGGTTCATCGCGACGTAAAGAACACCAAGCTCCGATCACAGTTCCGCACGGCGGTATCCTTGCACAGCCACACCAACCAATCCAGGGAGTCCCTCGACTTCCTGCCCCGCTATATCGAATTCCACCACATTCCAGTCGTCAGCCGCTTGATGCAGCAGAAGATGAAGCAGTACGAGCAGCGGAATGGCAAGCCGGTGGACTTCGGACGAGCCTATTGGACGCCTCCGCTCACGGCAAGCATGGTGCTCGCCTCGGAGAAATCGCAGATCGAGAAGAAGCTGGGCCTGGCGGCGCTCGTATCCATCACCGATCACGACACCATCGCCGGCCCCCTGTCATTGCAGGGGCTGCCGGCTACGGATTGGACGCCGCTTTCCCTCGAATGGACCGTTCCTTTCGGTGGCAACGCTTTCCATATGGGCGTTCATAATCTCCCTCCGGCCCGTGCGGTTCAGATCACGGCGGAGCTTTCCCGTTACACCTCGGAGCCGCTGGAACCGAGGCTGAATGACCTGTTCGCTTTTCTCGACAGCTCGCCGGAAACTTTACTGGTCCTCAACCATCCCTGCTGCAATTTTGTGCGCGTGGGCGCCACCGAGCACTGGGCCACGCTGCGGAAATTCATCGCCCGGTTGCGCCCCTGGATTCACGCGGTTGAAATCAACGGCATGCGTCCCTGGAACGAAAACCAGGATGCCCTGCGCTTGGCGGAGGAGTACGATTTCCCCGTCGTAGCGGGTGGCGACCGCCACGGGCGCCGGCCCAACACGGTGTTGAATCTGACTCCCGCCGATACCTGGGGCGATTTTGTCTCTCAAATCCGAAGCAAGCGCTGTAACGACGTGTTGCTGCTGCCCTCCTACAACGAACCGGTCCGCCTTCGCGAACTGGCGACGGCGGCCGATGTCCTCCGGAGTTATCCGCACCACACGGATGGGCAGCGCCGATTCTCCGACCGTGTGTTTGCCAACGTGGAGGGCTACAGCTGGCACCCGCTGTCTTTCTACTGGGATAGGGGCAACGGCACGCCGCGATGGTTGCCGCCCATTGTGAGTACCGTGATTGTTCTAGGAAGCGATTTTGTTCGCCCGGTACTTCGCCGCTTCCTGGCGCTGGGAGGCCCCGATTATGGCAGCGAGGCTACAATTACCCTGAAAGAAGCAAATTGATCTTCACTGGCAACCATACGTTTTCAAATCTGATGTAGCGCCGAGCTTTAGCTCGGCATATGCCGCGTTGAAGGCCGGCCTATGCGTAACGGCATTTGCCAGGCACTTTACTAGGCCGCAGGCTTGAAGTTGAGTCAGGGTTCGAGAGGTCGTAATTTGACTGAGATACTCCACGCCCAGCAGAAGACCGCGGCTGGACCCGGAACCTTGCGCATTGCTTTCTTCACCGAGACCTTCCTCCCGAGGATCGACGGCACCGTTACTCGCCTTTCTCAGACGATCCGCCAGCTCCGCGGGCTGGGGCACGAGGTGCTCGTCATCGCTCCCGATGGCGGTATCGAGGAGTTCGAGGGTGCGCGTATCCATGGTGTGCCGGGATTTCCCTTTCCGCTTTACCCCGAACAAAAGGTGGCCATCCCGCGGCCTTCCATTGGCAGAACGCTGGCGGCATTCCGGCCTCACCTGATCCACGCCCTTCACCCCGTGCTGATCGGCGCGTCCGCGTTCCACTACAGCTCGGTGTTGCGCGTGCCTCTGGTGGTCTCGCACCATGCCCAACTCCACAAATGGCTCTCCTACTACGGTCTCGGCGTCCTCGAGCCGGCGATGTGGCGTGCCGTCAGGAGCGCATACAACCGCGCGGATTTGGTGCTCGTGACATCGAACGTGATGCGGGAGTTGCTGTGCGAGCGAGGCATTCTGAGGGTCGAGCTCTGGCAGCGCGGAATCGACACCGAAGCCTTTCATCCGCAACACGCTTCGCACGAGATGCGCGCGAAGCTTACCCAGGGCCATCCGCAAGACAAGCTGCTTTTGTACGTCGGTCGTCTCTCGGCGGAAAAGGAAATCGAGCAGTGTCGCGGGATTCTGCAGGCGATTCCCGGCCTTCGTTTGGCCCTCGTTGGCGATGGTCCGCATCGCTCGAAGCTCGAACAGCACTTTGCCGGAACGCCGACAAATTTTGTGGGTTTCGTGAAAGGGCCGGATTTAGCTGCTGCCTTCGCTTCCGCCGATGTTTTCTTTTTGCCGTCGCGGACAGAGACGCTGGGGCTGGTCTTGCTCGAAGCGATGGCTGCCGGTTTGCCTGTCGTCGCCGCCGCCGAGGGCGGAATTCTGGACGTCGTCCAGGATGGAGTTACCGGTCACCTTTATGACCCGACCGATCTGAGCGGCGCTGTTGTCGCCATCCGGCGGCTGCTGAACGATTCCGCGCACCGCGAAACCATCCGGCGAAACGCCCACCTCGACGTGGAAAAGTGGGGCTGGCCCGCCGCAACGCGGCAATTGGTCGGCTTTTACCGCGACGTCCTCGCGCGAGAAGAGGAATTGTCTTGTAAAATCGCGCAGGAAAAAGCGCCCGGCGCTTCGCCCGAGGCCATCTGCCAAAACCTGCGAATTTCGCGGGCTACCTTCAACCGGCTCATGCGTGCGCCGGCTGTCGCTCATGCGCGCCGCTGATTGCAACGAAGCTTGAGCGAGACGCCGCCCCCTCGAGCGCTCGGCGCGGAGCACGCGGACGCCAACGCGGTGAGATCGGAAAATCCGGCTGTTCCACTGAACCTTGCTGAGCTTTGCAATGGCTTCTAGCGAAAAACTCCTGCGCCCTCGCCGCCGCCTCATAGCTGCTTGGCGCTGCCTTCCCAAAACCCAGTTGGCAACTAAAGGAACGCCGCGGGGCATCACATGCCCGGTAAGACAACGCGTCGGTCCTGGCGGCGCGCCCGAGGTAGTCATGTACTTGTTTCGCCCCACCCTTGCCGCGCGTCATGCTTCCGAGCGATCGTGCCTCCCTTCGGGGACCGGCGCACGAACCGCGGCGCGAGTGCGTTCCTCCCTCGCGTGCCTGTTCCTGTTTGTTGCTTTTGCCTCCCTGCGGGTGTACGGACAAGCAGCCACGCCATCCACGCCGAACTCGCGCGTCCAAGGATCCAGCGCCCAAAATGTGCAGGAACCTGCGCCACTGCAAACCCAAGGGCCGCTCCCTTCGCCGGTGCAACAGCGAGCCAGCGGACAAACAAGCTCCGTCCCGCAATCGGCGGCCATCATGGGCACCGTAACCGACGTGAACGGCGAGCCGGTCCCTGGCGCTACGGTAACCCTCCAGGGCGCTGTTCCGGGCCAGCGCCGGACGGCCACGACAAACGGCGATGGCTTCTTCGAAATCGACGACATCCTGTCCGGAATCCCTTTTCACGTCACCGTCAGCGCCGAGGGATTCGCGAAGTGGAAATCCTCTGTCACCCTCCAGCCAGGCGAGCCCGATATCCTCACGGACATCAAGCTTCACCTTGAGGAACTCCGAACCACCGTTATCGTAAGCCCTGAAACCACCAGACAGATCGCCACCGAACAAGTCCGGACAGAGTTGAAACAGCGGGGACTGGGCGTCATCCCCAATTTCTACGAGGCCTTTGAATCCCATCCCGCGCCGCTTACTCCCAAGCTGAAGTTCACCCTGGCCCTGAAGGATCTCACGGACCCGATTACCGTCGCCGGTGTGGGCTTGCTTGCGGGGGTCGGGCAGGCCGGAGGCGGCCTCAGTTACGAGGACGGGGCGGAGGGCTTCGGCCAGCGATTCAGCACAAACTACTACAACCAGATCACGGACATCATGATTGGCGGTGCGATCCTGCCGATCGTTCTGCACCAGGACCCGCGCTACTTCTACCAGGCCACGGGCAGCAAATTCTCGCGAGTGCTCCACGCGCTATCCGCCGTATTCATCGCCAAGGGAGACAACGGCCATTGGCAACCGAACTACTCGAGCCTGGGAGGCGACCTGGCCTCGTCGGCGATTTCCAACCTTTACTATCCCCCGCGGGATCGCGGCGTGGGCTTGATCTTCGAGAACTTCGGCGTCGAGACCGGCGTGCATATGGGCGTTCGCCTGCTCCAGGAATTCGTTTTTCGCCCTGGCGCAGCCAAAAATCTCCTGAGTTTTGCCCGTCGCCGTCGCCATCCCCTCCGCCTAGCGGCGAGACGATAGCTTCCAGCGGAAGCGTCGCACAACCCCCTCCTCGGCCCCAGCGCCCGTCTTGTGTAGCGCCGGCCTTTAGCCCGGCGTGTGCCGCAGCCGCATCCCGAACGCACGCGGTCCGGAATCGTGTCACGATTTTTCTTGTCCGATTTTTCCTGTCTCTTTCCGGCGCGGAGTTTACGGGCAAGCGCAATTCGTCTATCATGCGTTCCGTCGCCATCCCCATCCCCTCCGCGTAGCGGCGAGACGATAGCTTCCAGCGGAAGCGTCGCACAACCCCCTCCTCGGTCCCAGCGCCCATCTTGTGTAGCGCCGGGTGTAGCGCCGGGCTTTAGCCCGGCATGTGCCGCAGCCGCATCCAGAGCGTACGCAATCCGGAATCGTGTCACGATTTTTCTTGTCTCTTTCCGGCGCGGAGTTTACGGGCAAGCGCAATTCGTCTATCATGCGTTCCGTCGGGTTTGGATCCACACTTTGGAGGAAAACTGTGGTGTCGCACGCGTATTCGGCGCCGTCGCCGGTTGAGCAATTGGACGCGCGCATCGGCCGCCCCGGGGCTTTGGAAGACATTGGTTACATGACGTGTATGACGCTCGTGCTGCTCGGCAACTACGCGCAGACGGGCCACTTCGGTGGGCCGCTGGCCTACACGCCCTACAACGTCGCGGCACACCTGGCGGGGCCGGAGCTGGGAGGATTGCGCTACGACTACCGCCGCCCGAAGCACCCCTTTTGCGACAAGTTCATGTTGGCGGGCGGGCACAATATCCCCACCGGCTATGCCCTGTGGATGATCATGGGGCAAGCGCTTGAGCGGAAATTCAAGGCGACCGGCGATCGCCGCTACTACGTCGACCCGAATGTGGCTATCTTGCCGGTTGATGCCCTCGGATTCCGCCGCGGCGCCGCCGTTTTGAAGCACCTCCTTCAGGATTACGGTTTGGTTGACCATCCCTTGTTCGCCCAGGCCAAGGCGCGCGGCATCAGGTCGCTCGCCGGCCACGCGGAAAGCACCGATGCGACGAACGACGTGAACGGCGGCCCCTCGGGAGTTGGCATCGCTGCCTCGGCAGGCAAAGCCGCATTCTGGGACGTCGCCGGCGCTCCCGGTTCCTTGAAAGTGATTGCGCTCGAGGGCGAGTTTGCATTGACCGAAGGGCACGCGCAGGAACTCAAAACCCAGGCTCTGGCGCTGCAGGTGGGCAAGCGCCTTCGCATTCTGTTGTCTTACAACAACGCGGGTATTGACGACAGGCTGGTCGGAGGCGTGGTTGACAGCAAATTTGATGGCTACCGCCTCGTGGACCAATGGACTTCATACGGTTGGAACGTCTTGACGCTGCCGGATGGCAATGATTACAGCCAGATCATTGCCGCCCTCAAGACCATGGAAGATTGGGATGAAAGCGATCGCCGCCCGTTCATCGTCATTGGCAATACCACCAAGGGGTATTGGCCGGGCGCTGCCGAAGGCAAGGTCGCCGGAATGGATCAGCTCATCAGCTATCCAAGCCACCCTTACTCGTTGAAGATGAACTCGGATTATTTCGTGGCCCTGGCAAGCACCTTCGAGAAGCATTATGGCGTCACCTTCGAGGGCATTCGTCAGGGCCCGGTCACCGATCCCCGCCAGAGGCTGATTCAGTTCAAAACCAACATCGATATCGTCATGTCCCTGCTCGACCGCGACGGTCTGGGCGACTGGCTCGCTGACCGGCTGGTCGCGATCGGCGACACCGTCAGGAACGATTTCCCTCTGCGTCTCGACGTTCATCGCGATCCCTTCCTCGACGAGCGCCTCCGCGTCGCCAATCTTCCCACCGAGCCGCAAAAGGTCGCCGTCACGAATCCGGTCTCCGGCGCGGAAAAGCAAGTCGCGATCACCCTTTTCCGCAAGCCCGGCGAGATGGCCGGAACGCGGCGGGCGATCTCCGAAGTCATCAAATGGATGAACTACGTCACCGGGAACCGCTTCTTCACGATTGCCGCCGACCTTTCCGAGTCCATCAACATGGAGCACGGCAGCTTGTGGGGCCACTACAATCCGCTCACCAATCCGCTGGGAACGCGCCTGAAAGCCGCCATCCAGGAAGCGGGCAACGTGTCGACAGCCATCGGCCTGGTGAGTCAGAGCGCCAGCGTTGATCCCGATATGTTCGCCGGCGTATGGGCCATGAGCGGCACCTACGGCGCGTTTACGCCGCTCATGTATACCCCGGCTCGCGTTTGGAGCCAGCAGAATCAGGACAGCCGCTTCCGCATGGGCGTTCTGCACATTCTCGCCGCTCATTCCGGGCCGGAGACGGCTGCCGATGCCCGCACCCACTTTGGAATCTTTGCGACCCAGGTATGGAAGCTCCTTCCGCGCGGTCAAAGCATTCACCTGAATTTCTGGGACTTCAACGATGTGGCGCCGGGCTATTTTGCCGCCGCCGAGATTGCCGCTCGCGAGCCGAAAGTGGGCATCATTTCGATCGAGGTCGCCCGGCCCGATTTCCGCGTGGCCGACCGCAGCACCTTCGCCGATCCCTCGCTCCAGGCCGCGGCCAAAGGGCTCTATGTCATTCGCGATTTCGCGCCTGGCCAGAAACGGGCCGGCTACGTGTTGGTGCAGGGTTCGAGTTCCACCGTCAATCTCGTCAGCCTGTTGCCGCGCCTGGATCAAGCGGGATTGAACGTCAAAATCGTCGCCGCCGTCAGCGAGGAACTCTTCGACCGGCAGCCGGAAGAGTATCGCCGTTCCGTGCTTCCTCCCGAAGCCTGTTACGATCTCATGGTGGTGAGCACCGGGACGCGGCGCGTGTGGCCCATTCGAAACCTGGGGCCGCTGACCGACGCCTACTCGCTGACCTCGGATTGGGACGATCAATGGCGGACTGGGGGCCTGGAACCGGACGTCATCGCCGAGGCTCACCTCGATCCCGAGTCGATCTTCGCGGCCATCCAGCGTTTCGCCCGTGACCGTGACGCCCGCCTGTCGGGCCAGCGCGACTTGCTGTCTTGAAGAACCTTCATGGCGCCCTTCGTGGAGCCGCGTGACGGGCAACGTTGGTTCTGCCATTGGCTCGGCGTCCGCTTATCCGAATCACGCCTGAATTCCTGCAACGGACGCACGATCACTGTTTCTGAACCCGCTCAAACCGGGACCCTTGTTTTCTTGATTGGTTGACACCCGGGTGCGGCCTGTGCTACCTGAGCGGGGGAAGAATCCATGCCCAAACCGAAACTGCTCTCCACGCGACCCCTCTTCGAGCCTGTGCGCGAGACTCTCGACGAACACTTCGATATGGAATATTGGACCCGGCCGGAGCGGATTCCGCGCGATGAATTCCTGGCGCGCGTTGCCGGCAAGAACGGGCTGATCTGCCTCCTCACCGAGAAAGTCGACGAGGAGCTGCTGGCGCAGGCGCCAAATCTGCGGCTGGTCGCAACCGTCTCGGTGGGCTTCGACAACATCGACGTGCCCGCCTGCACGCGGCACGGCGTCGTCGCGGCCAACACGCCGGACGTGGTCGGCGAGACAACCGCCGATTTCGCCTGGGTGCTGATCTTTGCCGTGGCGCGGCGGCTGCTCGAGGGCGTCGAGATGATCCAGTCGCAGTCCTGGACGGGCTGGGACCTCGACCTGCTCTGCGGCGCCGATGTGTGGGGCAAGACGCTGGGCGTCGTCGGCCTTGGCCGCATCGGCCGGGCCGTGGCGCGCCGGGCGCAGGGTTTCCGCATGAAGGTGCTCTACAGCGACGCGTTGCAGGCGACGGGAGAAGTGGAACGGGAATTGGGAGCCGAGTACGTCAGCCTGGAGCGGCTGCTCGCCGTGGCGGATTTCATCTCGCTCCACGTGCCGCTGCTGCCCGCGACCCGGCATCTGATCTCCACGGCGCAGCTCGCCCGCATGAAAAAATCGGCGTTCCTTATTAATACCTCGCGCGGCCCGGTGATCGACGAAAAGGCGCTGATCGTCGCGCTGGACGAAGGCCAGATCGCCGGCGCGGCGCTCGACGTCTACGAAAACGAGCCGCGGGTGAATGCCGGCCTGCTCGGGCGCAAAAACGTTGTGCTGACGCCGCACATCGCCAGCGCCTCGCTGGAAACACGCACGAAAATGGCGGCGATTGCCGCCGAAAACGCCATCGCGCTCTTTTCGGGCCGCCGGCCGCCCAATGCGATCAATCCCGATGTCCTCGAAAAATCCCAATCGTCTTCCCGATAGGAGCCAGCCATGCCACTCGTCAGCCGCAACAGGCCTCGCCTGACGCTCGAAGGGGCTCGGGCCGTGCTCGAGGCGGCCGAGCGCCGCGCCCACGAAATTCACCGGCCGATGAATATCGCCGTGGTCGATGACGGCGGTCACCTGCTCGCCTTCGCCCGGATGGACGGCGCGAAACCGTCCTCGATAGAAATCTCGCTGACCAAGGCCCGCGCCGCGGCTTTGCGCCGCGCGCCCACCGGCGCGCCCTCGCGCGAAGGCCAGCCGAATCTGCTGCTCGCCGTCGGCCTGGCCGTCGCCCGGCCCGACCAGCAGACCCCGGTGCGCGGCGGTGTGCCGCTGATCGTCGATGGCGAAGTGGTCGGGGCGATCGGCCTGAGCGCCGGCAGCGAAGACGAAGATAGCGACGTGGCCCGCGCCGGCGCGGCCGCGCTCGAAGGCGCGTGAAAATTCTACCGGGAGTCTGACGATGAGCGACCTGAAACCGATCGCCCGTGAAATTTTCGAGCAAACGCTGGCCGCCGTCGACGCCCGGCGCAGCGTCTGCACAAAGCTGGCGCGGGAGGGAAGTGTGCTGCGCGCGGGCGATTGGGAAGCCGACCTCGCCGGATTCAGCTCGCTGCGCGTCGTCGCTATCGGGAAAGCGGCAGCGGCGATGGCCGAAGGTTTGACCGAGGTGCTCGCCCCGGATTTCCCGATGGAAGGAATCCTCGTGGTGCCCTCGCCGCCGCTGCGCCGCGTCGCCGGGCTGAAGCTGTTTGTCGCCGGCCATCCGACGCCCAATGGCGAAAGCTTCGCCGCGGCGCGCGCCATTCTCGATCTCGTTGGCAGAGCGAATGGCCGCACGCTCATCTTCTTCCTGCTCTCCGGTGGCGGATCGGCGCTGGTGGAATTGCCGCTCGATCCCGCGGTGTCGCTCGAGGATATGGCCGAGCTCTATCGCGCGCTGGTCACCTGCGGCGGCTCGATCGACGAAATCAATGTCGTGCGCAAGCACCTTTCGGCGGTGAAGGGCGGCCGGCTCGCCGCGGCGGCGCCGAAAGCGGTGAAGCTCACGCTCGCCATCACCGACGTCCCTCCCGGCCGCGAATCGGCGCTCGCTTCCGGGCCCACATTGCCCGATCCCTCGACCGTCGAAGACGCCTATCGCGTGATCGAACGTTACGGTTTGTTCGATCGGCTGCCCGCTTCGCTCCGGCCCGCGTTCGAGCAGCGCACGCTGGTGGAAACGCCGAAAGCCGGCGACCCGGCCTTCAGCCAATCCCATTTCCAGCTCCTGCTCGACCATCACGATCTTTTCCATCACGCGCACCGCGCCGCCGAGGCCCACGGCTTCGTCACGCTCTGCGACAACTCGACCGACGACTGGCCGCTCGACCGCGCCGCCGATTACCTGCTCGATCTCATCGTCCGTCACAAGCAGTCCAGTCCCGGCCATCCGGTCGCGGTGATTGCCGATGGCGAGGTGCTTTGCCGCGTCACGGGCGACGGCCTGGGCGGGCGCAACACTGCATTCATGCTCTACGCCGCGCGGAAAATCGCCGGCCGCACCATCACCGTGCTCAGCGCCGGCACCGACGGCATCGACGGCTCGTGCCCGGCGGCCGGAGCCGTCGCCGATGGCTCGACGCTCGATCGCGCCCGCGCCACCGGCCTCGACGCCGACGACTCCTTCGAGCGCAGCGATTCCTACACCTATTTCGCCCGCCTGGGCGACGCCATCCACACCGGTCCCACCGGCAACAATCTCCGCGACCTCCGCATCCTCCTCCACGAATAATCCCGTGGTTCGTGGTCCGTGCCTCGTGCCTCGCGACTCGTGGTCCGTGGCTCGTGGCTCGCGACTTGTGCCTCGTGGCTCGGGTTGCCTAGTCTTCAGCCTGTGTCCCCGTGATCCGCACCAAATCTTGTGTAGCGCCGGGCTTCAGTCCGGCACGCGCTGCAAACCTGTCCAGGACGCACCTCACCAGCACTGGTTTGGTGGCGCGGCCGCCACAGCCTGAATCCCGTCTCTGCCCCCGCCGCCCGCCCTTTCCCCCCCGGCCTTTCCCCTCGCCCTGGGAGGGACGACGCATGCGTCGCCCGCCCTTCTCACGCGCCTCGCCCCGCCCCCGCCGCCGTCCACGATGTCATTCCGACCGAAGGGAGGAATCCGCTTTATCCCAATCGCAAAACGCCATTGCCGCGCCTACGCCGATTGCGTTGGTAGGGGCCGGGTCTCCCGGCCCGCCGTTGCGTGGCGTTCGCGCACGCGCCGCGTCTCTGGTTCTCCCGCGGGGACTAACCTTGTGCTGCTCGCCGGAGGATGCCCGCAAAAAAAACGCCCTGGTGGGGCGACGCATGCGTCGCCCGCCTTTCTCATGCGCCGCCGCCGATCGCGTTCGTA
This sequence comes from Acidobacteriota bacterium, assembly GCA_021832085.1. Lineage (GTDB taxonomy): Bacteria > Acidobacteriota > Terriglobia > Acidiferrales > UBA7541 > JAKASX01. The sequence goes on along the minus strand of JAKBLM010000023.1, from coordinate 23,531 downwards.
CGGGCCGGGTCTCCCTGGCCCGACGTTGCGTGGCATTTGCGTACGCGCCCCGCCGCCTACGTAAACACGCCCGCTGCCGCTTTTACGTAGACCCAGTCCTCGCACAGCGTCGCTTCGCCTGCTATGCTGGGGCCGGCAGGCGAACACTCGGTTCCCAGCCGAAACCCGTCCATCCTCGTCCGCGCGTCCCTCCAAACCACCGCAGAAATGTGACTTGGCGAAATGCAACTGACAGAAAAATGGCAGCTTGCGCGGATTTCCGATTGACACCGTGTGACACTTTGCGCCCACCTGTGCCGCCTCCCCACACGCGTCCGCCCTTCAGAAGAGCGGCTCTCAGAATTAGGGACGAGGCATGCCTCTCTCGATTCCACGTAATTGAAAAATGATGGAAGCACGGAATTTCGCTGTATACTCGCTTCATCCATGAGGAAAACCTAGGGGACCAGATGATAAGGGCTTCCGGCCGGCCAGGCGTTGCCTGCGCCCGTGGCGCCGAGGGGTTTTGCGCGCCGGTGGTTTCGGCGCGTGGCAGACCGGACGAGACAAAAATCTCCCTGGGGGAGGATGGGGTGATCGAAAAGATTGAGGGACGGCGTCCCGCGTGGACGCGCGTCCCGTTTCAGCATTTCCTGCTTGCTCTCGGACTGATTGCGGTAGGGGGCCTGTTTCAGGCGGCTTCGGCGGCTACGCTTTGTGTGAATCCGCAAGGCACCAAAGGCTGCTTCAACACGATCCAGGCAGCGGTCAATGCGGCCAAAGCGAGCGACGCAATCACGGTGGCGCCCGGCGTCTATCGGGAAGACGTCACGATCAAAACGCCGATTGCGCTCGTTGGCGCAAATGCCGGCAACACGATCATCGACGCGCAGAGCATGGCGAACGGCATCTACGTCGACGGGCTGGACAACAGTGGCATGGGAAAGATCGGCCTTTCCGGCGTCGTGATCACCGGTTTCACGGTGGAGAACGCCGAGGATGAAGGCATCCTGGTGACCAACGCGAACGACGTGACGGTGTCGAGCAACGTTGTGATGAACAACGACCAGACGCTGCACAGCAAGAACGGCTGCCAGGGTCTGCCATCCTGGGAGCTGGCCGAAAGCGAAGATTGCGGCGAAGGGATTCACATCTCGGGCGTGCGGCATTCCATCGTCTCGAACAACGTTGTCGAAAGCAATGCCGGCGGGATTTTGCTGGCCGACGACACCGGCGCGACTCGCGACAACCTGATCACCGGCAACACGGTCCGCAACAATCCCTACGATTGCGGCATCACGCTCGCTTCGCACCCGAACGTGGCAGGAGCGCCTCCGTACGGCGTTTCCGACAACACGATTTCCGGCAACCTCTCCGCGCACAACGGCGACGCGGACCAAGGCGGAGCCGGCGTTGGCATTTTCGATTCGGTCCCCCACGCAAAGGCCAACGGCAACCGGGTGATCCACAATCGCCTGATCGGCAACAGCCTGCCCGGTGTGGCAATGCACAGCCATGCGCCGAATCAGCAGATGAGAAACACCGTGATCCTGGGCAACTACATCGCCTTCAACGGCGCCGACACGGGCCAGACGGAGACTCCCGGGCCGGCCGGGATCAACCTCTTTGGCGTCTCGCCGGAGCTGGGCACGGTGATCTCCCAGAACGTGATCAAGGGCGAATCGATCGGCATCGCCGTGAACACGCCGGCACCGGTCTACGTGCACCTCAACAATTTCTCGGTAAGCGAATTTGGCGTGGATAACCTCGGCACGGCGGGCACGATCGACGCGACCGAAAATTGGTGGGGTTGCTCGGAAGGCCCCAGTGCCGAGGGCTGCTCGAGCATCGGCGGCACGAACGTCTTCTCGATGCCTTACCTGATACAGCAGTTTCAGCCGGAACGGTAGCGCACGTTCCCGAGCCTGCCGAGCCCAGCGAGGCGAAGCTGGCTTCCGGACGGAATGACACGAAGGGCGGCGACTGCGAACCCATCCGGGGACGCAGCGCCGCCCTCGTCTTTCATGGCCGCTACTTTTTCGGCGCCGGCCCGCCGCTGCGCAGGTAGGCGTCTTCCTTGCGGATCCAGTCCTCTCGTCGCGGCGTGAAGAAATCGATATCGATCGTGTCTTCCAGGGCCTCGGCCGCGTGGGCGACGTTCGGGGGAATCACGAGCACCTGGCCGGGGCGAACGAGCAGCTCCTTGCCGTCGTCGAAGAAAAATTTCAGGCACCCTCCCAGGATCATCGTCACCTGCTCGTTGACGTGCGCGTGGCGCGGCACGTAAGCGCCGCGGGCGAGCAGCACGCGCGCCACGGTCGAGTTGGCGCCGCTGGTCATCTGGCGCGTGATTTTGTCGTTGAGTCGTTCCAGTTCCATCTGCTCCCAGGCAATCGCTTCCATCTGTCGTGCCTCCCTCGGCGGCGGGAAATGGCGGATTTACGCTGAAAAATCGCGCTTAAGAAGAGTTATCAGGCGAACCCAGTATAAAACGGAACCACCAGCCGCACACTTCCTGGCCATTCGCCGGCGAAAGCGAGTCCTCCGCCAGTTCGGCCGCCCGGCGAGCCTCACGGTTTTGGCGAGCCGCCCCGCGTGTCAGTCGATGGCGTCTCGACGGAAACGAAATCTGGCAGAGCGCCGGCCTGCTCGGGAGTCGGCAGCTCCCACGTCGTCGAATCCGCGTACTCCTTCCAGGACGGGAAGAGCGACTGCCTTTCCTCGATCGATTGCCGCGACGCGCCCTCCGGAGAGGTGAGAAAGGCGAGGAATTTTTCCTGGATGTGCGCTTCCGGGTTGGTCGCGTCGATCCAGAGGAATTGCCCCTCCTCGTTGATTTCCAGGAACCACCACGCACCCTTCTCGTCCACGGCAAAATCGAGACTGCCGAAACGGATCCCCGCGCGTTGCGCAAAGGCGAGCACTCCCCGGCTCACCTCCTCCGGCGTTTCGATGCTCTCGACCTGGACATGGCCGAGACAGGCGTCCTGCCGCCAATCCGTGCTTCCCTTCGGATTGTAGAGAGCGTAGGAATAGATGCTGGTCCCGAGCAGGACCATGCGCACGTCGAAGGGCTTCTTCACCATCGTCTGGTAGATGGCGGGCGCGTAGGTGAGCACCGCGTCCGAGCCCACCATCGTTTCGTTGATCTCGAAAGTCGCGGTCACCGCCAGGGATTTCCCTCCGTCTCTTTGCCAGATATGCGGAAAGAAGGCCTTGCAAATCTTCGGGCCGGAAGTCTCCGCCAGGTAGCTCCTCACCGCGGCTGGCGTGTTGGACATCAAGGTGCTCGGCACCTTCAGGCCGCATTGCCGCGCCAACACGAGCTGAACGGCTTTGTTCCGGATGAGGCGCGAGGCGGAGTAGTGGTTGACGCAGCGGACGGGAAGAAACTCCAACGAGTAAAGCAGGGAATCGTTGAACCAGCGGTATTCGCCTTGGGCGAATTTCTTGTCGGGTTCGGCCACTTCCGGGTGCGGCGATGCCGGCTGGGGCCGGCGGATCCACACCACATCTCCCGCTTCCAGGCTGCAGCCGCCCAAACTGACCTCGGCCTCGCCGGCAAAATGGATGGAGGCCTGCCGCTCGGAAGACCACCCCAGCCCCGGCCAACAAAACACCGGGTATCCCGCCCGCTCCAAAGCCCACTTCAGCGGAGCTGTATGATCGTCCTTTTCGTGGGCAACGATGAAGACTTTCATGCGTTCTCCTTTGCCGCGCTCGGGGCAAACCGAGTTGCTACCGCCTGTCTCGCTGCAGGTGTATGTGGGGCGGGTGGCGTCTCTGGACGCCACCCGCCTTGGTCTTCAGCACTCGCCGACGTCGCCATCCGCCGTCCCAGTCGCGGGATTGACTGAGCACACCGTCTCGGTGTGAGGGGTCGTGGCACCGCCGGCAACCTGCTTGACCTCTTCCGCGGTCAATTCGCGGGCGCCGATGCGGACGAGTACTCGATTGTTCTCTCTCATGGCTTCTCCTTTCGTTGATTGAGGGCCGCGCACGGCGCAAGCTCCCTGAAAAGCCCGCGTCGTGCACGCTCCTCAAGCTTGTGTTCACACGACGGTTGAGCGCTGGATCACGCGCTTACCCGGCCGCTTTCTAGCCGTCGCCGTCAATTGCCCCCGTCAGGGGATTGAAGGTGATGGAGTCGGTGTGAAGCGCGGCTTCGCCCCGCCGGCCCCGATCGATTTGCTCGACTTCCTGGGGTGTCAGCTCGCGCGCCCCCTTCCGGCCCAACACTCGATGCGTTTCAGATTTCGGCATAGTTTTCTTACCCCCTTTCGTGATTTCCGGGCCCACCGGGCCCGAAACTCGAGGAAGCACTGGCGACCAGAGTGGCCGCGCCGGCCGCGTTCGCCGGCTGAGCCGCGCCCGGCCGATCGAGCGAAAGGATTCGGTCGGCGGCCGTGAGAGTTTCCGGCCGGTGCGCGGCGAAGACGCGGGTGATCTTCAGTTGGGCCAGGGCCGCCGTGACACGGCGTTCGGTGTCCAAATCCAGATGGCTGGTGGCTTCGTCCAGGAGCAGGATCGACGGCCGCGGGTAGAGCGCGCGGGCGAGCAGGAGCCGCTGTTGCTGCCCTCCGGACAGCGCGCTGCCCATGTCTCCAATCAAGGTGTTGTAGCCCATCGGCATCGCGGCTATATCGTCGTGAAGGGAGGCGATCCGCGCGCATTCCTCCACCCTTTCCATGTCGAGAGCGTCGGCGCCGAACGCGATGTTTTCCGCGATCGTGCCGCTGAACAGGGAATCGTCCTGCAAAACGAATCCCACCTTGCCGATCGCGGCGGCGCGGTCCGCGGTCATCGAGCGCCCGCCGATCAAAACCTCTCCCGCCTGCGGTTCGAGAAGCCCGGCGATGAGTTTCAGCAGCGTCGATTTGCCCACGCCGGAAGGGCCGGTGAGGCCGACGCATTCGCCGGGGGCGACGCGGAAGCTGACGTCGCGCAGCAGCCACGCATCCTCGCTCGAATAGCGGAAGAAGAGCGACCGCGCCTCGATGGAGCCATCGAACCCGGCGGCGGCAGGCGGCGACGATGCGACGGGTTCAGGCTTTTCGAGCACCACGTCCGCCAGGCGCTGCGCCTGCAGCGATAGCATTCGAAAATCGAAAACGCGGTCTACCAGCGTCGCCACTCGCGCCTTGAATTGCTCTTCGTAGGCGACAAAGGCAAAGAGCATGCCGACGGTGAACGTTCCGGCGAGCACCAGCTTGACGCCCAGCCAGACGATCGCCACCGACAGCAGGCCGAAGAGCAGCGTGTTCGCCGCTTTGAACAGGATCGAGAACTTTTCCGTCGCTACCTGCGCGTTCGTCGTATCCACCAGCAGGTTCATCCAGCGCGCTTTCCGGCGATCCTCGCCGCTAAACACCTTGATGGTGCGGATTCCGCGCAGCGTCTCGATAAAGAAACTATGCTGCTTGGCCAGACGCACGATCTGCTGTTCGCTGGCGCCGCGCAGCGGCTGATAAGTGATATGGCGGAGCGCGGCGTAAACCAAAGCGGCGCCGGCAACAATCAGCGCCAGCTCCGCGCTGTAGAACACCATTACGCCAAGGAGCAAAATGGAGATCAGCCCATCCAGCACGGCTTCGGCGAAATTGTTCGTCAGCGTGTGCTGGATCTGTTCCGCGCCCTGGAACCTGGACAAGATGTCTCCGAAATAGCGCTTCTCGAAAAAGGAGACGGGAAGCCGAACGAGGTGGGAGAAGATATTGGCGTTCCATTGCAGCTTCACCGACGTGCCGAAGTACAGAGTGGCCCAGCTGCGCAACAGGCCGACGAGTGCCTGCAGGACCACCAGAAGCGCGAAGCCGATCCCCAGCTCCGTCAGCAGCCCCGCGTGACGGCCGGCGATCACCCGGTCAACGGCAAACTGCAAAAACAGCGGGCTGAGGAGCACCAAAACCTCGAGCAGCGCGGCCAGGACGAAAATCTGCGCCAGCGAGCGCTTCAAGCCCGCAATTCGCCCCGCCAGGTCCCGCAGGCGAAGCGACTTGGCGTTGTCTCTCGGGGCATAAGAGGCGAGGGGCGCGAGCTCCAGCGCAACCCCGGTGAAATGGGGGCTCGCTTGCGCATAGGTAAGCCTTCGCGGGCCGGCCGCGGGGTCGTGGATGAAAATGTGCTTTCGTGTCGCCCGCTTCAGCACCACAAAATGGTTCATGTCCCAGTGGAGGATGCAGGGCGTCCTGAGAAACGGAAGGCTCTCCAGCTCGACGCGCAACGGCCGGCTGCCCATCTCCAGTTGGCCCGAGAGACGGATGATCTGCTCGAGGTTCGAGCCGCGCAGCGAAACTCCCATGCGCCTGCGCAGCGTGGGCAGGTCGGTCCGGTTGCCGTGATACTGAGCGACCATGGCCAGGCAGGCGAGACCGCACTCGGCTGCCTCGGTTTGGAAAATCATCGGCAACTTGCGCGGAGAACGAAATGTCAGCCCCGGCAGCCGCATGGCCTTTGCTACTCCCTCATTGCGTCAAGCGTCCGAACAACCAGACAAAGGCGGACACATGCCCGGCGACGAACAGGCCTCCCAGAATCACTACGGCGAGCCCGATACAGATCCACGCAAGCTCGGGCCAGGAAAGGGGACGAATACGCAGGACTTCTCCGTACGAATTCCGCTGCGCGGCAAGTGCCTCGGGACGGAACAATGGCGACACAACGCCAGCTTTCCCATTCTCTTGAATTTCATCCGGTGACCGCATAAGAGCTGCCCCCGCGTTCTTTGCGGTTGCGATGACTGGACAGGGCTTTAGGAAAAAGCTGGAATCCCAGCGCCGAACTACGCTGCATCCCGGGGATGACGGCTTCCTCCCGCCCGGGAAACTGGCAGCGCATGGAACGCGCTCCCGAGTGCCCGAGTTGGCTGGATGACCCTTGAACCGACTTGCCGATTCCCCGTCCCGTCAACGGCTGCCTGGATAAAGGCGATTCGCCCTTTCGACCTTTTACCAAGCCGTCACGTGGCCAACCTATCACGGGGAGGGCGCTCAACACAACCAGCAAAATCAACACCAGCAAAATCAACCCGGATGGTCGGTCTCGCCGCCCGAGTCTCAGGCCGAGCTGGTCGTGGCGAAATCAGAATCGGTTGAAGATAAAAACAACGATGTCAGTTGCAACGGCAAGAATGGCTCTGCCGCTTGTTCCGGAATAACTGGCCGAATGTCGGCCGCTGGGCTGCGCGGGGAATTGTGGTAAGTTGGGGGCACTGATGTCCCCTGCCACGCACGATTTGTCGCACTTACTCATTGAACTCGGTTTGGTCATCGTGGGTCTGGCGATCCTGGCCCGGATTGCGAACCGGTGGAGCGTTTCCGCCATTCCCGTCTACCTGTTGGCCGGACTCGCGTTCGGCGCCGGAGGGATTGCCCCGCTGAAGTTCAGCGGGGAATTCGTTCATACGGGCTCCGAGATTGGCTTGCTGCTGCTTCTGTTTATGCTGGGCCTGGAATACACGGGTCAGGAGCTGCTCGGCAGCTTGCGCGGAGGGTTCCTGGCGGTGCTGCTCGACCTGGTGCTGAATTTCACGCCCGGGGTCATCGCGGGGTTGATCTTCGGCTGGAAGCCGTTGGCTGCCGTGCTGCTGGGAGGGGTGACGTACGCTTCGTCCTCGGGGGTGGTCGCCAAGACACTGACGGACCTCGGACGCCTTCGAAATCCGGAGACTTCGGCGGTGCTCTCGCTGCTGGTGATGGAAGATCTGGCGATGGCCGCCTTTCTGCCCCTCGTCGCGGTTCTTTTGTCCGGAGGAAGCGGCATGCGCGTTGCCGTCTCCGTTCTGGTGGCGATGGCGACGGTCGCCCTGGTGCTGTTGGTGGCGATCCGCTACGGCCACCAGCTTTCGCGCCTTGCCTCGCATGCGTCGGACGAGATCGTTTTGCTGACGGTGCTCGGGGTCGTGCTCCTGGTGGCGGGGGTTTCCGAGCGGCTCCAGATTTCGGCCGGGATCGGGGCCTTTCTGGTCGGTATCGCTGTGTCCGGTCCCATGGCGGAGCAGACGCGCCGCCTGATCAGCCCGCTGCGCGACCTGTTCGCCGCAACGTTTTTCCTCTTTTTCGGGCTCCAGATCAATCCATCTTCGCTGCGGCCTGTGCTGCTGCCGGCGATCTGGCTGGGAGCGGCCACCTTGCTGACCAAGCTCGTTACCGGCTACGTGGTTGCGCGGGGAAACGGCGTGGATCGCCGCGGACAGCTGCGTGCCGCGACCGCGCTCGTGGCGCGCGGAGAGTTCTCGATCGTGATCGCCGGTTTGGGCGCGGCGTTCGAGCCGCAACTGGGCCCGCTTTCCGCAGCCTACGTGCTGATTCTCGCGGTGCTCGGGCCCCTGCTCGCACGCGCGACGAAATGAAACTGTCTTCTCAGCGCGGCGAGCCGCGGATAGGCCGTTTCACTGGTGCCGCGGTGAGCGCGAGCGGACGAGCACCTCGCTAACTTGCCTCTGGGGCTGCGAGAGCTGGCAAGCCAAGCCGCAGCACCGCTCGCAGCGAGGTGCGGGCTATTTCAACTTTTCCCTACGGATGAAGGTGTGCATCAGAAAATGCAAGAGCTTTTCGTCCGCATGCGGCAAAACGAATTCGGCCTCCGCAAAAAAAGGGTTCGGCCTGTACCCAAAATAAACAATTCCGCGCACCAAGAGGCTTCCCACGCTCGGAAGCGAGTACCTCTCAAGAGTTGGCGAGAGCGGAAAAATCCGAAGACCGGGCGGGGCCGGAAGCAGGGGCGTGTGATACGTCTTGTTGTATTCCAGTCTGGCCTTTGGGAAATACGGGGCTGCTCGGTAAAGCATGCTGCCCAGGCCGAACGGTATTTCGAGAAATTCGATGTGTGGCCCTGAAAGCGGTGAGCCTCCCACAGGGTAAAGGTCCACGAGTCTGGTGGCATATTCTCCGTACCCAGCGGAGCCAGTCCAGCCCCTTGGCCCAATCCACACGTGATATGCGGCACCAAAAGCGGCGATCTGGTGCGCAAACGCCCCAACATTGCGAACGCGGACGTTTTTGGGGTACCTGTTCGCGTACATGCCCTTGCCGTGTAACCCGTCCGAGGTGGGCAGTACGTGTACTGTCAGCGTGAAAGCGGTTGGAGTTCCGGGGGTGTTTGCCTGTTTGCCGGTTCCGGGATCTGCCCCCTTGATGAAAGCGTACGCATGAGATAAATGCGCCTTTGCAATGCGAGCGAGAGACGATGAGTGGGCTCGCCTGGGGTCGCGCTGCGCCATGTATTGAATCCCCAGAAACAGGCCGAACATGGCGGCGCAGCCCAGGATGAGCCCTATCGCAACCCTCCTCATGGGGCCTTCCCGAACGGGGATCTGGTGAAATCCGTCATAGAAAGCCCGTTCCCGGTCCGAGCGCCATACTTTTGGTTTTGCCTGTGTAGCGCCGGGCTTTAGCCCGGCACGCGCAATGAACCCATCCGGGACGCACCCCACTCGCGATGCCGTAAGACGCGGGGCCACTGGACAACGCCATTGCCAACCGTAGCGCGGCTCTAGACCAGTTCTTCTTCATAGTTCATCATTCGTCCAAAACAAAAAGCCATTGCGAAAAATGCTGCGGCTGCGCGACGGCGGCGTGCCTACTAGGCTGGATGCGGATTTTATGGGGCGGGTTGTGACTATGGCGGAGAGGGTGGGATTCGAACCCACGAACCCGCTTTTGGCAGGTTACCCGCTTTCGAGGCGGGCTCTTTCAACCGCTCAGACACCTCTCCGCGATGCGACACCTATTGTAAACGGAACCGCCCGCTCGCTCCATTCGGGATTCGGCCGAATGAACGGCCGAGCGCAACGCGTGCCGGCGAGCCGCATCTGTCCGGCGGCCCGAAAATTGCCTGGAGCCCATCGCATAATCACCCGGTGGCGGGGGGCGGAGCTTCAGCTACGACAAAAAGCCGCATCAGCAGAGGGGCCTCGGCCCCTGAAGCCGGGCCTTGCCAGGTTTTGCAATGGCTTCTAAACGCATTCCGGCGCGGCATTCCCGCAAGCGTCTTGGCGACGGGCAACGCAGCATTCGCCTGCGAAAACCGGCCGTTCGCGGTGAAGAGGATGCCGCTCCGACCCATCATCGAGTATCTTCGAAGCAGACCCAGCCGGCACGGGCCTTCCGGCACGGGCCTTCCGGGCCGCCCGCATATGCACTGGATCGTCGACATGGTCCGCTACTACCTCCTCTCCTGGGGATATGCCGCGATTGTGGTCGGGCTGATCGGCGAGGATTCCGGCCTCCCGCTGCCGGGCGAAACGCTCCTGATTTTTGCCAGCTTCCTCGCTTACAAGGGCGAACATTTCAATCTGGGGTGGGTGATCGTTACCGGCATCGTTTCGTCGACGGCCGGCGACAATCTGGGATACCTCTTCGGGCGCAAAGCCGGCCGCCGGCTGATCAATCACTGGCGGTTCGTCCTCCACATCACCGAACGGGACCTGACGAGCGGCGAAGAGCTGATTCACCGGCACGGCAACCTGGCCATCTTCGTGGCGCGCTGGATCTGGGGCTTTCGGATCATGGCCGGGCCGCTGGCCGGGATTCTGCGGATGCCGTGGAAGGATTTTTTCCTCTACAACTTTCTGGGGGCGGTAACCTGGGCGTGCACGATCGCCACGATCGGCTACCTGTTCGGGCAGTTCACCACGATCTATGTGTTCTTCGACTGGGCGGACGTTGCGTTGATGGTGGGTGTCGGCATCGTCAGCTTCTATTGGTGGCACCGCTACCGGAACAAGTTCGGCCGCGGACCGGAACACAAGCCGGGAAAACGGGGCTGAACCTGAGTTCCGAAGTTGGATTTGTACCTATTACGCTACCCACCCAGCCAGCTGTCATCCTGAGCCCAGTCCCGGCGTCCTTTGCCGGGAATGGAGGCGAAGGATCTGCAGTTCAATTTTCGAATTTGTGTTGAAGCGGCGCGGCGACCCGCCAGCCCGCAGCCCGAGAAGGCTGGTTCGCCCGGGGCCCTGCGGGCATACAATGGAGCCAAACTCGTCCGGCCCGCCGGCCGGCATTCGCCCGGATTCGCCGAGGCCTCTTATGCTCACGCCCAACGCGCTAAAGGTGCTCGAGGCGCGCTATCTGTGCCGCGATGCCACAGGCGCAATCATCGAAACGCCAGACCAGCTCTTCGTCCGCGTCGCCTCGGCCATTGCCGAGGCCGAGCGCGCCTGGGGCGGGGAAGCGGCAGTTCGGGAGTGGTCCGAGCGGTTTCACTCGATCCTGGCGGCGCTCGATTTTCTGCCCAATTCGCCGACGCTGATGAACGCCGGGACCGGCCTCGGCCAGCTCTCGGCCTGCTTCGTGCTCCCGGTCGACGACAGCCTGGAAGACATCTTCGATTCGCTGCGGATGATGGCGCTGGTGCAGCGGACCGGTGGCGGCACCGGTTTTTCCTTTTCGCGGTTGCGGCCGGCGGGCGACGTGGTTGCCTCGACGGGAGGGCGCAGCTCCGGCCCGGTCTCCTTCATGCAAATTTTCGATTCCGCCACCGAGCACATCCGCCAGGGCGGCAAGCGGCGCGGAGCAAACATGGCGGTGCTGCGCGTCGACCATCCCGATATCCTCGAATTCATTCGCGCCAAGCGCACCGCCGGTGTGCTCGAAAATTTCAACCTCTCGGCCGGCGTCACCGACGCGTTCATGGATGCCGCGCGGAATGGCGAAAGCTGCGCGCTCATCAACCCGCGCACCGGCCGCGAAACCGCCCGGCTGAACGCCCGCGAGGTGTTCGACGAGATGGTGGATTCGGCCTGGCGCTGCGGCGATCCGGGCCTGGTTTTCCTCGACGCGATCAATGCGGCCAATCCCACCCCGGCGCTCGGCCCGATTGAGGCCACCAATCCTTGCGGCGAGGTGCCGCTGCTGCCGTTCGAATCCTGCAACCTCGGCTCGATCAACCTGAGCCACATGGTGAAAGCGGGCACCGGAGCCAATGGCGATGCCATCGACTGGGAAAAGCTCCGGGCAATCGTGCCCGTTGCCGTGCGGCTGCTCGACGATGTGATCGAGTGCAATCGCTATCCCGATCCTCGCTTCGCCGCCATCGCCCACGGGAACCGCAAAATCGGCCTCGGCGTGATGGGCTTCGCCGATCTGCTCATTCGGCTGGGAGTGAGCTACGCGTCGGCCGAGGCGCTCGAAACCGGAAGCCGGGTGATGCAGGCGATTGCGGTCGAGGCGCGGGCGGCATCGCTTGCGCTCGCGGCCGAACGAGGCGTTTTCCCGAATTACGAAGGGAGCACGCTGGCCGCGCGCGGCGAGCGCCGGCGCAACGCTGCCCTCACCTCGATCGCGCCCACCGGCACGCTCAGCATCCTCGCCGGAACCAGCGCCAGCATCGAGCCGCTCTTTGCCATTGCCTATCGCCGCTCGCACGTGCTTGGCGGCGCCGGCCTGACGGAAATCCAGCCGCTCTTTCTCGAATGCCTCGACCGTCGCGGGCTTCGCGCGGACCGCTGGATGAACGAAATCCTGGCGAAGGGGCGCTTGGCGGAAGTGGAGGGCCTGCCGGCAGACGTCAAGCGCCTGTTTGTGACCGCGCTCGAGATCGCGCCCGAGCAGCACGTGGCCGTCCAGGCAGCCTTTCAGCGGCACGTCGACAACGCCGTATCGAAAACGGTGAACCTGCCGGAAGACGCGACGCGGGAATCGGTCGCGTCCGTCTACCGAACCGCATGGGAGAAGCGGCTGAAGGGCGTCACCGTTTTCCGTTACGGATCGAAGGGTACGCAGGTGCTCGAACTCGGCACGGGGGAAGAGGCGTACGAACGCGAGCATTTCGCCGTCTGCGACCCGCACGAATGTTGCCTCTGACGCCGCGCCGCCTGGGCTCTCGTGGCCCCGAGCCACTGGTCACCAGCCACTGCTTCTCTCACTCGTACTTCAGCGCCCTCACCGGATCGACGCGCGCGGCCCTCCATGCCGCCAGTCCGCAAGCCAGCGCCGCGACCAGCCCCAGCACCATCACCGCTCCCACGAACGTCGCCGGATCCACCACGCTCACTCCATACAGGAGGCCTTTCATCAATCTCGTCAGGGCCAGCGCCACGGCCACGCCTATGACGACGCCAATCGCGGCGAATTTCATTCCTTCCGCAATCACCATTCGCAACACGTCTCGCGGAGTGGCCCCGAGCGCTATGCGCACCCCAATCTCCGCCGTCCGCTGGCGCACGAGAAACGCCAGCACGCCGTAAATCCCCACCGCAGCCAGCATCAGCGCCAAGCCGCCAAACAAGCTGAGCATGCTCGCGCCCAGCCGCCACGAGCGGGTCTGCTCATCGAGCATTTTCGTGTAAGGCTCGATGCTCACGTACCGACCGCCGGGCGAAACGCTTTCGAGCGCCGCAAACAAGTTCGCCACCACCGCCGGCGACCTCGCTTTCGTGCGGATCAGCAGACCGTCCGGCGAAGGGAAGAGCGTTCCCTGCCGCGCCGCCTGGCTCAAGGGAACGTAAAATTCTGCCGGAGTCGTTGGTCCGGGCCCGGTACCGGGTATCGAAAGCAATGCATCCGGCACCACGCCCACCACTCGCGCACAGGTCGTCTTGAGGGATGTCCTCAGGCATTTCCCCAGTGGATTCTGCTCCGGCCATACTTCCCGTGCCATCGATTGGTTTACGACGACGACGGGAGCCGAACCTTCCGTATCGGAATCGAGCAGTGGTCGGCCCTCCAGAATTCTGGTCCGCATCGTCGAAAAGTAATTGGGCGTAACCGCGCGTGGCATCGCCGTCCACTGCAACAGCGTTTTACCCGAGCGCGACGTTACTCGAATCGTGAAATCCGTCTCGATGGTCAGCATATTTGCTAAGGCTACTTCCGCCACGCCGGGAACATGCTCGGCTCGCGACCGCAGCCGTTCGTACGCCGTATTGGCCTCCGTCGAGCCCTTCATCGCCGGGCCCAATGGCAGGGCAACCGTCGCTTGCAGCAGCCCCTTCGGCTGGAACCCCAAATCGATGGCATCCACTTTCCTCAAGCTGCGGATGAAAAGGCCCGCGCCGACCGCCAGTAGCAGCGCCAGTCCCGTTTGGATCACGACCAGCGACCAGCGCAGCCCCGATCCCTCCCGCGTATGTCCCCGCTCGCCCGATTTCAGCACTTCAGCCACGCGCGGCTCGCTCGCCCGCCACGCCGGCGCCAGCGCGCTCGCGCAGCCTGCACAGATCGCCAAACCAGTCGCGAGCGCCAGCAATCTCCAATTCAAAAAGCTTCCAGCGTAGAATCCTCGCGGCAAAAGAAACGCGCCCACCAGCGGCTGCGCCGCCAAAGCCACCAGCAGTGCTGCCGCGCCGCCTGCCGCGCCGAGCAGCAATCCCTCGATCAGCACCTGCCGCATCACCCGCGCCCGCGTCGCGCCCAGATGTTGCCGGATCGCCATCTCGTGCCGCCGTTGCGCCACCCGCGCGAGCAGCAGACTCGAGACGTTGGTGCATGCGATCAGCAGCACGATCAGCGCCACGCCGGCAATCCACAGCGAAATCCGGTCGTTCGGCGACAACGCTTTCCACCGGCTGCTGAAGAGTGGCTCGACGCGAACCACCTGGTTGTTCAAGGCGCGGCCGTGCCGAAGCAGGATCGTCGCTTCCGCGGCGGCCTGCTGCACGGTTGCGCCCTTGCGCAGCCGGCCCACCGCCGTCCACGTGACCTCGGCGAGAGGAAATTCATGAAAGGCGTGAATGGGGAGCCACGCATCCACTTTGAGAAACGCCGTTCCCGTGAACCCCTCGGGAGCCACCCCGACCACCCTTCGTTCCTCTCCGCCGATAGGAACCATCCGCCCCAATATTTTCGGATCTCCGCCAAAAGCTCTTTGCCAAAGGCTGTAGCCGAGGACAACGACCCGCGGGCTTCCCGTGGGCTGGTCCTCCTCCGCGTTGAACCATCGCCCGAGCGGCATGTGCGCGCCAAGCACATGCAAATATGTATGCGAAACGTAACTGACGGAAATCGGCCGCGCCGCGGCTCCCTGTCCGAAGCCGACACTCCTCCGCAGCCCTTGAAACGCCCATTCGGCGAGGTGCGCGTTCGTCGCAAGTCGCTGGTATTGGCGGTAGGAAATCGTCGGCCGTTGGTCGGGCTGCTGTTTCGTGACCAGGCCGGCTTCGATGAGCTGGCCAGGAGCGTGGACGTGCGCCGGTAGCCGAAACATCAGCGAATCCACAACGCCGAGCATGGAGACGTTGACGCCGATGCCGAGGGCGAGCGTGACGGTGGCAACGATTGTGAAACCGGGATTGCGCCGCAGTTGGCGCAGGCCGTACCGAATGTCCTGCCAGAGGGCCTCGGCGAACGGGAAGGTCCACAGCTCGCGGTTTGCTTCTTTGGCTCGCGTCGCGTTGCCGAATTTGCGCCGCGCGGCGTGCGGCGCTTCCTCTGGCGTCACGCCCGACTCCGCCAGCTTCCGCTCGCGCATGGCCAGGTGAAACGCGAGTTCGTCGTCCAGATCGCGTTCGAGCTGGCGCCGGCGGAAGAGCGCCTTGATTCGCAGCCAAAGCCCGTTGATCGATTCGGGCAGCATCAGCCTCTCTCGCTTACTCGCACTTCAGCGCTGTCACGGGATCGACGCGCATGGCGCGGCGAGCGGGGATGTAACAAGCGGCCAAGCCCGCGAGAACAACCAAAATCGAAACGCCGGCGAAGGTGAACGGGTCGGTTGTGCTGACGCCATAGAGCAGGCCGCGCATCAGCCGGGTAGCGGCGAAGGAAGCGGCGAGGCCGATGGCCACTCCGGCGAGAACCAGCCCGGCTCCCTGTCCCACGACGAGCCGCAGGACGTCGGCGTCTTGCGCGCCGAGGGCAATGCGAATGCCGATTTCGCGCGTGCGACAGCCGACGGAATAGGAAATCACGCCGTAGATTCCCACAAGCGCCAGCCCCAAGCCCAGCGCTCCGAAAAGCGAGAGCAGCAGGGATTGCGAGCGCGGTTCGGCATTGGCTGCGGCGACCACGCGGTCCATCGTTCTCACTTGGGTGATCGGCACGTCCTTGTCGATCGACCAGATGCGATCCTTGACAGCCTGGGCCAGCGCCATCGGCTCGATTTTCGTCCGCACGAGTACGGTCATCCACCATGAGCCCCGCTGGTTATACGGGAAATAAATGAGTGGACCGGGTGGTCGGGAAAGGTTGCTGTCACGCACGTTGCCGACCTCGCCGACGATCTCTGCCCAACCGCCATGGCTCGAGATGTGTTGGCCGATGGCGCTCTCGCTCCCGAAAAAACGGCGAGCAAACGCCCGGTTGACGATGACCACCCGCGGGCTGCCGGCGAGGTCGCTTTCGTTGAAGCCGCGTCCAGCAAGGATGGGAATGCCGAGGGTGCGAAAATACCCGGGCGTGGCGTCGCTCACACCCGCCTTGAAGCCCTGTCCGTTCGACGGCTGCGGCCGCCCCTCGACGCCAAACGTGATCTCGCTAAAGCCTCCGGTCAGCGGGTTGACTAACGACGCCGAAGCGCTTTCGACGCCCGGTACCGCGCGCACCTTCTCGAGGACCCCGCGACTGTAGGCAAGGAACTGCACCTGCGTTTTGAATTGATGCGGGCGAAAATCGATCTCCATCGTCAGCACGCGATCGGGCCGGAAACCGAGAGGGACGGCGGAAAGACGCGCGAAGCTGCGGAGCATCAACCCCGCCGCAACCACCAGCACCAATGCCAACGCCACTTCGCCGACCACCAGCAGTTGTCGCAAGCGGCTTCGCCGCGGGCCGGCCGAGCTCACTTCGTGCCCGCTGCCCGCTTCGCGCACGGCCGCAACCAGGCGATCGCGGGAAACCAGAAACGCGGGCACAAGTGAGAAAACGATTCCCGCGGCGAGCGAAGCTCCGAGCGTGAACCAGAGCACGTGAGCGTCGATTGTCAGATGCTCCAGCCGCGGCGTGTTCAGCAGGACCAGCGATCGCAAACCGTCCATCGCCCATGCCGCCAGCAAAAGCCCGGCCGCACCGCCTGCGAGCGCCAGCAACAGCCCTTCGATAAGCAACTGGCGAACGAGCCGGCCGCGCGTGGCGCCGAGCGCCGCGCGTATCGCCAGCTCGTGCGTGCGCGAGAACGAGCGCACGAGATACAGGTTGCCGACATTGGCGCACGCGATCAGCAACACAAGGCCGACCGCGCCGAACAGGATGAGCAGCGGTGTGCTCGCGTCGCGCACGCGGTCCGATTTCATCGACCGGACGCGAAATCCCAAGCCCTTGTCCGCTTTGGGAAAAGCGCGAGCCAGGCGCGCGGCGATCGTGTTCAACTCGGCCCGGGCCTGCGCGATAGTGCTGCCCGGGGCCAGGCGGCCGAGGACGAAATAAGCATTGTCTCCTCGATCGGTCGATTGCGCTGGCGTGGGCACGAGGGGTATCCACAGATTGGCGCCGATGGAAAACGTAAGCTGCGGCGGCATGACGCCGATGATCGTGTAGCTCGCGCCGTTGAGCTGGATGCTCCGGCCGATCACGTGCGGATCGGCGTCGAAGTACTTCCTCCAAACCGCGGCGCCCAGGATCACAACGTCATCGTGGCCGGGCTGTGCCTCGCTCGGCAGAAACGTGCGCCCGTAGAGCGGCGCAACGCCAAGCAGCGGGAAAAAGTCGGGCGGAACTTCCACAGCCCAGAGTTGCTCGGGAAGCCCATGCCCCGTCATATCGGCTATCTCGTAGTTGCGGGGGGCGAGACGCTCGAAACTCGGACACTGCTTCCGCACGTCAGCGAGGTCGGGAAGCGAGACGGGCTGATTCCCAAAATCGAAAACGTCGCTGTACCGCGACACTTCTACCAACTGCGAGCCGTGGGGATAAGGCAGCGGGCGGAGCAGCACCGCTTCCACCATTGAGAAAATCGCCGTGTTCGCGCCGATGCCGAGAGCGAGCGTGACGATGGCGACAATCGTGAAACCGGGGGATTTGCGGAGCATTCGGACGCCGTACCGAATGTCCTGCCAAAGGGTCTCGGCAAACGGGAACGTCCACAGTTCGCGGTTCGCTTCCTTCGCGCGCGTCGCGTTGCCGAACTGGCGCCGCGCGGCGTGCGGCGCTTCTTCGGCCGTCACACCCGATTCCGCCAGCTTCTGCTCGCGCATGGCCAGGTGAAACGCGAGTTCGTCGTCCAGGTCGCGGTCGAGCTGGCGCCGGCGGAAGAGCGCCTTGATTCGTAGCCAGAGCCCGTTGATCGATTCGGGCAACATGAAACGTCCTCAGACGGTTTCCATGACGCGGGCAATTGCCGCGGTCATGCGACTCCAGTGCTCGGATTCCGCCGCGAGATACTTGTGTCCCCGCGCCGTCAGCCGGTAATACTTCGCGCGGCGATTGTTTTCCGATACGCCCCATTCGGAAGCGAGCAGGCCCCGCAATTCCAGCCGGTGCAGAGCGGGATACAGGGCGCTCTCTTCGACGCGAAGAACGTCGTCGGACTGCTGGTGGATGGATTCGGCGATGGCGTACCCGTGGGCGCGGCCGCGGGCCAGTGTCTTGAGGATGAGCATGTCGAGCGTGCCTTGCAGCAAATCGCTCGTCCGTTCTCGGTTTGGTCCCATCATAGGGTGAGGGGAGTATCGCTCTTTCCCGCGTCGGATGCAAGGGCCTGCTTCATTTTCGCGGCGGGGGGTGGTGCGCTAAGCTGTGAGGCGGCTCGCCGGCCCCATGGAAGCGGGCCGATCCGATGAAGATCTCCCGAAAAACGCTGCTGCACGACACGTTTCGCGTCGCCATCGTGCTGAAGGGCCTCGACGGGCTGATGGAACTGGTGGGCGGCTCGTTGGTCTGGCTGTTGACGCCGGAAGCGATGATCCATTTAGTGCGCCGGCTATTTCAGCACCAACTGGGCGCCGATCCCAAGTATTTCGCAGTGCATTACCTGATCCTGGCCACCCAAAGCCTCGCCCGGCAGAAATGGTTCGCGATGGCGTTTCTGCTGACGCACGGGGTGACGAAGGTGGTGCTGGTGGCGGCGTTGTGGCTGAACCAGCTGTGGGCCTATCCGGTGATGATCGCCGTGGTGGGCGGATTCGCCGTCTACCAGGCGGAGAGGGTGGTGGCAACGCATTCGGCGCTGCTGGCCCTGCTCACCCTGTTCGATGTGCTGGTTGTGTGGCTGACATGGCGGGAATATCGCGAGCAAAAAGAGATTCGCGCAGGGGAAGGGAAGAGAGAGTAGCGCGCACCTCACCATCTGGTAGTCCCGCTGCGAAGCTCAGGTTGGCGCAGGACGGATGCGGCTGGGCACTCATTCGAGGGGGACATCGAGCGCACACCCATCCCGGCCGCGGGCTCGGGCGCTGACGGAAATGCCCACTAAGGCAGGGAATCAGCTATTCGTAACGAATTTGCGCGCGTAAAGGCTGCGGCGACTCTTTGGCGCGTGACTGCTTGAATATTCGTCCAATTCCGCTTCGCTGATGCGGAAGTGGGTTTTCAACGGGACGTTGAGCGGATCATCGGCCGAGGCCTTGAGTTCCCGCTGGAGCTTTTGCGAGCAGAGTTCCGGCGCGTCCTGGAAACGGATCACCCGCCGGTCGAACGCGTCGTTGTTGATGGTCAGCGTGAATTCCTGCGACGCGTCGCTCGACTGCTGCACCTCGAAGGTGTATTCGCGGACAGAACTTTTGGCTTCGAAACCGAGATAACGGATGAGCGGCCGGCTCATCGTGCGGCCGCGGATTTCGCGGGATCTGCTTTCTTGCGGCGCCTGCTGCCGGGCCGTTTGGGAGGGGTTCCTTCGGCCGGCTCAACTACCATCATGCTGGTGACGAACTTTTTGAGACCGTGGAGATCGAAATCGATGGAGGTGCGTTCGTCGTTTGATTCGGTTACCACGCCATTGCCGTACTGAAAATGCTTTACGTACTGCCCTTCTGCGAGAGCCTTCATTCACGCCTCCTCGAAACTCAGCAAAGGAAGCACCTAAGACATCACCCTGGCGAGAAAAATGGGACGGGTCCCCGCATGTGCGGGGACCCGTGACCGGTTCGATCAGAGGCTGGTGACGTTCGATGCCTGCAGGCCCTTGGGGCCCTTCACGACTTCGAATTCAACCGCTTGCCCTTCGTTCAACGTTTTGTAGCCCTCTCCCTGAATGGCGGAGAAGTGGACGAAAACGTCCTCTCCGGACTGGCGTTGGATGAACCCAAAGCCTTTGCTGGCATTGAACCACTTCACGATTCCTTGTTCTCTCACTTTTTCCATACCTTCTTTTTCCTAAGCTGATTGCTGTCTCCGGAACGCCCCCAGCCGTACATCGAAAGAGGGACTGCAAGTTGGAGCTCGCAGCCCCTCCTGGTCACGAATCTAAAGGCTACACAAGAGCAACAATCTCGGCAGTTATTATAGCATATTCGGCGTCCGGGCTGGGAAATCCCGCCGGAACAGCGCCACGCGGAGCAGCTGGGGTTGGCGAAGCAGGCGGCATTGCGCCGCTGAGGGTCGGGACGTATACTCGGAGCCCGATATCGAGGGCAGATATTAACTTCTCTCGGGGGAGGGGGCCGAATATAGGCAAATTCCTCATAGGGCTTATCGTGGGCCTCCTTCTGGTTCCGGCAGGTGTGTATCTCTATATGCGCTCGGGGGATGCACCAGTCGCGACATCGGCGCCACCAGTGCCTTTCGAGCGATTTCTGGCGCACACGGCCATGCACGCCACGATCGAGCGGCAGGAGAAGCCCATTCACCTGGCCAAGCCGACCGACGCTTCGCTGGAGGCGGGGGCGAAGCTCTATCGCACCGACTGCGCGGTCTGCCATGGCCTGCCGGACCAGGCTCCAACGCCGACGGCCGAGGGCATGTATCCCCGTCCGCCCCAGTTTTTCCGCCCTCATGCCAGGAAAATCGACGACCCGCCGGGACAGGTCTACTGGAAAGTAGAGAACGGCATTCGCCTGACGGGAATGCCGGCCTGGCGGGGCTCGCTATCCGGCGCACAGGCGCGGCGGATCACAGCCTTTCTGGAGGATGGGCCGAGCCTGCCGGCTCCGGTGACGGCGGTCCTGGAAGCGACACCGGCCAAAGAGAAGCAGAAAACGAAGTCGAAAGCGGGGCGACTGCCCCGGCGAGGCTAGCTGGATCGCGCCGCGCCGGAATCGCCGCAAACGCAAAGGCTCATTCTTCGCAGGATTCGGACCGGGAGTTGCGGTCCGATAGGATTTGGGGCGGGGCATTTGCAGAAAATGTCTGAATTCGACGAAAGACGCGAGCTGTATTCGGGCCTGATACGGCTGCACGTCCTGTTTCACGCGTGTAAAGGGCCGATCTTCGGCCTGGGCATGATCGAAGAGCTGGCGCGGCACGGTTACCGGCTAAGTCCGGGGACGCTTTACCCGCTGCTCGCAAGCCTGGAGAGGCAAGGCCTGCTTCATTCTTTTCGCCGGCTGGTGCGGGGCAGGTTTCGCCGGGTCTATCGTGCCACTCCCGCCGGCCGCAAGGCGCTGAACGCCGCAAAACAACGCGTGAAGGAACTGTTCGGGGAGCTGTTCGAGAATGAAGAGATTTCTGCTGCCACTGCCCCTTTTTCTGATGCTCGGAGTTCTGGCGAGGCCGGTGCTCGCAAGCCCTCCGCCTCAGAGGAATGAGCCGGCTCTGCCGCTCCTCTGCTGCTTGGACCTCCCTATCTCCAGCGGAACGAATGGCACTTTGACGGAAATTGATTCGGGGCATCCCGCAGCCACGAGCAACCGGCGACGCGCCGAGGTGGACGCGGCACCGGTGAAGACTTCTCGCCCCGAGGCGGGGAAAAAATCCGCGGAAAAATCCACGGATGGCTGGCGCGACATCCCTCCTCTGAAGCAGGCTGTCCAGGCACAGTCGTTTCTCGGCCACCATGGCGTCACGTTCAACGGCTATCTCCAGCTCGACGGCTCCAGCGTGGCTTCGGGCGGCCAGCCGAAAGCCATCGGGTTTAACGGTCAATATCTGCTCGACGTCGCGACGACGATCGACACGAAGCAGCTATTCGGTTGGCCGGGCGGGACGTTCCTTGTCGACGTGCAAAGCCACAGCGGGCCCAGCATCGTGACGCACCAGCTCCCTGCGATCCAGGACCCCGACAACATGGACGCTTACACCACAACGTCGGTGGACCGGGCGTGGTACCAGCAGGATCTCTTGCGTCACAAGGTCCAACTGCAGGTGGGGTTGATGTATGTGGACGACAAATTCCTGACCGTCCCTTATGGCCAGAATTTTCTCTCCCTGGATTTCTCGTCGGACTCTTCCATCAGCACCTTCGTCCTGCCGACCTATCCCAAGGGCTCCTTCGGAGGGAACGTCTTCGTCTATCCGGGCAAAGGACTGTATTTCTCCTTCGGCATGTACAACGACCACAGCACCGAATTGCCCTACGATCCCGGCGGCGACCTGTACATCACCGAGGAGGCTTGGCAAAGCAGCTGGCATGGTCTGCCCTTCGGGTTGCAGGTGGGCGCGTGGCGGGACACCGGCAGGTTTCAGCGTTTTCGTGGAGGAATTGTGCACCACGCGTCCGGCGAGTATGTGATCGCCAGCCAGAAGCTATGGCAGCCGGCAATCCCCACCAGCCGTGGAGTGGGCGTGTTTTTCCAATTCGGCGAGGCGCCTCCGGCAGTGGCGGCGGTGCGCCGGCATTTTGGCGCCGGCGTGGTGTGGACGGGGCCAATCGCGTCGCGTCCCCGTGACGAAATCGGAGTGGCCTTCAGCGACAGCCTGCTGACCGCGCAAAGTGCTTTTACCCATGGTTTTGAAAATGAGTTCGAGGCTTATTACCAAATTTACGTTTACCATGGGCTGACGATCCAGCCGGATATCGAGTATTGGCAGCATCCCGGCGGTGGCACCACTCCCAACACCGTCCTTGTGTTGACGCGCATCATGTACACGTTTTAGGCCGGGACGGTATATGCTCGTTTTCCGGGGGGTGGCCGGAAAATTCCGGTGCAGCAAGACGGGAGGCGCGCCACGAGACAAACAATCAGATATGGATTTCTATTGCTGGCCGCGATCTCGTTTTGCGCCAGTGCGGGTTTTGCGCAGGAAAAGCAGCAAAAGGAGATTGTGACCGCGCCGATTCGGCAGACATCGCCCACTTCGGGAGCCGGGATGTACAGGGCCTATTGCGCCGCCTGCCACGGGAAAACGGGAGAGGGGAACGGTCCGGCCGCAGCCGCTCTGAAGACACCTCCGGCCAACCTGACCACGCTGGCCCAGCGGCACGGCGGCAAGTTCCCGGTGGGCTACGTGCGCAGGGTTCTTGAATTCGGAGTGCGAACTCCGGCGCACGGTTCGCCCGAAATGCCGATCTGGGGCGCCCTGTTCTACTCCCTGCCGGGCAACAGCAGGGCCCAGGTCCGCATTCGAATTTCCCACCTGATTGACTACCTCGAGACGCTCCAAAAGAAGGAAAAGAAACGGAAGTAGTCCTCAACAGGAACGATCGCGGTCACGCTAGCCCAAGTTCGTCACAGGAAGGTCTGAAACCAGGCTAAGTGCTTTAGATTCAGTTCAGGCTACCGCCGAGTCTGCACTACATTCGTGATCAAAACTGAGGCGGTCGGGGATGCTGATACCAAGCTGATCGAGTAACTGTTTCTGCTCAGC
>JAKBLM010000069.1 GCA_021832085.1 Acidobacteriota bacterium | reverse complement strand
CATCGCGGACTCCTTTTCGTGTGCTTTGGCGGCTCACGTCAAGGAGTCTCCGCGATGGACTGCCGGAATTGTCAAACGCCTACTGCCACCCCGGCCGAGCCGGGGGACCTCCTATGAGGCGGTTAGGCCAGGAGTCTCCTGTGACACCGTATGCTCCCTCGGACAACCCAACAAAGCTGTAGGCCTCGAGTCTCAGATAGAACCATGGTTGGCAGGCTTCGGAAGGCGTCAGACACGGACGAACGCAGGAGCGGCTGGAACCGAAACTCGATGTTCGGATGGAGGGCGGTCAAGTGCAGACCAACACCGACGCGTTAGCTTACCGGGGCTGGATGCAAGAAGGCACAGCTCCCCGCCAGGAGAAGCGTTCCCTCTTGACATCCCCTTTTATAGAACTTCGAGCGCACAAATCGCCGTGTTCCCTTGCCGACTTTCCTGACAGCCAGCCGCGCCGGCAGGCGCGGCTGGCCGGGCTTACGGGAGCCCATCAATGCGAATATTCGATTTGCCATTGGGGCCGGAGGCGATGAACTCGGGGCCTGTGCCCGGTACGTACCGGCCGAGCATGCCGGCGGAGCCGAGCGCCGCCGTGCTGACCCGTTGCCCGGCGCCTCTGACGAGCCATCCGATGGCCTGGGTGATCGGTTCTGTGGCGGATTGTGTAGCGCCGGGCTTCAGCCCGGCACGTTTCGCCGCCGCCTCGACAATCTGCCGCTCCGTAGGCCCGCCGGGCAATGCTCGTCAGCCCGAGTTACAAGAGACTTCTTTCGAGGCGAAGGAAAACGCGCGCGAGATCGGCAAGAGAAAGCTCTTCGGCGCGGGCTTTGGGCCCAAGCGCGAGAGCGGCAAGGGAATCGCGCACCGTTTCGGCGCCATAGCGAGCCTTCAGATTGTTGATCAAGGTTTTCCGCTTGTGCGCGAAGCAAAGTTCGGCGAATTCCAGGAAGCGATCCTCCTCGTCCGCCGCGATTCGGAGATTCGATTTTTCGCCGGGCGGCGTGAGCCGCACCAGCGCCGAATCGACTTTCGGCGGCGGGCGAAAAGCCTCGGGCGGAATCCTCAGCAGGATTTCCGGCCGCGTGTGGAACTGGGCGAGGACCGAGAGCCAGCCGTAATCGCGGCTGCCGGGGCGGGCCGCGAGGCGCTCGGCCACTTCCAGTTGAATGACCACGTCAATTTCGTCGATATGGTCGGCGACAGAGAAGAGGCGGCGCAAAATCGGCGAGGTGATGTAGTAGGGAAGGCTGCCATAGACGCGAAAGCGCGGTCCGGCCAGCCGAACCAGATCGAGCGCCAGCACGTCGCCCGAGACGATTTCGATGTTCAGTCCGCTTGTTGCCGCACGCAGCTTTTCGACCAGGCTGGCGTCCAGTTCGATCGCGATGAGGTGGGCAACGCGCGGGGCGAGTTCGCGCGTCATTTGGCCCGCGCCGGCGCCGATTTCAAGCCAGATTTGGTCCGCAGCCGGGGTGATGCGGTCGAGGATGCGCGCGCGCCAGCCCGCGTCGGCGAGGAAATGCTGGCCAAGCGGGCGTGGGCTCATGGCTCGATGAGTCTAGCAGGAGTTCAGGGCAGGGAACGAGTGGCGTGGCCGATGGGTGGGGAAAGGTGCCGGCGAGATCGCGGCTTGACGCCGTGGCGGCCATTCAGTAGCTTGAAACTTTCGGGTAAAAAACAGCCATGCGAATCCTGTTCGTAGCGCCGGAAGGCATTCCGTTTTCCAAGACCGGCGGGCTCGGCGACGTGATCGGCGGGCTGCCGAAAGAATTGGCAGCGCTCGGGCACGAAGTGGCCGTGCTCCTGCCGCATTACCGTGGCACGAAGATCGAGCCGAAGATCGTCCACGAGAGCCTGACCGTGCCGGTCGGCGAGGCGCTGCGATTCCCGTCCGTTGTCGGCGGCTTCAAGTTGGACGGCGTGCGCTACGATTTTCTCGACGACCCGGAATATTTCGATCGCGACACGCTCTACGGTGGCCCCGCGGGCGATTATCCGGACAATCCCGAGCGTTTTGCCGAGTTCTCCCGCGCGGCACTGGAATACGCCAAACTCGTTTGGCGGCCGGACGTGATTCACTGCCACGACTGGCAGACCGCCCTGCTGCCCGTTTTTCGGAAGACGGCCTACGCGACTGATCCAGTGCTCTCGCAAATTCCCACCGTTCTGACGATTCACAACCTCGGCTACCAGGGCTTGTTCCCGCCGTCGGTGCTCGACCGCATCGGCCTGCCGCGGCGGCTTTTCACCATTCAAGGGATGGAATTCTACGGCCGGGTGAATTTCCTGAAGGGCGCAATCATCTTCACCGACTGGCTGACGACGGTGAGCCGGGGATATGCCAAGGAGATTCAGACGCCGGAATATGGCTGCGGCCTCGACGGCGTGATCGCCCATCGGGCCGGCCGGCTGACGGGGATTCTGAACGGCGTGGATTACGAGGCATGGAGCCCGGAGACGGACCGGCTGATCCTGGCGAACTATTCGGCGAGCGATCTTTCTGGCAAGGCGGTATGCAAGCGCGACCTGCTCGATCGATTCGGGTTGCCGGCGCGCCACGCGGCCCGGCCGCTGGTCGGCATCATTTCGCGGTTCGTCGATCAGAAGGGTTTCGACCTGCTGGTGGAGGCTGCGGACGAGATCCTGAAAGAGGACGTCCAGATCGTGGCGCTCGGCACGGGCATGCCGGAATACGAGGAATTTTTCCGCAAGCTGGCCGCGAGGCATCCCGAACAGGTGAGCGTGCGAATCACCTACGACAACGGCCTGGCGCACAAGATCGAGGCCGGAGCGGACCTTTTCCTGATGCCGTCGCGCTACGAGCCGTGCGGGCTGAACCAGATCTACAGCTTGCGCTACGGAACGCTGCCGCTGGTACGGGCGACGGGAGGCCTCGAAGATACGGTCGAGCCGTATGACCCGAAAACGGGCGAGGGAACCGGCTTCATGTTCAAGGATTACAAGGCGCAAACGCTGGTGGCCTGCCTCCGTGAAGCAGTGCGCGTCTGGGGCGACCGCCAGGCCTGGCTGCGGCTGCAGGCCAACGCCATGGCCCGCGATTTCTCCTGGCGGGCGTCGGCCATGCAATACGTGGACCTGTATACCAGGGCGAAAAAAGAACGAATCCCCTTAGCCTGGGCATCATCTGTACAATCAGGTGTCGGCGGAGAGGCGAGAGCAGCCGCCGAATCTTCTCGTAAAGGGTGAACATGTCCGAAAAATTGCAGAGCGTTACTGACGGAAATTTCGAAGCGGAAGTGCTGGCGGCCAGTAAGGCGCAGCCGGTGATGGTGGATTTCTGGGCGGATTGGTGTCGTCCTTGCCACATGCTGTCGCCGACGGTCGATCAGATTGCGCAGGAGTACCAAGGCAAGCTCAAGGTTGTGAAGATGAACGTGGATGAGAATAGCGGCTTTCCCTCTCGCTACAACATCCGCGGCATTCCCACGTTGCTGATTTTCAAAGATGGCCAGGTCGCCGACCAGATTGTCGGTGCGGTGCCGAAGGAACACATCCAGCGCGCCCTTGGCCGCTTGATCAGCTAATCGCGGGACTCCGAGCCGGCGCCAAGGCGCCGGCATCCCCCGCTCCTCCCGGCGGGAAACCCGGAAAACCCGTCCGATTCCCCTCTCCCATGCTTCCAGCGTTGTGGGTGTGCGCCGCCGCGCCGTGCGTCCGAGCCGCGGCCGTGGGCTCGCTCCTGCCCGCGGCAGGCGTAAACCTTGCGCCGGGTCGGCGGCGGAAGGTACGATAACCGGCGCAGGTTCCACGCGCTTTTTCCCTCACTCGGCACCCGTGCGAGGATGGAAGAGCGCGCGAACTTGACACTCGTTCAGGAAAAGTGATGAGAGCCGTTGTCGTCGTGGGCGCCCAATGGGGCGACGAAGGAAAAGGGAAGGTGGTCGATTATCTGGCCGCCTCGTTCGACTATATCGCCCGCTGCCAGGGCGGCCATAACGCCGGGCATACCGTTCTCTGGAACGGCAAGCGATTCATTTTGCAGTTGGTCCCCTCGGGCGTGCTGCGGCCGGATAAGAAGGCGGTAATCGGTGCCGGGGTGGTCGTCGATCCGCACGCGTTTCTGGCCGAGATCGACGCGCTGGCGAAAGCAGGCGTCGACGTCACCGGGAGGCTATTCGTCAGCAATCGGGCCCACCTGATTTTCCCCTACCACCGGCAGCTCGACCAGGCGGCGGAAGCGGTGCGCGCCGAGAGCAAGATCGGCACCACGAGCCGTGGCATCGGTCCGGCCTACGAGGACAAGATGGGCCGGCGCGGTTTGCGCGTGGCCGACCTGCTCGACGCCGAGGGTTTTCGACGCAAGCTCGAAGTGGTGCTCCGGGAAAAATCGGCGATCAGCGAGGCGGCCTATGGCCAGCCGCTCGATACAGCCGGGCTCGTGGAATCCTACCTGGCGATGGGCGAGCGGATGCGCGGGTTCGTGGCGGATACGGCCGCGATTCTGTGGCGCGCGGCCGATGAGGGCCAATCGCTGCTCTTCGAAGGCGCGCAGGGAACGATGCTCGACATCGACCACGGCACCTATCCCTACGTCACCTCGTCGAGCGCGACCTCGGGCGGCGCGTCGACGGGACTGGGCTTTCCGCCGACACGGATCACTGACGTGGTCGGCGTGACCAAGGCCTACACGACCCGCGTGGGCAACGGACCGTTCCCGACCGAAATGCCGGAGTTGGAAGCGGGCGAGGTGCGCAAGCTCGGCGCGGAATTTGGTGCGGTGACCGGGCGACCGCGGCGTTGCGGTTGGCTGGATCTGATGGTGCTGCGATACGCCGTGCGGCTGAACGGGATCACTTCTTTGGTGGTGACCAAGCTTGATGTTTTCGATAGCCAGCGGGAGATCCAGGTGGCCGTCGGTTACCGGTACAAGGGCACGCCCATCGACGAGATGCCGGCCGAGGCGGAAGTGCTTGGCCGCGTAACGCCCGAATATCGAACGATGCCCGGTTGGGGCGTCCAGACGAGCGGCATCCACCATCCGGAGTCGCTGCCACAGGCCGCCCGCGACTATCTCCACTTCATTTCCGACCAGTTGGGCGTTGAAATCGGCATGATCTCCACCGGACCCGAGCGCGACGCGACGATCATCCGCCCGGGAACCCGGCTGGCTTCCTGGTTGACCTGATTCCATGCTGCCCTGGCAACAGGCGCGCGAAAAAGTGATCGAAGTGGTTCGCGCTCGCATGCGGCGGCCCGGCCGCGAACGCGTCCGCCTGGAGCGCGTGCTGGGACGCATCCTCGGCGAATCGGTCGCCGCCGACCGCGATCTGCCGGCCTTCCCTCGATCAATCCGCGACGGCTTCGCCGTGCGCGCCGCCGACGCCGCCGATATTCCCGCGGAATTCGATATCGTTGCCGAAATTCGTGCCGGCGATTCCTTCGAGGGCACCATCGGGCCGGGGCAAGCAGCGCGGATCATGACCGGAGCGCCCGTACCGGACGGGGCCGACGCGGTGGTGATGGTGGAACACACGCGCGAGCTTTCCGCCAGGCGCGTGGCTGTCGACCGGCCCGTGCGGGCGGGCCAATACATCGTTCC
Source organism: Acidobacteriota bacterium (assembly GCA_021832085.1). Lineage (GTDB taxonomy): Bacteria > Acidobacteriota > Terriglobia > Acidiferrales > UBA7541 > JAKASX01. The sequence continues at coordinate 7,320 of JAKBLM010000069.1, read as the reverse complement.
GCAGGGAAACGAGGCGCGTGCCGGGCAAAAGCTGCTCGATCCCGGGCGGCGGATCGGCTTTGGCGAGCTGGCGCTGCTGGCGGAAGTCGGCTGCGCCCAGGTGCACGTCTTCCGGCAGCGGCGCGTGGCCGTGCTATCGACCGGCGACGAAATCGTTCCCGTCGGCCAGCAGCCGGGACCCTACCAGATTCGCGATACCAACAGCCTTTCGCTCTGCGCGCAAGTGGCGCTGGCTGGCGCGCGGCCGCGCCTGGTGGGCCGTGCCGCGGACCAGGAGCAGGCGCTCGACGAGCGGATCCGTGAGGGATTGGCCGCGCACATGCTGGTGCTGAGCGGCGGCGTTTCGAAGGGGAAGTACGATCTGGTGGAGCAGGTGTTGCGCAGCCTGGGCGCCGAATTCTATTTCGACGCGGTCGCCATTCGGCCGGGCCGGCCGGCGGTTTTTGGTTGGTGCGCCGGGCGGCCGGTGTTTGGCCTGCCGGGCAATCCAGTCTCAACGATGGTGACCTTCGAATTGCTGGTGACACCGGCAATCGACCTTTTGAGCGGGACCGAGCCGCGGCCGCTGCCGCTTGTGCCTGCGCGGTTGGCAGTGGCGCTCGACGAAAAGGAGGGCCTGGCGCATTTCCTGCCAGCGCGGCTGGAATGGACGGCAGCGGGAATCGAAGCCCGGCCGGTGCCATGGCGCGGATCGGGCGACCTGGCGGGTATGTCGCAGTCGAACGGGTTCATCGTTGTGCCGGCCGATCGCCCGCGTTGGCAGCCGGGGGATATGATCGAGGTGTTGCTGCGGCGCGACCTGCTGTAGACAGATCATGAGATGGTAGGGCGGGCCGCGCAAGCCCGTCCGGGACGCACAAGGCGCGTTTGAAATCCGCCCCTGTTGTATCTTGGCCTGGCCCCCGCAGAAATCGGCGCGCGCGGCGGGAAAACCGTGCCAGAATCGAACGGACGAAACGGTGGCTAAGCTCTCCCATTACGACCGGCGAGGCGCCGTGAAGATGGTGGACGTTACCGCCAAGCCGGCAACGGAACGTGTCGCCTCCGCACACGCGTTTGTCCGCATCGCGCCGGCGGCCCTGCGGGCGATTCGGCGGCTCGAGGGGCCGAAGGGTAATCCTCTCGAAGTGGCGCGGATCGCCGGAATTGCCGCCGCCAAGCGCACCGCCGAGCTGATTCCCTTGTGCCATCCGCTGTCGATCACGCATGCCGACGTCGAGGCGCGGCTGCGGCGAAACGGAATCGAGATCACCTCGCGCGTGACCACCACCGCGTCGACCGGCGTGGAGATGGAGGCGCTGGTGGCGGCATCGGTGGCTGCTCTCACGGTTTACGACATGGTGAAGGCGCTCGATCGCTCGATGGAGATCACCGACCTCTATCTGGTGGAAAAACGAGGCGGCAAAAGTGGCCACTACTTCCGCGCGGAGAAATCGAATGGCGCGAAACTACGCCACCAGACGTAAAGGAGCGTTTCCATGCGCGTGGCCATTCTGACGATCAGCGATTCGGTTTCGCGTGGCGAGCGCGAAGACCGCTCGGGACAGGCGATTGCCGAGCACTGCCAGGAACTCGGCTGGGAAGTGGCTTCGCGCGTCGTGCTGCCGGACGAAGAAAACCAAATTGCCGGGCGCCTCGCGGAACTGGCCGATTCCGGCAGCTTGGACCTGATCCTGACGGTTGGCGGCACCGGGCTCGGGCCGCGAGACGTGACGCCGGAAGCGACGATGCGAGTGGCCGAGCGGTTGGTGCCGGGATTGGGCGAGCGAATGCGGGCGGCGGATGCAAGCACGAACCCGCGTGCGATTCTCTCGCGCAGCCAGGGCGCCTGCCGGGGCCGGACGCTGATGCTGAATCTGCCGGGCAGCCCGCGCGGAGCAGTGGAATCGTTCAGCGTGGTGGCGGAGGTGCTGCCGCACGCGATCGAGATCCTGCGCGGCGGCGGGCACGGACCGGCGCCGGGCCACGGCGCGGGTGGCGGGAAGCCGTGAAGCCGGCAGGGCCGGGCAAGGGACCGACCGAATGGATGCGCCAGGTTGCGCTGGCCATGGATCTGCCGTTCCTGATGATTGGGGCGGTGATGGGCGGCGGACTCATCGGTTATGCGCTCGACCAGTGGCTGCACACCGGGCCATGGCTCATGCTGATCCTGGGCGGGCTTGGTTTCGTGGCGGGGCTGAGGGCGATGCTGCAGGCGCTGGCGGTACGGACGAATAAGCAACCGCGGGGGAAGCCGCCCGAGAAGCCTGGCGGCGGGACGGGAATCGGGCAAGGCGAATGATCGATCCGGAATTTTTCGGTGAGCGGGCGCAGCGGCGGGTGGAATACCTGACGCTGGGTCTGGGTGTGGTGGCAGGGGTGGTGGCGCTGCTGGTTCGGGGGTGGCCGGAGGCGGCGGGGGTGGTGCTGGGAGCGGCGGCCGGGTGGCTGAATTTTCGGTGGCTGCGGCGGTTTGTCCACTGGGTGGCGCGGATTTCGCTGGCCCAGCCGGGTGAAGAGAAGCCGAAAATGCCCAAACGCGTTTTTTGGCAAATGATCGGGCGCTACGCATTGATGGGAGTGGCGCTCTATGTTATGCTGTTGCGCTTTTACTGGCCGGTTGTGGCCTTTCTGTTCGGTCTGTTCGCGCTGGTAGCAGCGGTCCTCCTGGAAGTCATTGGCGAGCTTGTTACGACGGCCCGCCGTAGCATGTTTACCTGAGGACCGGGCCAAGCGGTGCGCGTGGCGGCGCGCTGCCGCCGGAAGGGGCGCCAAAGACTGAAATCGGAGAGGCGGAGGGGAAACCCTCCGTCGCGGGTGGGATTCCCGAGAGGGAAAGGTTCGAAGATGCCGGAAGAAGCTGAACTCTGGGTAACAAAGCTGGTCAACCTGGTGCTGGCCAAGCCCGCCACGGTACTCCTGCTGGCGCTTGGTTTTCACCCGAATCCCGCCGAGCCCATTCCCAACCATATCGCGATGGAGCTTTTCGTTTTCCTGCTCCTGGCGATCTTCTTCTTCTGGCTTCGCGCGCGCCTCTCGGTCGAGAGGCCCGGCGCGGTACAGCAGTTCATGGAGATTCTGATCACCAACCCCTACCGGTTGGGCGTGCGCGATATGATCGACGATTTCATCGGGCATGGCGGCGAGCGCTACCTCGCCATGCTCGGCTCGATCGGTCTGTTCATCCTGTTCATGAACCTGATCAGTTTGGTGCCGACGCTCAGCTCGCCCACGGCGCAGTACAGCGTGCCGCTCGGATGCGCGGTGCTGGTGTTCCTCTATTACAACTGGTGCGGGTTGCGCAGCAAAGGCCCGCTGCGCTACGGAAAGCACTTCGCCGGCCCGATCCCCGCGCTGGCGCCGTTGATGGTTCCCGTCGAAATGTTCAGCCACGTTGCGCGACTGATTTCGCTGACCGCCCGACTCTGGGCGAATATGCTGGCGAGCGAGGTGATCTACAGCCTGATCCTCGGGCTGACGGTGGGCCTCTCGATTTTCCTCGAGAAACTGAGCCCGGTGGGCTACGTGGCGACCCTGGCGCCGTTCTTTTTGCCTGTCATCTTCATGGCGTTGCATATTTTCGTTGCCTTCGTGCAGGCGTTTGTGTTCACGATTCTGCCCATCATCTACGTATCGGGAGCGGTGGTGGAGCAGCACTGATCGATCGTCTTGCGAGTTTTCGAGAATCACCGCCAGCGTTGCCCGGAAAGTAAGGAAGAAAACGTCCGGCGGCCACTTTGACGAGGGAGGAAGCGGATGAGGAAGTTCGCAGGCTTCGTTGGAATTATGATGGCGGCCCTGGTGCTGGCTCCGGCGGCGTTTGCCGCCCAGGCCGGAGGCGCGGCCGCGGCGGGAGGCATGTCCACGGCAACGTGGGTGGTCATCACGTCCGGCTTCGCGATGGCGATCGCCTCGGGTCTTTGCGGCATCGGGCAGGGCATCGCGAGCATGGGTGCATCCCAAGGCTTCGCGCGCAATCCGGCGGCGAGCACTGTGATTCAAAACATGCTGATTCTGGCCCTCGTGCTGATCGAATCGCTGGCCTTGTATACGTTCGTCATCATTTTCGTCAAGGTCAAGTAACAGCTGCGAGCCTGGGACTTTGGGGCCCTTGCCGGACCGGCGTCCCGCCGTTGCCTCGAGGGGCGCCGGGGCAGATGGCGTGACGCTCGAAGCGTTCGTGGGGGGCGGAGAAATCCCGCCCCTGCCGTTTCGGCCGCCGGGCAGCTGTTCCCTTTTCCAGCGGGCAGTTTCAGGGACCATGACCATCACCATTAATGGCGAGCCACGGGAAATCCCTGACGGGCTCACCATCTCCGCTCTTCTCACCTATCTCGAGTTGACCGCGGGGCGCGTTGCCGTGGAGCGCAACCGGGAAATTCTGCCGCGCGACCAGTGGGACTCGACTTCCGTTGCCGCGGGCGACGTGTTTGAGATCGTCCATTTCGTCGGCGGAGGATAGCTCCCGCAGCGACCGCGCGCAGCCGCCATCGGCACGGCAATAGTGCCCGTCGAGAAGATGGGCAAAGTCCCGCCGGGGCGGACTTGAAACCTGCCGGTACCAGCCAGGGAACCCTTCCACGCATTCCCACGTATTGTGAGAAAGATGGACGTGTGAACTTGGGTTTCGGGGTAAGCTGGCGGGAACAGGACGGTGCGCGATGGGCACGCTGTGGCAGGACGTGAAGCAGGGAACGCGGGCGCTGCGGCGCTCGCCGGGCTTTGCGCTGGTGGCGATCCTGACGCTGGCGCTTGGGATCGGCGCCAATACGGCGATTTTCAGCGTGGTGAACGGCGTGCTGCTGCGTCCGCTCGCCTTCCAGCAGCCGGGCCAACTCTACCTAATCCAGGAAATCATTCCGCAGTTGCAGAAGTACTACCCGACGCTCGCGGCAAACCTGCCCGACTTCGAGATTTGGCAAAAGCGGGTGCACGCGTTCGAGGGCATCGCCATCGCCGAGGGCAAGAGCGCGGACCTGACCGGCATGGGCGAGCCGGAAGAAATTCACGGCGTGCGGGCGTCGGCGAATCTTTTCGATGTGCTCGGCGTGCGGCCAGCGTTGGGGCGTGGCTTTCTCTCGCAGGAAGATCAAGCCGGGCGCGGGCACGTCGTCGTTCTCTCGCATGCCTTTTGGGTGAGCCGTTTCCATGGCGATCCGGCCGTGATCGGCAAGACAATGACGCTCGACGGCGCGCCATATGAAATCGTGGGCGTGATGCCTGCTTCGTTCCATTTCCCGCACGAATTCACGGGGCTGGTGCAGTTCAAGCCCAATCCGAATTTCTTTGAGCCGCTCAACGGTTCGGCTGTCTACGAGCGCGACCTGATCGGCGAATTCGATTTTGCGGCGATCGGGCGCCTGGCGCCGGGCGTGACGCCGAAGCGGGCGCTGGCGGAGCTGAACGTGGTGCAAGCGCAAATCGCCAGGCAGGCGAAGGCGGGAGTGGATCTGCTGGCGCAGATTTCGCCGCTCGAAGGGGCGGTCGTGGGCTCGGCGGGGCGAGGGCTGCTCTTTCTGCTGCTGGCCGTGGGCGCGGTGCTGCTGATCGTCTGCTTGAATCTGGCAAACCTGCTGCTGGCGCGCGTTCCGGGCCGCATGCGCGAAGCGGCGATCCGGACAGCACTCGGCGCGACGCGGGCGCGGCTGGCGAGGCGCATGCTGATCGAAAGCCTGATACTCGGCTTGGCCGGAAGCGCGCTGGGGATCGGGCTGGCATGGTTTAGCTTGCAGTGGCTGCTGCACGTAGCGCCGGCGGACATACCGCGGCTCGGCGAGGTGACGATCGACGCAGGGGTGCTGGGGTTTGCGGTGGGGCTGGGAGTGGTGACCGGCGTTGTCTTTGGAATTTTGCCGGCGTGGCGCATCGCTCATGCCGAGCCGATGGACGCGCTGAAATCCGGCGCAACGGCAACCACGGAGAGCCGGCGAACGCGGAGGGTGCGGAATGGGCTCGTGGCGCTCGAAGCCGGCCTCAGCACCGTGCTGCTGATCCTGGCGGGACTGCTGGTGGCGAGCCTGGTCAACGTGCTGCACGTGGATACGGGATTTTCGCCGGAGAACGTGCTGACGGCCGGCGTCAGCCTGCCGCCGCAGAGCTACGCGAAACCCGTGGCGCGGCTGCAGTTCTATCGCGACGTGCTCGCACGGCTGCGGGCGCTGCCGGGCGTGAAGCAGGCGGGTTGGGTGAGCCTGTTGCCACTGGCTGGCGCGGGAAGCGTAACCGGCATTTCCGTTCCAGGGGAGGCGGTGCCCGCGGCGCAGATGCCGCCGGCCAATTACCGCGCGGTCAGCCCCGGCTATTTCGCGGCAATGGGCATTCGGCTGCTCGAAGGGCGCATTTTCAACGAAAGCGACCGCGGCCGGAACGTCGTGGTCGTGTCGCAAAGCGTCGCCGAGCGCTTCTGGCCGGGCCAGAATCCGATTGGGAAAATCTGCCTGACGGCGTGGGGACCTCGGGAAAAGGACGAAGTGATCGGGGTGGTCAGCGACATCCGGACGGTGAAGCTCGACGCGCCGCCGGTGATGATGGTCTATGTGCCGTATTGGTTTGGCTGGATTGCCCCCGCGCACATGTACCTCGGCCTGCCTCTCGCGCCTTCTTTTGTCGTAAGGACGGCGATGAATCCGGGCGGAATCGCGGCGGCGGTGCGGCGGGCGATCCATGCGGCCGGTCCCGACGTGCCGGTGACGGCGCTGCGGCCGATGACCGAGGTGATGTCGTCGTCAGTGGATACGCGGCGGTTCGAGATGTTTCTTGGAAGCGTTTTTGGCGCTTTCGCCCTGTTTCTTGCGGCGCTCGGGATATTCGGCGTGGTGGCCTACTCGGTGGAGCAGCGGCGGCACGAGTTGGCGATTCGCGTGGCGCTGGGCGCGGAACTTGGCGATCTGCGCGGAATGGTGCTGCGGCAGGGGATGGCGCCGGTGCTCGCCGGACTCGGCGCGGGAATTGTGGTTGCGATCTGGGCTGGGCGGTTGATGAGGGGCCTGCTGTTCGGGGTGGGTGCGTTCGACCCGATCACGACGGCCTCGGTGGCGCTTGTCGTTGTGGTGATAGGGCTCGCAGCGTGCTACGTACCGGCGCGGCGGGCGACGCGCGTCGATCCCGCGGTGGCGCTGCGGGAGGAATAAGTTTCAGCTGAAGGAATCGACGGGCGATGAGGCTCGCGCTGCGGCGCGACGTTCCGTTACCCGCGCGGTGGCGTGCCCGTAGGCTAGCCTGACTTCCGCGCCCGGCCGGGTGAAGTATCGCATTGCCAAGGGGATAGCATTTCATTCCGTCACTATGGCGAGGGGCCCGACCAACTCTTGACCGGCCTCATGACCTCCGCCGATATCTTCA
>JAKBLM010000068.1 GCA_021832085.1 Acidobacteriota bacterium | reverse complement strand
GCTCTTCGCCCAACCCGCCGTGCCTCACACCGAACTCACCACTGCGCCGGCGCGCCCATGAGCAAAAGAAAGTTCCTCCACACCACCTCAAAGAAAAAAACAACTTGAAAACCAAGAGAGAATCTACGAACGGCGGCGGGGCGGGTCACGATTCGGCCAAGGCTCCGCTGGATGTGGCTTCCCAAGGAATGCAGCCCGTTGCGAGAGAACCCGATCCGCGGATCGTTTTCGGTGAGGATGGGCACGTGGCAGGCATTCCCTGGCCCTGGCCGAAGCAGAAGATCAAGTTTGCGCGCGTTGGGAGGCGGTGGCGTGGACGTGGGCCCTACCGACAGCGAAGGGCCACGGGTTGAGACCTGTGCCGCCGGGGCGTTTGCGTTGTGTGGGGTGAGGCTGCGGAAAGGCAACCCACCCTTGCGGGAAGGCACCGCAAGGATGGGGCACCCGGAAAGGCCAGAGACGGAAACACAAACAAAACCACGGACAAAGGCACAGGCAAAACCCTAGACAAAACCAGAGGCGGCGGGCACGACGCGGGAAAAGACGGCGGTCAGACGATGGAGGCTGTGGCTGCCGAAGCGGAAAGGCAACCCACCCTTGCGGGAAGGCGCCGCAAGGATGGGGCACCCGGAAAGGCCAGAGACGGAAACACAAACAAAACCACGGACAAAGGCACGGGCAAAACCCTAGACAAAACCAGAGACGGCGGGCGCGACGCGGGAAAAGACGGCGGTCAGACGATGGAGGCTGTGGCTGCCGAAGCGGAAAGGCAACCCGCCCTTGCGGGAAGGCGCCGCAAGGATGGGGCACCCGGAAAGGCCAGAGACGGAAACACAAACAAAACCACGGACAAAGGCACGGGCAAAACCCTGGACAAAACCAGTGGAGGGGGCCGCAACGGTGCCGGGCTGAAGCCCGGCGCTACACAGGCTAAATGCCGACCTTCTGGCTGCGGAAGGCTACCTGGTGGCGGGATGCGGGCGGGGGTGAAGGCCGAAGGCGCGGGACTGGAACTGAAGGGCGGCGGGGATGCGGGCGGCGAAATATTCCCAGTCGTGAGTGCCGGGGTAGAGATGGAAGACGTGGGGGATGTGGCGGGCGTCGAGGATTTTGTTCAGCTCGATGGCGCCGTATTCGAAGCCATAGCTATCCTGCTCGCCGCAGTCGAATTCGATTTTGAGACCCGAGAGATTGGCGGTGCGCGCCAGATGGAGGGGATCGTTGCGGTCCCAGAAGGCGCGATTAAAAGGGTCGCCGAAGACGCCGTTGAGGGCGCGGAAGAACGGGAGCGAACGCACGCCGGCAGACGTGATCCGGGGCAAGTGGGCGACCAGTGCGGCGCTCGAAGCGGTGACCGAGCCAAACAGCCACGGGTAGCTGAAGGCCAGATGCAGGGCGCCGTAGCCACCCATCGAGATTCCGCTAATGCCGCGGTATTGGCGGCCGGGGAGGGTGCGGTAGTTGCGCTCGATGAAGGGCATGAATTCGTGGAGGAAGAAGGACTGGTAGCGATCGCGGCCGTTGAAGGAATTGATGTAGAAGCTCGTATAGGCGTCGGGCGTGACGATCAGGAACTGGCCCAGCTTGCCATCCTCCCACATGCTATCGATCACGTTCATGGCGCCGGAGTCGATCAGCATCTGGTCGTTGCCGCCAAGGCCGTGGAGGAAATAGAGCACGGGGAAGCGGCGCGTTTTCTGAGTGTCGTAGCTGGGCGGCAACAGGATGCAGTAGGGCACCGGATGGCCGAGAATCTTGCTGGGCACCGAGCGGCATTCGGCGCGGGCGCCGGCGCGGGCTGGAGCGGCAAGGACAAGAAAAAGCAGCGGGAGCAAGGCGACGAGGGCGAGCCGGCGGGGGAAAAGGCCTGGGCGGTGAGGCTTCAGGGGCTGAAGCCCACTGAAGTTGGCACAGTTGATGTCGCGGCTGAAGCCGCGACCCCCGAAGGCGCGGTCATTCATAGCGCAAGGCCTCGACCGGATTGAGTTTGGCGGCGCGGGCGGCGGGATAAATGCCCGCGGCCAAGCTCACGCCAACAGCGAAGGCGATCGCGCCGAGCGCGAGCCACCACGGCACCGCCGAGATGTTGACCGACGGGAGCTTATGTTGGTGCAGGTAGTAATTCGTTCCCAAGTTAATCATCCGCCCGATAAACCAACCGAGCCCGACGCCGACGACGCCACCGAGCACGCCCATCACACCCGCCTCGGCGAAGAAAATCTGCTTCACGTCGGCATCGGCGGCACCGAGCGCTTTCAGGACGCCGATCTCACGGCGCCGCTCGAGGATCGCCATCACCAACGTATTCACGATGCCGAGCGTGGCAACGGCCAGCGCCAGGCTGCCGAAAATGCCGAGCAGCAGATCGAGCAACGCGAAGAGCAGGCGGAGATTGCGGGAGGCGTCGAAGAGCGAGAAGGTGCGGAATCCCATCTTCTTGATTTCCTTCTCAACCCCAGGCACCTGAGCGCTGGTTTTCACCCGCACCGTGAGGCTGGCGTAGGTGCGTTGGCGGGAGTGGCCCTGCAACATCTGCTGAAGGTCGCTGACTTGGGTGGCTTGCAAAGTCTGGGCGACATGGAGGGGGATGTAAACCTGGCTGTCGCGGAAGCCGCCGAAGCCCTCGCCGGGCTGATGCTCGACAATGCCGACGATGCGCAGCTTTGTCGTCTTCGGAACGATGGAGAAACCGCCGGAGGAAGAGCCGCTGGAGGAGTTAGCGGCGGAAGAAGTGCCGGCGTCGTTCGCCTCGGTCTGGGCGGTGAGCGGCTCGCGGGCGGCGTAGTGGAGCACCAGATCGCGGCCGATGAGCGAGGCGGTGTCCTTGGAGAGCTGGTGGGCGAAGCCCATGCGGAGAATCGCCTCGTCGGCGTCAAGGCCGGTGAAGAAACGGCCTTGCATTTTCTGGAAGGCGACGTCGTTGCGGTCGGACGACGGCACGCTGGAGACGACGGTGGTGTAGGGGATGTGGTTGAAACGGACCTCGGTGATAAAACGGATCTCCGGGTAGACCTGCACAACGCCGGGCAACTTGGCCATTTCGAGGCGGGCGGCCTCGGTGAGCGGGAGGGGATGCGCGGCGGGGGCGTGATTGCCGCGGATGAAGCCGGCAAAGTTGGTGCGCGGAGCGACAAAGATCGCGTTGAACAGGCCGGAATTGGCGAGGCGCTTGTTGGTGAACTGCTGCAGACCGACGCCAAGCGAAAGCATCGCAACCAGAGAAGCGACGCCGACGGCGACGCCGATGGTGGTGAGCGAGTTGCGCAGCAGCGCCTCGCGCAGATTGCGGACGGCCAGTTCGGCCAGGTCGCCGATTTTCATTGGCGGACTCCGTCCTTGACGAGTTTCCCGTCGGCGACGACGGCGATGCGGTCGGCATAGCGGTCGGCGAGCGGCGCCTCGTGCGTGACCATCACGATCGTCATGCCCAGGCCGCGCTTGAATTCATCGAGCAGGTTCATCACCTCCAGGCCGGTTTTGCTGTCGAGATTGCCGGTGGGCTCGTCGGCGAGCAGGATCGAGGGCCGATTCACCAGCGCCCGAGCCAGCGCGGCGCGCTGCTGTTCGCCACCGGAGAGTTCACTGGGGCGGTGGGCGAGCCGGCCGGCCAGGCCGACACACTCGAGCGCTTCGCGGACGCGGGCGTGGCGCTCGGCACGATCGATTTCGGCCAGACGCAGCGGCAGCTCGACGTTTTCCTCGAGGGTCATGCGTGGAAGCAGATTGAAGGCCTGGAAGACCATGCCGACGGTGCGGCTGCGGTAGCGCGCCAGCTCGAGCGGACTCATCTCGGCCAGGTTGCGCGACTCGACGAAGACGGCGCCGGAGGTCGGGCGGTCGAGCCCGGCGAGCAGATTGAGCAAAGTGGATTTGCCGGAGCCGGAGGCGCCAAGCAGCGCGAGAAATTCGCCGCGCACAACTTCGAGCGTGATGTCGTCGACGGCTCGAATCACCGTCTCGCCCATCTCGAAATGGCGGGATACGTGTTCGGCCCGGATGGCGTGCCCGTCCTGTGGCGTAGTCATTGTCCCCTCACGATGGTACAACACGGCGGACGAGCGCGCCGTTTCACGCGTGCGGCGAAAACGGCATGAGCCGGGCCGGACGGCGGGCGCTACTGGATCAACCGGGAGCGGAGATCGTTGACCCAGGGATCGAGGCGGGCGAGCGGGACGACGCCGATTTGCTGATCCTCCAAGAGCTTGACGACGAACTGATGGCGCTCGTTATCGGGAGCGGGGGCGGCCTCGGTGACGACGGTGAACTCGGCGGAATCCAGATGCCGGCGAATGTGCTCGGCGGTGTAGGCGAGCACCTTGGCGCTGGCGGCGTCGCGCTCGAGCGAGAGGGCATGGACAAAACCGCGCGTGCCGTTGCGGCGGTAGGCGTAATCGAGGCGGAGCGGATCGCCACGGAAGGTGAATTGATCGACCGGGACGCGGCGCTCTAACCGGCCTGAAAGGCCGACTCCGCGCAACACCTGGCCGAGCCGCGAGAGGATAGCGGCACGCGAGCCGGCGAGCAGGCGCGACATCGCGCCGGCGCGGCGGGGCGGAGCGACGTGCTGCTGGTAGAGGCGATCGAGCTCGGCGTCGAAATCGCCGGCGAGCAGGCCGTGCTCGGGGCTGAGCTGGATGACGTTGGAAAGGATGGTGTCGAGCTTGGCCAGATAGGCGGAGGGATCCTCGGCGCCACCGACGACGGCCTGGAAATGGCGCTCGAGCGCGCGCAAGACGGTCTCGTCGGCATTGGGATGCAGGCGGCGGACGCGGCCGAATTCGCCGCTCTCCTCGATGAAACGGGCTTCGAAGCGACGGCCGGGATCGACGAGCAGGACCCCGACATTCAGCCATTCGTCGCGCACGAGGTTGGGCGTGTAGCGGACCACCCAATAGCTGTAGCTGTTCAAGGCGTCGGTATCAGGCATGGCTCACTTCCAGTTCGGAAAAGGTTGCCGGTAGGTGTCTTTGGCCGACACGATCAGGTCGCGCACGCGGCGGCGCCGTGCCCGAAGCTGTTCGAGCAGGCGGTAGAGCGAATCCTGGTCGAAATTGTACCATTCGGGCGGGATCTCGCTGGCGATTTCGTCGAGCACCCGCTCGCCGACGCGGCTCTCGAGACGCTGGAGCCACGGCTCGAACGAGGCGATGCCGGTGACCGAGGCGTAGACGCGGGTGCGGGAATAGAGGCCCCGGAGCGGGGCGTCGGGGAAATCCCATTCGCCGGCGTTGAAGCAGAAGCCCTGGTCGATCATCAGGCCGCGATAACGCGAGCCCCCTTGGGGCCGGTAGAAGATCACCTGGCGGCCGTTCGTGTTGCAAGTCCATTTGTCGAAGACCAGCATGCCGAGGAAGTCTTCCAGATTTTCGACCTCGAGCAGCAGCTCGTCGGGAAGGAAATCGTAGACGGCGATTTCCTGCGGGTCACCGGGATAGCGGGAGCCGAAATGGCGGCCGGGACTGAGCTTGCGGCGGCCGCGGGCGAGCTGAATGACGAGATCATCGCTGCGGTCAACGAGGGCCACGGGCACCTCGATCACGGCGGCCTGGGGCACAGGCAAGCCGAGGCGGGCGGCGAGCAACGCGCCGAGCCACTCGTTGGCCAGGACGCGGGGATGCTGGGGATTATCGAGAAATTTGACGACGTAGTAACCGCCGTCGGAGCACCGCATCAGGTGCGGCTGGGCGCCGCCGCGCATCCGGCGGAGATGTTCCAAGGCACTGGGCATCGCGGGCGTATGCTAGCGGCGCGGGGCGGCAGCGGGCAAGGGGCTTCTCCGCGGGACAGAGGATAGTTGCCTTCCTTAGCCCTTCGTTATAAGTTGGTTTTATGGGATTCGTGGCACTGCAAGAGGCTCTGCGCCGCGAATTGCGACGACGCATCGCGGCGGGCGAACTGACCGGGATGCAGCTTGCCCGGAAGAGCGGTTTTACCCAAGCACACATCTCCAACTTCATCAATCGAAAACGCGGGCTAAAGCTGCGGGCGCTCGACCGGATGATGAAATCGCTCGGGATCACGCTCTACGACCTGCTCGATGCGCACGAACTGGCGGAGCATGCCGCGCTGCCGGCGCCGAGCGGCGAGGAATTCACCGACGTTCCCGTGGTCGAGCTGGCGGCGGCGGCCACCCCGGTGGTGGTGCGCGAGCAGGTCCGCGAGCTGCTGAAGTTCCGCCGGAGCTTTCTCAATCGGGTGCGCGCGACGCCGCCCGCGGCCCGGAAAGGGTGGACGCGCTTCGTCGCTCTGCAGATCGAGGCCGGCGAGGCCGAAGCCATGTGGCCGGAGGCGAGCGGGCGCGTGACGGTGCTGGTGGACCGCCATTACGCCTCGCTCGAAGCGTACCGGCCGGGACGGCGGAACATCTACGTCGTCCAGCGGGACGGTGGATTGCTGGTGCGCTATGCCGAGGCTGCCGATCGCGGGCTGGTGCTGCAGCCGCACAATCCCGGTTTCCCCGCGATCGTGCTACCGAGTGCTTCCGGGCCGGAAGTGATCATCGGCCGCGTAGCCCAAATCAGCCAGAAAACCTGACCCCGGACGAACCGCCGCCTAGGCGGCCGATCGAGCCGGCATCTCGGCCGCTAAGGCGGACAGAGACAAGCCGGACTAGCGGCGTTTCCCGCCGCGCGCCGGTTTCCGTGCCGGTTTGCGAGCCGCTTTGCGGGCCGCTTTCGCCATCGGCTTAGGCCGAACCTTGGGCTTGGCCTTCGCTTTGGCTTTGGCTTTGGCCTTGGGTTTGGCCTTGGCCTTAGCCTTCGGCTTCGGTTTCGGCTTGGGTTTCGGTTTTGGCTTGGCTTGAGGTTTGGGCTTCGGAGCAGCCTTGCGCGGCTTGGGCGGCGCGGCAGCGGCCGGAGGGGCTGCCGGGACCACCTCGGCGGTTTCTACTTCCACGTCGACCACCTCTTCCTCTGCTTCCCCATCCTCGACGAACGCCGTCACGTCTTCCTCTTCTTCCTCCGGTTCGGGCTCGTCGTCGAGGTTGCCTTCGTCGAGATCGTCCAGGTTTGCCTCTTCTTCGTCATCATTACCAAAGCGGACCTTAAAGTCTTTCATGTCGCCAGACTCGTTACGCCACATTCGTAGCCTCCGCTGATCGGCCGTCAACGCAATGAGCTTGAATGCCTCGCGCGCATCTAAGCGGACTTTTAGGACTTTGTCAAGCCGGAACCATCGGCGGGGCGATAAGAGAGTGCAAAGTGGTCGCGGCAATCGCGACGTGGCGCAACCAGCGGCGGAATACATTGAAAAAAGAAGGGTTGGAGAGGGCAACAGCGGGGTACGAAACCGGGTGGTCAGCGGGCCGGGATCAAGACGCGGTCACCGACCTTCAAGCCGTAGCGGGCGATTTCGGGATTGGCGCGGCGCAATTCCTCGACGGTGACACCATAGGCGCGCGCGATCGACCAGAGCGATTCGCCCCAGCGGGCAATGTGAATGACCGGGCCACTCCGGGCAGGATAGCGTTCCCCTCGGTAGCTGCGGCGACTGACGGGCTCGTATCTGGGCACGCCCTGGCGCGTGTAAATGCGGAGGAACTGCCCAACACGGATCAGGTTGGAAGGAAGACGATTCCAGATGCGCAGGTCGCGAACATAGACGTGATAGCGCATGGCGATGCCGCCAAGGGTGTCGCCCGGACGGACCCGATAGTAGATGACCGCGGGCAGGAGCGGGGCGGGCACCAGGAGCAGCTTGCCCGGAGGGAGCGGGCTGTTGGGCGAGATATTGTTCGCTTCGGCCAGCGCCACGGGCTGCATGTGGTATTGGCGGGCGATTGAGGCTAGCGTATCGTTGGGCGTAACCCGGTGCAGGCGCCAGCCGACCCAGTGGGACGGGGGGATCGAGGCGAGCGTGGTGCGCAGCTTGTTGAGGGTTCCGGCCGGAATGTGCAATTCGTACGTGGGATCATTGGGCGTAATGACGCCGAAGAGCGCTGGATTCAGCTCGCGCAGGAGGCCGAGCTTGACGCCGACCGCATCGGCCACCAGGCGCAGATCGACGGACCGGCCAGGCCGGAAAGACTGCATGGGGATCGGCTTTTCGGGATCGGTGACGTGAATGCCGTAGAGGGACGGATCCTTGGCCACAAGGGTCATCGCGAGCATGATCGGGACGTAATTCTTGGTTTCGAGTGGGAGGGCGTTGAGCCGGTAAAGCTGCCAGAAATCGGCGTAGCCGGTGCGGGCGATGGCCTGGGCGACGGTGATCGCGCCGGAATCGTAGGCGGCGAGCACGAGATACCAGTCGTGGAAAATGTTGTAAAGGTCGCGCAGGTGCTCGGCGGCGGCGACGGTTGACTCCTCGGGATCCATGCGCTCGTCTTCCCACTGGTTGATCTTCAATCCGTAGAGGCGGCCGGTGCCGGGCATGAACTGCCAGAGGCCGCGGGCCCCTACGCGCGAGACGGCGCGGGGCTGGTAGCCGCTCTCGGGCAGCGGAAGATACATGAGGTCCTCAGGCAAGCCCTCGCGTTTCAGCACGCGGCGGACCATGCCCATGTACCGGCCTGCGCGGGCAAGGCTGTGCTCCATGATCGACCGGCCGGCGGGCGTTTCGAAGAAATTCAAATACATGAGCACGGGCTTGTTGACGGTAAGCGGCAAATCGTGAGGAACGTGCAGCAGTTCGTTGGCGGCCTTCTCGTCGAGCGCGGGATTGGCCGGGAGGGTGGCGGCTGAGGCGATTTCCTCCAGCGGCGAGGGAGGCGGCGGGGAGGGAATCTCCTGGCTCTGCGGCTCCTCCACGCTGGTCCGGGCAGCAACGGACTTGCCAAGCTTCAGCTGATAGTCGTGCATCGTGCGGATCAGGCGGTCCATCAGCGGCTCAAGCCGTGGGTCAACACTGAAGTTGAAGCCGGAGGCCATCAGGCGATCGATTGCATTGTCGAAATGCTCGCGGGCACGGGTAAGGTGATTGGCTTGGTAAGCCGCTTCGCCCTCGTGCAGGTCGAGTTCAACCTGCTCGATGAGAACGTCCACGGCGGGGCGCTTTGCCGCGACCAGGGTTACCGTGGGGCCGGGAGGGGTAAGCGGGAGATCGCTCAGAGAAACTTTGGAAGCAGGCGTTGGGGTCTTGGCCGGCGGGGGAACAACCACAATGTGACGGGACGTGGCGGCGCACCCGAGCATCAGCGCGGCAAGCGCAAAAACCGCAAGCCCTTTCCACCACGCCTTCAGGCCCAACCGCTCCGACCACAACCGCGAACGCAGGACGACCTCCCTGTCCCTGCTACACCCCCGCCGCGAGCCATTCTAAGTGCCTGTGGGGAAGCGGTCAACGCGGAGAAGAAAGAAAGTCGTCAAAGGGCTACGAAAAGCGCAAAAGCCTCGCCTGGCGCAGGGCAGTGAGAGGGCTCAGCTGCCGTCGAGCGCCTGTTTCAGGTCGGCGATGAGGTCGCGCGGATCCTCGAGGCCGATGGATACGCGAACCGTGCCGGGGGAAACCCCCGCGGCGCGCAGCTCGGCGTGCGACATCTTGTAGTGAGAGGTGAAGATCGGGAGCACTACGAGCGATTCGACGGCGCCCAGGCTCGCCGCCAGCAGGAACAGCCGGACCCGGTCGCAGACGCGACGGGCGGCGCCAAGGCCCTCCTTCATATCGAACGAAAGCATCGAGCCATAATCGCTCATCTGGCGCCGGGCGAGCCGGTGCTGGGGATGGGAGGGCAAGCCAGGATAGTGCACGCGCGCGACCTTGCGATGGCCCTCGAGGAAACGGGCCACGGCGAGAGCCGTGCGGCACTGGCGCGCGACGCGCAATTCGACCGTTTTGATGCCGCGGATCAGCAGAAAAGCGCCCTCCGGATCCATGCAGCCGCCCAGATAGATCACCATTTTCCGGGCCTGGTCGACCCACTGGCGGCTGCCAACCACCGCGCCGCCGATCAGGTCGGAATGGCCGGCGAGGGCCTTGGTGGCGCTGTGAACGACCATGTCGAAACCGACCGTGAGCGGTTTCTGGAGGACGGGCGAAGCGAAAGTGTTGTCGACGATCGATACAAGCCGGTGGCGGCGAGCGAGAGCGGCGGCCGCCCGCAGATCCACAAGCTGCAGCGTAGGATTCGTTGGGGTTTCCACGTAAAGAGCACGGGTTTTCGGGCCGATGAGGCGTTCGGCGCCGGCCAGGTCCGAATCGACGAAGTGGACCCGGATGCCCATGCGGGGCAGGATGTCGCGGAGCAGTCGGTAGGTGCCGCCGTAGAGCTGGCGTGTGGCGATGAGTTCGTCACCGGCCTGGAGCGCGGCAAGCAGCGCGCTGGAGATCGCGGCCATGCCGGAGGAGGTGACCACTGCCGCTTCGCCATGCTCAAGGCCGGCGAGCTTTTCCTCGGCGACGGTGAGGGTGGGATTTCCGTAACGGGTGTAGATGTACGCCGAGCTGCGGCCCTCGGCCCACCGCTTCATCTCGGCGGTATCGGAAAAGGTGAAGGTGGAGGAGCGAACGATCGACGCGGCGACCGGGCCGCCGACGCCGTGCTTGGATTCGCCGGCATGGATGGCGAGCGTTGAATCAGCCCAGGAGTCTTTTTTCTGCCGTTTCATAGATGAACCCTCCCACCACGGTTGGCAAACATGGACGGAGCGCAAATGCCCGTCGACAGCCTTCGGCCGGCACCGCCTCGCCTCGGTGATGTCGGGACGTTGCGCCCCGCCCCAAATGACGCAGCTTTCCCTTTATGCTTCCTCTTCGACCGGCTGGCCCTCCCGGGCGGCCTTGGCTGCGGCAATCACCTTTTCAGCGATCTCGTTCGGAACGTAATCGTAATGGGAAAACTCCATCGAGAAGCTGGCCCGGCCCTGGGTCATCGAGGTGAGATCGGTGGCGTAACTGAGCATTTCAGCGAGCGGCACCTGCGCCTTGATCACCACGTTCTGGCCGCGGGTTTCGCTGCCGCTGATCCGGCCGCGGCGGGAACTGATATCGCCCATGATGTCGCCGGAATACTGATCCGGGGCATAAATCTCGACGTTCATCACCGGCTCGAGCAGGGCCGGCCGCGCCTGTTTCATCGCTTCCTTGAACGCGAGGGTACCGGCGATTTTGAAGGCCATTTCTGAAGAGTCGACTTCGTGATATTTGCCGTCGTAGAGCGTGGCACGGAAATCGACCACCGGGAAGCCGGCGAGATAGCCGCGCTCGGCGGCATCGCGAATTCCCTTCTCCACCGCCGGGATGTAGTTCCGAGGGATGGCGCCGCCGAAGATATCGTCGACAAATTCGAAGCCTGTGCCGCGGGGGAGCGGCTCCATGCGAATGCGGCAGACGCCGAACTGGCCGCGTCCGCCGGTCTGTTTCTTGTGCTTGCCTTCGGCGTCGGCCTTGCCCCGAATCGTTTCCCGGTAGGGCACCTTGGGGGGCTTGAGCGTGACGTCGACGTGAAAGTGAGTGCGGAGCTTGGAGACAACCACCTCGATATGCTGCTGGCCGGCGCCGGAGATTAGGAATTCCTGCGTCTGCGGATCGCGCGAAAAGCGGAGCGAGAGATCTTCCTCGAGCAGGCGATGGATTGCCGAGCCGATCTTGTCCTCGTCAGCGCGCGTCTTGGCCTCGACCGCGAAAGTGATTGAAGGCTCGGCGAGCCGGGCCGGCGGAAAGAAGATCGGAGCGGATTTATCGCCGAGCGTTTCCCCGGTGAGCGTTTCCTTGAGCTTGGCCACGGAGCCGATATCGCCGGCGTGCAGCTCGTCAATCGCCTCTGCGTTCTTGCCCTGCACCGTCTGGATGTGCTGGAACCGCTCATTGGACTGGCGATTGAAATTGAGCAGCGTCGCGTCGTTGTTGAGCAGTCCGGACATCACCTTGAAATAGCTGATCCGGCCGGCGAAGGGATCGGCCAGCGTCTTGAACACGAAGAGGGAAACCGGCTCGTCGTCGGCGACGCGGCGCGTCACGGACTGGCCCTTGCGGTTGGGCTCGGTAAAGCCGGCAGCCGTGCCGCGGGCGCCGGGATACGGAAAGGCAGAGACGAGGAAATTCAAGATCGATTCGCTGCCGATATTTCTGAGGCCGGAAGCGGCCAGGACCGGGAAGAGCCGTTGAGCCGCCACGCCTTCGCGCAGCCCACGAGTCAGATCCTCGATCGGGAGCGTGCCCTTGTCGAAAAACTCCTCCATCAGCTTGTCGTCGCCCTCGGCGACCATCTCAACCAGCTTCTCGTGCCAATCGCGCGCGGTATCGGCCAGCTCAGCGGGGATCTCCTCGACCTTGGCACGGCCATTGCCGTCGGGGTCGTAGATGTGAGCCTTCATCGTCACCAGGTCGATCACGCCACGAAAATCCTTTTCCGCGCCGATCGGCAAATGGGCCGGCACGGCGCCGCGGCCGAAGACCTCCTGGATCGAAGCGAGCGAGCGCTGGAAATCGGCGAGATCGCGGTCCATCCAGTTGATCACGAAGGCACGTGGCAGGCCGTATTCGGCACAGTAGTCCCACACTTTTTCGGTGACTACCTG
Organism: Acidobacteriota bacterium; assembly: GCA_021832085.1. Lineage (GTDB taxonomy): Bacteria > Acidobacteriota > Terriglobia > Acidiferrales > UBA7541 > JAKASX01. Next base: position 871 of record JAKBLM010000068.1, on the reverse strand, counting down.
GACTCCGGCGACCGCCTCGACCATGATCAGCGCGGCATCCGCGACGATCAGCGAGGCCTTGGTGTCGTTGAGGAAGGTGCTATAGCCGGGCGTGTCGAGCAGGTTGATCTTGCTCGACTCGGCCGCGCCGGCGGGGGTCCATTCGACGTGGGCGAGACCGGTCTGGACGCTGATTTTGCGCGAGACCTCTTCCTCGTCCCAGTCAGTGGTGGCCGTGCCATCGGCCGGCTTGCCCAAGCGGTCGGTTGCTCCGGCGGCGAAGAGCAACGCGGAAACAAACTGGGTTTTTCCGGTGCCGCCGTGGCCTACAATGCCGACGTTTCTGATCGACTCCGTCTTGTAGATTTTCATCGGCTACCTCGAAAGTCCGCGGATTTCGAGCCGCACCGAATCGGAGGCCGGCACGGCCCGAGACAATCGGTTCCACCTCTGCCGCGCCGCAGGAGACGAGCGCCACGAAGCTTGCGGCGTGGCGCAATGGGAGCCAAGCCCCTGGGAAAAGGAGGCTTTGCCCGAAGGCTTCGCATGCTAGCACACGACCATGGGGCCAGCAACCGTTGCCCGCCATCCGGGCTGGGAGGGTGGCGAAGAGATCGAGTGGCTGGAGACGACTGGGGCAGAGGCTGCCTTCCAGTCTGATCGAGGGCGTATGACCACGCCAATCAACCATCCCATTCCATTTTTCGGGGTGCGGATCGCTTTCGGGTGAACTCGGAAGGCAACTGCGAAAAGCCCCACGCTCGGAAAGAAGGTGTGAAGAAACCCCGCATGCGAAGGGCGATGAGCGCAGGGAGGCCGGTTCCTGGACCGGCGATTTGTGATTCCTTAGATCGTCCTGCCCCTTTTGCCTGGCCCCAGTGCCTTCAGCTGC
>JAKBLM010000088.1 GCA_021832085.1 Acidobacteriota bacterium | reverse complement strand
CATCGCGGACTCCTTTTCGTGTGCTTTGGCGGCTCACGTCAAGGAGTCTCCGCGATGGACTGCCGGAATTGTCAAACGCCTACTGCCACCCCGGCCGAGCCGGGGGACCTCCTATGAGGCGGTTAGCCGAATAGTTGTAGGTTCGAATCCTACCCGACGGGCCATCCTACCGAAGAAGTTGGTGTCCCCAAGCAGGCTCATGAAAATAGCTCATCGGCGAGGGTCATTGCGGCTTGGCGTGGTGCCACCCGTGCAATTCCCAGAAAGCGACGCAGAGCGCGGCAACTTCGCGGAAAAAGGTCTTTATTCCCCGGCGCGACTGCCACCAGCTATCCGGATGGAACCGCACGTCGGGAGAAGGCGTGACGCGCACCTCGATCGAGGGCGGAAACACGTGGCGGAAGATGTAGCGGGCGCGCCGGGTATGGAAATTCGAGGTGACGATGATGACCCGTTTCCAGTGCTCTGCCTGGCAAAGCCCCAGCAGGTCGCGCGCTTCCTGCAGCGTGTAGTGCGCGTCCTGCCGGAACGGGAGGATGGCGCTTCTGGGCACGCCGTCGTTTCGCAGGTCGTGCGCCTCGATGTCGGCCTCGGAAAGATACGTCCGGATTTCGGTCCCGCTCGCCACCACCACCGGCGCCCAGCCGGCTTTATAGAGCTCCGCCGCCCGCGCGGCCCGGTCGCCGCGCACGTCGTCGCCGCTGAGCATGATGATCGCGTTGGAGGGCTGGAGCGGATCACTGACCACGAGCCACCCGCCCGACGCCCGCAAGATTGGATAGCGGAAGAAGAAGAGCCCCAGCGCCACAATCGCCAGAAACACCAGTGCGGCGAGCCGGCCGATCAGGCTGCCGCGTTCCCCGTTCCGGCGCTTCATATCGCGTCGAGACCCCGCAGCGTTTTAGCGGCCGTTTCCGGGGCCAGGGCGTTGAAATAGGTTTCCTTGAGGCCATACGAGCGGCTGGTGATCGCGGTGATCGGCAGGATTTCGATGTGCCAGTGGTAGTCGTCGCTGATCGTGCGCCAGTATTCGTGTAATTCCCCCTTCTTCTGGTATTCGTTCGGCGAGGTGTGGACCACCAGGTGATAGGCCGGAGCCACGCGCACCAGCCGCCGCAGCACCCGTCCCAGCAGCTCCGCCAGATCGGCACGATCGGCCATGGGATCGGGGATTTCGAAGCGGCTGTTGTGCGGCACGCCCATCACCCAGGTTTCGTAGGGAACGCGCGCGGCGTAGGGGCAGAAGGCGAGAAAGGCCCCTTGCTCGTCGACGATCCGCTTGCCTTGGCGCTGCTCCTGGCTGACGATGTCGCAAAAAACGCAGCGTTCGCGCTGCCGAAACCACTGCTGCGCCGAACGAAGCTCGTAAAGCACGCGCCGGGGCACAAACGTCGTCGCGGCGACCTGCGAGTGGGAGTGGGTCCACTCCTCACCGGCCAGCGAGCCGGAATTCTTGAAAACGGCGATGTATTTGAAGCGGGGATCGCGCTTGAGGTCGTCGATGCGCAGCGCATAGGCCAACAGCACCCGCTCGATCTCCTCGCCGCTCATCTGCGCCAGCGTGCGTGTGTGGTCGGGCGTCTCGACGATCACCTCGTGCGCGCCCACCAGTTCCATCCGGTCGTAGATGCCTTCGGCCGAGCGGCCCGGCTGGCCCTCGATCCGGTAGAGCGGATCGAGATGCGGGATCACGCGCACCTGCCACGGACCGTCCGGCGGCAGGGCGAGCAGCGTTTTCGATTGGCTTTGCGTTCCCGGGCACAGCGGGCAGAGGCCGGCGGGAAAAGCGGGCTCCTCCTTGCCCACCACCACCCAGCTGCGCGTGATCGGATCTTTGCGTAGTTCCATTGGCTCGTTTGACGGGGCTGGCCTTGCGCTCCGGGCGCCGCGGCCCTTGCCGCGTCCGGCCACCTGCCCCATGCTATTCTGAAACGAGATGATCCCAGACGACCAGCAATACATGCAACTGGCGCTCGAAGAGGCACGGGAAGCCGAGCGCGCCGGCGAGGTGCCGGTCGGCGCCATTGTGGTGCTCGACGGGCAGCTTATCGCCCGCGGATCGAACCGCACGCTGCGCGATGGCGATCCCACCGCCCACGCGGAAATCGTCGCCCTGCGCGCCGCCGCGCGAGCCGTCGGCAACCATCGGATCCTCGGCGCCACGCTCTACGTCACCATCGAGCCGTGCGCCATGTGCGCCGGCGCGATCGTGCAGGCGCGGCTCGCCCGGCTCGTCTATGGCGCCGACGACCCGAAGGGCGGAGCCGTGCGCACCTGTTTCGCCGTGCTGAACGATTCCCGGCTCAACCATCGCCTGGAAATCGTTTCCGGCGTGATGGCCGGGCAGTGCGCCGCCCAACTGCAATCGTTCTTTGCCAGCCGCAGATGACGGCCAAAGCTTGCCGGCGATTACAGGCGGCAAGCTCGTTGGGAACTCGCGTGGTGCGCCGCGAATGTGCCGGGCTAGAGCCCGGCGCTACACAGGCCAGGCTCTCACACCAAGAACAAGATTTGGACGATTCCCTACGCTAGCCCAAGTTCGTCACGGCGACGCGAATTCTGTCTTTTTTCCGAGGAAGTCGGCCGGGAAGTTGTTTCGTTGCAACGTGGCTTTCGCGAAAACACGATGTAGTGCAGACCTGCCCTCTTGAAG
>JAKBLM010000022.1 GCA_021832085.1 Acidobacteriota bacterium | reverse complement strand
ATCGCGGACTCCTTTTCGTGTGCTTTGGCGGCTCACGTCAAGGAGTCTCCGCGATGGACTGCCGGAATTGTCAAACGCCTACTGCCACCCCGGCCGAGCCGGGGGACCTCCTATGAGGCGGTTAGGATGGGCGAACGATGGAACAGATAGCGATACGCGCGAAGCGGCTCTTCACGCCGCTCGAGGAAATCGCCGACGGGATGGTGGTCGTCGAAGAAGGCCGAATCGTGGCCGCGGGACGGCGCGAGGAGTTCGAATTGCGCCCCGGGACGCGGGAATACGACGCGCGGCGTTGGACCTTGTCGCCGGGCTTCGTCGACATCCACATTCACGGAGCCGGCGGACACGACGTAATGGAAGGCGACGCGGCGGCGATCGGCCACGTCGCGCGGACGATCGCCCGGTATGGAACGACGTCGTTCGTCGCAACCACCGTCACCGCCAGCCCCGATGACCTCTGCCGGAGCCTCGAAGGAATCGCTCGGGTGGCCGGCACCGGAACCCAAGGCGACGATTCGGCGCCGGCGGCGGAACTGCTCGGAATTCACTTCGAAGGACCGTTCCTCAGCCCGGCGCGCCGCGGCGTTCATCCGCCGAAGTGGCTGGCCGAGGCAAAGCCGGAACTGCTCGTGCGGCTGATCGAGGCCGCCGGAGGCGCGGCGCGGATCCTGACCATGGCCCCGGAACTGCCGGGCGGGCTGGCGCTGGTGGATCGCGGCGTCGAGGCGGGACTGCTGGTGGCAATGGGGCATACGAACGCAACCTACGAAGAAGCGGTCGCCGCGATCGAGCACGGCGTGCGCCATGGCGTCCACGTCTTCAACGCGATGCGGCCGTTTTCCCACCGCGATACCGGCGTGATCGGGGCCGTGCTGACGCGGCCCGAGGTGACCGCCGAGGTGATTGCCGATGGCGTTCACGTGCACGCACCGGCAATCCAGTTGCTGGTAGCCGCGAAAGGGACTGAGCAGGTGATACTGGTGACCGACGCCACCGCGGCCACGGCGATGCCCGACGGCCGGTACCGCCTGGGAACCTTTGAGGTGAATGTTTCAGGCGGGGTATGCCGCGATGCCGAGGGTCGGCTAGCCGGCAGCACGCTCACGCTCGACCGCGCGGTACGGCAGATGGTGGAACTCGGCGTTTCGACGAGCGCGGCGCTGCGCATGGCGACCTACAATCCCGCGCGGCGAATCGGGATCGAGAGACGCAAGGGCGTGATCGCGCCCGGCGCCGACGCCGACCTGGTTTTGCTGGACGACGGATTGCATGTGGCCGGAGTGATGACGCGGCGGATGCGCGAGCCGGCGGTGCTCGCGTAGGAAAATAAAGAAGTGGCAGATGCCGCGATGGCGCGTGCGACATGCGCCCCGTGTATCGCTCTCTGGTGGCTGACCGCGCAGCGTGTTTATGGTGAAACGTGTTCTGCGCGGAGCCCCGTAACCGGCTATGCTGGCGCCGGCAGGCGAGCACAAAGCACCCGCCTCATTTTCGGAAAAACAGCGTCCTCACTCCCCACGAAACAGCCCAAAATAGTGACACCCTGAAAATGCAAACTCGCTGAATAAACACCACTTGCGAGAAAACAATCTCGACATCGTGTGACACCCTGAAGCACGTGTAACCCTCGGCAGCGTGCGCTCGGTAGTGCGGGGTTGCAAGCCCGCCCGTACCATCCGGTCCGTGTATTGCCCTTTCACAGTCCGCAACCCGATCCTTTCGTAAGGGCACAGCTTCAGCTGTGCCCTAGGTATGGAGCACCCAAGCGGCTTTAGCCGCTGCGGGCCAGTTGCCACGCAGATTGGCAAGGCGCACTCAAGCAGCAGCCTATCCGAGAAGCGGCCACCGACGATTCTTTTGGAGGCGAGTTTCAGACTTCGGGGCGGTGATGCACGGTGAGCGTGCCGCCGGCCTTGGCGGCCACCTGCACGCGGACCAGGGCGCGTTGAAGCGCGGCCTGCGCGCGCTCCCAGTCGACCTCCGGGTCGTGGATTTTCGCCAGGCGCTCGCGGGCGCGTGCCTCGGCCTGGCGGGCGCGCTCGACGTCAATCTCCTCGGCGCGCTCGGCGCGCTCGGCGAGCACGGTAACGCGCGTGCCGAGGATTTCGGCGAAGCCGCGGATCGCGGTCAGGTAGAACCAGTTGATGCCCTTGCGGTAGCTGAGCATGCCGACGCCGAGTTCGCTCATCAGTGGGGCGTGGCCGGGCAGCACGCCGACGTAGCCCTGGCTGCCGGGCACCTGCACTTCCTCGACCGCTTCCTCGACCACCCGGCGATCGGGGGTGACAACTTCGAGCGCGATGGATTCCGGCAGAAAGGCCATCAGGCAGCCGCCGTTTGGAGCTTTTCGGCCTTTTCGAGCGCTTCCTCGATCGTGCCGACCATGTAGAAGGCCTGCTCGGGCACGTCATCATGCTTGCCCGAAACAATTTCCTGGAAGCCGCGGATCGTGTCCTCGATCTTGACGTAGCGGCCGGGCAGCGTGGTGAAGACTTCGGCGACGAAGAATGGCTGGGAAAGGAAGCGCTGCACCTTGCGGGCGCGCGAGACAACCAGCTTGTCCTCGTCGGAAAGCTCCTCGATGCCGAGAATGGCGATGATGTCCTGCAGGTCCTTGTAGCGCTGGAGGGTGGATTTAACGGCGCGGGCAACGTTGTAGTGCTCCTGGCCGACGACGCGCGGATCGAGGATGCGCGAGTAGCTGGTGAGCGGATCGACCGCGGGATAGATGGCCAGCTCGAAGATCGAGCGGCTGAGCGTGGTGGTGGCGTCGAGGTGGCTGAAGGTGGCGGCCGGGGCGGGGTCGGTGTAGTCGTCGGCAGGGACGTAGATCGCCTGCACGGACGTAACCGAACCGCGCTTGGTCGAGGTGATCCGCTCCTGGAGTTCGCCCAACTCGGTATTGAGGTTGGGCTGGTAGCCGACGGCCGAGGGCATGCGTCCGAGCAGCGCGGATACTTCGGCGCCGGCCTGGACGAAGCGGAAGATGTTGTCGATGAAGAGGAGCACGTCGAGGCCCTCCTCGTCGCGGAAATATTCGGCGACGGTGAGGCCGGCCAGCCCGACGCGGAGACGGGCGCCGGGCGGCTCGGTCATCTGGCCGTAGATGAGGGCGACGCGGGATTTTTCGGGATCGCCGGCGACCATGACGCCGGAATGCTGCATTTCGTTCCAGAGATCGTTGCCCTCGCGAGTGCGCTCGCCCACGCCGGTGAAGACGGAGACGCCGCCGTGCTTCATGGCGACGTTGTGGATCAGCTCCTGGATGAGCACGGTTTTGCCAACGCCGGCGCCGCCGAACAGGCCGACCTTGCCGCCCTTGAGGTAAGGCTGGACGAGGTCGATGACCTTGATCCCGGTCTCGAACATTTCGAGCGAGGTGGATTGCTCATCGAGCGGGGGCGCTGAACGGTGAATCGGATAGCGCTTCTCGGTCTTCACCGGGCCGAAATTATCGACCGGCTGGCCGAGCACATTGAGCACGCGGCCGAGCGTCGGGCGGCCAACCGGGACGCTGATGGGTTGGTCGGTGTCGACCGCCTTCATCCCGCGCATCATCCCGTCGGTGGGCTCCATGGCGACGCAACGGACGTGGCCCTCGCCGAGGTGCTGCTCGACCTCGGCGGTGATATTGATCGGAATAGGCGAATCGAAACCTTCGCTGCTAACGTGAATAGCGTTGTAGATCGCCGGCAGATGACCTTCGGGGAACGCGATGTCGACCACCGGCCCGATCACCTGCACCACCTGTCCAATTGTCTTTTCGGCCACGAACTCTCCTTCCCTGCTGCGAAATGCGTTCGGCGTGCGGCGCCCGCCGACCGGACCGGCCACGGGAAACGCCGCACCGCAAAATCCCGATCCCCGAACCCGCCCCAGCGCCGCTAGGCAGCGGTGGCCGCGGCGCCGCTGACCACCTCGATGATCTCCTTGGTGATGGCCGCCTGGCGCACCTTGTTCATCTCGAGGGTGAGCCGGTCGATCAGGTCGGCGGCGTTGTTGGTGGCGCCGTCCATGGCGGTCATGCGAGCGGCCTGCTCGCCCGCGGCCGATTCCAGCAAGATGCGGAAGATCTCCGATTCGAGGTAGCGGGGCAGCATGCGGTCGAAGACCGCTTGCGGCGGGTCCTCGTAGATGTAATCGGAGATGTCGGGGCGAAGCGCCGGTTGCTGCTCGGCCGCGACCACCTCGGGCGCGATCGGCAGCACCGTTTCGAGCATCACCTTTTGCGTCAAAACATTCTTGAATTCGTTATAGACGGCGTAGACAGCGTCGACCTTGCGCTCGGTGTAGAGGGCGGCCGCCTGCCGGGCGATTTCCTGCGCGTGATGAAAATCGACGTGGCGAAAGATGTCGACATACTGGCCGGCGAGTTGGTGGCCCTGCTTGCGAAAGGCGTCGCGGCCCCGGCGGCCGACGGCGATGAGCTGCAGCTCACGGTCCTTGTGGGCGCGGATAAAGCTGCCAGCACGGCGAATCGCGTTGCTATTGAAGGCGCCGCACAGGCCTTTGTCCGCGGTCAGCACGATCAGCAGTAGCCGCTGTTCGGGCCGGCGCTCGAGCAGCGGATGGTACGGGGTTTCGATGCGCGAGGCGGCCGAACGCAGCACCCGGACAATCTCCTCGGCATAGGGCCGCGCGGCGAAAACCCGGGACTGGGCGCGGCGCAACTGCGCCGCGGCGACGAATTTCATCGCGCGGGTGAGCTGCTGGGTCTGGCGGACAGAGCGCAGCCGGTTCCGGTATTCGAGAAGTGTCGGCATCGGGCTTGGTCGGCTCCTACGACCCGGCGGCCGCGGCCTCGGCCGGTCGGCTGACGGAGCGGAACTGTTCCTTGAAGGCGTCGAGAGCGGTGCGCATTTCCTCGCGCAGCTCGTCGTCGAGGATCTTGCGTTTGCCGATCTTGGCGAGCGTTTCGGGATAGTTGGCGTCCATGAAATCGTGCATCGCCAGCTCGAACGGGCGGCATTGGTCGACCTCGATCTCATCGAGGTAGCCGTGCGTGCCGGCGAAAATGACCATGATCTGCTTGGCTACAGGCAGCGGCTGATACTGGTCCTGCTTGAGGACTTCAGTGAGCCGGCGGCCGCGGGCAATCTGGGCCTGGCTGGCACGATCGAGCTCGGAGCCGAACTGGGCGAAGGCGGCAAGTTCACGATACTGGGCCATTTCGAGCCGCAGCGTTCCAGCCACCTGCTTCATCGCCTTGGTCTGAGCGGCGCCGCCGACGCGGCTAACCGAGATACCGACGTTGATGGCGGGCCGGATGCCGATGTTGAAGAGGTCGGCTTCGAGATAGATCTGGCCGTCGGTGATGGAGATGACGTTGGTCGGAATGTAGGCGGTGACGTCGCCGGCCTGCGTCTCGATCACCGGCAGCGCGGTGAGCGAGCCGCCGCCCTTTTCGTCGCTGAGCTTCGCGGCGCGCTCGAGCAGGCGGGAGTGCAGATAGAAAACGTCGCCGGGGAAGGCTTCGCGGCCGGGCGGGCGGCGGAGCAGCAGCGAGATTTCGCGATAGGCCTGGGCATGTTTGGAGAGGTCGTCGTAGAAGACGACGGCGTGGCGTCCGTTGTCGCGGAAGAATTCGCCCATGGCGCAGGCGGCGTAGGGGGCAATGTACTGCATCGTGGCCGGCTCGGTGGCCGAAGCGGCGACAACGATGGTCTTGTCCATGGCGCCGAAATCGGTGAGCGCTTTGACCACCTGCGCGATGGTCGAGCGCTTCTGGCCGATGGCGCAGTAGATGGAGATGACGTCGGTTTCGCGCTGGTTCAGGATCGTATCGAGAATGATGGCGGTCTTGCCGGTCTGGCGGTCGCCGATGATCAGCTCGCGCTGGCCCCGGCCGATCGGGATCATCGAATCAATGGCCTTGATGCCGGTCTGGAGCGGTTCGTTGACCGACTGGCGGTCGACCACTCCAGGGGCGATGCGCTCGAGCGCGTTGCGCTGGTCGGTCGTGATCGGGCCCTTGTCGTCGAGGGGCTGGCCGAGGGGGTTGACGACGCGCCCGATCAGCGCATCGCCAACCGGTGTGGACATGATCGTGCGCGTACGGCGAACGATGTCGCCTTCCTTGACGGCGGTGTATTCGCCGAGCAGCACCGCGCCAACCTGGTCCTCCTCAAGGTTGAGGGCGATGCCGAAGACGCCGTGGGGGAATTCGAGCATCTCGCCCATCATCACCTTTTCGAGGCCGTGGATGCGGGCGATGCCGTCGCCGACGGACATCACCGAACCGACCTCGTCGACGGTAACCGATTCCTGATAGTTTTCGATCTGCTCGCGCAGGATCTTGGCGATTTCGTCTGCCTTAAGAGTGGCCATAATCTTCCTTCGTTTTAAACCGCGGCCATGCGGGCGCGCAAACGTTCCAGGCTGTTGCGCACCGAGCCGTCGTAGATGGTCGAGCCGATCCGCACCATGGCGCCTCCCACCAACGCCAGATTGGTTCGGTAGGTGGCCTCGATCTTCTTGCCGGTACGCCGTTCGAGCACGGCGACCAGCTGTTGCTTCTCTTCGGCACTGAGCGGACGCGCGGAGGTGACTTCAGCTTCGAGAATGCCGAGCCGGGCGTTGAGCTGCTGGCCGAAGGCCTGGCCGATGGCGTCGAGCAGGTTGACGCGATGATGATCGACGACCAGGAAAAGGAAATTGCGCAGGGCCGGGCTGGCGCCCATGCGGGCAATCAGTTTCTCGATGACCGCCTGCTTGGAGCTGGTCGGCACGGCCGGGCTCTCGAGGAAATTGCGCAGGTCGGTGGATTCGGCCAACATCGCGAGGAAATCGTTGAGCTCGCGGCGCACCTGCTCGGGGCGCTTCTCGGCGAGCGCGACGTCGGCCAGGGCCTCGGCATAGCTGCGCTCGGGCGTCACGAGCCGCTCCCGGTTCGGGCCAACTGCTCGATGAACCGGCTGAACAGGCGCGCATCGACAGCCGTCGTCAAGCGTTCGCTCACCAGAGCGCGCGCACGATCGAGGGTCTTGCTGATCGCCATGTCGCGCAGGCGGTTGACGGCGGCGCGCTCGGCCGCGTCGATTTCGGCATCGGCAGCGCGCTCGACACGCGCGGCCTCTTCGCGCGCCAGCGCGGCGATGCGCTCCGCTTCAGCGGCCGAATCGAGGCGGGCACGATCGCGCATTTCTTGGGCCTCGCGATCCACTCCGGCGAGTTTTGCTTCGGCGGCCTGCAAACGCTCGAGCGCCTGCCGGCAGGCGGCTTCGGCTTCGGCGATCGTGGCGGCGATTTTCTCCGCCCGACGCCGGAACGCGACTTTCAACTTCCGCCAGGCCCACCAACCGCCCACGCCGAAGATCAGCACGAAATTCAGCCAGCGGAAAACCGACTCGGTAGTGGCTAGGGCCTGTATCCCCTGCGCCGCGGCGGCGAGCGGAGCGAGCAATAGCAAAGAAGCGAGCGCCAGAGCGCGATTGGCAAGCCTTAGCTGCCGGCGGGCGTGCATCATGCCTCCCCCGAGGTTTCGCCAACGGGCGCGGCGTCGGCGAGCACCGCTCGTGCGGCTTGCTCGGCCAGCCGCTGGCTCTCGCGATCCACCTGGTTGGCGGTGGCGGCAAGTTCTTTTTCCAGACGCAATTTTTCCTGGCGAACGCGTTCGTTGGCGTTGGCCCTGGTCTGGCGGAGCAGCTCGGCCCGCTGCTCCAGGGCGGCGTGACGGGCGGCTTCCTGATCAGTAAAGATTTCGGCGCGGATTTTGTCGATGGCCCGATGGTAGATCGCGAGTTTTTCCTGCGCCTGGCTATCGAGCCGCGCCGCATCGGCGCGAGCGCCCTCGGTGCGCGCGGCACGCTCCTCGAGCACATGCATCATCGGCTTGAAAAAGGCTGCGCGGGCAAACAAGTAGAACAGAAAGACGATGACCGTCGTCGGCAAGGCCGCGATGATGAGATTCAGGGTCTCGCGCAGAACTTCCACAATCCCACCCTACCCGGGCGTACCCTTCTCGTGAGGATTTTCAGGACCTTATAAAAGGGAAGTTTATAGCATCTGGACGTATGGGGCGTCAACGGCGGTCCGCAGGGACCTTCTTGCCCGCATTGACTTAAGACAAAGCCGCATGGGAAAAAAGGCGCTTGCGGGGAAAATCCAAACGCCCATTGGCCAGGGCTGGCGACAGAGTGACCTGCTGAGTCGGCAACAATCCCTATCTAGCGAACCGGGATCCTTCAGTGCTGATCCCCACGGGCAAATCTGCCCAGCAAGCAGGGCGCGACATGGCAAGGATTGGGGAGTTTTCCGCCGACAGCCCGCAGCTGCGGCAGTCTGCGCCGGCCGGAATAGTGAATAAGTCACTTAAAATCAATCAGTAATGAAAGACCTAGGACCAAAAGCCCGAGTCCGAGCTCTTTTGCAAAGAGGCAACATCCAATAACCAGGTTCCGGAACGCCGGAACCGGTCGGTGGACATGGAAAGGAGGCAGCCCATGGACACTCGGAAAATTAATCTCAAAATTATCGGAAGTAAGAAGAGCTGGATGCCGGCCCTGGCGCTGGCATGCCTAATCGGAACAGTGGGGAATTCCGCAGCACTGGCGCATTCGGTGCCGTCAACGGCCATCAGCCAACAGAGTTCGGCAGAGTACCACAAGTGGCTCAAGAAGAAGGTGTATGAGCGGCTGGTGACGATTCCGTGGTACAGCGTGTTCGACAATCTCGATTACAAGATCCAGGGGACCAAGGTCACGCTGCTCGGCCAAGTGGTCTTTCCGCTGAGCCACAGCTCGGTGGAAGGCTATGTGAAGGGCATTGCCGGCGTGACGCGGATTGTGAACCACATTCAGAATCTGCCGGTTTCCCCTTACAACGCGCAGATTCGCTGGGCGGAATACCGAGCGCTGTTTTTCGAGGGCTCACCGCTGTTCCACTACTCGCTGGGCGTGACACCGCGGATCCACATCATCGTGAACAACGGCCGTGTGACGCTGGTGGGCGTGGTCGACAGCAAGGCGGACCGCGAATTCGCAGGAATGCGCGCGCGAACGGTCCCTGACGTTTTTAAAGTCGTCAACGACCTGCGGGTCGCGTAACTTCCAGTCATCTTTCCTGACAACGGAGTGCGGGGCCCGGCCGGAAGCCGGGCCCTTTTCTTTCGGCGACTTTTTCGACAGACGCTGATGAGTGACGGCGCCAATTTTGCGCGTGCCCGGGGAATTGCGCGAAGATGGATGCCGAATCAGAGATGAAAGCGGAAGGATAGAAGCCCGTTTCGAGGGGCCGGAAGGTTCGCCGCGCATGAAAGCAAGGGGTGTGGCCCGCGTCGGATGGAAACCTGTTCCCCGCTACGAGGATTTCATACGCCGTTCCCATGGCCACATCCACTTCGTTCGACAGTTCGATCGACAACCCAAGCGTGGGGCGCTGGCTGGTAGCCATCGCGGTGATGGCCAGCGCGGTCATGGAGCTGATCGACACTTCAGCCGTCAACGTCAGCCTGCCCTACATCGCCGGCAACCTTTCCGCGACGACAACCGAAGCCACCTGGGTCCTCACCTCCTACCTCGTATCGAACGCTGTAGTGCTGCCGCTGGCGGGATGGCTCGCAAATTATTTCGGGCGGAAGCGTCTGCTGATGATCGCCGTCGGCGGCTTCACGATTTCGAGCATGATGTGCGGGCTGGCTCCGTCACTGCCGCTGCTGATCGTGTTCCGCGTCTTGCAGGGCGCCACTGGCGGTTCGCTGCAGCCAACGACGCGGGCGATCCTTCTCGAAACGTTTCCGCGCGAGGAGCGGGGCCACGCGATGGCGTTCTGGGGCGTTGGCATCGTGGTGGCGCCGATTCTGGCGCCGATGTTGGGTGGCTGGCTGACAACCGACTATTCCTGGCGCTGGGTGTTCTTCATCAACCTGCCCTTCGGGATTCTGGGGCTGATCCTGCTGCAACTGTTCGTGCACGATCCGCCGTACATCCGTCGCGGTTCTCTGCGCATGGATTACTGGGGCCTGGGGATGCTGGTGACGGGAATCGCAGCGCTGCAGGTGATGCTGGATAAAGGCCAGGAAGACGATTGGTTCGGCTCTCACTTCATCGTGGCGCTGGCAGTGATCGCGGCTGTCTCCCTGACAACGTTCGTGATCTGGGAACTGCTGTCGGAACACCCGCTGGTGCATTTCCGGCTGTTGAAGTTCCGCACGTTCGCCGTCGGGACAACTCTTGGAGCCATTCTCGGCTTCGTGCTCTACGGGAGCATCGTGCTGATCCCGCTCTACATGCAGGAAATTTTGGGGTTCCCGGCGATTACGGCCGGGTTCTGGAATTCTCCCCGCGGCATGGCGACGATGGCCTTGATGCCAGTGGCCGGCATTCTGATCGGGCGACGATGGGACATGCGGGCGATGATCTTCTGCGGTTTGCTCCTCGCGGCGGTGGGCGTTTTCTTATTTTCGTTCGTCAACCTGAACGCGGGACCGTGGAATTTCGTCTTGCCGCAGATCGTGATGGGCGCCGGCCTTTCGTTCACGTTTCCCCCGCTTTCGACGATTACGGTGGATCCCATTCCGGCTGAGGAGATGGGCTATGCGACAAGCATCACCAGCCTGATGCGCAACATCGGCGCCAGCGTCGGGATCTCGATCGTGGCCACGATGCTGGCGCGCAGCCGACAAGCCCGCCAAATGCGGCTGGTGGCCAACGTCACCGGCAGCAGCAACACCGTCCACAACTTCATCTCCCACCTGCGGGCCGACTTCCTGAGCCAGAGCCTCAGCACGGTGGAGGCCAGCCGGCGCGCCTTGCTGATGATCTACCGGCTGACGTTGCAGCAGGCCGCAGTGCTCAGCTATCTGGGTGACTTCCGGCTGCTCGCGGTGCTCCTCGTGCTGGTGGCGCCGCTGGTCTGGCTGATGCGCAAGCCGGAATACAAGGACGAATCCGGCAGCAGTCATTGATGTTGCGGCCGGAGAAACCAGCCGGGCGGGCCCGCCAGAAGGCCGTTCCTGCTGCCTCGATTCCCTGTTATAGTGTGGGAATCTGGCCTGCTTCTCGCATCATTGAAATCCGGAGCCGCTGAGTTTTCGCGGCACAGAACACGTGAAAGGAACTTCAATCCCATGGGCACCAGAGCGCCTGAACATTTTGCGGAAAAAGAACTGCAAATCGGCATCATCGGCTGCGGATACGTCGGCCTGCCGCTGGCCTTGCGGTTCGCCGAAGTGGGCCATCGCGTCACCGGCTTCGATACCGATCCGGGGAAGGTGGCCAAGCTCAACGCGGGGCAGACCTACATCCGCCACATCCCGGCCGAGGAGATCCGCCGCTGGCGCGAGGCTGGCCGCTTCGAGGCAACTGCGGATTTCGGGCGGCTGGCCAAAATGGACGCAATCCTCATCTGCGTGCCGACGCCGCTCGACGAGCGCCGGCAGCCGGACCTGACCTACGTCGTCGATACAGCCCGTGCGATTGCGAAGACGCTGCGTCCTGGGCAACTTGTCGTGCTCGAAAGCACCACCTATCCGGGCACGACGGACGAGCTGGTGCTGCCGATCCTAGAGGAGGGCGGGCTGCACTGCCCGGTTTCGCCGAGCGAGGAGGTAGCCACCGATTTCTACCTGGCGTTTTCGCCTGAGCGCGAAGACCCGGGGAACACCGAGTACAGCCTGCGGAAGATCCCGAAAGTCGTCGGCGGAATCAACCCGGCCAGCCGGCGCGCGGCTGCTGCGCTCTATGCGCAGGGTGTGGCTCGCGTCGTTCCTGTCAGCTCGACCCGCACAGCCGAGATGGTGAAGCTGCTCGAAAACATCTTTCGCGGCGTGAATATTGCCCTGGTGAACGAACTGAAAATGCTCTCGCTGCGCATGAACGTCGATATCTGGGAGGTGATCGAGACCGCCTCGACCAAACCTTTCGGCTTCATGCCATTCTGGCCCGGTCCGGGGCTGGGCGGGCACTGCATCCCGATCGATCCCTTCTACCTCTCATGGAAGGCGCATGAATACGATTTCGCCACCCGGTTCATCGAGTTGGCCGGGGAAATCAACATCGCCATGCCTTACCACGTGGTGGAAGCGGTCGCTGGCGCGCTGAATGAGCGCGAGAAGAGCCTGAAAGGCTCGCGGGTGCTGGTGCTCGGCATCTCCTACAAGAAAGACATCGACGATCTGCGCGAATCCCCTTCGCTGAAGATCATCGAACTGCTGCAGCAGCACGGCGCCCGTGTGGACTACAACGATCCCTACTTCCCGCAATTGCACAAAATGCGGCACTACGACTACTCGCACATGCGCTCGGCGGATATTTCCCCGAAAAGCTTGGCCGGTTACGATTGCGTGCTGATCGCGACCGATCATTCGGCTTACGACTATCAGGCGATCGTCGATGCGGCGCCGCTGGTCGTCGATACGCGAAACGCCACGCGGGGAGTCACCGGGAACCACGGAAAAATCGTGCGCTGTTAGCCGGCCGCCGGGGATAGGGGACTGCGGCGGCCTCACTCCTGCCAGAAGCGCAAACTTGGGGCCCGAAGGGCACGTGGAACTTGTGCCGTGCCTCGCCTCGGCGTGCCCGGCTGCGGTTCCGCAAGCACACCGCCCTTTCCCCCTGAGAACATGCCTGGTGTCCGCGCCAAGCCCCGATAGACGGCTTGAAGAAGTTTTGTGGACTTGGACCCGCTTCTCTGCTATGCGTAAGGAAACGACCGAACGGCAATTTCAGGGGAAAACATGCAAAAATCGGATCTCCTTCGTCTCCTTCGCCAACTACGCTTACCCTCCACGGTCACGCTGGTGCTGGCCCTGCTTTTCGTCCCGGGTCTGGCTGCACAAGGGACGAACCTGCGCTTCACGCTGTTTGGCGGCGGTTCGTTCCTGAAAGCCGATCGCACGTTTCCGGCAGAGGGACAAACTTATCACACGGCATTCGCGAGCGGCGGACGGGCCGGCATCCGCGTTACGCTCGACATCACCAAACATCTCGGGGCGGAAGGCTCCTATTCCTACGGAACAAACAACCTTCGTGTCGCCGACTTGAACGGCGTGCCTCCGCTCGTGCGCGGCTTCGGCGTGCGCGACCAGCAGATCGACGGCGATATTCTCTATTTCCTCACCGCTTCGAGTCGCCGGCTGCGGCCGTTCGCCGCATTTGGCGTCGGGATTCTGCGCGTGAGTCCGACGAGCGAAGCGAAAGCGACGGCCTCGACCGAGGGATTCATCGCCGGGCCGGCGACGCTTTCGAGCGGCAACAAATTCGATTTCAACTACGGCTTCGGCGTCGAAGACAAACTGGTGAAGCATTTCGGCATCCGGTTCGACCTGCGGGACTACGTGCTCGCGCCGCCCAGGCTTGGTGCGCCGTCCGGACCCGGCTCGCCGGGGGCAGGTTTTTTCCCGGTGACCGGAGTGGTGCACGACGTCGAGGTGACGGCCGGGATCGTCCTCTACGCCGGGCGCTGATTTCCCAACGAAAAATGCTGTGACGCGCGTCCGGCTTGAGCGGAGTAGCGCGCGAGCGAAAATGCTTCGCGACCCGATGCTACTCGACGCGGAGAAGCAGACCTTTCACCACACCAATGGGAACGACCGCATCAACCTCGACAGGCGTGTGCGCGGGGTTGTTGGCCAGCCAGAGGGTGAATTGCATGCCTTCGTTCGTGCTGAGGGAAGTCACCTTGACCGAGATCTCCGAGGTGCTGAAGGTTCCGGCCGGGACGGTGACCGAGCCGTGCGTCTGGGTGAGGCGGGCGGTCATCCGGTAAAAATTGGTGCCGTCGTAGACCGGCATGCGCAGGAGGGGCCGGCTCTGCCAGTTGTTGGCGCGCATGGCGTAGAGGGCGGCGAGGGGATCGCGCGTTCCGGCGGGGACATCGACGCGGTCGGCGCCGGGCGTGTTCTCGTTGAGCGAGAGTTTGCGGACCGAGTCGACTCCCCGCTCGTGCAGGTAGAGCTCGTATTGCAGGGTCAAGAGCGTGGAAGCGGCGTCGTAGGAATCGAACTGGTCGTTGAGCGGCATGGCGTAGCTCAACGGTTCCTCGGTCTGAGCGATGGCCTGAAAATGCCAGGCGGCGCGATGGCCGTAGAAATCGAGGTGCGGCATCACCTTCAGCTCGGCCGTGGCCGCCTCGGGCATGCTCAGGTAACCGATCTCGTAGAACAGCTTCTCGCCGACACGAAACGGCAACTGCCGTTTCCCGTCATTTGCCGGCTTGGAGCGGCCCGTGGCGGAAACCGGCTGAGTAGCGCGCGGTAGGCGGCTGGCGAAGACGACTTCCCCCACGCTGAACAAGGCGGCGGCGAGCAGCAGAAGCGCGATTCGACGATGGCGTCGCATCTCTCTCCGATTAGAACCGGGCGGTTCCGGCGATGTTGCTCCCGGCGGCCCGGTCACCTTGCGAAGGGGTGCGAGCGCCGCTATAGTCGGGCTATCCGTTTCTCTCGGCTGGAATGATTGTAGCGGGAAGCAAGCGCGGCATCGCCGAAAATATCCGCGGAGGAAAGCGATGCGTTATCTGGTCACTGGCGGAGCGGGGTTCATCGGCTCCGGGATCGTGCGGGAACTGGCGCGCCGGGGCGAAACGATCGTCGTGATCGACGATCTCTCGACCGGCAAGGAGAGCAACCTCAAAGGGCTGCTCGACCGCGTGGAATTCCACCGTGCCAGCATCACGGATCTTGAGGCCGTCGGACGCGCGGCCCGCGGGGCCGATTTCGTGATCCATCTGGCGGCGCGGACCTCGGTGCCTCGCTCGGTGGAAGAGCCGCTCGAGACCAATGCCATTAATGTCGAAGGAACGCTGAAGGTGCTGCTCGCCGCGCGCGACGCCGGCGTGCGGCGGCTCGTCTACGCCGCTTCCTCGTCCGCCTACGGTGACCAGCCCACACTGCCCAAGGTCGAGACGATGGCGGCGGCGCCGATTTCGCCCTATGGGGTTACGAAATTCACCGGCGAACTCTATTTGCAGGTTTTCACCCGCGTCTATGGGCTCGAAACGGTTGCGTTGCGCTATTTCAACGTCTTTGGGCCGCGCCAGGAGCCCGGATCGCCCTATTCGGGCGTGCTCGCGCGCTTCATGCTGGCGCTGCTTCGCGGCGAGCAGCCCGTGGTTTTCGGTGACGGCGAGCAATCGCGCGATTTCACCTATATCGACAACGTCGTCGAGGCCACACTCGGCGCCTGCACCGCCGCCGGCGTTTCCGGCCGCGTGCTGAACGTCGCCACCGGCTCCCGCGTCACCCTGAACGAAACCCTCCGCATCCTCGAGCGGCTGGCGGGCCGCCCGGCGCAGGCCCGATACGAGCGGCCGCGCGCCGGCGACATCCTCCACTCGCAGGCCGATATCGCGCTCGCCCGCAAACTGCTCGGCTACGAGCCACGAGTGAATTTCGAGGAGGGTTTGCGCCGCACCTGGGAGTGGTACCTTTCGGAATACGGCCGCGCCGCTGCGGAGAGCAGGCCCGGCACGGCAATGTGAGCGACCCGTAGATCGGATTGAGCGCAACTCAAGCGCCGGGGCGTTCCTGATCCCAGTGAAAGTCCGTTTTCAGCTTCGATAGGCGAAAGGCCCACGGCCGGGGAGTCACTGGTCGTGGCTACCCGAAAAGCGCGCCACCGGCGCAGGGGACGTTGGCGCTTGGCTTTTACGGCGCGGATGGGAGGAAACGGCCACAGGCGGAAGTCTGTGCCCACAGTTCGTGGAAGCGGGGTAAAGGCCCTCTCAGGCTTCAGTGGGAGCGGCAAGATAGGCAGGCAAGTCGGCGAGGCTGTCGAGCAGGATATCGGGCGGGAGGGTCGGGAGTTGGGCGCTGCCGAGGCCGTAGCTGACGCCAGCCGACCAGGTGCCCGCGTTGCGGGCCGTCTGGATGTCGACGACGGAATCGCCAACCAGCATCGCCTGGCGCGGCGTCACCTGAAATTCCGAGAGCAGCGTGTTCATGCCGAAGGGATCAGGCTTCTTCGTTTCGAAACTGTTGCCGCCGTAGACTTGTCGGAAATAGGAGGCAATGCCGAGGCCCCCGAGAATCGCGTGGCTGAACTTGACCGGTTTGTTGGTGAGCACGGCGAGCGGGCGCGACCGGAGCGCTTCGAGCGCCTCGCGGACGCCGGGATAGGTGACGGTGTTGTCAAGCATGTGCGCGCGATAGTAGTCGAGAAAGAAGTCCATCGCCTGGCCGATCTGCTCTGGCGTGAAACTCGGTCCCAGGGCGCGCTCCACCAGCTTTTGCAGACCATCGCCGACGTAGCTCGAGACCAACTCAGCGTCGAGCGGATCGAGTCGCATCTTGCGCCGCATCGCATTGACAGCGAGCACCAAATCGCGCTTGGAGTCGATCAACGTTCCGTCCAGGTCGAAGACGAGGGCTTTCACATCGGCAAAGCGGTTCGGTACTGACACTTTTCTCCTTTTCACTCCCGGCCGGTTCAGGGACGACAAACCCCGCGCAGCGGCTCTTCGATCCATGCGCCCCTCGGTGGCCGAGGCCGCGACCAGCGGCTGGCTCGCCACAAGCCATGGGCCTGCCTCGCGTAAACTGGCCTTTGGCGGACTCCGGCCCCGGCAATTCCTTGCGGCCGGTCGGTCCCCCTAAGTCTAGGATGCCCGGCATCTTCGCGCGGCGCAAATTGGCGACGGTTGCCTGCGCTGTTAGAATCGTCGGTTTCCATTCCGCATCGGACAGACAGATGGCCGAAATTTTCCCCTTTCGTGCATGGCGATACGACGGCCGGCGGACGCGACCGGCCGACGTGGTAACGCAGCCCTACGACAAGATCAACCCGGAGATGCAGCAACGCTATCTGGCCGCGAGCCCTTACAACTTCATTCGCGTGGAAAAAGGCCTGCCGAAAACCGGGGATGGCCTTCAGGAGAACGCCTACACGCGTGCCGCAGCCAGCCTGGACGCCTGGATTCGCGAGGGAGTGCTGGTGCGGGACACTGAGCCCTGCTTCTATCCATACTTCCAGGAGTACACCGTGCCCGGCACCGGGCACCGGCGCACGCGCAAGGGCTTCATTGCGCTGGGGCGGCTGGAAGATTATTCGGCCGGGGTCGTCTTCCGGCACGAGCGAACGCTGCCGGGCCCGAAAGCCGACCGGCTGGAGCTGCTACGCGCAACACGGACCCAAACGGGCCTGCTCTTCCTGCTCTACCAGGATCCGGAGCGGGCAATCGACCGGCTGGTGGCCGAGGCGGCTCGGCGCGAGCCGCTCGTCGAGCTGACTGACGAAAACGGCGTGCTCCATCAGCTCTGGGCGTTGAGCGATCCGGAAGCCATCGCCGCGATCGCCGGCCAGATGGCGGCGAAGCGGCTGCTGATCGCCGACGGCCACCACCGCTATGAAACCGCACTCGCCTATCGCGACGAATGCCGGCGGGCGGCCGGCACGGTGGATCCGGGAGCGCCATACGAAAAGGCGATGATGGCACTATTCAACACCGAGGCGCAGGGACTGACGATTTTGCCGACTCACCGGTTGGTTTCCGGAATCGCCGGCTTTGAATTCGCGGCACTACGCGAGCGACTGGCGACGATTTTCGACTGGTATGCCTATCCGTTCAATGAGAGCGGCGAGCGGGAAACGGCGCTCACCGAATTCCGGCGGGATCTCGAGAGGCAAGGCGAGAAGCGGCAAGCGGTGGGCGCCTACGCAGGAGGCGGTGCGTTTTACCTGTTCCTGCTGAAAAAAGAGGCGGACCTCGATCACCGGCTGCCCGATCTGACGCCAGCAGAGCGGCGATTGGACGTGGTGCTGCTCCACCGGCTGATTCTCAAGCAGGGACTCGCAATCACCCAAGCCGAGCTGGCCGGCGAAGAACGCGTGGGATACGAGCGAAACCTCAAGGACGCCCTCGCCGCGGTCGACGCGGGGAAGGCGCAACTCGCCCTGCTCCTCAATCCCGCAAAGATCGCGCAGGTGGCCGAGGCGGCCTTTGCCGGCCGCGTCCTGCCCGAAAAATCAACCGATTTTTACCCGAAATTATTGAGCGGCCTCACGCTCTATCGGTTCGACAATTGAAGCCGGCTATTTCGGGAAGCTGGAAATCGCAGCCTGCTCGGTGTCGTAGACGTCGAAAACGGTGAGCAGCTTGGTCACCTGCAGCACCTCGCGGAACTTCTGCCCCAGGTTGACCAGTTTCAGGGCCGCGCCCTGATTCTTGGCACTGGTGTAGGAGGCAACCAGTGCGCCCAAGCCCGCGCTATCGATATATGACACCTGCCCCATGTTGAGGATGATTTGCTTGCGGTCCTGTCCCAGCAAGCCCTTCACCCGCTCCCGCAGCGCGCTCGATTCCTCTCCCAGGACGATGCGCCCCTCCAGATCGACCACAGTTACATCACCCACCATTCGCTCGGTCATTTTCAGCGGCACGTTCGAGCCTCCTCACGCGTCAGAATTCCGAATTGGCCGGTCCATGACGGTGCCAGCCGGGAGCGGCCTCGGCTAATAATAGTCCGAGCAGGACATGTAATAGCCGCACACTGGACACACCAACTTACAGGTGCGGTTTTCCAGCCGGCGCGAACAAACCGGGCAATAATCCGAGGCATTCTCCTGCTTCGGCTTGCCCTGCCCCTTGGCCGTCTCTTGCTTCCTTTCCGCCATTCGACGGGGAAAAATTTATAGCACAGGCGGGGTGAAGCGCAAAGACGATTTGCGGAGAGGGGGGCAGACTTCCCTTGCGAGCGGGGGTAAAATGAGATTTGGAGGAGTCCGGAACGGGTGGGCCGACATCTCCCAGAAGGGAGGGCACGGCGATGCGAGGCAAAGTTGGCTTGGCGGCAGCGGCGATTCTGCTCGGAGCACTCCCGGCCGTAGCCCAGGTAAGGCAAGTTCCGGTGGTTCGCGTGGCCGCGCCAGCGGCCCGGCCGGTGATTATGCCGAATCACGTGGTGCGGTATGTGCGGCCGGCGCCCCCGCCGGTGCGGGTCGTCGAGAGCCCTGTGCGAGTGGTCCAGGTGCAGCCGCAGCGACCCGTGCCATACGTCGCGCCGAACCTTCCTCCAACCAGCACGGGAGAGCCCCCGGAGCCAGTAGCACCGCCTCCAGTGGTGACAACCCTCGGCGGCACTCCGATTCCCCTCGGCCAACTCCTCAATCCCACTCCCGGTCTGGGATTCGATTTCACCCATCTGGCCGCCATCAACAGCGATCTGGCGGTGCGCGCGATTATTGATCCGCTGACGCAGCACGAACTGGCCTTGGCGCTACAACTGCCGCAGGTGCAGCCGGGGGCGTTCTACGCGGGATACCCGGCCTACGGGGGATACGTGGAAAGTCAGGCCGCAACCACGCCTTCGCAGCCGCAGATAATTGTGCTCCAGCAGCCGGCTCCGCGGGCGGTTGCGGCTGCTCCGGCGCCAGCGCCCCAGGCTGCCGCGCCGCCACCTCCGCCGCTGCCCCCGCTTGGCGCCTTGCTGCTCGTGCAGCGCAACGGTAAGGTGATCCGCGCCGTCGCTTTCAGCGAGGAGGGCCGGAACATCGTCTACATCACTTCCAACGGCCGGCGCCGCACCATCGCGGTGGACCAGCTCAACGTAAAAGCCACCGAAGAGCGCAACGCCGAACACGGAACCATTATCCATCTCACCAATTGAGCTGAAACTCCCTCGGCGCGGCAAAAGCCGCCACGTGGGCGATTGGCGGGCTCAGGCGATCCCTCGAGGGCGGCGCTTGGTGCGTCGCTGAGCGCTCCATTCCCCCGAACCATTGCCACCCTTTCGGCATAACCAGCTGTAGGACCAGGGCCCGGTACCCGGGACTACGCGGAATTGCCGCCCCGAGGCTAAACAACTCTGGACCTGCCAGGGCGGCCGGGCCGGGCCGAATCAGGAGTGCGTGGTCGAATCGAAGGGCGCGGGCATATAGAGGCCGGCAGGCGGGCGCGGGCCGGCGCGCTCGAATTGAATGGTGGTGTGGTGGATGTGGAAGCGGTCGGCGAGGCGCTGGTTGATCTGCTGGAGCAAACGCTCGCTCTCCTCGATGTGCATATCGGGAATGCAAACGTGGCAGGAGAGAACGTAATGGCCGGTGCCGAGCGTCCAGACGTGGACGTCGTGAACCTCCTGGACCGGATCGACACCAAGGATGGCCGCGGCGACATCTTCGAGCTGCATCTGCTTGGGCAAGCCCTCGAGCAGGATGTGGCTGCTGTCGCGCAGGATACCGATCGTGGTCCAGAGCACCATGAGGCCGATGCCGAGACCAACTAGCGGATCGATCCACTCGACGTGCGTCCAATGAATGATGAGCGCACCGGCGAGGATGCCAAGGTTTGACAGCGCATCACCGAAGTTGTGAATCAACACAGTCCGCAGGTTCAGGTCGCTGCGGCCGCGGACCAGGGCGAGGGTGATGCCGCCGTTGACGAGCAGGGCGAGCGCGCCGAGCAGGAGCATGGTGCCGGTGCGCACAGGGACCGGATGCCGGAAACGCTCGTACGATTCCCAGATCAAAAATCCGGCCACCAGCACGAGCAACAACGCGTTGGTGAACGCCGCCAGGATGCCGGCGCGGCGATAGCCGTAGGTCTTTTCGCTCGTGGGCGGACGCAGGGCCCAGCGCGCCGCCAGCCACGAGATGATCATCGTCGGCATGTCGGTGAGGTTGTGGACGCCGTCCGTGATCAGGGCGATCGAATGGCTGGAGAGCCCGCCGAGCAGTTCGGCCACGACCAACGCGAGAGTCGCCGCCAGCGCCCATTTGAGCCGCGCGGTCAGTCGTGCGGGATGCGTTTCGTCGAGCGGGACAGCATGGGAGTGCCCTGCTTGGGGCTGGGAATCTCGGGCATGCATTGCCTTATTTTAGTGCGATTGCGGTTTCAATTGGCAGAGCCAAAGCACGGCTCGCGCCGCGAGCCTCACTGGGTGGGCGCTAGGTCTTGAGCCCATCGATTTCCTGCATGCGGGCAAAGGCGCGGCGCAGGTGCGGGATCGCGATCGAGCCGCCGACCACAAGTGCGACGTTCAGCGCATCGATCACTTCAGCGCGGCTCCAACCTTCCTCGGCGCAGCGCTCCAGGTGATAGGTGATGCAATCGTCGCAGCGGAGCACGGTCGAGGCCACCAGGCCCAGCAACTCCTTGGTCTTCGTGTCGAGCGCGCCCGGTTCGTAGGCCTGGTGATCGAGCGCGAAAAAGCGCTTCAGGCCCAGATGATCGCTCGTCTCGATCTGGCGATTCATCGCGCTGCGAAATTTGTGGAACTGATCGAGTGTTTCCATCCTTCCTCCTTCCCCGGAACGCCTGCCGCCGATCGGGCCGCGACCGGAAGCGGTATTATCCGCGAACCGCAGCCCTTGCGTAGCGGGAAAGACAAGCCGGTTGACCTGGCTGGGCAGGGTGCCTACCATCGGGCTTGAGGTGCCCATAATGGCCGCAGAAATCATCGTGAAATTGGAGAACGAAACCCGCTTTGAAATTACCGTTCGCGAGGACGGCAGCGAAACCCGCCACATGGTAACCGTCGAGCCGGCATACGCGCGCCGGCTGGCGGGCGGCAAGAGCCCGGTCGAAGAACTGGTCCGACGCTCGTTTGAATTTCTGCTGGAGCATGAGCCGAAGGAATCGATTCTCAGGCAATTCAACCTGCGCGATATCAGCCGCTATTTCCCGGAATACGAAGGCGAAATCCGGGCCCGCATGGCTTCCTGAGCAAGCCACAGGGATTCCCAGCCCGCCAACCGACAAAACACTTCTCCCTCAAGTGCTGGCATCAGCACGCGGCTGGCGGCTAGCATGGGGAGGGGGCAATCGCTTTGCTGGTCATGCTGGGCACCGCCGTTTTCACGTTTATCGCGCTACTCTTCATCGGCATGGCCTATCAAGCGCTGGGAGCCGCTGCCGACCGGCGGCGTTATCCACCGCCGGGGCGCATGGTGGATGTTGGCGGACACCGGATGCACATCTACTCCACCGGCAATGGCGACCCGGCCGTCGTTTTCGACGCCGGGCTGCCGGGCAGCGTGCTGAGCTGGCATTACGTGATGCCAGATCTGGGCCGGCTGGTGCGCGCTGTGGCTTACGACCGCGCCGGGCTCGGCTGGAGCGAGCCCAGCCCCGAGCCGCGCACGGCCGAGCGCATCGTCGAAGAGCTGCACGAACTGCTCGAGCGTGCCGGTGTTCCCCCTCCTTACATCCTGGTAGGCCATTCCTTCGCCGGACTCACCACTCGGCTGTTCGCTGCCCGCCATCCAGAGGAGGTCGCCGGGCTCGTGCTGGTCGACCCGGTGGGGCCGGGGGAGTGGGTGCCACTGGGCGAACATGAGCGGAAACAGCTGGAAGGCGGGGCGAGGCTCTGCCGGCGCGCCGCGTGGTTCGGGCGCTTCGGCGTGACGCGGCTGGTGGCCCTCCTGGTGCGCGTCGGGGCTCCTACGCTGGCGCGAATCGCAGTGCTCTTTATTAGCGACGGCGCGATCGGCCACCCCCCGTCGCTCCTGAGCCCGCTGCAGAAGCTGCCACGAGACGTGCGGAAGACCATCCACATGTTCTGGGTGCAGCCGAAATTCTACGAGGCGATGGCCGGCCAGATCGAATCGCTGCCGGAAAGCGCGGCCCAGGTGCTGCGTGCGGGCAATGGGCTGCGGGGAAAGCCGGTCATCGTCATTTCCTCCGCCAACACCGAACCACGCCGGCTTGCCGAACAGATCGCGATCACCAGGCTTTCCTCGCACGGCCGCCATCTCGTAGCGCGCAAGAGCGGCCACTGGATCCAGCTCGACGAACCCGAACTCGTCACCGGCGCCATCCTCGAAGCCATCGCCGACCTCGGCCGACCGCCGGAAACCCCTATGGGACGGCCGGCGCGGCCGATGATCCAGTGAGCGCTCGACGGAGCCGGTGACGAACGGGAGAATCCTTCTTCGGTCGGGCCGGCGTAATGCGTAGCTGGCTCGCGCCACTCTTTCCGTTACACTGGTGTGGATTTTGCCGGAGCGGGCGCGGCGAGCGCTCTCCGCAACGGCGCGGACGACGCAGGAAGCCGCGTTGCGAGACATCCGGATTCGCTTTCGGAGATTGATGCCATGGATACGGTTCTGGTGACCGGGGGCGCAGGCTATATCGGCAGCGTCGTTGCCGAGTTGCTGGTTTCTCGCGGCTATTCCACGCTGGTGCTTGACAATCTGCGTTCCGGCCATCGCGAAGCGGTGCCCAAGGGCGCGCGGCTGATCGAGGCCGACCTGAACGACCGGGCCGCAGTGGACCGCGTTTTCGCCGGGGAATCGATTGCGGCGGTGGTCCACATGGCGGCGGCGATCGAGGTGGAGGAATCGGTGCGGCGGCCGCTTCTCTACTACCGCGAGAACGTCGGCAGCACGCTGACGCTGCTCGAAGCGATGGTGGCTGCCGGAGTGAGGCGGCTCGTTTTCAGCTCCACAGCCGCGGTTTACGGCGTCCCGGGCAGGGCGACGATCACCGAGGAAAATCCGACCCGTCCGGTGAATCCGTATGGGCGCACCAAGCTCCTTTGCGAGCAACTGATCGAGGACGTGCGGCAGGCCGAGGGACTGGGCTACGTGGCGCTGCGCTATTTCAACGCCGCAGGAGCGACCGAGGACCTGGGCGAAAACCACGTTCCCGAATCCCACCTGATTCCGCGCTTGCTCGCCGCGGCCGCGGGGCGCGCGCCGCAGATCGACGTTTATGGCACCGACTATCCGACCGCCGACGGCACCTGCGTGCGCGACTACATCCATGTGGTCGACATCGCCGAAGCGCACCTGGCCGCGATCGAGCGCGCCGTGTCGGGCGGCGCCGTCTACAACCTGGGCACCGGCCACGGCTATTCCGTTCGGCAGGTGATCGAGACGGCCGAGCGCGTCGTCGGCCACGCCATTCCCGTCCAGGTGCTCGGGCGGCGCGCCGGCGACCCGCCGGCGCTAGTGGCCGACAGTTCGCGCATTCGCCGCGAACTCGGCTGGCAGCCCAAACGCGACCTCGAGGAGATCCTCCGCAGCGCCTGGCAATGGGCCGAGCGCCACCCGCACGGCTATTCCGGGTAAGGTCGAGCGGCGGTGCAGCGCCGGGATTCCCTGCTCTGGCGCACAAACCTTCGGACAGGAACAATCTCAAACTCCGAAGCCTGCCTTGCGGATGAGCCCAACTAAGGCTGGTCGGCGGTGCGGCCCCAGATGTCGCCAACGGTGAAACCTTCGGGGAAGGGATCGTCGGGTTCGAGGACGTATTGGGCGAAGCCTGTGATCCAGGCGCGGCCGGAAAGCGTGGGAACGACTGCGCGATAAGAGCCAACGCGCGTCTCCTCGACCAGCCGACCGGTGAAGGTGGTCCCGAGAATGCCTTCGTGAACGAAATCCTCGCCGAGCGCGAGCTTTCCCTTGGCGTGGAGCGCGGCCATGCGGGCGCAGGTGCCCGTGCCGCAAGGCGAGCGGTCGAGCGCGCCGGTCCAGGATTCCGGCCGGTTCCAGTCGAGCGCGCCGGTGGAAACAACAACGGCGTTGCGGCCGGAAACACCGGGGCGGCTGGGCGGGCCGGTGAGTTCGGCGATGGTGACGTCGCGAATCGACGGATTTTCCGGATGGGCGACCGGCAGCTGCTCGCGGGCGGCCGCCTTGATCATCTCGCCGGCGCGGACGATGTCGCGTGCTTCGGCCGGATCGAGCCGCAGGCCGAGCGGCTCCGCGTCCGCAATCACGTAGAACATGCCGCCCCACGCGACGTCGACCTTCACCGTGCCAAGGCCCTTCACTTCGATGGGCGCGTCGAGATGGGCGGCGAAGGCAGGTACGTTGCGGAAGGTGACCTTGGTGACACGGCCGGCCGAAACCTCAGCAGTCACTTCGATCAGCCCGGCGGGGCTTTCGAGCACGAGGCGCGTTACCGGCTCCTCGGCCGGCACCATGCCCGTTTCGAGCAGCACCGTGGCGACGCAGATCGTATTCGTCCCGGACATCGGCGGATACTCCACCTGTTCCATGATCACGTAGCCGGCCTGCGCCTCGGGGCGCGTTGGCGGCAGGATCAGGTTGCAGTTGGCGACGGGATAGCCGCGCGGCTCGCGTAGCATGAGCTTTCGCAGACCGTCCTGATGGCTGGCGAGCCAGGTCATCTTCTCGAACATGGATACGCCGGGGACGTCGGCGACGCCGCCGGTGATCACGCGGCCTGGTTCGCCGCAGGCGTGGGCGTCGACCGCAGTGATCATGCGGGAAAATTGCATACGTTTCTTCCTCCCTTCCGCAGCCGGCGGAAACTGCCGTTGGCGTGCGGACACCGGCGGTCACCGGCGCGGCGCTCGCTGTGCTGTTGGGCGAACCGAAGAATCCCATCTCCTCGCCTTTTTGCGTTCCGCCGCCTCAACGCGCTCGGAACCCCTCGGTCAGCTCAGGGCAACGGCTTGCAAGCATCGGCGCACTTGACCTCAGCCGCGGCTGATCGCCCCTTTGCGCAAGAAGAGCAGATAGATCGGCAGGCCGAGCAGCGTGATCACCAGTCCCGGCCAGGTGGTCGCCACCCGATAGGTGAAGAGCAGCACCAGAATCACGAATGCGCCGACGATGTAAAGCGCCGGAACAACCGGATAACCGGGCACGCGGAACAGCCGCTCGGCATCGGGTCGCTTTTTCCGCAGGCGGAAGACGCCGGCGATCGTGAGCACGTAGAAGATCAGTGCCGAGGAGATGATGTAGTCGAGCAGGTTGCTATAGAGATTGCCGTAGGTCTGGGTGAGCGGATTGTAGGTGCGCGGCAACACCAGGAAAATCGCCCACACGCCCTGCGCGACAAGAGCCCATCCGGGCACGCGCGCCTTGTTGAGCCTCCCGGCCGATTTGAAGAAGAGCTTGTCGCGCGACATGGCATAGTAGGCGCGGCCGCCGGCAAGCACCAGCCCATTGATGCAGCCGAAGGTCGAGACCATGATCAGAATCGCCATCAGCGCCGGCCCGTAGCTGGGGAAAATGGCACGGAGCATCGCGGTGGCCACCCGGCCGTCCGGTGCATGCTGGAGGGCGGGAAGCGGCAAAACGACGAGATAGGCGATGTTGGCCAGCAGGTAGAGCACGATCACCAGCACGCTGCCAATTGCCAGCGCCCGGGGCAGTGTGCGCCGCGGATCGCGCACCTCGTCGGCGGCGAAAGTGATATCGTGCCAGGAATCGGCCGCGAAGAGCGACCCGGATTGCGCGATCGAGATGGCCACGAACAGGCCGAAGACCGTGATCGCGTCGAGCCCGGGAGCGAGCGGGATGGCCCCGGTCACATGCCACATGTGCGAGAAATTCGCGTGCACTGCCGTGGCGTTCCAAAAGATCAGGCCGACCACGATCAGGCCGACCAAAGCCAGCGTTTTCGTCGCTGTGAATAGATTCTGGACGATCTTCCCGTATTCGAGGCCGCGACAATTGGTCCAGGTGAGCAGGATGATGACGACAATCGCCAGCAGTTGTGCCGTCGATAAGGAAAACGCGTAGCCGCTGCTGACATGTATGGGCGCGATGATGTAGTTCGTCTGGCTGATCGCCGGCCACAGCACGCCGGTGAACATGGCAAAGGCGACCGCGACGGCGGCGATCGTACCCGTCTGAATCACGCCAAAGAGAGTCCAGCCGTACAGGAAACCCCAGAGCGGCGAATAAGCCTCGGTGAGGTAGGTGTACATCCCGCCGGCGCGCGGGATCATCGACGCCAGCTCGCCGTAGCTGAGCGAGGCGGCGATCGTGAGCGCCCCGGTGATCGCCCAGGCCAGCAGCAATCCGCCCGAGCTGCCGATCTTGCGCGCCATATCGGCCGAGACGATGAAGATGCCCGACCCGATCATGATGCCGACGACCACCATCACCGAATCGAACAGGCCCAGGCCTCGAACGAATCCTTCGCCCGACTCGCCCTGGACCTCGGCTGCCTTCGTTACGCTTTCCTCCGCCATCCGCGCCGTCCTCGCTTTTTCTGGTTTTTTTCCGGCCGGCGATTCCGCCGCCTGCCGCATGCTACCCGATGATGTTGCGCAGAACGAAGAAAAGATTTGCCGGCCGCTCAGCCAGCCGGCGCATGTACCAGGGGAACCAGTCTTTTCCGTAGGAAATCAGCACGCCGGCGCGCCAGCCGTCGGCCGCCAGTCGCAGCTGCAGGGCGCGCTGGATGCCGTAGAGCATGTGAAACTCGAAACTATCCTTGCGCACGCCGTTTTGCGTGGCTACCGCCTGCAGGCGATGAATCAGTTTGGGGTCGTGAGTGCCGATCACCGCGCGCATGCCCTGCTTCTGCGCCGACTCGCTGAGCATGGTGCTGGCAAGTTTGAAATAGTTTTCGTCGACGTCGCTCTTTTGCGGGAAGGCGATCTCGGGCGGTTCCTTGTAGGCGCCCTTGACCAGCCGGATGCCGGGCCCCAGCGGCAGCAGCGATTCCAGGTCCTTGGCCGTGCGGTAGAGGTACGCCTGCAGGCAGACGCCGACATTTTCGTATTTCGCGCGGGCGCGCCGGTAGAGTTCCAGCGTGACGTCCACATAGGGGCTGGATTCCATGTCGATCCAGACGATATCGCCTTGCGGCGCCGCTTCGACCAGCCGGCAGAGGTTCTGGAAACAAAATTCCCTGTCCAGATCGAGGCCGAGCTGGGTCAGCTTGATCGAAATGACGGTTGGCAGACTGAGCGCAGTGATGCGCTGCAGCACTTCGACATAGTGTTCAACCACTGCGGTGGCCTGGGAGCGCTCGGTGAGGTTTTCCCCGAGTCGGGTGAAAATCGTGTTGAGGCCCCGATCGCGCAAGAGCTGTGCCGCCTCGATCGCGTCTTCCAGGCGCTCGCCGGGCATGAAGCGACGGACCGCCCGACGCACGAAGCGGTAATGCGAGGCCCGCTGGTGCAGCCACTGGTTTTCGGCGCCCTTCAACAGGATGGTTCGCATGATGGCCATGAGGAATCCTATCCAAAGAGAGTTTTCGTTTCGCTGCGGCGGTTGCGCCGCGACCGGTGGGGCCCCGGTGTTCCCTTCCCCTTCTCCAAACCGGCCCGATAGGCGGCCGGTCAATTCCCGACTGACGCCGGGGTACTACCAACTGCCACGCTCGCCCAGGCTGTCAATGACGCGGGCGAGCCGTTCAGCCCCCCTCTGCCAGTTGATCCGGATCGCCTGCTCGGCTGCATCCGGATCGCCATTGTCGATGCCCTCGATGATCGCCACGTGCTCGCGGACCGACTCTCCGAGATCATCTATAATGGCGCTGGCGTACAAACGCCAGTAGCGCTCGGTTTGCGGCTTGATGGCCGCATGGATGGCGAGCAGCCGCGGCCCGGCGGCGGATTCGACGAGAACCCGGTGAAAACCCATGTCGAGATCGAAGATGCGGCTGGGATCGCCATGGCGGGTCTGGGCCAGGACCGAAAGTTCGGCGTTGATGGCCTTCAGGCGCTCTATGACGCGGGCTCGGGTCTGCGGGTCGCAGCGGGCCAGCAACCTTCCGGCCAGCCCTTCGATGTGTCCGACAATCCAGTAGAGTTCGCGGGAGTCTTCCTTCGTCAGCGGCGCCACGGCCAGCCGCGATTGCCGGGCGCTGCGGACGGCCATCACGTAACCCTCCTGCAGCAGGCGATGCAGCGCGCTGCGCACTGGCGTCCGGCTGATCTCGAACCGTTCGGCAATATCGGCCTCGACCAGGCGCGTCCCCGGCGCCAGCCGGCCGCGCACGATCAGTTCGCGGAGCTTGCGGTAGGCAACGTCCACGCTGCGTTCGTAGCCGGTCGGGACAGTCTTGGCGGGCGGCGATTTCCGGTGGCGCGAGGCGGCCGGAGACCGAGCTGAAGCGAGGGCCGAAGGATGGCGGCTTTTCACGGTTCTCCTTTTTGTATACAATCGCGGATTTTAGTGGGAGGCAATCGCAAATGCAATCCTCGTCTTCAATCTCGTCCCCGCCCGGCCCGCTCTTCGCCGGGGTCTTTTCCGTGCTGCCCACCCCTTTTGACAGCTCGGGCGAGCTGGATTTGGCCAGCCTGGGCCGCGTCATTCAGCTCTATCTGTCCGCCGGCGTCAACGGCCTGACCACGCTCGGCGTCACTTCGGAGGTCGCCCGGCTCAACGAAAAAGAGCGGTCGACGGTGCTCGAAGCCGTTGTCCGCCACGCCGACGGCCGCGTGCCCGTGGTCGCCGGGGCCACCTCCAACGGCCTGCGTACCACGATCGAATACAGCCGCACCGCCAAGGCGCTCGGTGCCAGTGCGGTGATGGTGAGCCCGCCGCGGCTGGCGCAGCCCAGCTCGGACGCGCTGACCGGTTTCTACGCCGGGCTCGCCTCGGCTGTCGACATCCCGATCGTTGTGCAGGATTACCCGCCGGTGCAGGGTTTCACGATCGAGCCCGCCATTCTGGCACGAATTGCCCGCGAGGTGCCCGCCGCACGTGCCATCAAGCTCGAAGACCCGCCGACGCCTTGGAAAACAGCGCGCATTCTGGCCGAAGCCGGGCCAGGGCTGCGGATTCTGGGCGGCCTCGGCGGCGTTTTTCTTCTTGAAGAGCTGGTCGCCGGCGCTTCGGGCACGATGACCGGCTTCGCCTATCCGGAAATCCTGGTGCGCGTGGTCCGGCTCTACCAGGAAGGCAAAACGGACGAGGCGGCTGACGTCTTTTACCGCTACGTTCCGCTGATGCGCTTCGAATTCCAGCAACTGCTCGGTGTCGCGCTTCGCAAGGAGGTGTTGCGGCGCCGCGGCGCGATTGCCGACGCGGCCATCCGTGCGCCGGGCGCCAAACCCGATCCCGCCACGCTCGCCGCCCTCGATCGCCTGCTCGGTTGGCTGCGCCGGGAGTACAAGGAGGACTCATGGATTTCCATCTGAAGGGCAAAATCGCCATGGTTTCCGGCGCCGGCCGGGGATTGGGCTACGCGGTGGCGCGCGAGCTGGGTGCCGAGGGCTGCCTGGTATCCATCTCTGATCTCGACGAAGAGGCGGTGCGTGCCGCCGGCGAGCGGCTCGAGCGCGAAACCGGCGCCAGCGTCTGCGCCACCGCGGCCGATATCCGTTCGGCCGAAACGCTCGAAAACTGGCACCGGGAAACGATGCGCGTCTTCGGCGGCGTCGATCTGCTCTATCCCAATGCCGGCGGCCCGCCGCCTGGCGACGCCAGCGCTTTCGACGACGCATCCTGGCAGCGGGCGTTCGAGCTTCTGTTGCTGAGCGTGGTGCGAATGGTCCGGCTGGTCGTGCCGGTGATGACGGAGCGGGGCGGCGGCAGCATCGTGATTCCCACCTCCTCATCGATCAAGCAGCCGATTTCGAATCTCGGCCTTTCCAACGTGATGCGCGGCTCGGTCTCGGCGCTGGCCAAGACGCTCGCCAACGAACTGGCGCCGAAAAAAATCCGCGTGAATCAGCTCGTGCCCGGCCGCATCGCCACCGAGCGCGTCGCCCAGATCGACGAAGCTGCCAGCCGGCGTCTCGGCATTCCGGTCGAGGAGCAGCAGCGGCGGCAGCTGGCCAACATTCCACTCGGCCGCTACGGCGAGCCGGCCGAACTGGCCCGCGCCGCGGTGTTTCTCTTCTCCGACGCCGCCTCCTACATCACCGGCGCCACCCTCCAGGTCGACGGCGGCATGATCCGTTCGGTGGTGTAGCGCGTGTTCCTCGCAAGAGGAATGGCCCGCGCCGCTTTCTGTGACGCCATTCGCTCAGGGGTAGCCTGTCGGTGCTGGGAAAGTGGTGGGCTGAGGCCTGCCGCTATACCCCATGTGTGGAAACCCGTCGGTGACGCCCAGCCTGCCGTCCGCATTCTTCTCCTTGACAGCTTAGGAGAAGCTGGTATAGCTTCCTAAGCGTCTTAGGAGGACACATGGCGCCCGACACCCGGCTGCTTCCCGGCACGCTCGATCTGCTCATCCTCAAGGCCGTCTCGCTTGGCCCGCTGCACGGCTACGGCATTCTCGTGCGCATCGGCCAGATTTCCGGTGGCGCGCTGCTGATCGAGCAGGGCGCGCTCTACCCGGCGCTGTTTCGGCTGGTGCGCCAGGGATTGCTCAAGGCGAAATGGGGCATCTCGGAAAACAACCGCCGCGCCAAGTTCTACGAGCTGACCGCAGCGGGCCGCAAGCACCTGCGTCAGGAGGCCGACGACTGGAATCGCCTGGCCGCCGCGATCGCTTCCGCGCTGGGCACGCAACCGGAGGAAGTATGAAACCGCTGGCGTTCCTGCGGACCGTCGCGGCTGCACTCTTGCGCCGCTCGCGCGTCGAGAGTGAGATGGACGAGGAGTTGCGCGCGCACATCCGGAATCGTGCTGACGACCTGGAGCGGAGCGGCTTGCCGCGCGCCCAGGCCGAGCGCCGAGCGCGCGTCGAATTCGGCGGCGTCGAACGGTTCAAGGAGGAATGCCGCGAGGCGCTGGGCACGCATTTCCTTGAAACGCTCGTGCAGGACATCCGCTTCGGCGTCCGCACCCTGCACAAGTCCCCCGGCTTCACGCTGATCGCCGTGCTCACGCTGGCGCTCGGCATTGGCGCCACCACGGCCCTTTTTTCGGTGGTCAACGGCGTGCTGCTCAATCCCCTGCCCTACAAGCACCCAAACCGGTTGGTTGCCATCTACTCCAAAACGAAGGACTTCCGTCGCTTCGCCATCTCCTATCCCAATTTCCTGGACTGGGTTCGCGACAACCACAGCTTTTCCGCTCTGGCCGCTTTCCTGCCCGAATATTTTGACCTGACTGGAAGGGGCGAGCCGGAACAGGTGCAAGGGGAGAGGGTGTCGGCCAGTTTCTTCCCGCTGCTGGGCGTGCAGCCAATCCTCGGACGGCAGTTCACGGCGAAGGAAGACCGCCTCGACGGAAGGCCGGTAGTATTGCTGAGCGGCGGGTTCTGGAAGCGGAAATTCGGCAGTGCGCGCGACGTGGTCGGGAAAACGCTCACGCTCAACGACACCGTCTACACCATCGTCGGCGTGATGCCCGCCAATTTCAGCTACGGTCCCAGCGCCAATTTCCAAGCCAACTGCGACGTCTTTGTCCCGATCGGTCAGTGGAACAACCCGATCTTTCGCGAGCGGCAGGCCGCAATGGGAATGGATGCGGTGGGGCGCCTCAAGCCTGGCGTGACGTTGGTGCAAGCGCGAGCGGACATGAGCTTGGTGGCGGCGCACCTGGCCGAGCAGTTTCCCAATGCGGACAAGGACTCCGGCGTCACGGTCATCCCGCTCAAGCAGGACTTCGTCGGCAACGTTCAGCCGCTTCTGCTCATCCTGCTGGCTGCAGTCGGCTTTGTCCTGCTGATTGTCTGCGCGAATGTTGCCAATCTGCTGCTGGCGCGTTCGACGGGCCGGGCGCGGGAATTCGCCATCCGGGCAGCGCTCGGGGCCAGCCAGGGGCGGGTGATCCGACAACTGCTCACAGAGAGCCTGCTGCTTTCGGTGGCCGGAGGAGCGCTGGGATTGTTGATGGCGGCGTGGGGAACGCAGGCGGCCTTGAGCGTGCTGCCCGAAGCGCTGCCGCGCGCTTCCTCGGTCCATCTGGACGGGCATGTGCTGTTCTTCGCCCTGGGCGTCTCCATTCTTTCCGGCATCCTTTTCGGCCTGGCGCCGGCGCTCCGTACGCGGCACGTCGATCTGCGCGAAACGCTCAAGGAGGGTGGCCGTGGCGGCAGTGGGGCGCGCCACGCCACGCAGCGGATTTTCGTCGCCGTCGAGATGGCGCTGGCGGTGGTGCTCCTGGTCGGCGCCGGGCTGATGACCCGGAGTCTGGCAAATCTCTGGAGCGTCAATCCTGGCTTCGATCCCCATCACGTACTGTTCTTCAGCATCTCGTCGCCGCGGCCGCTCGGCGGAACGCCTGACGACGTTCGAACCGCGATGCGCCAGATCCGCCGCCAACTGGAAGCGGTTCCCGGCGTTCAGGCAGCATCGTTGGTCGCGGGCTCGCAGCCGATGTGGAACGATTCCGAGTTGCCCTTCTGGGTCGCCGGGCAGCCAAAGCCGGCGACACAATCGCAAATGAGTCAGGCGCTCTTCTACGCCGTGCAGCCGGATTACCGGAAGGCGATGAAGATCCCGCTGATCCGCGGTCGGTTCCTCACGGCCCAGGACAACGAACACTCGGCGCCGGTGATCATCATCGATCAGGAATTTGCCCGCCTCTTTTTCGGCCATCGGAACCCCATCGGCCAGCGCATCCATCTGGCCATTTTCGACATCACGCCGGAAATCGTGGGCGTGGTCGGCCACGTGAAGCAATGGGGTCTCGCTTCCGCCGAGTCCTCGGTCCAGGCCCAGTTCTATATGCCGATTTCGCAGGTCCCGGCCAGGTTCCTGCCCCTGCTGCGCACCACGCCAGTGGTTGCGCGGACCCGGGCGGCGCCGGCGAGTGAAGTGGCGGCGATACGCCGGCAGTTGGCTCAGGTTAATCCCGATCTGGTCATGTTCGGCGCTCAGCCGATGGAGAGCATCATCTCGGCTTCGCTGGCGGCGCGGCGCTTTGCGATGATTCTGCTCAGCGTGTTCGCGGGGATAGCGCTGCTGCTCTCCTGCATCGGCATCTACGGCGTGATCTCCTACCTCACCAGCCAGCGCTCGCACGAGGTGAGCATTCGCATCGCCCTCGGCGCCCAGCAGCGCGACGTGCTGGCGATGGTGCTTGGCCAGGGAGCGAAGATGGCCCTCGCCGGCGTGGGAATCGGCTTGGCCGCTGCGCTCGGGCTCACTTGGCTGATGTCGCACATGCTTTTCGGCGTGAGCGCACACGATCCGCTCACCTTTCTCGGCGTTTCCGTCCTGCTCGTGCTCGTGGCCCTGGCTGCCTGCTACGTGCCCGCGCGTCGAGCATCGCGCGTCGATCCCGCCATGGCGTTGCGAAACGAATAACGGCGATTACCCGGGGCAGCGAAGGCAAGCTTTATGTTTCGTGATCTGCTCTTTCGACTGCAGGCGCTCTTTCGCCGCTCGCGCATCGAGAGCGAGATGGACGAGGAGCTGCGCGCGCACATCCGGAATCGCGCCGACGACCTGGAGCGGAGCGGCTTCCCGCGCGCGGAGGCGGAGCGCCGCGCGCGAGTGGAATTCGGCGGCGTCGAGCGGTTCAAGCAGGAATGCCGCGAGGCGCTGGGCACCCGCTTCCTCGAAGCGCTCGTGCAGGACGTTCGTCTCGCCTTTCGCATGCTGCGCAACTCCCCAGGCTTCGCACTGGTCGCAATCCTCACGCTGGCGCTGGGCCTCGGCGCGAACACAACGATGTTCAGCCTCGTAGATGGCATCTTGCTGCGCCCGCTGCACTATTACGATTCCAGCGAACTCGTCCAGGTCTGGTCCACACAGCGAGGTCGCGCCCAGCAAATCGCCGTCTCACCAGCCGATTATCTGGCCACGCGCGATCGGGGTGCCAGCTTTCAGCAAGTGGCGCTTTACACCTTTTCGCAACTGGTCTACACGACGCGACACAAAGCCGAGTCTTTTTTCGCTGTTAAGACCACCGCCAGCCTGTTTCCCCTTTTCCACGTAAAACCCATCTTGGGGCGCAACTTTACTCCCACCGAAGAGCAGCCCGGTGGAAGACGCGTTGCGATCCTCAGCTATCACTTCTGGCAGGAGAATTTCGCCGGCAACCGGAACGCCCTGGGGAAAACGATCACTCTCGATCACGAGCCCTATGTCATCGTCGGCATCATGCCTGCCAGCTTCGATTTCCCGGTGAAAACGAACCTCTGGTTGCCGCTCGTGATGCCAAGCGATCAAAGCCGCGTTGCGTCGTGGCACGGGTTCACGATGATCGCGCGGCTCAAGCCCGGCGTCACGATCGATCAGGCGCGGGCCGATCTGCGTTCGACCGCCGAGCTGGTGACCGAACAATATCCGAGCCAGCGCGGCTGGGGATTGCAGGCAGTCAGCCTGTTGGACCAGGTGGTCGGTCACGAGCGCGCGCTGCTTCTCGCGCTGCTGGGAGCAGCCGGGTTCGTGCTGCTGATCGCGTGCGCCAATATCGCCGGCTTGTTGGTGGCGCGCGGCATGCGTCGGCAAAAGGAGATCGCCATCCGCTTGACACTCGGCGCCACTCGCCGCCGAATCATCCGGCTGTTGCTGACGGAAAGTCTGCTGATGTCCATGGCCGGGGCGGCGCTCGGCCTCGGTGGCGCAGTCTGGGCGGTCGGCTTTTTAAAGCACGCGGGCGGAGCACTGTTGCCGCGAACGGAAAATCTGGGAATCGATCCGCGCATACTCGGGTTCACGCTATTTCTCGCTCTGCTGGCCGGCGTTCTTGCCGGCCTGCTGCCAAGCCTTGGGGCGTCGAAGCTTGACTTGAACGTCTGGCTGAAAGAGGGCGTTCCGGGCATGGGTGTTTTCGGCCATATGCGACGGGAGCGGCTGCGCTTTGTCCTGGTAGCGGTAGAGGTCGCCTTGGCGACGGTTCTGCTGGTCGGTTCGGCGCTCCTCCTTCGCAGCTTTTACCGGCTGACCGGAGGAACCCTGGGCTTCGATCCGCACAACGTCGTCGAGGTGAATATTCCGCTCTCTCGCCAATACAAGTCGCCCGCCGCACAGGCCATGTTTTTTCGGAATGTCCTCGAAAGGGTCCGTTCCGTCCGCGGCGTGAGCTCTGCCACGGTTACAAACGTTCCGCCTTTCGTTGGAAGCATGTTCGAAATCGCGGTCGTTAGGGGGCGAGAGGTGAGTCTGCAGGTGGAAACGCCAGGCCCGAGTTATTTTCGCACGCTGAAAATTCCTGTTCTTCGGGGAAGGGACTTTGGGCCGGACGATAGCCTGGGCACCCCGAAAGTTGCCATCATCAATCAAACGATGGAACGACGCTTCTGGCCGCACAAAAACCCGCTGGGACAGGAAGTGAAATTCCCCAACAAACCGGCCGAGGGGATCTGGCGCATCGTTGGCGTGGTCGGCGATACGAGGGCCCTGTTTGGCCAGCCAGTGCAGGCGGAAATCTACCTGCTTCTCTATCAGCAGCCTTCCGATTACGGCGTGCTGCTGGTGCGCACGGAACGTAAACCGGCGAATCTGCTGCCAATGATCCGCAAAGCCGTCTGGAGCGTGGACCGCAGCCAGTTGCTTGCGGGCGCGAGCACGATGGACCAGGACATTTGGAGCGACAAGGTCGAACCGCTGTTCCGGACACTTCTGCTTGGTGCTTACGCAGCTTTGGCACTTCTGCTGGCTCTGATCGGCGTCTACGCCGTGGCGGCCTTCTGGGTAACGCAACGCACGCACGAGATCGGCGTGCGTCTCGCGCTGGGCGCGCAGCGCGAAGACGTGCTCGGCATGGTGGTGCGGCAAGGGGCGCTCGCGACGGTTGCGGGGTTGGCGTTGGGGCTCGGGGGAGCCTGGGGCGTAACGCGGGTGCTCCAAAGCTATCTTTACGGCATCCGGCCGACCGATCCGCTCAGCTACGCCGCGGCCGCGGCGGCGATCCTGCTGACGGCGCTCACCGCGTGCTATCTGCCAGCCCGGCGTGCGGCGCGACTCGATCCGGCGGCCTCTCTCCGCTACGAATAACCCCAACTCGCGGCGAGCGTGCCAACGCCGGTGCATCCGCCCAGCCGGGGCCCCTTCCCAAAACGTTTCAGGTGTAGGATGAAGGGAACGCGGGCCCGTAGCTCAGCGGTTAGAGCAGCGGACTCATAATCCGTTGGTCCCTGGTTCGAATCCAGGCGGGCCCACCAACTGCCGTTTATTGAAGCACTTGCGTTTTTGGCTCTGCACCAGCTTCGGTGCATTTCGTAACATCACGTAACAACTGAGCCGCCATTTCGTCGAGCGCTGCCCGGAAATCGGAGCGGTCCACGTGATGGTAAATCGTCTCAGTTATTGTTGGGCTGGAGTGGCCAACAATCTCTGCCACCGTCTTGGCGTCCCATCCGCTACGGCGCAGATGAGTCACCAGCGAATGGCGAAGGTCATGCCAGCCACCCAGGGGGATCTTCAGTTCCTTCGCCGCCGGTCGAACGTAGCGGCGAAGTGCGTTTGTTGGATTCACGGGAGTACCGGCGCGAGATTCGAACACCCACTCCCGACCGCCGAGCGCCCGCATTCGAGCAAGCAGCGGTTCGGGAATCGGCAAATAGCGTTCCGAGTTTTTGGTTTTCGGAGCACCAGCCTTGCCCTCGTAGATTCGCCGGGAAACGTGGAGCGTGTTACCGTCGAAATCCCCCCACTGAATCCCGACCGCTTCACCAACCCGAAGGCCGGTCACCGCGAGAAACAAAACGAGCGTCGAATACGGCTCGCGCAATTTGCCCGCGATGGCAATCGTTTGCTCCGGGCTTAGGACGTTGCGGACCACCTTTTGCCCAGCTTGCGGGAGCTTGACGCCAGCGCACGGATTGCGTTCGAGCCATCCGCACGCCACGGCCCAGCCCAAAACGCGGCCAAGCGAGACGCGCATCCCGCGGAGCGTGTTTCGACAGAATTTCCCCGCACGCTCAGCGAGAAAGCTTTCCACGTCGTAGCGGCCGATGCTCGAAACCTTCCTCGCGCCGAACGCCGGAACGACGTGGTTTCGAAGTTCCTTTTTGTAGTACTCAGCGGTGGTGGTTTGAATGGTGGGAGCAACGACGATCTCCCACCTGTCCACCAACTCTCGAAACGTCATGCCCGCCGAGGGTGGTTTGCTAATGAGTTTTGAAAGCGCATTCTGCGCTGCCGTTCGCGTAGGCAACTCCACGAGCGAACCGAGCCGAACGTTGCGTGTGCGACGGACAATCTGGCCGTCCGCCGTTCGAACGTCCTCCCGGTATCTGCCGTACCACACTTTTACGCGCCTTCCCGTTTTGTAGATGTAGCCTGCTTGGTACCGCCGAAACGGAAGCACATCACCCACGCTTTCCGGCTTTCGGCTGTTCCCATCGGCGGATATACCGCGAAACCGACTCCCCAGCAATAGGGAATCGAAGCGAACGAGACGGCCGAGCCTTACCGCGGGCAGTTCGGAAACGTGCCGGCGCACCCAG
Source organism: Acidobacteriota bacterium (assembly GCA_021832085.1). GTDB lineage: Bacteria > Acidobacteriota > Terriglobia > Acidiferrales > UBA7541 > JAKASX01. Next base: position 20,900 of record JAKBLM010000022.1, on the reverse strand, counting down.
CACTGCGACACACCCAGCCTCTCGGCGGCCTCGGGCACCGTCAGTAACGCGCGTTCCGTAATATGCAATTCAGGCATTGGGTCGGCCCTGCACGGACGTGCTGGGCCTGGTGGCCTTAAATTTTGCGATTCCCAAAATTCGGTTTTAAGGCCCTAAAACGGGCCGGCGACTGCCGGTAGGCATGAAAGGCCATCTCGTGCCTTTGTGCCGTTTCTAGGCCCCAAAACGCCCCTCTGCGAGCCGTTTCCGGTGAAGCGCCAGCGCCTCCATGCCTTTCTTGAGCGGGTCGCGAAGCCGGACGTTGCCAGCGAGCCAGCGCAAGTAATCCCGCGGAATTTCCCCAAGGGTTTTTCCAACATACTTACCGAACGGCATCCGTACATCAAAAATACTGATTTCGTTCACAATACCCCCTTCGGCCGTTCCGATTCCCGGACCGGGACTCCATTCACGACATCCACCACGGGGTTGTAGTTTCCGCTTTCATCCCAATCGCTGAAGTCACATTCCATCGCGCGATCGCGTGCTTCCCGCTCCTCGATGAGTTTTTGATCGTGGGCCAGCCGGCGTTCGAGGTAGTCAATCTCCCAGCGCGTCAGCTTGACCCCGTGCCACTCGACCAGTTCCTCGGCGGGTGGCACCGCGGACTCTTTTTTCGCACATTCTTTGGCTAACGCGACCCAATCCTGTGCCTGAGATAGGAAAATACAGATGGGAAATTTTACGCCCTCGACGTTTGTGCCGGCATCGGCCGCCCAGAGACCGATCGCTTGCACTGCCATCTCGGGACCACACCCCTCGACGAAATCGCGCCAGTGATCCCGCCACTTCGGGGGGACCGTGCCGAGCGGGCGCCCCGTCTCTTTCCTAAACACCTCCGCGGCTCTCTCTAGGACGTTTTTCGAATCACCACCAACCACCACCGATTTTTCCGGTCCTGGCGGTTGGGGGCGGTTGGTGGTCGGTAGAAGCGGGCGGTCTAAAGGACGGTTGTCTGAACTTCTATTGCAGGGTGCTGCCCCCCATTGTTCAGGGTGCTCGTGCGATTGTTCAGGGTGCTCGTGCGATTGTTCAGGGTGCTCGCTTGCATTGTTCAGGGTGCTACTCTGAGCACCCTGAAATAGTTGTTCAGAGTGGTTCTTTCGCTCGAAAACGATCGTGTACCGGTTTGTGCGTCCGAATTTACTGGTTGGTGCGCCCTTCGATTCGATGCGCAAACATGTGCCGGTCCGCTTATTCGACCAGTACTGGATAACTTTGTACACCGACCTTTCCGAAACCAAGCACCGGTGCGCAATGGTCGCAATGCTGGGATATGCGTTTGTTCCGTCAGCGTCGCATGAGGCCGCGATTGCCAGCAAGACCAGCTTCCTCAGGATACGACTCTTGCCTTTGCCGAATTCCTTTGGCGGGATTCGATCTATCAGCTTGCCAAGATTGTCTCGCTGGGCGCCCATTACATCGAGCAAGGCCCGAACCGGTCTGTCGTTTTTTTCTGTTGATTTTGCCCGTGAAGGCGCTAAAATATCTACTGAGTGATGCATCGGAAGTCACCTTTTGGCCGCTGGCGTTCGGGACGTCGGCGGCCTTTTATTTTTGCTACGCGCCGACCCGGCCGGCCTGGCGGGATTCCAAAATTGCCGACGTAAGGATCAGGGCTGCATATCGCCTGGCCGCGCCCAGCCTCGCGATTGCTGAAGTGATCTCAGACTCTCGACGTTCCGGAATCCTCCGCACGCCACGCTCGTACATAGAAATCAGGGGATGGGTAACGGCAATGGCTGACGCCAAATCTTTCTGCCGCACACGTGCGCGTGTGCGCATGTCGCGTAGAGTTTTTCCGTCCATTTTTTCTCCGTGAAAAAAAGCCGCCAGAAAGGCGGCTCTAGATTAAAAGTCCCACACTTGCAGTGCCCGGAAAAGCCACTCGCCCACGCGCGCCGGGCGACCGCGACTGCAAAAGTTGCATTTAGGGTCTCATCTCGTCCATCAAAAGTGTAACATAGGACCCCGAGGCATTCAAGGGCTGAAGCACGAAAACGCCAATAAACATGCGGTAAAACTTAGCAGCTGTCCCGAGGGTAGGCAAACAAAAGAATGGGTGCGGTCCGGTGATTTTGGGATTCCCAAAATTTCATGCCGTGAATTGGGGCCGTCGCGGGGGATCTGCTTGCGGTGACGTGAGCGCCAACATATCACACAAAAAAATACTTGACAAGTTATCTGACAGGTGTATGATGAAGGCGCAATGGGAAAGAAACTCACCACCGGGCAGGCCGCCGAAAAAGCCGGAATCACGAGGGACACGATCCACCGATGGATTCGGGACGGGCTTATTACAGCGCCCGAATATCGCGTGATCGAGGGTCGGGCTACTCGGCTTTGGACGGCCGGCGATGTTGAGCGTTTGCGGAAGCTGAAGGCCCAGCACAAGCCCGGGCCGAAGCCGAAGCGCAGAAAATAAGGCGGCCCGCGTCGGCGTTCAGAGCGTCGGCGCGAGCCTAACCACACTCGAAGGAGGTTCGAGCAATGGCTACACAGACCGTAACACAAGCTGTCCCCGCTGTCGTACCGTTTCCCCGCACTCCCGAAATCACCCAGGCGGAAATCTTCGATTTGTTGAATCTCCGCGCCAAACTCAACCGGCTCGCCGAGCAGGTTGCGACGGCCGAGCAATCGATCAAGACGCGACTCGAATCTGGGGCCGTCGTTGAGGAAGGCGCCCACGTTGCCCGGATCGAGGAACGGTTCCGGGCCAATGTGGCCTGGAAAGAAAAGGCCATCGACCTAGCCGAGCGGCTGGGAATGGGCGGCGCCGCGTGGGCGCAGAACGTTCTCACGCACACCACCAAGACGCGCACCGTATCTCTTCACGTCGAGTAGAATGCCGAAACGCCGGGCCGGCTTCGGCTGGTCCGGCGTCCGTCCCGCGAATCATCGGGGCTCGCCGGCGGGATGCCGAAGATGGCACGGCGGGCGATTGGAGGAACGATGGCCACACTGATCCAGTTCGATGGCTCACAGCCGCCAATAAGAAATCCAAAGCACACGATCACCCAAAAAGAGCTCTTACTTCTTCGCAGCGAGGCCCAGGAGGCAGTCGCGCGGTGGCGGCAACACCGCAAGGACATCACAGACCGAATTGTTGCCGGCGCAGAGGTAGAGCAGGGACCGTTCACGGTGGAGTTAGGCATCAAGATTTGCTGAGGTGCGGGAATCTCCGGGGCAGAGGTAGCGCGGTGAGCTACTTTTTGTGGACGCTGGGAGTGATTCTGCTGGTGCTGTGGCGGGGGGCCGCGTCCCGCAGAAAAGGAGATAAACGGTGAACGCTGCTTTGTACGCGAGGGTATCAACGAACGGCCACGGCCAGACGGTCGAACCGCAATTGCTCGAATTGCGCGAGTACTGCGAGCGACGCGGCTGGCAAATCGTGGGCGAATATCTCGATGAGGGAATCTCCGGGGCGAAGGATTCACGCCCGGAGCTAAACCGGTTGATGGCCGATGCCCACAAGCGGCGCTTTGATGCCGTGATTGTCTGGAAATTCGACCGCTTCGCCCGGAGCGTCAGTCACCTGCTTCGAGCGCTCGAAACGTTCAACGCCCTGGGCGTGGCCTTTGTTAGCCTGAGCGAGCAGATCGACACCACCACGCCCACAGGCCGCATGATTTTCACGGTGCTGGGCGCGGTGGCCGAACTGGAACGCAGTCTGATTGCCGAGCGGGTCAAGGCCGGGCTACGGAATGCGCGCGCCAAAGGCAAACGGCTGGGACGGCCGAGGGTCAGCGTGGATACCGCGAGGATTGCCCGTCTGCGCGCGGCTGGGGCGTCTTGGAGAGATGTTTCGACGGCGCTGGGCGTCAGCATCGGCACCTGCCACGCCGCCGCGCCTGGACGTTCAAAAAAACCAGCCACGCGGGCGGCTGTAAGCGCTTAATCTTCAACGCCCGTTCGGCCAGGTTTCAGCGTTCAAAAAACAGGCGATTTTCGAAGTTAGGATTTTGGGATTCGCAAAATTTACCGGGCGGCCGGCTGAGGAGACCATGGGTTTCCGCGAGGGTTCGGCCGCCCGGCTTTTCGCGCACACCGGCGGAGTGGTGGCGCGAAATTTAATTGAGGCTGACGCCAAAATCGGGCGCGACACAGACCGAGTGATTCGTGCCCCCGTGCACGGAGTTTGTCGTAGTGGTATCAACGAGATCCGGCCGCCCGTCGCCGTGCACGTCGTAGGCATGTCTTTCCAGCTGTGCGAACGGCCGCTGCAGCGGTCCGAACTGCAGGGCGTAAAACGCTTGTCCACAAAGAGTGCAGCGAAGCGCACCATGATCACTTCCGGGGATGCGCTCGCCGTTGAGTTTTTCGATTAGCGGATCGACTGCGGCGCGCCGTGCACGCTCGGCTTTCTCGAGAATGTCCTCGCCGGACGCGCGCTTCGCGATTTCCTCGAGCCTTTCGCGCGTCCTCTCACGCTTTTCGAAGGCTTGCCGGTGGGCGAGCTGTGCTGCCTGAATGGATTCGAAGGGTCGAAGCGCAACGCGATCGGTAGGCTCGGCAGTCGCCATCTTCTCGACACCAGACCACGACTCGGCGTTGTCGTTTGGCAACTCGCTCCGGCCACGCTCCTCGGCTTCGGCGTGGAGTCGAGCCAAGGCCGCCACAAGCCCCTCACCGGGCCTGAAAAATACGGGCTCGACGCCCTTTGCGCGTGTGGCGTCGATCTTCGGCAACTCGTCCATCCCTTCCGAATTCGCCCGCAGCGTGCCGTGCCCGTCGCCGGCCAGCTGCATTTCGCCCGGAGGCCCGGAGAGTGGACGATAGCCCGCCTTCGCGTCCCATCGTGCGAGTTCTTTGCGAACCACCTCGCGCACGGCTTGCAACACTTCGGCCTTGAAAGTCTCGAGTTGCGCCGGGCTTGGCCGCGAATGGCGAGCGGCAGTCTTGGCCGCGATGGATTTTGCTTCTTGCAGATCGGCCAAGATCGCAGCCGCCCATTCGCCCTGGCGCTCGGATCTAGGGTCCGCTTTAAGCCGGTTGACCAGCAAGGTCCAGCGCATCTTCTCGACTGGATCACTGATTCCGTCGGAAAGTGATTCCAGATATTTTTGACCTTCTATGGTAAATGCGAAATCGGAACTCATTTTTTCTCCTCGCGATGCAGTTTAATTTTCGCGCGTCGGCGCGGAGGCGGATAGTGTTTACACACGGTATGTCACTGGATTTTCGAATGTCCGCCCGGCAACGCCGGCACGCCGCCGAACAACTCGGGCAACAGCCGCTCGCGCAGCTTGCGCCGAATCAACTCGATGTCGCCTGGATCGGAGGCGACGGCCCGCGGTGCGGCGTTGGCCGCGTCAACCGCAATCTGGTGAAGCCCGGCAAGCAATCCCCGCAACTCGCTGATCGCCTTTAACGCCAGACGGGGATCGCGTTCGGCCTCGGCCAAATCCAGGATCGCCAACCCTCGGCCGTACAAACCCTCGAGCCGGTCAAGCACCGCACCGCCAATCGATTCCTCGCGCCGCTCGGCCGCCCTGGCAATCGCCGCTCCGAGGTGGGTTTTGTGGCGCGCGAGCGCCGATTTCGAAACGTGCCAGCGTCCCGCTATGTCCCGTAGCGGCGTCCCGGCCGCAAGCTGCTTGTCAATCTCGATGCGCTCGGAACTACTACAAACAACGCAGGTTCTCGCCATTTGCTATGCTCCCTTCCTTGTCCCGTATTGTCCCGATTGAACTAGTGCCGCCTCGCCTACGGTTACGGAGCCAATCGGATCCAGTTTCATTCACTGGCGGTGGCCTTTGAACGGCATGGTCCGCTATCGCCCTCCATCTCGCGGGAGGGCAACTGCCATCGGCTTGCCTTTCTTGCAGAACCTTGGGCCGACCAACTGGAAAACCCGATGCTTACAGTCTGCGTCAAGCTCGATGCCACCGGACCAGACTCCCGTGCCCTTGTATGACCAAAGCAACTTGTGGGTGCCCTTATCGAACAGGTAGGCCCAAGCGGAGTTCTTCAGAAGGGCGGTGGCCAGCGCCGCCGAGAGGGCGTGCAGCGGGCTGGGCCCGGAACCGAAGCTGCAACTGATTCCGCCAAATCTGTTCCAAAAGCAATCGCTGTAATACTCGTTGCCATCCGAATCTTCGCAAGTCTCAAACCCGCCCACCGAGTTGCACGTAACGTAGAAGTCGCTGGACTCTGCTCCCTGCTCCGACGGCTTACCGGGACAAACCGGATAGTCCGCGGCGCCAACTAGTTTGGGATTGCAATTTAGAACAAGAATGGCCTCCGCTTCGCCGGTAGAGGCGACCGGGATAATGCAGTCATCGGTCTTCTCGGCCAGGTTCTTGTTCGCCCAAGCCACAGCATAAGCCTGTGTCCCTGTCACAAAAACCTTCTGGCAGGGGACCTTGCCTTTCGGCTTCGCTGTCGCCGGTTTAGCAGCTATCACTACGAAAGCGATCGCAATTATCAACCAGCAAGAGATTTTCATCGATGGCCCCTCCGGGCTGGGTTCGTGGTTCCTCTGTGTGGCCAAAGCCTATCACACATAGCCGCCGCCCACACCGCGAAGGACTGCCGGCGCATCTCGGCCACTACTGGGCAACCAGTTCGGTGCAGGGGTTCGCCGTCAGGGGGCGGACGGTAATCACAAACTGGCTTGCAGTTTTTTGTGCTTACTGCCGAAGCTTTTCAAATTTTGGGAATCCCAAAATCTCCGAGAAGTAATCTTGGTCCCCGCCCTTCGCGTTCGCGGTCCCGCCAGGGGGTGTGATTCACTGTTCTATGGCTGTTCTCAGGCAGGCCGTCCCTCGCGTCTCTATGCCCGCCAGACGGCTCAACGGGGCACCTAGCTATCAACCCCCATTCGCGCGCCCTTTGCGTCGTTCGTAGGGCCGAAAATGACTTGCCGGAGCTGGTCGGCTGCGTTCTCTGCCGCCGGAAGATCGATCGAATTTTGCGATTCTCAAAATTCCCACACGCCACGTAACATCTGACGTAACAACTGCGCCTAAAAGTGCCCATTTCTGCCTACCCTCGAAGCGGGGAACAGCCTGAAAAGCCTTGTAGTTAGCGCTCCGAGAGGCAATCCGTTGGTCCCTGGTTCGAATCCAGGCGGGCCCACCAGCGGTTTTCGAGCAGTTCGAACCCTGCCGCGTCCGCGGCATCTCCACTGAGCGCTCGTGCCGAATAGCATTCGGGGAGCAAAGCGTTAGAGGCTCTGCAGGTGCCAGATGTCGCGGGCGTATTCGGCCACGGTGCGGTCGCTCGAAAACTTGCCGACGCGCGCGATGTTGAGAATCGCCATGCGAAGCCAGCGGCTCCGGTCGGTGAAGGCGCGAGCGGCCTGTTGCTGCGCTTCGAGATAGGCGGCCAAATCGGCCAAATGCAGATGCTCGTCGGCGGAATCGAGCAGCTTCTGAAACACCCACGAAAAAAGGCCGGGCTCGTCGGTGCAAAACAGGCCGGCGCCGAAGGCATCGACCACGCGCTTGACGCGGGGATCGCGCTCGTAGAATTCCCGCGGCCGATAGGATCGCTGTTCGCGCATCGCCCGCACTTCCGTGGCCTGTAGGCCAAAGATGAACATATTGTCCGGGCCAACCTCCTCGAGAATTTCGACGTTGGCGCCATCGAGCGTGCCGATCGCCACCGCGCCATTGAGCGCCAGCTTCATATTGCTGGTGCCGGAAGCTTCGGTGCCGGCCGTGGAAATCTGCTCGCTGAGATCGGCAGCGGGGATGATCTTTTCGGCGAGCGATACGCGATAGTCGGGGATGAACGCCACGCGAATCCAGTTCGCGGCCCGCGGGTCGCGATTGATGACGCGGGCAACGTTGTGGATCAGCTTGATGATCTGCTTGGCCAGCCAGTAGCCGGGAGCGGCCTTGCCGGCCAGGATGTAAGTGCGCGGGACGGCGGGCGTCTGGCCGTCTTCGATCAGCGCGAGATATTCGTGGACGATGTGCAGCACATTCAGCAGTTGCCGCTTGTAGGCATGAATCCGCTTGGCCTGAATCGAGAAAAGCGAGTCCGGATCGACCTTGACGTACGAGCCCTCGCGGATGATCGCGGCGAGTTTTTCCTTGTTGGCGCGCTTGATCCCGGCGAAAGCGGACTGAAAGCCGGGGTCATCGGCCACGCGTTCGAGCCCGCGCAGGCGTGTGAGATCCGTGATCCAGCCGTCGCCAACAGTTGCCGTGATCAGGTCGGCCAGGCGCGGATTGGCCTTGAGCATCCAGCGGCGCTGGGTAATGCCGTTCGTCTTGTTGGAGAATTTTCCCGGCCACAGTTGGTAGAAATCCGGAACGAGCACCGTTTCGAACCACCGCGTATGCAGCGCCGAGACGCCGTTCACTGAGTGGCTGCCAACAATGGCTAGATTGACCATCCGCACCTGCTTCGGCGACGACTCCTCGACCAGCGACATCCGCGCCAGCCGCGCTCCATCGGTCGGAGTCGCGGCGGCCAGTTGCCGCAGGAAGCGCACGTTGATCTCGTGGATGATCTGCAGGTGCCGCGGCAGCATGAGTTCGAGCAGCGGCGTGGGCCATTTTTCGAGCGCCTCGGCCGCCAGCGTGTGGTTGGTGTAGGCAAACGTGGCCTGTGTGATTTCCCACGCGTCGGTCCAGGGAAGGCTTTTCTCGTCAACTAAAATCCGCATCAGCTCGGCAACCGCCAGGGCGGGATGCGTGTCGTTGAGCTGGATGGCGGTTTTCGCGGGAAACTCGTGAAAGTCCGCGTGGCGCTGCTCGAATCGCCGGACGATGTCGCGCAGCGCGCAGGCCACCAGGAAATACTCCTGCTCGAGCCGCAGTTCGTGGCCGGCGATCACAGCGTCGGAGGGATAGAGCACCTTGGAGACGGTTTCCGAGGTGATCTTCTGCTCGACGGCCTTGAAATAGTCTCCGTCGTTGAAGATGCGCATGTCGAAATCGTGGGAGGAGTGCGCGGAGTAGAGACGTAGAAAATGGACCGTGCGCCCGCCGTAGCCGGGCACGAGCATGTCGCAGGGCACGCCGATCAGCACTTTCCAATCCATCCACATCGGGTTGTAAGCGCCGTGGCGATCCACGGCGTGCTCGATGCGGCCGTAGACGGGCACCAGGCACGCCTCGTCGGGCCGCGCGATTTGCCAAGGGCTGCTTTGCGCCAGCCAGTTTTCCGGCTTTTCGCGCTGATAGCCGTTGTCGATTTCCTGCTTGAACAGGCCGTACTCGTAGTTGATGCCGTAGCCGTAGCCCGGCATGCCTAGCGTGGCGAGCGAATCGAGGAAGCAGGCAGCCAGCCGCCCCAGCCCGCCGTTGCCCAGCGCGGCATCCGGCTCCCGATCCTCGATCTCCTCGAGATTGGCGCCGAGCTGGGCGAGCGCCTGCCGACAGGACTCGCGCAGGCCGAGGTTGCGCAGATTGTTTTCGAGCGATTGGCCGATGAGAAATTCGATGGAAAGGTAGAAGAGGCGCTTGGGATCGCTTTCCCGGTAGCGGCGCTCGGTGGCGAGCATGCCATCGACCATCCGGTCGCGAACCGCCAGGGCCACGGCAACGAACTGGTCGTGCGGCGAAAGATCGGGCCAGCGTTTGCCGAGCGAATACTTGGCATGGCGACAGATCGATTCCCGCAGATCGGCCACGAGATCGATCTCGGTCGCCACCGGCCGCCTCAATCCGCCGGCGAGGCTTGCGCTCCGTCGAAAGCGCGCACGGCCTCCTCGCAGGTGGGGAAAATATCGAAGATCCGATGCATGCGAACCAGCTCGAAGGTGGCGCGCACCTGCCGCGACATGCCGCAGAGCTTCAAGTCGCCGTTCTTGGCGCTCAATTGCCGCAGGCACGAGAGCATCGCGCCCAGCCCGGAGCTGTCGATGAAACGCAGGCGGCTCAAATCGATCACAAGCCGCGTGTTCGCTTCGAGCACCGGCGCGATATCGCGTTTGAGCTCACCGGCGTTACTGGCGTCCAGCTCGTCCACCGGGATCTGGACCACGGCTACATCGTTCATCTTGTCCGCAGCAATTTCCATGGGTACTCGCTTTCGCTCCATTTAGGACTCACAGATTTTCACCAGCTCGACGCAGTTGCGCCCACGCTCGTCGCGATAGTAGCGCACGCGATCGGTGGTCTTGGTGATGAGATAGGCACCGAATCCCGACTCCGCCGATCCGTCGAGCGCCGGCAGCCGGGCCTTCGACGGATCGAACGGATCACCGAGGTGATGCAGCCGGAATAATACACGATGCCGGAAGGCCTCGCCTTCGAGATGAATCCATTGGTCGCGCCGGCCATGATAGGCGTGTTTCATGACGTTGCTAACGGCCTCGTTCACCGCCAGTTCCAGGCCGCCGACGATCGTTTCATCGAGCGGCATGCCGGCAAGCTGGTGGCAGAAGGCGCGGACGAATTCGCGCGCCCGGCGGAGTTGGGTCAGCTCGCTCCGGATCTCGGTCGTTTCCCTGGCCATCGGCTGCTCCACTTCCACCATGCGGATGGCGACACAGGTCAAATCGTCGGCCAATTTGTCCGATCCGGAAAAATCGAAGACCGCCTGCCGGATCGCCTCGAGCAGCGCTTCCGGCTCGAGCTGCATGTTCTCCAGCACGCATTGCTCCAGGCGCTCGGCGCCAAAGGGCTCGCGCTCCGCATTCCGCGCCTCCGTGATGCCGTCGGAAAAGAGCAGCAGCAGATCGCCCGCTTCGATCGGGACATCGATCTGTTCGTAGATCTCGCCTTCCCGGACGCCCAGGGGAAGGTTGTCGCCGTGCAGCGTCTCGCAACGGCCTGTCTTGCCGTGCAGGTGCAGGATGCCGGTGTGTCCGCAGTCGACCAGTTGCAGATTGCCCCGGCCCGCGTTCAGCCGCGCGTAGCAGAGCGTGACGAAGCTCTCCAGGCTGATCAGGTCGCGCACCACCCCCGCCTGCGCCAGGCTCACGATGGCTGCCGGTTCGGGCAGCTCCCGGCCGCAGGAAAGATCCAGCAGATGGCCGAACGCCTTCAGAAACTCGCTCTTGGTAGCCGAGCCCAGCAGCGCGGCCGGAACTCCCTTGCCCATGACGTCGCCCAGAATCGCGTCGAGCGATCGGTTCTCATGCGGGATGAAAATGTAGAAATCGCCGTCGATCTTCTGTGAGGGCACCGCCAATGCGGCCACCCGCAGCCCGGGGAAATCCCGGGGTGGCTCGTCGAGCAGAAGCGTCTGCTGGATCCGGGAGCCCACCTCGATTTCCCGTTCATGAGCCTGCTCGAGTTCGCTGGTGGCTGCCTGCAGCTCGGCGGTGCGGCTGGCGACGCGCTCCTCCAGCTCCGCGTTGAGTTTGCGAACTTCCTCTTCCGCCCGGGCCCGCTCGGCGCGGGTTCGCAAGGTGGAGATTCCAAAGGCAAGGTCGGAAGCGAGCTCGGTCAAAAGTTTGACCTCTTCGACGCCGAAGGTTTCCGGCTCGGAGGCATAGATCATCAGCGCGCCGAAAACAGTCGAGTTGATCAGCAGCGGGATGCCCAGGCAGGAGCCGTAGCCGCGCTTCAAGGCCTCTTCGCGCCACGGAGCCATTTTCGGATCGGTGGCGATGCTGCGGGCGACCACCGTTTGGCGCGTGCGAATGCTCGTGCCGGCCGGCCCGCGGCCCCGTTCGGTATCGGCCCAGGTGATCTGCAGGCTGTCGAGGTAACCGGCTTCGAAGCCGGCCTTGGCCACCGGCTGCACCGATTTGGCCTCGTCCTGCTCGGCCCGGCCCACCCAGCAGAATCGGTATCCCGCCTCGCTGACGACGATGTTGCAGATCTGCTGAGGCAGCGTCGCCTCGTCGGTGGCTCGAATCAGGGCTTCGTTGCATTTGCTCAGGGCACGCTGGGCCTGGTTGATCCGCCACAGCTCGGTTTCGGCGCGCTGGCGTTCGATCGCCGAGCCGAGCACGTTGGCCACCGACTGCAGGAAGTTGACTTCGTTTGTTGTAAAACTCCGCCGGCGGCTCGTGTGTGCCCCGAGCACTCCGTACGGCCCTTCCTTGGTGGTGATCACCACGGAAACGCCGCTCACGACACCGTGCTCATGGAGCAAACCGGTTCCCGAAAAGCGCCGTTCGGTCTGCAGGTCTTCGACCACCACCGGCTCGTCCGTTTGCAGCGTGTAGCCGGCTTGTGAATCCTTGCCGATTCCCACCGTCGCATGGCCCACGGAGCCCGGCTTCCAGCCGACCCCGGCTTTCAGCAGCAATGCCTGGCGGTTCGGCAAAAATTCCAGGATCTTGCAGAATTCGATGTGGAGCGTCACGGCCACGCGGCTGGCCACTTCGTCGGCCACGTCCGTGAGCGAGCGATGCCGCAGCGCCCGCTCGCCCAGTTCCGCCAGCACCGCTTGCAGCCGCGCCAACTCCTCCATCTCGTTGGTCGTTTTCCGCAGCGCCTCCTCGTTCTGCTTCCGCTCGGTGATGTCCTGCACCGTGCCGGTGGCCTCGACGGCCTTGCCTGCCTCGTCGCGCCGCACCTGCGCCATTTCCCGAACCCATTTCAGCCCGCCATTGACGAGGATGCGGTGCTCGATGTCGTAGCTCGCGCCTTGCAACGCACTCTTCCACGCCCGGTCGACCGATTCCCGGTCTTCGGGGTGAACCCGATCGAGAAAGTTTTCATAGGTGAGTTTTGCGGAGAGCGGCATTCCAAAGATGCGGTAAACCTCCTCCGACCACGCGAGCCGGTTTCGCGCCACGTCGAGGTACCAACTGCCGAGACGCGCTATGCGCTGCGCATCCTTGAGGTTCGACTCGCTCGCGAGCAGGGCCTCCTCGCGGCGTCTGGCACGCTCGGAAAGCTGTCCGGCAATGATCGCGGTCACGAGAAAAGCGGAGAGGTCAATCCAGTTTCGCGGCTCAGCCATCGACAGGGTATAGCGCGGCGGCAAAAAGAAGTAATTCAGCGCGAGCATGCCGACGACAGACGCCAGAAGGGCCGGCCGGTAACCCCATCCGGCGGCCACGAAAAGCACAACCAACAGCATCGCCAACCCCGCCGTGCCGGGACTGACGCGGCTGCCAAACGCCGCGCACACAGCCGTCGCCAGGGCAACGCCCGCCACGGCGGCCCAATAACCCACCCCTCGCTTTCGAAGGCTCTTGGGAAGCTTGGTCATCGCTCGCGCCGAAACAAACGCGAAAGTGCTTTCGTCCTCCTCGGCTGCCTCAGGAAACCTGCCCCGCCGAGCCGGGCAAAATGCCCTTTTTCGGGCTTGCGCGACGCAGGCCCGCATTCGGCTTCCGAGCCCAAAGAAAAACACCCTGAAGTCGATCTGCGGTCATGGTCGCCTTACCCGGCGCGCCGGGCCGCCCGTCGCGCGCTCTTCTGTTTCGGCAGGCGCAGCCAGCCGCCCATGCCCCCGGCTTCCCGCAATCGGGCGGAGGCCTCGGCGTCAACGATCTCGATTTCGGCTGAGTGCTTCCATGCCAACTCAGACAGAATTTCCCGCAAGCGCGCGATCTGTCGCCGGGTACCGCAATAGAGGCAGACGGGCGTATCGGTAAGATCGGCCCGGCCGCAATTGGGGCATTGGCGCAGCTCCGGATCGAGATCGGCCGCCAGCACCAGGGCCCGCACCCTGCCGTTTTGCAGTTCGGCCAGCGTCTCGGCGACACCGAGGACCACGCCACGCTTGCTGCGGAGCAGCGTGCCGATTGTTTCCGATTGCCGCGCGCGTTCCCACTCCTCGATGTGGGGCTCGAGCCGTTCGACGATCTCGGGCTGAACAACCTTCGCGAGGTCTTCCTCGATCTTGACCACGTGCGATTGCAAATCGCGCGGGAAGGCCGCGGCGATCGGGTCGATCAGGCGGTCGTCGCCGACCAGGAAGAACGCGGCCAACCCATGTGTCTCGGACAATTGCCGGGCCCGCTGCGCTGTTTCTGCACAGATGTGCCGGTATTGGTCGTCGATGCGCCGTTCAAAGGTGTCGTGATCGGTGCCCCGCGACTTGGTGATGTCCACGTGAGCAAACTTGCCCATGTCCTTCTTGCGCCACTGCGAAATGTTGATCACAAATTTCTTTTCTTCGAGTTCGGTCATTTCGCCCAGGTGGTAACGGAACAGGCGCGCCCCGTTCAGGGTCACCACCGCGATGCCGTAGGGCTTGTGCCGGCTCAACAGCCCGAGCAATTGGGCCAGCGCCGGCCTGCCCCAGTGAACTTCATTTCCCACCTCGACCTGCAGCGGTACCGGCTGCCAGGTTTGCGGACCGGCAAAGAGCAGCATTCCGCGTTGCGGCAGCACGCGGTCGCGCAGGAAGCCTTCAATCCGGCCCAACTGCTCTTGCAGCAGCTTTTGTTCCCCGGCCGGCACGCTCGCCACGAGCGATTTCCCCGCGGCGTTGAGCCAGCTCAGGTACTCGGGCGCCGGGCCGCGATTGGCCATTTTGGAAGGATTGGTATCCAGGTAAACGGTCAACACCGGCTCAGGCAAGAGTGAAAAAGCACGCACTTCACGCGTATCGAGCATGACTGCCTTTCCCGTCGACGGCGGCTTGCGCCGCCGCCGACGAACTCTCCTCCCGGCCCCGGACGGGCCGGCGCGCTCGCCCCGTGCTACGCCGCGGCGCGCGTGGCCGGTCGGGCACGCCACGGCGTCGAGATCCTCGCCACCGTGCGCGCCACCTGCTGCGCGTTCAGGTTCCGGGCAATGTCGCCCTGGACGATGATGCCCACGAGTTCGCCGGATTCATCCACCACCGGCAGCCGGCGAACGCGGTGTTTCTGCATCAGGAGGGCGGCCTGCTCGAGCGTATCTTCCGGATGGCAGACCACCGGCTTTTGCGTCATCACTTTCTCGACGAGGACGCTGTCCGGCGCTTTGCCTGTGGAAGTGGCACGGCAGGTGATGTCGCGATCTGTGATGATGCCGGCCAGCTCCCGCGAATCCTTCTCCTTCACCACCGGGATCGCGCCGACGTCGTGCACCCGCATCAGGCGCGCGGCCTCCTGGATCGTGTCGAATGGAGTGCAGCACTTCACGTCGCTGGTCATCGCCTTCTTCACTTTCATCGTCGTTCTCCTCGCTCAGTCGCCGGCCGGCAGCTCCGCCTCGGTGGCCAACTGTTCCCCCTGCAGGAAGAAACTCGACTGGCATGTTTGTCCAAGGGTGCTGCACGCATGCCCCCAAAAAGGGGGCCTGCAGGCATGTTTGTAACTCTTTGTTCTCCAATGGCTTATTCCGGCATTCGGGCACGCCGGGCCTGCCTTCGCCGGGAAAATTCACCCCCGTGCAGCGTCAAAACGCCCAAATGAAATTTGGCCCTCTTCCGCCACTCCGTCACCGCAACTGGGGCTTGGACGCAGCGCAGGATTCTCCGCGAAACCACCACTGGCTCAGAAGATTCCGGGCCATTGTTGCCGAAGCACTATCGCTCGTCCCGCCAATTACGTCGCCGTGGATCGGCAGCCCAGCAGCTGAAAGCGCCGGCAGCTGGGGCAAAGTTCCCAAGCCGTCTGAGGACCTTTCAAAACCCAAGCGTGGGGCGAGGAAATAGCGAAGCAGCGCAAGGTGTTAGGCCGGGCCGGAATCCGCCGGGTTGGCATAGCGCGTGCTCCGCTCACGAGTAGCTGGCTTGGAGGCAACTCGGTTGACATCGATACCGGTCGAAAGAACCAGCGTTGCGAACAGGCCTGAAAAAGGGGAAAAGCCGTTCTCGCAACAAGACACGTAGACTACCCGCCCCTTGGCTAGCTACGGGTATCAGGCGTGCCGGCCAATCCGAGACCTCCGAGAACGGGCAGCGGCTGAGTACGGAAAGGCAAGAAAACGCCTGCCGGTAAAGGCGAACCGGCCTAAGGGCCGGACCGACCGTACCTCCAGCCGCTGCCTCACTATCTGGGCTGCTCGCGGGGACGGATTGAAAGCCGGTTGCGCGCGGGGGCGCGCTGGCACGGGAGGGGGATCATGGATCAGGCAAGGGTAAACGTCCTCTTTCTCAGCGAGGGCGCCAACAATTCCTTCCATCTGCGCCGCCATCTGGAGCAGTTCGGGTGTCGTTGCCAGGTGGCGAATTGCGTCGAGGAAGGCCTGGTGCTGGTCGATCGCGAAAGCTTCGACCTGCTGCTCAGCACGCATCGGGTGCATCTGGCCAGCGCGCTGATCGCCCGGCTCGAACATTCGGTCTGCAGCGCCTTCTATCGACTGGAGGTCGAGGACGGCTTCTGGTGGGTGCCGATCCTCGAGCGCGGCCGCAAATGTCTCGGCCTTCCCGCCCTCCGGGCGGCGGAATTCGTCGACGCGATCGATCGAATCATCGCCAAAGCGCAGCTGCGCAATTCGGCCGAGGCGCAGAACGCGCAAGCCGCTGCCGCCTGACGCCCAATCCGCGAAGCCTCGCATCCCTCAAATCGCCCCGGGTCAAACGGACTTCAACCGTGGCGCCCTCGCCGCTGGTATGGGCGCGGTCCCCGCGCCCGCCTTTCCCTCTGAAATTTCCAATTTCAAATTTGCGATCCGCTTCTTTCAGCCACTCGCCACACCCAATCCGGCAATCGCCGCAACGCGCCTCCGCCCATCCGCCCGCCCCCTAATTCCACCGCACTTTCCCTCGGAAATCACGTTGACAGCGCCTGCGCGACGAAGGTAGATTACCCGCCGCAAAGGGGAAGGGCTTTCCCAAGCCGAAAGCTGGCTGGGTTTTCCTGCATACGTGATCGAGACTGCTCGTCCGTGGCGGAATAGCTTTTTTTGCCATTTTTTCGTTTTGTAGGCTGTAGGCTCCTGCGGCGCATTTCATACCATAAGTGAAGATTGCCGGCAGGCACCCTCCGGAAACCGCGGACGAGCGTGGCCCAAGGAGGTGTGTGTGTGTTGGCAGGCGATACAGAAGGTTCCGGCAGTTCCATTCCGGGTCGTATTTCCACCGAAAAAATCGGCAGTTTGGGGCGCGGCGTGGCGCGAGGCGCATTTGCCGTGGCCGCAAGCGCGGCCCGATCGCGGCGCGGTAGCTTGGTGGCCGTGCTGTGTCTGCTGGCCTGCGCAGTGCTGGCGCTGGCGCCGTCGGCGCGCGCGCAGACCGTCGTCGCCACACCGGGTGTGGGCTTGCTGCCTCGTGCCGTCGCGGTGAACCCGGTCACGAACATGGTCTACGTCGCCAACTTCGGCACGGGGACCAGCAACAGTACTGTCTCGGTGATCGACGGCGCGACGAACTCGGTGGTCGGGAGCCCGGTGCCGGTGGGCTCGCAGCCCGTTGCCGTCGCGGTGAACCCGGTCACGAACATGGTCTACGTCGCCAACTCCTCCAGCAACACCGTCTCGGTGATCGACGGCGCGAACCCCTCCGCGACCCCCACCACGGTGCCGGTGGGCACGAGGCCCGATACCGTCGCGGTGAACCCGGCCACCAACATGGTCTACGTCGCCAACCAGAACTGTCCCGCGGGCGTCTGCGGCACCGGCACCGTTTCGGTGATCGACGGCTCGACGAACACGGTCGTGGCCTCGCCTGCAGTCGGCACGCTGCCCGACGCCCTCGCGGTGAACCCGGTGACGAACCGAGTCTACGTCGCCAACTACAATAGCGGCACCGTTTCGGTGATCAACGGCTCAACGAATACGGTGGTTGGGAGCCCGTTGACGGTGGGTACGGAACCCCTTGCCGTCGCGGTGAACGCAGTCACGAACACGGTCTACGTCGCCAACTACAATAGCGGCACCGTTTCGGTGATCGACGGCTCGACCAACGCGGTTGTGTCCTCGCCCACGGTGGGTTCAAATCCCGCGGCCGTCGCGGTGAACCCGGTGACGAACATGGTCTACGTCGCCAACTTCGGCACGGGGACCAGCGACAGTACCGTCTCGGTGATCGACGGCTCGACGAACACGGTGGTGGCCTCGCCTACGGTGGGCACGGGCCCCGATGCCGTCGCGGTGAACCCGGTGACGAACAGCGTCTACGTCGCCAACGCTAACCCCACCGGCGGAGGCAGCGTCTCGGTGATTGACGGCTCGACCAACCAGGTCGCCTCGCCCGCCGTCGGCCAGGATCCGGCAGCCGCCGCGGTGAACCCGGTCACCGGCATGATCTACGTCGCCAACGAGACCAGCGACACCCTCTCGGTCATCGACGATGCCACCGGCCTCGTCACCGCAACCGTGCCGGTGGGCACGGATCCCCGGGCCGTCGCGGTGAACCCGGTGACGAACACGGTCTACGTCGCCAACTACGGCACCGGTACCAGCAGCAGCAGTGTCTCGGTGATTGACGGCGCGACGAACACGGTGGTGGCCTCGCCAGCGGTGGGCACGCAGCCCGATGCCCTCGCGGTGAACCCGGTGACGAACATGGTCTACGTCGCCAACTACGGCACGGGGACCAGCAACAGCACCGTTTCGGTGATCGACAGCGCGACGAACTCGGTCGTGGCCTCGCCCACGGTGGGCACAGGGCCCATCGCCGTTGCGGCGAACCCGGTGACCAACATGGTCTACGTTGCCAACTACTTCAGCACCACCGTCTCGGTCATCGACGGCGCGACGAACTCGGTCGTGGCCTCGCCCACGGTGGGCACGGTTCCCATTGCCGTCGCGGTGAACCCGGTCACCAACAGGGTCTACGTCGCCAACTTCGTCAGCAACACCGTCTCGGTGATCAACGGCGCGACGTCGCCAACGAGTGCGGCGCCAGCGCCGCATGCAGTGGGGCCGGCAGCGTTTCGGTGATCGACGGCGCGACGAATGCGGTCATCGCTTCGCCCACGGTGGGCACGGAGCCCCTTGCCGTCGCGGTGAACCCGGCGACAAACGCGATCTACGTCGCCAACGTCGGCGGCGACAGCGTTTCGGTGATCGACGGCGCGAATCCCTCCGCCACGCCCACGACGGTGACGGTGGGCACGGGGCCCGATGCCGTCGCGGTGAACCCGATCAGCGGCAAGGTCTACGTGCCCAACTACTACAGCAAAACCGTTTCCATCATCACTCCCGAGCAGGTGCACTCGATCCCGCTCGATACCGCCATCGCCCCGCTCAAGGGCAACGTCACCACCAGCCTCACGCCCACTTTCAGCTTCACCACCGACAGCGAGTTCAGCCCCTACGCCCCGCCCGTCCAGGGCGTCTACTACCAGTTCGACACCTGGCAGGGCCCCTGGCAACCGGCTTCCGGCCAGGCGCCATCTTTCACCGCTACTCCAGCCAAGCCGCTCTCGCTCGGCACGCACATCCTCTACGCCTACGCCGTCGATCCGCAGGCAGCCAATTCCACCGGCATGGCGCAGAACTTCGTCGGCCGGATGACCGCCTACGTCTTCACCGTGCAGGAAGCCAAAACGTCGACCACCCTGGTTTCCGACACGAATCCGGCTGTCCAGGGCGCCAAGGTCACCTTCACCGCTACGGTGATGCCTGTGGCTCCGGCCACCGGCACGCCCACCGGCACGGTCACCTTCATGGACGGCACCACCGCCCTCGGCACCGGAACGCTCGACGCCTCCGGCAACGCGAGCTTCTCCACCACTTCGCTCTCTGCCGGCTCGCACTCGATCACCGCGGTCTATGGCGGCGACACGAACTTCGCCGGCAGCACCTCCGCCGCGCTCACCGAGCAGATCCAGGCAACGACCACCACCACGCTCTCGCCCGTCAGCTCGGCCGTCTACGGCTCCTCGGTGACGCTCACCGCGACGGTCACCTCAAAAACCTCCGGCACACCCACCGGCATGGTGACCTTCCTCGACGGCACCAAGACCCTCGGCACGGCTTCGCTCAATAGCTCCGGCGTGGCGACCTTCAGCACCTCGCTGCTCGGCGCCGGCTCGCAATCGCTCAGCGCGAGCTACAGCGGCGATTCCACCTTCGCGCCCAGCACTTCCGCCACGCTGACGGTCACCGTCGGCCCGGCGGCAACCACCACCAGCCTCGCGGCGTCGATGAACCCCTCCTACACCGGCAATGCGACCACGTTTACGGCAACGGTTGGCTCGTCGGCGGGCATCCCAGCCGGCACGGTCACCTTCGACGACGGCTCGACCGCGCTCGGCACCGGGACGCTCAATAGCACCGGCCAGGCGATGCTCACCACCTCGACGCTGCCTGCCGGCAGCCAGACGATCACGGCCGTCTACGGCGGCAACGCCGAGTTCGCCGGCAGCACCTCCTCGGCCGTCGACGAGACGGTGAAGGCGGCGACGTTCACGCTGACGACCTCTTCACCGTCGGCGACGGTGAATGCTGGGCAGAGCGCGACGTTCCAGTTCACGGTGACGCCGCAGGGCGACATGACGACGCCGGTCTCGTTTGCCTGCAACGGAGTGCCGGTGACGATCACCTGCCAGTTCGCGCCGCTGAGCGTGACGCCGGGAACGAGCCCGGCGTCGACGACGCTGACGGTGAACACCTACGCGCCAACGACGTCGACAAGCGCGATCGCGGTCTGGCCGCTGGGCGGCGGCGGGAGCTGGCCGTTCTACGCGGTGGGGCTGGGCGCGCTGGCGGCGCTCGGGCTGCTGCTCGCGTGGAAGCGGCAGGCAGTGCCGGCGCGGGTGCGGCGGCTGGCGTGGGCAGGAGCGTTGGGCGTGGCGCTGGCGGTAGGCCTGGCGGCCTGCGGCGGCTCGTCGACGGCAACGTCCACCAACACGAAGCAGTTCAACGGCACGCCGGCGGGCACCTACAGCGTCGCGGTGACCGGCACGGCCGGCAGCGAGCAGATCAGCACAATCATCCAGGTCAAGGTGAACTAGCGCAACCGGGGCGCGAGCGCTCGCGCAGCCCCGGTGGTAGGGGGGGTTTCAAACCCGCCCCTACGCTCCGGTTCGCGTAGCGCCGCCCTTCAGGTTATGTTGCACAAGTTCAGCAAATTATTTTGCGGAAGGGGTCATGACGTTTTCCAATTATCGGTTTGCGAGAACCTGACAAGGAGGAAGACGGAGCATGACCCCGAACAAGGATACGACCGAG
>JAKBLM010000067.1 GCA_021832085.1 Acidobacteriota bacterium | reverse complement strand
CCGGGGGTACAAGAACCTCCGCTACCTGTTGCTGAAGGCCCAGCGCCTGGCGGCTACCCGAACGGAATTCATCACCATCAGGAAAGCAGCCTAAAATGCGGCTCCATACAAATTCTTGCGCAGAACCGGTTTTCCGAACTGCTGGCCCCGATAGCCGCTCCGAACCGCCGTAGCTCGCAAGCCTTTTCTTGGACCTTCCGCTCCATTTCTCTGGCTTTTTCTTCCGGCTCGTAGTAGAAGACGTCGCAAAGCAAGGCGTCCGGCCGCTCCTCGCCCAGCGCGTTCAGAACGTCCGACGGCCTGGTAAAGAGCCTGATAGAGAAGGCTGGTTCATGGACTTCCTTGAATTTCTGGAGGTTTTCCGGCAGGTCGTCAACGTACCATACGACGGGCTTTCTCTTCATTTTCTCAGTCTCCGTTGCAGTGTCGAAGACGGCCGCGCCCCGCTGCAGCGAGACCATCACGAGGCATAATATGCCAATCGGTCTCCGGGCGGGTTCGGTCAAGCTCGGCCCGGGACCGGCACCGGCCTTTGCCGTGTGAGACGCTATCGTTCCGCATAATAGCCTTCGCGGGCCTGCACCGTCAGTCCTTTCCGTTTCGTGGTGAGCTCAATCTTGTGGTAGCCGGCGCTGGGGCCTGGCTCGGGCGTGTAGGCGAGGCTGTACTGGTTGCGCAAGTCCTCCGCGATCTGAGCGTAGATCGCGTTGATCGGGAGCTTCTTTGAAACTTCGAAGAGCTGCCCGCCTGTTTCGTGGGTGATCCGCTCGAGGATCTTTTTGCCGTCGGGTCCCTGCTCGCGCGGGAATCGACCGGGAAAACCGCCGCTCCGGCGTCCCGTGCCCCAGCCACCGAATCCGCCGCGTGGCCGGAAGGGGTGGTCGTCCTTGAAGAGGATCGCGTAGACGATCGTGTCGGATCGCTGGGCCGATTCGATCGCTTGCTTCAGCGTTTCCTGGCTGCCCCGATCGACGCCGTTCGAGAGAATGATCAAGGCCTTGCGTCCCTGCTGTTTTTTCATCTCATCGTGCGACGCCAGATACACCGCGTCGTAGAGCAGTGTGCTGGGTCGGCGAAAGCCCTGTTTGTGCCAGCCGCCGCGTGGGCCGCCTTGGCCCGGCCAGCCTCCGCCCTCCTGTGGCGGCCACCCGCCTCCGCCGCCTTGCCGCCTGGGCTGGTGCTGCGGCGTTTGCAGTTCCGCCAGCGCCGACTGGAGCTTCTGCCTCGAAGAGGTCAGATCCTGCAGCAGCTCCACCTGGCGGTCGAAGTGGATCAGGAAGGCTTGATCCTTGCTTTCGCGGAGCATCTGATCGAGGAAGCTCTCGCTCGCCTGGCGTTCCGTGTCGAGAACGTTGTGCTGGCTGAAGCTCGTATCGACCAGCAGCCCGAGCGTGAGCGGTAGATTACTTTCGCGTGCGAAATACTGGATCGCTTGCGCTTGGCCGTCCTGCTTGAGCACGAAGTCGTTCTGCGTGAGGTTGGTAACGATGTGGCCATGTTTGCCGCGCACGGTCGCGTAGACGGTGACGGTTTTCACTTCGACCGAAATCTTTGGCGTCTGGCTCGTTTGCCGGCCGCCGGGTGCGGCCAGGCAGAGCATCGGAAGAAGCGGGAAGGCTAGGGCCGGCAGCAATGTGCGCGCGAGCCGGTCGGCGTTTCCGTTGGAATCTTGCAATGTCCCACCCTCCGGGAGCCACACGTTATAGGCAGGGCTCTCGGGCAGGCTGCGTGCGGCTCGCCATACTCGTCTTCCGTTCCCGGCTCCGAAAAGTTCCAAATTGTTGCCGGAGGGGGAGCCGCAATCCCCAGTAGGGGCGGGTCTGAAACCCGCCCCGCATCCCGTTATGCCGGAAGGGTCACCGGCCAGGGCGCCATTACCTCGCCGGGTTTTCAATCGGTCACGCGCACGCGATAGGTGAGCTTGGCCTCGCCGTTTGCCGGAACCGGAACGTCGAATTCCAGCGTGAACGCATTGATCTTCTTGGCCGGCACGCTCGATTGCAGCACCACCCAGCTCCCGCCGATCGGCTCGCGCACCTGCACCGTCACCGGCTCGTCCTTGTGATTGCGCAGCATGACGGCGAACGCCGATTCATACACGCCTTTGCCGATCCGCTGGAAATCGGTCTGGACGCGCCGGGCAGTGATGTCGAAGGCATTGCCGACGTCGAGCCTCACCCGCTCGTCCTTCGGGGTGTGCTGGATGCGGTCTTCGCCGAGGAAGAGCGGCGTGCCCTGGCTGTCGGGCTGGTAGACGCGGACGATTCCCGCTGGAAGCGGGCGGCCGAGCCCGGCGGCCGCGTTGTTGTGGAAGGTGAGAAACAGCCGCACCGCCTCCGGCGTGGGCGCGCCTTCCGGCTGCCGCACGCGGAAAACGCCGGCGTTGCCCTCGACGATGTAGCTCTTTTCCACCGGCACGCGCGCCGCCGAAAGCAGGCTGATCTGCTTCGATTCGCTATTGCGCAGGCTGATCCGGCGGTTCAGCCGGTAGAGGTGGTACTCGCCGATCGGCTCCTGGGAGAACTGCTGAGCCACTCCGCCGATCACCCCAGGCCGGGCCATCATCACCAGTGGCCTCGGCCCTGGCTGGCTGACGCGATGCACCTGGCCGGCGACCAGCGAAAGCGCGGCATTGTCGAACGACGTCCCACTGTTGTTCTCGACTGTCACCCAGCCTTCCAGGCTGCCTTCGCTGCCCTCGCGGTTGAGGTCGAGAACGTAATCGGCGTTCCAGTTCAGTCCCCCGGCCAGGTACGAGACGTTCAGCTGTCGCTCGCCCGCCCGCGCGTTCCTGAGCGTCCAGATCAGCGTCGGGTGGCTGTAGAGCTGGCCGGGCAGGGCAGGGAAGCGGTAGCCGTCGGGATGGATGTCGCTGACGATTTCGTTGCCGATCTTCCAAACCGGGCCGTTCGTCGAGAGCAGCAGTGCCTGCACCCGCCGGTAAATCGTGCTGCCGTTCGCCCGCTCCCGGAAGACCAGCGTCACCGTTTTGCCAACGTATCTCTCCAGCAGGTGCTCGGGATTGAGCAGATCGTATTCATACGACTGATCGAGCACGTCGAGGCCCGGCGCCGGCGCCAGTTGCACCGTCGAAGCCTCGATTGTCCGGGGCACGTCTTCGAAATTCAGCCGCACGATTCCTGCCGGCAGCGCTACCCGCCGGCTCTCGCGCACCAGTGCGAAATTCGAGTTGTAGACGGTGATGCTGAGCGAGGTTCGATTCTTGGCCGTGCTCTCGGCCCGCGTCGGCTGTTGTGCCGCTAGGGGCATGGCCAGCAGCAGCCAGCAACAGGCCACGGCCCACGGTTTCCATCCGCTTTTCCCGCGCATCGTCCGATTCCTCCCTTTGCCCGGCTGGCGAGTTCTTCCGCGCCCGTCGCCCCCGCCAGACTGCGGCAAATTCCCTCCGTCCATTACCAGGGGAAAAGTACCCCGACCCCGACGATCATATGGACTTCATTCGCCAGCTAGACATGGCCGCGTGAAAGAAATATGATGTTGCTACTTTTTTCGGAAGCGGGAGCACATTTTGTTGCTTTTCGTTCCCCAAATTCGACCCACCTCTCGTCCATCATTCCCCAGAACCTATCGGAGGTACCCGTATGGCCGATCAGGATGATCTGCATCATTCTACCGGGTCCGGAGAACCCGGCGACGACAACTCGGCGAGCGACCGGGAATCGTCGAAGGGTTTCTCCCGCCGACAATTCATCAAGGGCACCGGCCTGGCCGTCTCGGCGAGCGTCTTTGTGCCCGACGGCCTGCTGAAAGCGGCCATGCCGGAGGAAACGCCCGGAGTTTCCGGCCCGGGAGAGGTTCCGGTGCGGCTGCGGATCAATGGCCGCGAGCACCAGTTGCGGCTCGAGCCGCGCGTCACCCTGCTCGACGCCCTGCGCAATCGCCTCGACATGACCGGAGCCAAGAAGGTCTGTGACCGCGCCACGTGCGGGGCCTGCACGGTGATTATGGACGGTCACCCGGTCTATTCCTGCACGGTGCTGGCGATCGATGCCCAGGGCAAATCGATCGAAACGATCGAGGGCTTGGCGCCAGAGGGCAAGCTTCACCCGGTTTCCCAAGCCTTTGTCGATAACGACGCCCAGCAGTGCGGCTTCTGCACGCCCGGCTTCGTCATGGCCGTCAAGGCCTTCCTCGACAAGCATCCCCACCCCACTTACGACGAGGTCCGCGCCTCGCTCGGCGGGAACCTCTGCCGTTGCGGCACCTACATGGGCATTCGCAAGGCCGCGCTCGAAGCGGCCGCGAAGATGGCCGGTAAAGGAGGGCGACTCTGATGGCTGAAATCAAGTGGCCTTCGGCGGCAAACCGCGGCCTGATAGGCAAGTCGATTTCCCGCATCGACGGCCCGTGGAAATCGTCCGGCCGCGCCAAATACACCTACGACCAGGGCCCGGCCGGAATGCTCTACGCGAAGCTGGTCACCTCGCCTTACGCCCACGCCAAAGTCACCGCCATCGACACCAGCCGCGCCGAACGCCTGCCCGGCGTCCGCGCCATCCACATCTTCACCGCTGTGGGCAAGGAAGTGAACTGGGAGGGCCATGAAGTGGTCGGCGTCGCCGCCGACACGGAAGAGCTTGCCGAGGATGCCGCCCGCCTGATTCGCGTCGAATACGATCCGCAGCCCTATCTGGTCGCCGATACCGATGCCCAGCACGCCGGCCCCGGCCGTTTCCGCGAAATGTCCCCGCGGAAAACGGGCGATCCGGAGCAGGCTCTTCAGCAGGCCGACGTCACCAGCGAAGGTACCTACGGCCAGCCGGTCATCACTCACTGCTGCCACGAAGCGCACGGTTCGGTCGCCGAGTGGAAGGGCGACGAGCTTTACGTCTGGATCTCTACGCAGAACGTCAGCGGCTTATCCAACGAGTACGCCTCTGCCCTCAACATCCCCGCCACCAACGTCCACGTCGATTGCCAGGTCATGGGCGGCGGCTTCGGCAGCAAATTCGCCGCCGATAGCTGGGGCGTGGCCGCTGCCGCGATGGCCCGCAAGGCCGGCCGGCCGGTAAAGCTGATGCTCGATCGGGAAGTTGAATTGCTCTCGGCCGGTTGTCGGCCGTCACTGCATGCCAAGATTCGCGTCGGCGCCAAGCGCGATGGCACCCTGATCGCCTGGGATTCTGAGTCCTGGGGCACCGCGGGCATGAGTGGTGGCGGCGTGCCGCAGCTGCCGTACATCATCCAGGTTCCCAACAGCGGCCATCGCCACACCAGCATCTTCACCAATATCGGTCCGGCTCGCGCCTGGCGCGCCCCCAATCATCCCCAGATGTGCTTCCTCACCATGGCCGCCCTCGACGATCTGGCCGCCAAGCTCAACATGGACTCGCTCGATTTCTTCCTCAAGAACGTCGGGCTCACGGGCGAGCGCGCGGGCGTCTACAAACAGCAAATGCTGATGGCTGCCGACATGATTGGCTGGAAGCAGAAATGGCATTCCCGCGGCGATAAGACTCCCGGCCACATCAAGCGTGGCCTCGGCCTTTCGTTCCACACCTGGGCCGGCGGCGGCCATATGGGCTATTGCCGCACCACGATTCATCCCGATGGCTCGGTCGAAGTTGCGACCGGCAGCCAGGACTTGGGCACCGGCACGCGCACGGTGATCGGCATCGTCGCCGCCGAAACGCTGGGACTGCCGCTCGACGCCGTGCGTGTCGAAATCGGCAACAACAAGTATCCGCCCGACGGCGCTTCCGGCGGCTCAACCACCGTAGGCGGCGTCAGCTCTTCCACTCGCACTTCCGCCACCACGGCCCTCAACGAACTTTTCGCCAAGGCCGCCCCGTCGCTCGGCACCACAGCCGACAAGCTCGAGGCCGTCGGCGGGCAGATCCGCGTGATCGGGGATCCGAGCAAGTCGATTCCATGGAAAAAGGCCTGCGCCAAACTCGGCACCACGCCAATCGTCGCCATGGGCCAGCGCAACTTCTCGCTGATTTCCAGCGGCGTGGGCGGCGTCCAGATGGCCGAGGTCGCTGTCGACATCGACACCGGCATCGTCCGGATGGAAAAGATGGTCGCGGTGCAGGACTGCGGCCTGATCATTGACATGAAAACCGCCATGAGCCAGGTCTATGGCGCCTGCATCATGGGTACCTGTTACGCCCTCTATGAAGAGAAGATCATGGACCAACAGACCGGCACTTGCCTCAATCCCAACATGGAGTTCTACAAACTCAGCGGACTCGATGATATCGGCGACATCACCGTCCACATGATGACCGAGGATTCCTATCAGGATCGCGGAGTGATCGGCCTCGGTGAGCCGCCGGTCATCTCGCCCGGCGCGGCGATCTCCAACGCCGTTGCCAACGCCATCGGCGTCCGCGTGCCCGAGTTGCCGATAACGCCCGATCGCGTTCTGGCGGCCCTGGGGAAAGGAGGGTTGGTCTAATGCGTCCCTTCGAATACGGCAATCCTTCAACGGTAAAGCAGGCGATCTCGCTGCTCGGCTCCGACTGGGAGCAAGCGGCCGTGCTGGCCGGTGGCACTGACCTGATCAGCCTGATGAAAGACTACATCGACACGCCCAAGCGCGTCGTCAATATCAAGTCCATCAGCGCCCTCCGCGGCGCTTCGGAGGTGAACGGCGGCCTGCGTCTCGGCGCGACCACCACGTTCGAGGATCTCTTCGAAAATCCCGCTCCCCTGCGCGATTTTCCTTCGCTCCGCGCCGCAATCGATGGAATTTACAGCGCCCAGATGCGCAGCATGGGCACCGTCGGCGGCGATCTGCTCCAGCGGCCCCGTTGCTGGTACTACCGGAACGGTTTCGGCCTGCTCGCGCTCGATTCCAAGGGGCAGTCGCTCGTCCCCCACGGCGATAATCGTTATCACGCCATCTTCGGCAACGCCGGCCCCGCCTATTTCGTCAGCCCATCGAGCCTCGCCCCGCCGCTCGTCGCCCTTGGCGCTACGCTGCGCATCCAGGGGCCCAAGGGCGAGCGCGAGCTTCCCGTGGCCGAGCTGTTCCGCATCCCGCGCCATACCGGCGAGCGCGAGCACACCATCCAGCCCAAGGAAATCCTTACCGAAATTCTGCTTCCCGCCAGTGCACGCCGTCTGCGCAACGCCACATACGAAGTCCGTGAGCGCCACTTTATGGATTGGCCGCTTGCCACCGCCTCGGTCGCATTGCGCATGGAAGGCCGGCGCGTTCGCCAGGCACGCGTCGTGCTTGGCCAGGTTGCGCCGATTCCGTGGCGCGCCGAGGGCGCCGAGCGGGAACTGGCCGGCAAAACGCTCGACGAAGCCGTCGCGACACGGGCCGGCGAAGCCGCCACCGTGGGAGCCCATCCGCTCAGCAAAAACGGCTACAAGGTGCAGCTCGTTCGCGTCGCCGTCAAACGCGCGCTGCTCGCGGCAATCGCTTGAAAGGGGGGCCGAAATGGAAAGTTTGGAAAAACTGATCGAGACAGGCCGTCTGTGCCGGTCACTGCGCACGAAAACGATGTTTTATCAGTCGGAAGACAGCGGCTCGGCTGCCCCGGAACTGCGCGGGCCTTTCTGGTGCTCGCGCACGCAGGGCATCTACGGCCCCGACGACAAGATCGCCGAGCCGGAAGCGTGCAAGCCCGGCCGCGGCTGTTGCGAAACCACCTAGCGTCCTGGGTCAAAAGTTCGTTGCACGGTCTTTCGGCGGTCGGAGCTTTGGCCACGACATTAAACCCCGCAATATCAAGGGGCTTCAGCCCCTGAAGCGCTTCCGACTTATGCAGCGAACCTACAACTCACCACACTAGCTGGCGAAAGTCCGCTGCGGCGACGGGAACGTTGCGCCGCTCGCCGGTATGGGCGTCGACGGCGTGATGCCCGCTTCAAATGTGTTTGGGGTCTAAGTTGATCTGCAGTCGGCGGCCGCATCGATCAAACAAGACCGATCCTGGCGCTTCCGTTCCTCGTCGCCGGCTTTTCCCGCCTTCCGCCGGGCCAGGAATTCCCTGTTTTCCGGCGGCAAATCCGGCGCGGTAGAATAAACGCGCAGATTGAGTGCGCCAACTTCTTGTACGGATGGGAACCCTCATGACGATCAAAGACGTGAATGTTCGTTTGCTGCGTTCTGTCGGTTGCGCCGCCGTTGTCGCCGTCGCCCTTTTCGCCTGCGCTTCGGTTGCCGCGGCCCAAAGCTATTCGGCCGTCACGGTCAACCAGGCGCCGCCCACCGCGCTGAGCGCCGCTATTCGCGCCTCGCTCGAAAGCCAGGCCATCCAGGTGAAGGGGCCAAAGGGCGTGCTCTGCGAGATCTGGTTGCGCAAGGACATCCCCACGGTTTCCGCGCCGCCCATGGAGCTCGGCGTCGTCTATTCGCAACTGGCTCCCGGCACGCTTGTGGGCGCGATTCGTTTCCCCGCCGAAGTAACCGATTACCGCGACCAGCATGTCAAGCCCGGCGTCTACACCCTCCGTTACGAGCTCAGTC
The DNA here is from genome assembly GCA_021832085.1 of Acidobacteriota bacterium. Lineage (GTDB taxonomy): Bacteria > Acidobacteriota > Terriglobia > Acidiferrales > UBA7541 > JAKASX01. The sequence continues at coordinate 5,711 of JAKBLM010000067.1, read as the reverse complement.
CGGTCGACGGCGATCATCAGGGCGTTGCTCCGCAGCGCGATTTCCTGCTGCTCAGTTTCCCTTCGGCCGATACCACCACAGCCACGCTCGGCTTCAAGGACCTGGTCGAGTTGAGCCGTAAAACGACCGATCGCGATCATCCCTCTGTGTGGAGTTTGGTGCCGCCCGATGGCGCTCCGGCGCAGCTTCCGGCCGTCGCGGCCCAGGATAATGAAGGTGGTTCGACCCAAGTACTCTTCTTCAAAGCCAATCTCGGGGTGGCCGGTTCGGCCGAGCCCACCACGATCGGCCTGGTTCTGGTCGGTGTCTCCTCCACCGTCTGATCGGGAAATGTACTGATGTTCACCTGTCCCGCCTGCGACCGGCCGATCAATCAGGCGTCGGAAATCTGCCCTTACTGCGGTGTGGATCTGGCGCCGGAGCCGGTCGCCAGGCGCCGCACCGCCCAGCGTAAGGGGCTGGTGATCACCCTGATCGTTGCGCTGTTGCTCGTGGGCTTTATCTGGGGGATGGTCTGGTTTGTTTTGCCGCGCACCGATATGCCGCCACGCGCCCAGGCCGAGGCAGGAGCCGTCGCCGCGCTCCGGCGCGTGAATGCCATCCTCAACAACTACCGGCGGCAAGACGGAACCTATCCCAACACGATCGAAGAGGTGAGCGGCGAGGCTGGCGCTGCCTACGCGAGCGCTCGCCGCGCCGGCTATTCGCTCCTCTACGAGGCCGGCTCGCCCGGGAGCGACGGCAACATTCACGACTTCGTCCTGCTCGCCCGGCCCCGCTACTACGGCTATCGCAGCTTCTATCTCGACCAAACGGGCGTTATTCGCTCCACACTCGAGGACCGTCCCGCCACGGTTCACGATCCCCCGATACCGTGAGCCTCGGGTTCCGTCCAAACCCCCGTGCTATACTTCCCCCAGCGCATTCCCAGCCTCGCGGAGAGGTGCTGGAGTGGCTGAAGAGGGCTGCCTGCTAAGTCATAATCAACGAAGAATCAATAACTTACAGTAATAACCGCGACTTGCCGGAAATTGCTGGCTACTGCTACCTGCACAACACCTTAGCCTGTTTGCATCGCAATTTATCGCCATTCGCCGTGGTTGCCGGTAGGCACAAAATTGGGCACAGTGGGCACAGCGATCCAAGGAGCTACAATGAGGGGCAATCAAGCGAACGATTACTCCACTTGACGCGTGCGGCATTCTGCCGTACACTTGGCCTGTACTCAGGAGCAATAAAATGCCTGCAACACAAACAGAGAGAGCGGAGAAATCGGAGCGGCTAGAAGCACGGATCACCCCGGAGCAGAAACAGACCATTGAGCGGGCCGCAAGCCTTCGCGGCACAAGCGTGACGAATTTCGTTGTGCAGGCCGTGCAGCAAGCTGCCAAGGAGACTATCAGGGAACAGGAAGTGCTGGTGTTGCGTGGCGAAGCTAGCAGGGTGTTCGTCAATGCTTTGCTCAATGCTCCGGCCCCAAATGCTGCTCTGCGCGCCGCCGCCAGGCGACATCTAAGTGCCCGCTCCTGAGTGGTCGATTGAAGCTCTCTCCTGCCCGCACCATAACCGCAAGGGATTCACCTGCACCGCCAAACCCCTTGAAGTCTATCTTCGCTGCCAAGCAAGGCAGGATGTTGAGAAGCGAATCGCGGCCGTATTCGTGCTCACGCCCGACGGACACACAATCGCGGGCTATTACACCCTGTCGCAATTTTCGGTCCGCCTTGCTGACATTCCACCTGAAACGGCTCGAAAGCTCGCAAAATATCCCGATGTTCCGGCTACGTTGCTTGGCCGCTTGGCCGTGGGCGATCCGTATCGCGGCCAAAAGCTCGGAGAAAAGTTGTTATTAGATGCGCTGGCACGCAGCCTCGAACACAGCAAGGGAGTGGCATCGTTCGCAGTCATTGTGGACGCGAAAGACGAAAGCGCGCTCGGCTTCTATAGGAAATATGGGTTCCTCGCTTTCCCTGGAACCAACAATCGGCTGTTTTTGCCGATGGGAACGATTGAGCAACTACTTACAGAACTGAAATAAGTCTGCACGGAAAGTGATTTACGAACTATTGCAAGCGGCTTGATAGACCGTCCCGACCGACAAGCCCATCTGCCTTGCTATCGCTGGCCAGGAAAGCCCCTGTGACCGTAGAGCGGCAATCCTCGCAGTATCCACGGCCACACGCGGCCTGCCCAGCCGCTTGCCCTTGGCTCGCGCATTCCGCAGACCGGCCCGGACTCGTTCGGCAATCAGGCTGCGTTCTAGTTCCGCCACAGCGCCCAGAACCGTGAAAATCATCTTGCCCATGGGCGTGGTGGTGTCAATCTGCTCGCTCAGGCTGACGAAAGCGATGCCCAAGGCGTTGAAGGTTTCCAGCGCCCGCAGCAAGTGGGAAACACTCCGGGCAAAGCGATCAAACTTCCAGACGATTACGGCATCCAACTTTCGGCGGATGGCGTCCTTCATCATTCGATCTAGCTGTGGGCGTGAATCCTTCGCCCCGCTGATTCCCTCGTCGAGATATTCGCCGACGATCTGCCAGCCACGGCGTGCGCAATATTCGCGCAATTCGAGCAGTTGCGGCTCAACGGTCTGGCCGTGGCCGCTGGTGGAAACTCGGGCATACAGGGCTGTTCTCATGGCTCACGCTCCCATCAGTTCCAGTTCAAGCCGCATCAGGGATTCCCGGACGTTGTTATGGCAATCCGCCGCGAGCCGTTTGAGATTCGGGCAATTTCCGTTCCCTCCTTCCGCGTGCCAGACACGATCTAGGTATTCGCAAATCGCATCGGACATCCCATAGGTGGAAAATTCCAGCACGCGGCAACGGCTAAGGAATCGCGCTTCGAGCCGATCTGTAGCGTTGCAAGTGAATATCCAGATTGTGTTTGGGACAGGCTCGCTGGAATCGAGCTTGCTGAGTAGGAATTTCTGTGCGGCATCGCTCATGGCGTCCGCTTCGTCGCAAATGACAACGTGGAATCCGCCCGAAAGCGGCACGTACTGGCACATGCGCACCGTATCTTCCAGCGTGTCGAGCCTGCATTGCTTCGAGCCGATACGGTGGATTTCCGCGCCCATCTCTGAGGCAATGGCCAGCGCCATGCTCGTTTTGCCCACGCCCGGCGGCCCGACAAAGAGCCACGCTGAGGGGTACGGATTCGCGGCCAGTTTGGCGAGGATCTTCCGCTGCTTGTCCAGGCCAGCAAATTCCGCAATATGGCGCGGGCGGTACTTTTCGGCGAACGGCTGAGGGAAAGCGAATGCGGGAGTGCTCATTGCGCACCCCCGTTTCCCGCTTCCGCCTGCCTGCCGAGAATGTAGTCAGCCGCTTTTTGCGCTTGGGACGCGGCGAACACGACCAAGCGGGAATCCGCTCGCAGAACGTCAACCCAAGATTTCAGGTAGGCCGCAGAATTGGCCAGCGTGCGCCGCTCGATGCCCGCCACGCCCGCCAGCATGGCCGCGCCCATCTCCGCAACCAATTCCTCTTTCGAGTAGGATTCCGAGCCAAACGTGTTTAGTTTTTATGAATGCCGCTATCTCGTTGATTACAGTCTTCGGGCGTTCGCTGTTCGATTCACCGAAGCCCAACATGATTGTTGGTTCGGATAATTCAGGGGAGTTCTGCCGCGCTGTGGACTGGCTCATTCTCGCTTCTCCGTTCTCTTGCAAATCTGATAATGGTTGCCGCTACTGCTTTCGGGCCTTTGCTGGATTCGATCCGCGTGAAGTCCAGTTCATCGCCCGGTTCGAGCTTTCCGTTTCGGGCGTTGTCCACGTCGAGCACATGAACGAAAATTTCTTCTTTCGTTTCACGGCAGCGGACGAAGCCATAGCCGTGTTTGATAAAGACTGTGACCGTGCCGGTCATGGTTCTGTGCTCCTTGTGGTAGATAATCGACTGCGCGTCCTGTGCTCATGGCTGCCGATCCCCAAGCGCGACAGGTTCGAGCGAGGGAGAGTGGCTATCGTGTGCCTCACTAGCACGCACGGTATGCTCCCGGATGTAACGCTCTAGGCTCGCGCTGGTCACTCGAACCAAGCGCCCGCAGGTGACAAAATCGAGGCCATACCCTCGGAGCCGCCAATCGCGGAGTGTAGAGGTTTTCAACTTGAGAAGCGCCCCAGCTTCGGGCAGCGTGAGCAGTTCATCGGGCATGGCGCCCGTCCCTTGCTCGGATTCGCTCCTCGACCGCTTCAACAGGAACGCGCCAGCGATTCTCGACTTTGCGGCCTGTGAGTTTTCCTGCCCAGAGCAGCCCATATAAGTAATCAATCCCTACGCCCAACTGTCGGGCAGCTTGAATTGCGGAAATCTCTGTGTTTTTCGGCTCTGCGCAGGAATCTGTGAGACTACTCAATCGACGCTGGTTACGGGCCGCAAGGGAGAACGGGTCCGGTTTCTCTTCGATCGAGGGGCTGGTCGATAAGGGTGGGATGCGACCAGCCGGCCAGCGGCACGCCTGCGAGCCAAGCTGGTCATGACAAGAGGAAAGCTGCGGACAATAGATGTGAACCTAACCCGTTGATGGAATGGGGGTTATCTGTTCCTTGGTCGATGACCCAGAAGGCCAGAGGACTCCGTTCCCCGCCGGGTCAGACTTGGCCCTTAAGCGCCTGACAGCTCTCTCGGCGGGGTCTCCTTCGCCGAGACGGTCCAGCCTAGGTTCATTGGAACCGGCAAACGCCCGGAGGGGCTCGAGGGGCGAATGGTGGCGGAGAACACCATCAAAGGCGCGAAAACACTGGCGACGGCCCGATCCCTCACCATCGCCAGGCTGCTGGCCAACAAGCTCAGTGCAGAGAAACCCAGCAATAACGCGGGTCACCACAAATTCTTGCTCAGAGCCTGTTTTTCTTCGCCATAGAATCTCCTTGACACTCCCCATCCTAGTGCTTATGCTTGAAGAATGCAACGTGACAAGTACGATGCCGTTACACTGGAAATCCTAGTTCCCGCGTCGTCCGCTGAAAAAGAGGGCGAAGCATACGCGAACTTATGGGCTGAAGACAGTCCCATAAAGGTGCGGCGATTTGTTGACGAGGATTTGGACCGCAGTTTCAGGCGCGGCAAAGCGACGGTGCGGCAATTTGTTCAGGGGCAAGGCGAGGTTTCAACTCAAAACCAAATACTCAATCTTGTGGAACTTGTGCGAGCAATCGAGGCCAAAGATGTCCTCGCGATGGAGAGGGCCACTATCAACCTTAAGTCCTCACAGGGGCCTCTTGCACTCGGAATTACAGAGGCTTTGATGAAGGAGCCCGGATATATCGAGTCCATGCTGGCAAGAGACCTGTCGAGTAGGCTGGATGATGTGCGTCTCGTGATGTGGCAATGGCAAGGCAGAACGAGTCCGGCGCTGTTATGCCCTGATATAGCGACCGCTCTCTTGATTCGCGTGGTTATGAGTGCTGTTGGTGCGCGAGCGGGCCTGCGGTTGTGCCCAAAATGCGGCCAAATATTCTTGCAGAAACGGCAAGACCAGGACTACTGCTCCGTCAAATGTCGTGAAGCGCATCGGGTAGCGCGTTGGCGCGCACAGAAAAGCGGTAGCTCAATAGCCAGTTCTGCCCGCAAAAAATCGGCTCTGCGCAGGAATCTGTGAAGGGGCGTGAATTCATGCGGTTGCGGTAGACTCGCTGGGTGCCAACCGATAGCGACTTCACCAGGATTCTTAGCTGGCCGGGATACCGGGTTTATCGCCACCAG
>JAKBLM010000066.1 GCA_021832085.1 Acidobacteriota bacterium | reverse complement strand
GAACGAGCGGCCGATTCGATCGGGGCCAACTCCGCGGCGGAAACTACTTCGGCGGGTCAGAAGAATTCTCCGCAGCAGCTGGGTGATCCCTATCCCTGACCGCTTTTCGCGCCCGTCGTCACGACAAACACCGCATGTTCGGGTCCAAGCAGCAAAAACGGCGCCTAATCGTAAGAGAAAGAAAGGCTAAGGCTTAGAGGCACAGATGGGCCTGCCGCGGGGTGACGGGCGTCAAACAGCGCGTTTTCACGGGTTTGGGGTGCGTCGGTTGGCACACAAACACCCTTGCTCCACGAGGAACGAAAAGTCTACCGACCCCAGCCCAGCCGACCTTTTTCCCCTTACACTTTGCCGGCCCCACTCGACCGGGGCCGCTAGGCCGAAGGAATCCCGCGCGGCAGCACGAGAACCGAGCAGGGACTGTGACGCATGACGCGTTCGGTCGTGGTGCCGAGCGTCGTCATCTCGAGCAGCGGGCGATGCTCAGCCGCCAGGACAATCAGATCCACCGGATGCTCGCGGGCGTGGAGGATGATCTGCTCGGCAGCGTTTCCATGGCGAACCACCTCGGTGATCTGGCACCGGCTCCTCGCTTCACCCGGTACCCACTGGCACAGCTGGTCGTGGACTTGCTCGGGCCGCAGCCCGGGCTCTTCGGCGGCGTGGAGCACATCGAGCGGAGCGTGAAAAGCAGCCGCGAGCGCCGCCGACGCCTCGAGGCAGCGCCGGCCGGTTTCGGTAAAGCTCACCGGGCAGAGAATGCGGCGCAGAGCTGCTGGGGCCTCCGTTCCACGAACCACCAGTGCGGGACAGGGCGCTTCGCGAACGATATTTTCGGCCACCGATCCCATCATCAGCCGAGCCACGCCGCTGCGTCCGTGGCTGCCAAGAATAAGCAGGTCCGGCCGGTGCGCCTTGACGTGATCGCGGAGCACCGGCACCGGATGGCCCTCGACGACGTTCACTGTCAGCTCAGCCTGGGGACCGAAGACTTCGCGGGTCACGCCGGCAAGTTCCTCGAGCAGTGCAGCTTTGCGTTTTTCCGACTCAGCCTTGATCGCCTCGATCTGCGCCACGGTGAAATAGAGCGGTGGCTCGTTCCAATCCGAGTGGACCACATCGACCCGGGCGCCGAAGGCCCCGGCGAAGAGGCGGGCCCATCCGAGCACCAGCGGCGAAGCGGGCCCGAGATCAACGGCGCAGAGGATCTGTTTCGGTGCGAATGCTGTCATCGCTTCTTCCTTCCCGCCGCTTGCGAGCGCACGAAACACCCGCGCGACTCGACGGCCTGACTGCCCGCAACCCTTCCCCGCGGCGTCGCATCCGGAGCGGAAGCGGCCGCCAGTGCCTCAGCCGCGAATCGGCGCGCCGGCCGTTTTGCATTCGGCAACGCCGAGTTTGCGCAGGAACCACATCATCGGGCACCAGTTCGTGAAGCCGGACTGGAAGAGATTGAGCCCGACGAAGGCGGTGAACCAATACCAGTTGGGATTCACCCATCTGCCCAGGGCCAGCGAGCCCAGCACGAACACGCCGGCAATGGCTCTCAATGCTCGTTCGACTGTCATGATGCTTTTGCCTCCAGCACCTTTTTGGCGTGCCGTTTCTGCGTCACCAGATACAGCAGCGGCACGGCCAGGAAAGAAAGCAGGGTCGAGGCGATGCCGCCGGCCATCAACGAGATCGCCAAGCCCTGGAAAATCGGATCGAACAGGATGGGACTCGCGCCCACGACGACCGCCAGCGCGGTCAGCAGCACCGGCCGGAAGCGTACTGCGCCGGCGTCGATCACCGCCTCGCTGAGCGGCACCCCCTCTGCCAAACGGATCTCAATGAAATCCACCAGCAGGATCGAGTTGCGCACAATGATGCCCGCGCCCGCAATGAAGCCGATCATCGAAGTGGCCGTGAAAAACGCCCCGGCCAGCGCATGGGCCGGCAGGATGCCGATCAGCGTGAGCGGGATCGGCACCATGATGACCAGCGGAATCGTGTAGGAATCGAACCAGCCGACCATCAGCGCGTACATCAGAAGGAGACACGCGGCAAACGCCACCCCAAGATCGCGGAACACCACGTAGGTCGTGTGCCATTCCCCGCTCCAGGTGAGCGCCAGCTTCTTGGTCGAGGGCGGAGGGCCGGTGTAATACTGCTCCACCCTGTAGCCCTCGGGGATCTTGAGCTTGGCGATCTTGTTTTTCATTTTCAGGATCGCGTAGACCGGGCTTTCCTCGCCGCCCGCCACGTTGCCGATCACGTAGACGACCGACCGCAGGTTCTTCCGGTAGATGTCCTTCTGCACGTGCTCGGGCACCACGCGCACCAGCGCGCCCAGCGGCACCATGTGGCCCTGCGGGGTGTTCAGATAGAGGCCGCGCAAGGCGTCCTCGCCCGAACGGCTCGCGCGCGAGAGTTGCAGGTGGATCGGGATGTCCGCCCGGCTGTCGGCCACGTGCATCAGGCCAACGTTCTCCCCGCCCAGCGCGATCGCGGTGGAATCACTGATCTCCTGCGCGGAAATTCCGAGCAGCGCTGCCTTGTCCTGCTCGACCCGGAAATCGAGTTTCTTCTGGTCGGCGTTCATCAGCCAGTCGACGTCGACGACACCCGGCGTCTCCCGGAAGATATTCTTGATCTGGCGCGCCAGGGCGATCTGCTGCGGGTAGGAAGGTCCGTAAACCTCGGCCACCAGCGTCGAGAGCACCGGAGGGCCGGGAGGCACCTCGACGATCTTCACGTTGGCGTGCCATGGCTTGGCAATCTTGTCGATCGGGCCACGAATGGCCAGCGCTATCTGATGGCTCTGCTCGCTCCGATCGTGGGTCGGCACCAGGTTCACCTGGATGTTTCCCTGATAGGGAGCGCGTCGCAGGTAGTAGTGCCGCACCAGGCCGTTGAAGTCGTAAGGACCGTTGGTGCCAGCATAGATCTGGTAGTCGGCGACGAGCGGTTGGTGCGACAGGTAGTGCCCAATTGCCTGCTCTGTTGCCAACGTCTGCTCGAGCGTGGTACCGGCCGGCATGTCCACCACCACCTGCAGTTCGTTCTTGTTGTCGAACGGCAGCATCTTCACCAGCACCATCTTCAGCGGAATCATGGCACAGGCTGCCAGCAGCAATACCACGACGCCGGCAAAGAAGACCCAGCGCTTGAGCGCGCTTTCCACCAGCGGCGTGAGTACGCGCCGGTAGGCGCGCCGGGTCAACGTCTGGCTCTCGTCGATATGCCCGGCTTCCTTTTTCCGCCCGCGCAGCAACCGCAACGCCGCCCACGGAGAAACGACGAACGCCACGCCCAACGAAAACAGCATCGCCGCAGACGCGCCCACCGGGATCGGCCGCATGTACGGCCCCATCAGCCCGCTGACGAAGGCCATCGGCAGAATCGCGGCGATCACGGTGAACGTCGCGAGGATCGTCGGATTGCCGACCTCGTCAACCGCCTCGACGGCGACCTCACTCCACGGCCTACCCTTGTTCTGCGGCAATCGGAAATGCCGCACGATGTTTTCGACCACCACGATCGCGTCGTCTACCAATATGCCGATGGAGAAGATCAGCGCGAAGAGCGTCACCCGGTTCAGCGTGTAGCCGTGAAGGTAGAAGACTAACAGGGCGAGCGAGAGCGTCACCGGGATGGCCACCAGCACCACGCCGGATTCCCGCCAGCCCAGGAACAGGGCTACCAGCAGCGTCACCGAAAGCGTGGCGAGCAGCAGGTGCTCCAGCAAGTCGTTCGATTTCTGCTTCGCCGTGAGCCCGTAGTCCCGCGTGACCGTCACGTGCAGGTTGTCGGGAATCGAGATTCCGCGCAACGACTGCACCTTGTTGATCACATCTTGCGCCACCGTCGTTGCGTTCGTTCCCCGCCGCTTTGCCACCGCCAGCGTCACCGCCGGATAGCTGCCGGTGAGCGTCGTCTTCTCCGCTCCGCCATAGCCGAACAGGACGTAGTTGGTGTGCTCACCCGGCCCGTCGTCCACCCGGGCCACGTCGCCCAGGTACACCGGCTGGTCCTGGAAGACTCCCACCACCATGTTGCGCGCGTCCGCGGCGTCGGTAATGAATCGTCCGGTTTCCACCATGTATTGCTGGTTCTGTTCGGCGAAACTGCCGGAGATGCTCCGCTGGTTCGACAGCTCGAAGGCCTGCGCCACCGCCCCGGGGCTCAGGTGGTAGGCGGCCAGGCGCTGCGGGTTCAGCGTGACGCGCAGCTCGCGCCGTGTCCCGCCAATAATCGTCGTCTCGGAGACGTTGTTCACCTGTTTGACCGCGACGTCGGTCTCCTCGACGATCTGGCGCAGCTCGTAGCTGCTGTAGCCGGGGCCCCAGAACGTCAGAGACAGGATCGGCACGTCGTAGATCGAGCGGACCTTGATCAGCGGCCGCGAAGCACCCGGCGGGATGCGATCGAAATTCGAATAGAGCTTGTTGTAGGTGCGCACCACGGCGTCGTTTTCCGACACGCCGACGTAGAAGCGCACTGTCACCAGCGACTCGCCCGGCATGCTCGTCGAATAGACGTATTCGACCCCGGGGATCTCCTTCAGCAGCTTTTCCATCGGGATCGACACCCGCTCCTCCACTTCCTTTGGGGAAGCGCCGGGCATCTGGACGAAGATGTCTATCATCGGAACGACGATCTGGGGATCCTCTTCGCTGGGCGTTCTCACGATCGCGAATGCACCCAGCAGCAGCGATGCGATGACGAAGAGCGGCGTCAGCTTCGAATTGATGAACGCCTTTGCGATTCTTCCGGCCAGTCCGCTTTTCAACGTCCCGCCTCCACTCTTTCGCCGTCGAGATCGCGCGCGCCGGGATTGGTGACCACGCGGTTGCCCGGGTCCAGCCCGGAAAGCACGATGCGCCCGCCGTCAACGTGTTTGCCCAGCGTCACCAGTCGCAGATGGATGGTTCCGGCCGCATCAACCACGTAGAGGCCGCGCAATTGCCCACGATCGAGGATCGCCGAATCCGGCACCAGCAGCGCCTGCCGCTCGCCTTGCCGGAACCAGGCGCGGCCGAAAAGCCCTGAGCGCAGCGAAGGATCGTGCGGGAGATCGATCTTGACCTGCACGGTATGCGAGGCCGGGTTCGCCCCAGGCTCGATCTCCGCCACGCGCCCGGCAAATGATTTGCCGGGAAAGGCGTCGAGCTGAACGCGGACCGGCGTGCCGATATGAATGTCGCGCGTGTTTTCCGCGCCAATCGTGACAACCAGCCGGTACAGCGACGTCTCCTCGACGCTCAGCAGCGGCGCGCCGGGCGTGGCCATCGCGCCCGGATCCACGAAGCGCTGCAGCACGACGCCGTCGAATGGCGCGACCAGGCGCGTGTAACCGGATACGGTGGTCGCCGCGCTCACTTCCTGCCGGGCCTGCTGCCGCGCCGCTTCAGCCTGGCGGAGGCGGTCGCGTGCCTGGGCCAGCATCGCCTGGGCCGCCTGCTGCTTGGCTTCCACCTCGTCGAATTCCTGCGGGCTGACCGATTTCTGCTCGCGCAGATAGACGTAGCGTTTATAGGTCTTCCCGGCGACGCTCGCCTGGGCCTCGGCGGCGGCAACGCCGCGCCGGGCAGCCTGCTCGGCTGCGACGGCCTGTTGTAGGCCGGCCTGGGCGGCTTCGCGCTGCGCGGCAAACTGGCGATCGTCGAGCACGACCAACACTTGACCCCGATGGACGCGGTCACCCTCATGCACCAGCACCTGATCGACCGTGCCCATCACCCGCGCCGCTACCTGCGCCGTTCGGATCGACGCCACCGTGCCCGGCGCGGCCACTTCGTTGGGAATTGTCTGGAGCTGCACGGCCTCGATCTTGACGTCGCTGGCGATTTTCGCTGCCGCGCGTTTGGGCGGCGGCGTGCTCCCGCAACCCCAAAGCGCCAGCAGCAGCGGCGCGATTCCGATCAATATCCAGGCCGAAGCCACCTTCTTTGTCTGCATGTTCCGTTTCATTGCGTTCCGCCTTGACTCAAAAGGTCCGATTGCAGCGTCAACCGGCCGGCCGCGCGCTCGAGTTGCGCGCGCGATACCTGCCAATCGTGCAGCGCCGCCAGATAGCCAGTCCGCGCGTCGAGCTGCGCGGTCTGTGCCCGCAAAAGCTCGGTGATCGTCACAAGACCGGCCTGATAACGGTTTTGAATGATTCGCAAACTCTCGGCGGCCTGATTGACCGAGTCGCGCGCCGCCGCGGCGCGTTGCGCCGCCGCCTGCGCGTCCAGGTAAGCCTGGCGCACCTGCAGTTCAATCCCCGAGCGCAGCCATTCGAGCTGATTTTCCGCTTCGACCTTCCGGGCACTGGCTGCGGCCAGCTGAGCCCTCTTCGCGCCGCCGGAAAATACGTTCCAATCGAGCCGCGCCCCGGCGGTCCAGTTCGTGCCGGAGGGCCCGCCCAGGGCTTCCGCGTCGCGTTCGAGATCGGCGTAGAGCCCGATCTGAGGTCCGAAGTCGGCCTTGGCCAGGCTCCGGTTTGCCTTGGCGGCCTGGAGCTCCATTTGGGCGGCATGGAGTAGAGGCCGATTAGCCAATGCCATCTTTTCCCAGGCGGCAATGTCGCGCACCGGCGCCATCGGCTGGGCCAGCTTGCCGCTGACGAGTGGCATCGTGCCCGGCGCGAGCCCGAGTTCCCGACCGAGGCTCAGCCGGGCCAACTCGACGGCGTTCTTGGCTCGAATGACGCGGTCCTTCATCTGCGCCCGAAAGACCTCTGCACTGAGCAGGTCCGAGGTCACCACGAGCCCGGCCTTTTCCATGGTGCGCACGCGGGCCTCGTTTGATTCCGCAGTCGAGAGAGCGCGCTGGGCCGCCTGCAGGTCTTCTTGCGCGACGATGACCCCGTAGTATGCGCGGACCACGTGCAGAATCAGGTCCTGGCGTGCCTGGTCGGTTTGGTAATCGGCCGCTGTGGCCATCTTGCGGGCCCCCTTCTCGCGCAGGTACGTGCGGCCGGAATCGAACACCGACACCTGCCCATCGATTCGGGTCTGGAAATTGTCGAGCGGGGTGGGCGCATTGAGCCGGGAGAGATTGAAATTCTCAGCGGTGAACTGCCGTTGGGTCAGCAGCGAGCCGAACACGTAGATGGGGTTGTTGCCGCGGGTGAATCCCTGGCTGACATCAAGCCGGGGGAACCAGCCGGATCGCGCCTGGTCGACGCGGGCGCGGGAAACCTTGGCCTGGGCCTCGGAGGCACGCAGTTGCGGATTCCGCTGCAGCGCGAGCTCGACCGCTTGGCGCAAGGTCAGCGAAGGCTGCTGCGCACGGACCGGCCCGGCCCACGCGCAGGCTAGAAATAAAACGAGAAATCCTGTACCAACACTCTTTTTCATGATCTTTATCAGCTCACGGAAGATTGGCCGCCCCGCCCCGTTCGAGCGATTCGGCCAAACGCGTTCCCTGCCGCAACCGTGCCGCCAGCACCCCACGGATCAGCCGGCAGGCGTCCTTGATCTCGGTGAAGCTCAGCCGGTAGGAAGTTTCCCGGCCCTGATGGAGCGTCTCGATCAGGCCGGCGCGCTTCAACAGGGCCAGGTGTTGCGAGAGGTTCACCTTGTTGACCCCGAGCGCGCGGAGCAGCTCGGCGGTCGACTTTTCCCCCTCGGCCAGCAAGTCGAGAATCTGGAGCCGGCGACGGTGCCCGAGCACGCGGCAAATCTCCGCCTGCATGGCGTAGATCGCCTCCCGCTCCTCCCCTTGCGTTTTCGTCCTTGTGCGTTTCGCCATGGTTCGCATCCGGTTCGGGCCGTGCACGCGGAGGGCCACGACCAGGCCCGAAAGAGTTCTGGGTAACCGGCGGATCCCAAACAGCTTAAGGTCGCCGGCGGCCGGGAAACCAGGCTTCCCGGCTGGGTGATATTGAGCAGCGAGGGCGCGCTATCACTCCATACAGTTTCGAAATTCTATAACTAATGAAATTTAAACACAAGCGAAACGTTTCTCACCCCGCCCGTTTGCCCCCGCAACCGCAGCGAACTACAATCCAGGTCATGCGGCACCGCTTCATGACCGGGCTGGTCGTGCTGATTGTTTTTACGCTCTTCGGGTGCCTGGTCTCTCAGATGTTCGATCACTGGGATCACAGCGAGACGAAGGGGAAAGACACCGAATCGACCCTGATCGTCGTTGCCGAATCCGCCGGTTTGGCGATCGCCGTCGTGCATGCCGGAGCGGCGTTTCTGCCTAGCCTGCTGGCGGGCAAGCCGATGGTCGTTTGCCGCGCTGAGGTGCCGCGCTTCGTTTCGTTCACAGCCGGAATCAATAATTTGCCGGAAAGTCCCCCGCCCCTGACTCTCCGCATCTAGAACATTTCCTCCTTCCGACCCGGCTCGCTAGAGCTGCGCGGTTCCTGTGCATCCCATCCGTGGGGGGATTGTGTGATGTCGCGTTGCAAAAAATTGCTTCCTCTCTTTCTGCTGCTGGTTTTCGGTGTCGCCTGCGCCCGCGTGCAGCACTACACGCCGGCGCCAATCGTGCCCGTGGCGAGCGCCCACCGGCTGGAGGCGCGTCGGCTGACCAGTCCGGGGCTCGAGCGGTTTCTCGCGAGCAGTCTCGGGCGCCCGGTTTCTCCCTGGCCCTTGCGGCAATGGGACCTGCAAACGCTGACGCTGGCTGCGCTCTATTTCAATCCGCAGATGCAGATTGCGCGGGATCAGCTCGCGGTGGCCAAGGCCGCGATCATCACCGCCGGTGAGAAACCGAATCCCACGCTGAAGCTCACCCCCGGCATCCCCAGCCCTTATCTGCTCGATCTCCGCTTGAAATTCCCGATCGAGACGCACGGCCGGCGCAAGCTGCGAATCGAACAGGCGAAACGGCTGTCACTGGCCGCCCGTATCGCCGTCGCCGAAACCGCGTGGAAAGTTGCGAGCGGGTTGCGCAAGGCGCTGCTCGCCTACCAGGTGGCAGGCGCCAAGCTGGCGCTCGATCGCTCGACCGAGCGGCTCGAAACAAGCCGGGTAACGCTGCTCGGACGGATGCTGACGACAGGCGAAGGCTCGCGGCCCGCGCTGGAAACCGCGCAGCTCGCCCTTTCGAACATCCGCTTTGCGATCGGCCAGGACGAGGGCAGCGTGGCGACTTCGCGGGCAGCACTCGCCGGAGCGATTGGCGTTCCCGAGGCCGCGCTCAATGGCGTCGAGTTGAGCTGGCCGCATTTCGCCAGCCTGCCCAGCCTCGCCAGCCTTTCACCCCGACAAATTCAGCGCGATGCCGTGCTGAACCGGCTCGATGTGCATCGCGCGCTCGCCCAATATGCCGCGGCCGACGCCGCGCTGCGGCTCCAGTTGGCCCGCCAATACCCCAACTTCATCATCGGCCCCGGCTACAGCTACTCGGACCCGTACAGCGATTTCGTGATCCCCTTCAACATCATTCTTCCCATTCGGAATCGCAACCAGGGACCGATCGCCCAGGCCGCAGCGCTGCGCAAGGAAGCGGCGGCGAATTTCCTGGCGGTGCAGGCACGCGCGATCGCCCAAAGCGAGCAGGCGCTGGCGGCCTATCGTTCCGCGATCGCCGACATGCGCGAAGCCAACCGGCCGCTCCAAAACCAGCTGCGGCGGGTGCAATTGACCCGGCGGGCGCTGGCGGCCGGGGAAACGGGGCGATTGCAACTGAACGCGCTTTTGCTCCAAGGGACCGTTTACGCGCAGCAGCACCTGCTGGCGCTCGCCCAGGCTCAAGCGGCGTTCGGCGCGCTGGAAAACGCGGTCGAACGGCCGCTTGGGCCGGATGCCGGGATCCTGCCGGTGCGCGCGCCGGCACCGGCTTCCCGCGGTGGAAAGGAGTCAAAGCCATGAAAAAACTCGTTTGGGTTGGAGTAGTCGCGATCCTTGCCGGATCGGCCGCGGCCTGGAGCTTCCGCAGCGCCCCCGATCCCGATCCGCGGCCAGCCACGCGCGAATCGACCCGTGCCCCGGCACAGCCTCCCGCCGAAACGAACGCAGGCACAGTCAGCCTGACCGCTGGCGCCGCGCGGCGGATGGGGCTGCGCGTGACCGTGCTGAAACCGGTTCGGCACGAACAGGAAATGCAGACGACGGCGGTGGTGCTCTCGCCCACGGGTCTGGCGCATCTCTCCGCGGCCTACCTCGCGGAAACGGAACAACTCGGCGTGGATCGCGCCAACCTGACTGTCGCCCGCAACGAGTACAGAAGGCAGCGCGTGCTCTACCGCGCCGATCAGACTACCTCGCTCAAGGCTCTCCAGGCGGCCCGCGGCGCGCTCACTTCGAGCCGGACGCAAACCGTCGCGGCCCAGCGCCAACTCCGTCTCGATGCGCTCGACGCACGGCAGCAATGGGGACCGGTGCTCGGAAAATGGCTCGTGGCGCGCTCGCCGGCCTTTGAGCGAATTCTGCGCCAGCAGGAATGGCTGGTGCAGGTGACGATCGGCGCCTCCGGGCTGGCGCGGCCGCCGCGGCAAATCCGGCTGGTCGCTCCTTCCGGCCAGACAGCGTTTGGGAGTTTCCTCTCTTCGTTCCCGCAAACCAATCCGGTGATCCAGGGACTGAATTTCCTCTACAAGATTCCGGCTCGACCCGGCCTGGCTCCCGGCCTGAACTTGGTCGCCGAAATCCCTGTGGGCATGGTGCAGAGCGGCGTGGTGGTGCCGTCGGCAGCGGTGGTCTGGTCTGGCGGCGAAGCGTGGGCCTACAAGGAAATCGCGGCGAACCGCTTCGAGCGCTTCGTGGTGGCCACCCATGAGCCGGCAGCGGGCGGCTGGTTCGTGACGCAAGGATTTGCGCCGGGCAACCGCGTGGTGACTCGCGCGGCCGAGGAACTGTTTTCCGTCGAAACACAGGCAGGCGCCGGCGGCGGAGTGGGAGACGATTAATGGTCACCGGTGAGGCCACGGGATGTTGAACCGCATCGTTAGTTGGGCGCTACGCCGGCGCGGAGTGGTCATCGCGCTGGCTTTTGTCCTCCTCGGTTATGGCGTCTATTCAGTCACGGGAGCGAAATACGACATCCTGCCCAATTTCGCGCCGGCCCAGGTCAGCATTAAGACGCAAGCACCGGGTCTTTCCGCCGAGCAAGTGGAGCGCTTGGTCACGCAACCGATCGAGAATGCGATCAACGGCGCGCCGGGGCTCGCCGCAATTCGTTCGAAGTCGATGCAGGGCTTTTCCTCGATCGTGGTGGTCTTCAAATACACGACGCGCATCTACCGCATCCGCGACATTCTCGCCCAGCGCATGGTGGGCATCCGCACGATTCTGCCCAAGGGCGTGCACACGCCGATCCTCTCGCCACCCACCTCCTCGACCGGCACGGTGATGACCGTGGTCTTGACCTCGCGGGTGCGCTCGCCCATGGAAGTGGAGACGGTGGCCTACTGGACGGTGCGGCAGCGGTTGCTCGCGGTGCCGGGCGTGGCCAATATCGCCGTGTTCGGCGGCGCGGTGCGCCAGATCCAGATTCAATACGACCCGGAAAAACTGATCGAGCATCACCTGACCGTCGCCAACCTGATTGCCGCGGCGCGCCGCGCCACCAGTGTGCTGGGCGCGGGCTTCATTTCCACGCCCAATCAGCGGCTGACGCTGCAAACCATGGGGCAAACGGTCGAACCGGCGCGGATCGCCCACATGGTGCTGGCGCGGGTGAACGGCGAGAACGTGACTATCGGCGACGTCGCGCACGTGGTGGCGGGACCGGCGCCGGTGATCGGCGGAGCACTATACAACGGCCAGCCCTGCGTCAGCCTGGTGATCTCGAGCCAGCCAGGCACCAACACGCTCAACGTCACTTCGCGCCTCAACGAGGCGCTGGCCGAGCTGAAGCCGGCAATCGAGTCCGAGCACATCACGCTGCACACCAACCTGTTCCGGCCCGCGAGCTTTGTGCTGCTGGCGCTGCACGACGTTCGCGACGAACTATTCATCGGCGCGATCCTGGTCATCGTCGTCCTTTTCCTGTTCCTGTTCGACCTGCGCACAGCGGCGATTTCGTGCATTGCGATTCCGCTCTCGCTGCTCACAGCGGCGTTGGTGCTCTCGCGGCTCGGCTACAGCCTGAACGCGATGACGCTCGGCGGCCTGGCAATCGCGATCGGCGAAGTGGTCGACGACGCGGTGATCGACGTGGAAAACATCCTGCGCCGATTGCGGGAAAACCGCATGGCGGAGGCGCCACGACCCGTCTTTCGCGTGGTGCTCGACGCCTCGCTCGAGGTGCGGAGCGCTGTTGTTTACGCCACGTTTGCGGTGGTGCTGGTGTTCCTGCCGGTGCTCGCGATTTCCGGGCTGGCCGGGCGCATCTTCGCGCCGCTGGGCGTCGCTTATATCTTTTCGATTCTCGCTTCGCTCGCCGTGGCCCTGACGGTGACGCCGGCGATGTGCTTCCTGCTGCTGGGCAAGCGCGAATTACCGCCGGGCGATCCGCCGGTGGTCCGGCTGGCCAAGCGCATCTATCGTCCGCTGCTGGGTCTGGTGGAGAAATGGCCGCGGACGGTGCTGGCGGGCGTGGCGTTGGTGATGCTGGCCGCGATCGCTGTGCTGCCCTCGCTGCGGAGCTCGTTCATTCCGCAACTGCAGGGCGGCTACTACATCCTGCACTTCCAGGAAGCGCCGGGCGCTTCGCTCAGCGAAACGCTGCGCGTGGGCCGCCGGCTCACGCGGGCGATCCGGAAACTTCCTTACGTCGAGATCGTCACGCAACGGGCCGGCCGCGGCGAGCGTTCCCAGGAAGCGCGCGGGGTGAACTCCACCGAATTGGAAATCAAGGTCAATCCTTATTACCCGCATCCCTCCCGCATCCCGGCACAACTGCGCCAAATCGCCGCCCGCTATCCCGGGCTCGCGACCTCGACCGAGTCGTTTCTCGGCGAACGCTTCCACGAGATCCTCTCCGGCTTCCGGCAGCAAGTAGTCGTGGAGGCCGTCGGCAACAATCTGAACGGTCTCGACCAGGCGGCGCGGGAAATTGCCGCGACGCTACAAGAAATCCCCGGCGCCACGGGCGTGACGATCCAGGCGCCGCCTTCGAGGCCGGAAATCTACGTGCGCGTGCGGCGGCGCGCAGCGACGCGATGGGGACTCGATCCGGTGCAGGTGCTCCAGGCGGTTTCGACGGCGTACCAGGGCGACCGGGTCGGAAGAGTTTTTCAGGGCAACCGCGTGTTCGACGTGGTCGTCTGGCTGCGGTCGAAGGAACGTGAAAACGTGGCCGATGTCGCCAGCCTGCCCTTGCGAACTCCCGACGGCAATTACGTGCAGTTGGGCCAGGTGGCGCGCGTTTACGAAGGGCCAGGGCGCTACGTAATCTATCACGTAGGCGGCCGGCGGGTAGAGCCGGTCACCTGCGACGTCTCGGGCCGTAGCACTGCGGGTTTCGTCGCGCAGGCGCGCCAGCGTATCGCGCGGCTCCATTTCCCCGCGGGCATTTATGTCGAATTTGCCGGCACGGCCAGCGCCGCTGCACAAGCGCGGCGCGGGTTGCTGGTCCACTCGATTCTGGCGGGCATCGGCATCGTGATTCTGCTCTCGATCGTGCTCGCCAACTGGCGCAATCTGCTGCTGGTGCTGCTGAACCTGCCGTTCGCATTGGTGGGAGGCGTATTCGCCGCCTGGCTCTTCACGGGCCGCACGATTTCGCTCGGCTCGCTCGTCGGCTTCGTTACGCTCTTCGGCATCACGCTGCGCAACGCCATCATGCTGATTTCGCACTACGAGCATCTGGTGACCCACGAGGGCGCGGCATGGGGCCCGGAAACGGCTTTCCGCGGAGCCACGGAACGGCTCGCGCCGATTTTGATGACCGCACTGGTCACCGGCCTGGGCCTGCTGCCGCTCGCACTCGCCAGCGGAAAAGCCGGCGTCGAGATCGAGGGCCCCATGGCGATCGTGATTCTCGGCGGCCTCTTCACTTCGACAGCCCTGAATCTGCTGGTGCTGCCGACGCTGTCCCTCCGCTTCGGCCGCTTCGAGCCTTCGCGGGAGGGCGATGACTGACGGCTCGCCGACACAGACCTTTGATGGGCTTCGGACGGAGCGACGTGCGCCTCATTCGATGTGCGGGCACCGGGCACGAAGTTCTATAAAAGGGGATGTCAAGAGGAAACACTGCACCTGTCGGGGAGCTGTGCCTTCTTGCATCCAGCCCCGGTAAGCTAACGCGTCGGTGTTGGTCTGCACTTGACCGCCCTCCATCCGAACAGCGAGTTCCGGTTCCAGCTGCACGTGCGTTCGTCGGTGTCTGACGCCTTCCGAAGCCTGTCAACCATGGTTCTATCTGAGACTCGAGGCCTACAGCTTTGTTGGGTTGTCCGAGGGAGCATACGGTGTCACAGGAGACTCCTGGCCTAACTTCGCAACGGAT
>JAKBLM010000021.1 GCA_021832085.1 Acidobacteriota bacterium | reverse complement strand
GCTCTTCGCCCAACCCGCCGTGCCTCACACCGAACTCACCACTGCGCCGGCGCGCCCATGAGCAAAAGAAAGTTCCTCCACACCACCTCAAAGAAAAAAACAACTTGAAAACCAAGAGAGAATCTACCAACGGAGGAGGGCCACGGGCTGAAGGCTGCGCTTCTGGGGCGACAGGGCGTGGCGGCAGAAGGAGCTTGGATTCCAGCGTCCGCCGAGAGGCCAGTGTCCTGAGTTGCGAGAAACCGAAAAAGTTCCCCGTCCGCGGTCTGCCCTCAGCGGCTGAAGCCGCACTGAAATGGCGTGAGTTACGGCACGACCGAAGTCGTGCCCTTAGGCCGAGCCGAATGCCATCGGGACTGGAATTTGTGAACGGGCATCCAGGATTCATTTCCGGCGCATGCCGGGCCAAAGCCCGGCGCTACACAAGATTGACTTCGGGGTTGCATGTCGGAGCTAAAGCTCCAACCCCCGAAGGGCCGTGCAACGAACTTCTGACTCGGGAGGCCAGGAGGCGGGTGCGGGGGTCACAGTTCCTTGAGGACTTTGGCGGGCGAAACGCGGGTTGCTGCCGCGGCGGGAATCAGGGAGATGAAAATCGCTACCGCGACGCAGGCCAGCGCCAGCAGCACGGCGCGGCCGGTGGACCAGGAAACCGAGCCCAGATATTCGCTCGAAGAAAGCTGCGCCAGGACCGCCCACAGCGGCGCAGAAATGAACATGGCCAACAGGGCGCACCGCGCCGCACGCACGAGGACGATTTTGCGAAGCGCCCATGGCATCGCGCCGAGGCAGATGCGTATGGCCAGTTCGCGGCGGCGGGTGTTCACGTAGTACGCGAGCGTGCCGTAGAGGCCGATGTAGGCGATCAAAGCCATCAGCAGCGCACCGCCGAGAGCGAAATAGGCGCGTTTTTCCACTTTCCAGCGAGATGCTTGCGCCCGGCCGGCGATGCTGTAGAGATGTTGCACGGCCAGTTGCGGAATCTGCGCCGCGATTTGGGCGCTGGCCACGGTTTGCAACGCATGGAGGGACGCCGACCCGTTCACGATGAGATAGAAGCCGGGGATGGCGAACTCGGTTCCCAGCGACTCGAAGATGGCCGGTTCGGGCGTCTCCGAATATCCGGAGAAGCGCATGTTCCCGACCACACCAACGACGATCGCATTGCGCAAATACTTCTTTCCTTCATAGCCGGGCGAGATGAGCGTGACGGAACGTCCCACCGGGCTAGCGGCCGGCCAAAGCTCCTTTGCCAGCGATTCGTTGATCACCACTTCATTTGTGTCGCCGGTCAGGTTGGGTGAGTTGAATCCCCTTCCCTCGATGATTCTGCTGCCCAGCGTGCGGAAATAGCCCGGACTGACCGTTGTATCGTCGACCGTTACAGGTGTTGCCGAGGCGTCGTTCGCCGGCCGCACCTTGATTGTCCCCATGGGCGAAGCGAAGGGAGCGTCACTGGCAAAACTGACGCTGCGGACGCCGGGCACGGCAGTCAAGTGTTCGATCAGGCTCTCCACGGAGGGGGCTGGTGGAAACGAGCGATTGGGGCCCATGACGAAGCTGACGCCTTTGGGCCCTGCCCCGACGGAAACGACGGCGAGATGGTCCGCGGCGAAGCCGAGCGGTTGGTTCGTGACGGAGATGACGGCGGCGACGATCATGCCGGCCAGAATCCACGTGCCGATGCAGCAGGCGATCTGGAGGGTGACGACCCCCTGGAGCAATGAACCGGCTCGGCGCGTCGCGGTGCTCGCGTAGCCCATGCGTGGAGCGCCGTCGTCGCGGATCAGGCCAATCGCCGGGATCAATGCGATGATCAGCGTCAGGGCACAGGCTATCGGCACTTGAATGGCAAACGCCACAAGCGCAGCGCGCCAGGAGCCGTGAACGAGTTGCTCGTAGAACGGCGACATGCGCGCAATCAGCATCAAGCCGCCGGCCCAAAAGACCGAGGCCGCAACCAAACCCGCTCCCACGGTGATTGCCGGGCCGATCATCAGCTCGGTTATCAGGCGGCCACTGCCCGCGCCCAGCGCTTTTTTCAGCCGGACCTCTTCGGCATAGCCGGGCGTTCGAGCCAGCAGCAACAGGGCGTAGTTCAACGCGCTGACGAGGGTGAAGATCAACGCCAGCAGCAGGCCCAAGCGCAGCCACTTGCGCACCTTTGCGTCGCGCGCGGGATCGGTGGTCAAGCCTTCGGAAATGTGCAGAGTTGCCGCACTGGTTGGGTGCAAAGCAAGCGAACTGCTCAGCTGCCTCGTGAGTTTGGCCGACGAAGCCCGATCGGAAGCGGCCAGACCATAGAAAAGTGGGAGCTGCTTCCACACAGTCGGCCGTGCCTCGAGCATCCATGCCGGTACGCTTGCCTTGAGCGGAATAACACAGTTGGCAGGTACCCAGACCTGGACAAACTTGCCGAAGAGGCCCTCGAATCCAGCTGGCGCAACGCCAACAACCCGGAACGGGAGGCCCTTGATCGCGACGAACTGGTTCAGTGCCGCTTCGGGAGATTTGAAGAGCCGCGTTGCGAACGGAACGCTGAGAATCGCGACATGCCTGCCGGTTTGGCCTTCCTCCATCGCGGTGAAGTCCCTTCCCGCGCGCAACCCGGGCGTGAAAACGGAGAAAAAGCCTCGCGAAACGGCGGCGATTTTCAAAGGCCCGCTTTGGCCGTTGATTTCAAGCGTGGTGCTGATCTCTGCGCTGTAGGCGGCGAGGCTGACGTCTTGTCCCGGCTGAGTACGAAGCTTCTCGAATCGATTCCACGAAATCGGCACCGATCCGCCGCCCTCGGTCTGCTCGGCGATCGTCGCATAGCCAAGGGAGCGCATGCCGGGATAGGTGAGCGAGGAAAATGCCAGCAGCAGCGCGAGCGCCAGGGCCGACGCACCAATGCCGAGGGCGAGCACGGCGACGGCGGACAAGCTGAGGAGGGGGCTGCTCTGCAGAAAGCGGCGGGCTTCTCTCAGAATCATCGGCGCCTCCGACGGATTCCAGGCCCGGTTTGACGAGTGCCCGGCACCGGCGGGAGACGCCGAATGTCGGCGGTGCCTCAAGAGAGGCGACAGCATTCTCACTTAGGCCGAGAAGGCAGTCAATGAAAGAGTTTTCAAGCTCGAACGCGCGAAGCGCGCATCAGTTGCCGATATGCCGCATGTGCTGAAAACAGGGTTCAGGCGGCGGCTTCGGGCTCGGTGGCGGGCTGGTCGACCGAGGCGAGGGCCTCGTGGAGGGCGTTCATCACCTCGTCGGGCGTGACATGCGACTTGCGGAACTGGAGCCGGAGGGTGAAGGAATCGTCCTCGGCGCGATAGGTGAAGGTGTAAGGATCGGGGCGCGGGGCGCTTCCCTGCTCCTGCTGGCGGGCGCGGCGGGCTTCGTCGCGCGTGAGCCGGCCCTGGGCGATGCGCTGCACCATGTCGTGCATTTTCGCGGGCGTGGGCTGGCGAGCGACCTGGAGCAGGAGGGATTTCGACGTGACGCCCGCTTCCAGGCATTCGCGGCGCAGCTCGTCGGGAATGATGCGGAGCGAGAGCAGCTCGGTGACCGAGGTGCGCGATTTGCCGATCTTGCGCGCGATCTCCTCGTGCGTGTATTCGAACTGATCGGCCAGGCGAGCGAGGCCGTCGGCTTCCTCGAACGGCGTCAGATCCTTGCGCTGGAGATTTTCGATCAGGGAAATCTCGAGCGTTTCGGCTTCGTCGGCGCTCTTTTCGATGCAGGGCAGCTCGCGCAGGCCGACTTCGCGGGAGGCGTGGTAGCGGCGCTCGCCAGAGATGATGTAGTAGATGTCTTCGCGGGCGGCGTAGCGAACGAGCAACGGCTCGAGCACACCCTTCTCGCGGATCGATTCGGCCAGTTCCCGAATGTCGCCGAGCGTCTTGCGCGGCTGCTCGGGGTTGGGGCGGACCTTTTCGATGGGCAGCATGCGGCCAACCGTGGCGCCGCTGAAAGTGGTCAGCGCCTCGACGTAGTGGGCGTCATGCCGCATCTTCAGAGTGACGGGCAACCCGATCCGCTTGGACACGGGTGATAACCTCCTCGGCAAGCTTGCGATATTCCTGGGCGCCGGGCGAATCCGGCGCGAATGTGAAAATGGTCTGGCGGTAGGCCGGACTCTCCTCGAGCCGCACGTTGCGGCTGATACGCGTCTTGAAGAGCGCGGTGCCGAACACGGAACGAATCTGGTCGACGGCGTCCTTGGCGATATTCGTGCGGCGGTCGAAGAGCGTGATGATTACGCCCAGCAGCTTCAGGTCGGGATTGGGGCGCGCGCGAATCCGCGAATAGGTTTCGATCAGGTCGTCGGTGCCCTCGATCGCGAAATAGCTGGCCTGCACGGGAATCAGCAGGTGCGTCGCGGCGACCAGCGCGTTGACGGTGAGGATGCCGAGCGCCGGCGGCGTATCGATCACGATGAAATCGTAATCCTTCTGGACGGCGACCATGGCGTCCTTGAGCTTGTAGGGCGCGTCGAACTGGCCGACGAGCTGCTGCTCGAGCTTGGCGAGCGAGAGTCGCGCCGCAGCGAGCGAGAGTTCGGGAAATTTGGTCGGCTTGACGACCTCGCGCATATCGAGCCGCTGCTCGGAAAGGACCTCGAACATGCTGGTGGGGATTTCGGCAAGGTCGAAGAAGGCGAGCGAGGAATTGGCCTGCGGATCGAGATCGATGAGCAGGGTGCGATGCTTGCGGCGGGCGATGGCGGCAGCCAGATTGATGGCGGTCGTCGTCTTCCCTACACCGCCCTTCTGATTCGTAATGGCGAGAATCGCGGCCAAGAGGTCGGCGCCAGCTCCCGACTATATATAGGGGCGCAACAGATTTCGCCCCAAG
This sequence comes from Acidobacteriota bacterium, assembly GCA_021832085.1. GTDB lineage: Bacteria > Acidobacteriota > Terriglobia > Acidiferrales > UBA7541 > JAKASX01. The sequence goes on along the minus strand of JAKBLM010000021.1, from coordinate 56,785 downwards.
GACTAGCAGGACTGTAGCTGCCCGAGCGGGGGAAATGCAAGGGGAAAATGAAAAAAAGGCGCAAAAGGGCAAAGTCAGGCTTGCGTCCGGGCATGCGGGCGGTGTCGTGAGTTGCAAGAAACCGAAAGAAGTTCCCCGTTCGCGACCTGCCCTCGGCTAAAGCCGCAGTGAAATGGAGTGAGTGACGGCAATCGGGGAGGCTTCAGGGGCTAAAGCCCCTTGAGATTGCGGGGGCTGATGTCGGAGCTAAAGCTCCGACCTCCGCAAAGCCGTGCAAGGAGCTTTTGCATCGAGACGCTGCTTCCACCGTGGGCAGGCAGTTTGCGACGGCGGTTGGTGCGGCGGGTTGTAAGTTGGCCGCATGAATCGGGAGCGCTTCAGGGGCTAAAGCCCCTTGAGATTGCGGAGGCTGATGTCGGAGCTAAAGCTCCGACCTCCGCAAAGTCGTGCAAGGAGTTTCTGGCTCGCGACACTCGTGTAGTGTCGCGGGAATACCTGCCGTATCTCCGGCGTGGCTTCAGGGGTCGAGACCCATGATGAATCGGCGGCCTGGATGTAGGAGTCCGCGGCGAGCCGGGACAAGTTGCGCTCCGACCAGAGAAGGGGTGTGCCGGGCTGAAGCCCGGCGCTACACAAACCCGGCACGCTCGTGTCGCGTTCCGGAAGCAGTACGTCCCGTCCAAGATGGGTTTCCAACACATGCCGGGCTGAAGCCCGGCGCTACACAGGTGTTGCGGAGGCGGGGATTACATCTTGTAGCGGCCGAAGTCCTCGTCGTTGAGACCTTCGAGCCACTTGCGGATCTCGTCGTTGGAAACTTTTTCCGTGGGCGAATTGGCGACGCGAGAGTTTTTCAGGACCTGCTCCTCGACGTAGATGGGGCAATCGAGGCGGAGGGCCAGGGCGAGCGCGTCGCTCGGGCGGGAATCGATCGCGAAGATCTGGCCGTCGCGCTCCATCCAGATGAGCGCGTAAAAGGTGTCGTCCTTCAGGTCGTTGACGACGACCTTGCGCACGTGGACCTGGAGGCCCAGCAACATATTTTTCAGCAGGTCGTGGGTCATCGGGCGCGGGGTCTGCACCTTTTCGATTTCGAGAGCGATGGCGTTGGCCTCGTAGATGCCCACCCAGATCGGAAGGATGGAGCCGCCGTCGGAATCGCGCAGGACGACGACGGGCATGTTGGTGACGGGGTCCATCATGAGGCCTCGGATTTTCATCTCGACTTCCATGGGCGCCTCCCGCGACTACAAAGTGTGTTCGCCGACGAGGCTATTCGGGCCGGCCTGACTGATCGCCACCTGCGTGTATTGTCCCAGAAGATCGGTAGCGGGTGAAGTGAAATTTACGACGCGATTACTTGAAGTTCTGCCCGTCCACTGCCCGCGCGCCTCGTGGCGGCCGTCGACGAGCACTTCGAGAGTTTGTCCAATCATTTTCCGATTGCGTTCGATCTGGATCTGGCGCTGGCGTTCGAGCAGCAGCGCGAGCCGGCGGCTCTTTTCCGGCTCGGGGACCTGGTCGGACCATTCGAGGGCGGGGGTATTCGGGCGCGGGGAATATTTGAAGGCGAAGACGCCGTCGTAACCGGCCCGTTCGAGCAGGTCGAGCGTGAGGGCGAAGTCGTCCTCGGTCTCGCCCGGGAAGCCGACGATGATGTCGGTGGTGAGGCTGATCGGGCGGCGAGCGGAACGGATCAGGGAGATCGTCTCGAGATACTCCTCGCGGGTGTAACGGCGGCGCATCCGCTCGAGCACGCGCGTGGACCCGGATTGGACCGGCAGATGGACGTGCTCGCAGATGGCCGGGCAGTCCTCGATGGCGCGAACGATGTCGGGACCGAAATCGCGGGGATGCGAGGTGGTGAAACGGACGCGGCGGATTCCGGGCACTTGGGCCGCAGCCAGCAGCAGCTGGGAGAAGCGCAGGCCGGGCGGGCCGGGATCGCGCCAGGAATCGACGGTCTGGCCGAGGAACTGGACTTCGGTGTAGCCGGCGGCTGCGAGCCGGGCAACCTCGGCGAGAATCGGGCCGGAAGCGCGGCTGCGTTCGGGACCGCGCGTCGAGGGAACGACGCAGAAGGTGCAGTGCTTGTCGCAGCCCTCGATGATGGTGACGTAGGCGCGGAAGGGATGGTCGCGGCGAGTGACGTCGGTCTCGAAGGTTTCATCGACGTCGAGGCCGAGGCCGGTGACGCGGCGTTCGCCGGCTTCGAGGCGATCGAGCAGTTCCGGCAGGCGCCGGTAGCTGGCTGAGCCGCAAACGAGGCTGACCCACGGGGCGCGGTCGAAGATGCGTTCGCCCTCCTGCTCGGCGACGCAGCCGAGCACGGCAACCGAGCGGTTTTGCTCAGGCGCCTTCTTGAACTTGCCGAGATGGGTGAAGACCTTTTGCGCCGCCTTTTCCCGGATGCTGCAGGTGTTATAGAGGACCAGGTCGGCGCGCTCGGGATCGGTGGTCGGCCGATAGCCGCGCGCCAGCAGCACACCGGCGACCTTTTCCGAGTCGTGGACATTCATCTGGCAGCCGAAGGTTTCGAGGTAAAAAGTGCGGCCGGACGCGGGTGCGCTTTCCGCCCGTGGCAGGCCGGCAAGCGCCGCAAGAGGTACGTCGACCAACATCTCGCCGCCATTCTAGCACAGCGATTCAGGCCGGCCGGGCGGGCTGCCCGGGGCCCGGACAGGTGTCCGGGCAGCCCCGCAGGTGGAACTCGCGTCAAAATCATAGGGGTTGACGTAAAGACGAATAGGCGCGCAGCAATGCGGTTTGACCGTGGCGGGAAGCGTGTGCTAGTTTGAATTTGTTCGCGCTCTCCGCCAGCGCCAAGAGGGAGTGAGCGATTCTAGGGAATCTTGCGTTTTGTCTGGCGAGTCCACTCAGTGGACTGATCGAGCAGACGGGTTGGGTCGCTCGGATCGTTCTGCTGATCCTTCTCATTTTCTCCCTTTTTTCCTGGGCGGTGATGTTCGAGAAGTTCAAGCTTTTCCGCCTGATCGAGTCCCATACCCGTAATTTTCTGAAGATGTTTCGTTCGTCGGCGCAAAAGCCGGACGTGGCCACCTTGCAGGCCATGGCTTCGGAATCGCCGCTGGTCGAGGTCTACGGGGCGGGATACCGCGAATGGGTGAGGCAGTCGGGGACGGGCAACCCGCATCCGGGCCCAGTGAAGAACGTGCAAGCGGTGGCCGTGGAGATGCAGCTGGCGGCAGCCGACGAAACGCGCCGGCTCGAAAAATGGATGCCGTTCCTGGCGACGACCGCCTCGGTATCGCCGTTTATCGGCCTGTTCGGGACGGTCTGGGGAGTGATGGATGCCTTCTCCCGTTTGGGCGAGGCGGGCGCGACGACGATCCGGGCCACCGCGCCGGGAATCGCCGAGGCCCTGATCACCACCGCGGCGGGGCTGTTTGCCGCGATTCCCGCGGTGATCGCTTACAACCATTACCTGCACAGGATCCGGGATTTTTCCACCCGGATGGACAATTTCGTCGCGGAAGTGGTCACGCACATCGAAATGGCCGGGCAGTAAACGTGCGGCAAGGGATGGGGGGACGACCAACGGTGCGGGGCGATGCAATGATCCGCGCCGGCAGTTCCGCAACCCTGTAGAGGTTCACCGATGCCCCAAATAACACGGCAAGCCGGAAGCTCGCTTTCCGAAATCAACATGGTGCCATTTATCGACGTGATGCTGGTGCTGCTGGTGATTTTCATGATCACCGCGCCGGTGCTGCAGTCGGGCATCCAGGTAGATTTGCCGAAAACGCGCACGGTCAAGCAGATCAACCACGCCCGGATCGTTGTCACAATCAACCGAGCCCAACGCGTCTACCTCAACGATAAGCCGGTGAACATCCACGAACTGGGCGCGGACATAAAGGCCGAGATGACCGATCCTGCTCGCCAGCCCGTCTACGTTCGCTGCGACGAACGCGTTCCCTTCGGGAGCTTTGCGACCGTCACCAGTGAGTTGGAACGATCGGGAATCAAGAACATCAGTGTCGTCACCGAACCCATCACCGAAAGAGCCCGCTCTCGCTACTGACGAAGTGAGCGGAATGCGGCGTCCGCGTGAGAAGCTGGGCCGCTCGCTTGCCTGGTCGGGCGTGTTTCATTTCCTGCTTGCAGGGTTGCTCGTCGTGTCGACCCTTCTTTCCCATCGCGGAGCGATGTGGGGGGGCGCCGGCAAAGGAGGCGGCCAAGTGCAAGTGACACTGGTCGGAAGCCTGCCGGCCATCCCGTTGCCGACGCCGGACATTGTCACGACCAGCCGGGTCGTGGACGTCACGCGCGGCCTGTACAAGTCCCAGCCGCCGCCGAAGGTTCCCTTCCAGCCCAATGCAACCAAACTGCCCAGATTTCTCAAGAATAAGCGGCCGGTGTGGAAGTCGCCTCGCAAGTCGAGAATCCTCAAGAACAAGGCGCAGCCTCCCAAGAACGCCATTCCCTACGGCCAGGGTGGACCGCCAAACGTTCCCTATTCCAATTCGAATGCCAATTTCGCCCTGAGCCCGAGTACGGCGGCTGGACTAAATCTGGGAGGGCCCTCGGGCGGTTTCGGACAGCTCTATCCCTGGTATGTGCAGGCGGTGCAGCGACGCATCAGCAGCAACTGGCTGCAGGCGACGGTGAATCCGACGATTCAATGGGCGCCGCGCGCAGTCATCGATTTCGAGATCCTGCGTGACGGAACGATCGCGAACATCCAGTTGGTGCAATCGAGTGGTTATCCCTCGGTTGACGCCTCGGCGGTCCGGGCGATCCAGGCCTCGAGTCCGCTCAATCCCCTGCCCGGCGCCTATAGCGGTTCCTATGTGAATGTCGAGTTCTGGTTTGACTTCCGGCGGTAGAGAGAGAAGGAAGCGGATATGAAGCCAATACGTTGGATCGGTTGGACGGTGATGGTAGCGCTAGCGGGCCTGGCGTTGTGGGCGCGGCCGGCGCCGTCGCCTGCCCCGCAAGACTGGTTCCGGACGGGAACCGGGCTGGGCGTGAGTAAGGTACGGCTGGCAGTGCCGAATTTCGGCGCGACCAACGCGGCGGCGCAGCCGCTGGAGAAAGTGTTCGACAAGGTGCTGTGGGACGACCTGGCTTATTCCGGCGTGATCCAGATGGTGAGCAAGAGCTTCTATCCGCTGCCGTCGACCTGGCCCACGCAGCCCAGCCAGTTGCAGGGCCAGGAGAAGCAGTGGACCCAGACGCCGGCAAACGCGGCGATGATGGCGCTGGGGAACATGGCCGTTTCGGGAAGCAGCCTCTCGGTTTCCGGCTGGCTGGTGGACCTGACGAACACTTCAGCGCCGCCGATGCTCTCGAAGGTCTATACGGGAGATGCCACCGCCGAGGGGGCGCGGCTGCTCGCTCACGAGATGTCCAACGATATCGTCTCGCTGCTGAGCGGCGGCGTGCCGGGGATCGCGCTGACGCATATCGTCTACAGCCACCAGGTCGGCAAGAACGCCGAGTTGTCGGTGATGGATTACGACGGAGCGAACAAGCACCAGATCACCGACCTGCACACGGAATCGATCATGGCGCGCTGGTCGCCAGACGCGGGCGAGATCGCCTTCACCTGCTTTGTGCCCTACCGGGGTGTGGTTTCCGCGCAGCTCTGCCTCTATTCGATGGCGGCGAAACGCGTGATGTATTTTCCGCGATTCCCGGGAACCAATTCGGCGCCGGCCTGGTCGCCCAGCGGGCGCGAACTGGCGTTTTCGTCGAGCATGCGGGGCGATCCGGAAATCTGGAAAGTGAACTCGGACGGCACGCATCCGGTGCAGCTCACCTTCGCGCCCCATTCGGACAACACGTCGCCAGTCTGGAATCCCAAGACCGGCAAGCAGATTGTCTTCGTGAGCGACCGGGGCGGCCTGCCCGGGCTCTACATGATGGGAGAAGACGGAGCGGACCTGGTGAAAATCGATTTGCCGGGCATGGGGTACATCGTGGACCCAGCCTGGTCGCCCAACGGGCAGCTGCTGGCGTTCAGTTGGCGCCGCCCAAACGGCAATTACGATCTTTACATCATGGACATTGCCACCCACCAGCTTCTGCAGTTGACACGGGACGCAGGCCGGAACGAGCGGCCTTGGTGGGCGCCGGACGGGAGGCATCTGGTGTTTCAGTCGGACCGGACCGGGACCTGGCAAATCTGGACAATGATGGCCGACGGAACGGGTTTGCGACAGCTTACACACACCGGGAAGAACTTCTCGCCGAACTGGTCCTGGAAGTAGAGCAAAAAAAAGCGGACCAGCCGGCATGGGGGATGGAGTGGCGCGTTTTGGCAATGGTAGGATAAGAAGGTTTTTATACCGGGTCGCGATTCAAGCAGGGAGTACCGTTCAGGAGGAACCGAATGGAAAGCAGCACGGAAAGTAGTTCCCTACGGAAGTTTGCCTTGATCTTGACCGTGGCAGCGTTGACCGTGGTGATTGGGGCCTGCCAGAAAAAGGTGGCCGCCGTTCCGCCCAAACCGGCGCCGCCACCGGCCGCACCGGCCGCGCCGACCGTGACCTTGACGGCGTCGCCGGATTTCATTACCCAGGGACAGCAGTCCACACTGCACTGGACTTCGCAGAACGCGACGACGCTGGACCTGGAGCCGACAGTCGGCAGCGTGCAGCCGCCGAGCGGGTCGACCAGCGTCACGCCCAGTGAATCGACGACTTACACGATCACGGCCACTGGGCCTGGCGGAAACGCCGTGGACACGGTTCGGGTGACCGTCTCACCGAAGTCGGCGCCGCAGCCCTCGGCGCCGAGTGCGACGCTGGAAGAGCTGTTTGCCCAGAATGTGAAGGACGCTTTCTTCAATTTCAACATGGCCAACATCCGTCCCGACGCCCGGGTGGCGCTGACGCAGGACGCCGCTTTCCTGCGGGCGCATCCGAACGTGGATGTGACCATCGAAGGACACTGCGACGAGCGCGGCTCGCTCGAGTACAACTTGGCGCTCGGGCAGCGGCGGGCCAACGCGGCCAAGAATTTCCTGATTTCGCTGGGAATCAATCCGGACCGGATGAGAACAATGAGCTGGGGCAAGGAGCACCCCTTCTGCACCGAGCACAATGAGACGTGCTGGCAGGAGAATCGGCGGGCGCACTTTGTCTTGGCTCACTGATTACGCAATTGTCGCTACGCGCTGCGCGCCGGCTGTTCCGGAACACCGGGTCGGCCGGCGCCGGCGCCAATGAAGGAGGAGAGACGATGCGCGGACGAGGAATAGCCATAGGCACGGTGGCAGTAGCTGCCGGGTTGGTGATGGGGGCGCTGTTGTCTCCGCCGCCGGCGGACGCGGTCGCCAAGGAGATCATCCAGTTACAGCAACAGGTTTCGATTCTGCTGCAGAACCAGCAGGCGATGCAGAATCAGATGACGCAGAATTTCGCCGTCCTGAAGACACTGATTGGACAGGCGGTCGATTCGCAGAACCAACTGACCAGCTCCATCGGAGCGATGCAGAAGACGATCCAGGACCTGCAAGCCAATTCCGGCACGCAAATCAGTTCGATGGGCGGACAGGTGCAGGCCCTTTCCGACAGCCTTGAGGATGTGAAGGCAAGAATCGGCAAGCTCTCCGGCCAGGTGGCTACGCTGCAGAACACGATTCAGACGATCGATGCGAAAGTCTCCGCTCTGAGCGGCGGGCAGAGCTCCGGCACGACGAGTCCGGCCGGCACGAGCGCGACGAATCCAAATGGCACGGGGGCGACCAATCCGAATAGTGGCGCTGCTCCCACTTCCCCCTACGGTTCGGGCTCAGGGCAATCATCGGCCGCCGACGCTCCGCAACTGCCGGCCGGCCCGCCTCCGCCGGCGGACCTGCTCTATACCAACGCGCTGCGCGACTACACGTCGGGGAACTACAACCTTTCCAGCCAGGAGTTCCGGCAATACCTGAAGTATTACGGCAATACCGACCTGGCTTCGAACGCCCACTTCTATCTCGGCGAGATCGACTACGCCCAGGGAAAGTACACAAAGGCCATCGGCGAATACAACCAGGTGCTGAACAACTATCCGAACAGCTTCAAGCGTGCCGACGCGCGGCTCAAGAAGGCCTACGCGTTGTTGAAGCTGCGCGAGAACAGCCCGGCCATTGCCGAGCTGCGACGCGTGATTCGCGAGAACCCCGGCACGGAGCAGGCCCGCAAGGCGGAAGCACGGCTGCGGGAATTGGGCGTCAGCGTCCGTTAGAACTTGTTCGATCCTCTTTGTTTCTGGGGCGAAGCTTTCTACTCAAGGGAATCGCCAAGGAAAACGCGGCCTTTTCCCCGGGAACCTTCCCCGGGTTTCCCGGGAGTTGCGCGAAACGCTTTCGCGGTCACAAAGTGCGGGCGAGTACGGCACAATGCCGGCGGAAAACCGCGGCGAGGCGCCAGTTCGGCGGCCGCGACGGTCTGATCCCGCACCCAGGGGACGCAGGATTTTCCCTTCCGCAATTCCCTCCCCTCGAATTTTGGGGCCGTGGTGCGGCCGCGGCATTGGCAGCCCAGCGAAAGCCTTGCGTAATGGGCGGGGCTTTCAGGTATACTCTGCCGGCAAAGGCGGATAACCATGGTGAACAAAGTCATTCTGGTTGGGCGTTTGGGACGCGATCCCGAAAGCCGCTATACAGCGAGCGGCCAACAGGTGTGCAACTTTACCCTGGCCACCGACGAGACGTACAAGGACCGCGCGGGCGAGCGGCAGAAGCGTACCGAATGGCACCGGATCGTGATGTGGGGCCGGCTGGCGGAGATTGCGCAGCAATACCTGAAGCGCGGGTCGCTCGTTTATTTGGAAGGCCGGCTACAGACCAGGCAATGGGACGATCGGTCCGGCAACAAGCGCACCACCACGGAAATCAACGCCAACGTGATGAAGATGCTTGGCTCCCGAGCCGAAGGCGGACCTGCCCCGGAACCGGAATCTCGCGAACCCGTCGGCGGCGAGATGGAAGAGCCGCAGGCCGGACCTCCCATTTCCGACGAAGACATTCCCTTCTGACCACCTGGCTTCTCTTTCCCGCGGTGCGTGAGGCGGCGCCGTAAGGCGCCGGTGCCTGCCTTGCCGCTTCCTTCGGGCCGCGGCGCGCGTAACGGTTCGTGTGAATGCCGATGCCGGCTGCACGAAGAGGGAAAAAGATGAGGCGACAGACGCGCGATGGAGAGAGACTGCTGGCGGAAATTGCGAGATGAGTTACGCCGAGTCGTCAAGACGACGCGGCTTGCGCAGAGGTCAGCGAGGCTCGTGATGCTGTTTTTCGCGGGCTTTGTGCTCCGCCTCCAGCCGCTTGAGAAACTCGTCGAACTTCGGCTGTTGCGCCGGTGTGAGGACAGCGCGGATGCGTTTACGGATTTCGGCGTGCAGGGCGTCGAACTGCGGCTGGGCTTCCTTTTCGCTCTTTTCTCTGATAGCTTCCCAGCGCTTGTGTCCCTCGGCAAGGATGCCGCGGATCTGCACTAACTGGCTGGGCGTCAGCTGGACTTGCTGCCTGAACTGGTCGAGAAACGTCTGCCGGGAGCGAATCTGGCGATCGTGGGTTCCGACGTAAGTGCCCAGACTCCCCGCCACGCCGCCCAGCACGAACACGGCGAGCAACAAACCGATCGCTTTGGCACTAGGGCGCTTACCGGCCATTGTCATCACTGGCGAGCAGCAAGACGGAATCGTCCTGATTGGCAGGTTGCGCTACCGGCACGTTGACCAGTGCCTGGACCTGGCTCTGCTGGGAAGGAGCGATCGCCGGCGGAGAGAAGTGGATCCGCAGCATGAAGAAGGCCAGAACGAGCACCGCAACCGTTGCCACCCAACAGAGCCGCCAGGCGGCGCGTTCAACCGGTTTCCAGCTGTCCTGGTCACGCTGCTCCCCGTGAATTGCGGCCATCACCCGGGAGACGAAAAAGGGATTCGGGCTGGGCGCCGGACGCGTCTTGAGGGCGCGGAAGAGTTCGACGCTGATCCTGGAATGGCGGAGGGCCTCTGTGCAGCGGGCACAGGAGCGCACGTGGATCTCGACTTCCTCCGCTTCCCTTTCGTTCAGCCGGCCCTCGACGTAGTCCTCGAGCCGGGCTTCCAAAGCTGAGCAAGCGCCTGCACGATTGTGTTTACCGAACATCGCTTCACCCTCGCTTAACCGCTGGCGGTCGCGACGGACTCAGCCGGCGGCGGTAAAGTTCAACCAGCTTCCCCCGGGCCCGGAAAAGTCTGACCTTCACCGTATTGGGATTCAATTCGAGCATCTCGGCAATCTCGTCGATCGAAAAACCCTGCATTTCCTTCAGCTCCAGCATCATGCGATCTTCCGTTTCGAGTTGGCCCAGCAGCCATTCGACCAGGTCCCGTTGCCGGGCCGCTTCCTCCGGATCGATGAGTTCCGAGCGCTGTGCGGCGCCCTCCAATCGCTCACTCTGCTCCTCGGTGAGATCGGCTTCATAGACAAGCGGCCGGGCCTTCTTTTTCCTCAGATAATTCCAACACTCATTGACTGCGATCTTATAAAGCCAGGTTGAAAATTTCGAGCGAAGGTCGAAACGGCGGAGCGAAAAATAAGCCTTGACGAAAACCTGTTGTGAGACATCTTCGGCATCCTGCGAGCCACGCAGCAATCGGCTGGCGATCGCAATGACGCGGTGCTGGTGCGTTCGCACCAACTCTTCGTAGGCGGCCTCGTCGCCCGCCTGGGCCCGACGGACCAGTTGCCGCTCGTCTTGGACATTGTTCCGCTGACCTTCGCCGCTCAACTTCGTCATGTCTCACAGGTCAGCCGCTTAGAGAGACGCAGCGGCGGCCGAATCGGTTACATCTTCCTACGGGTCAACCTTGCGCGCAACGTAACGCCGCAGTTTACCTCAGGCAGGCACAAACGGCTTCCTCGGGTGGGAGTCCAGCCTCCGGCTGCGGAGAATGGCCAAAGATAACCAACTTGGTACTAGAACGCGTGCCGTATCGAAACTCGAGCTGTTCATTTCCCCAAGCATTCATTCATTTTTCCCTCTTGATACCCTTAGTGTAATTATGGAAAAATTATAGTCACTATGGTTATCGGAGAACGACTCAGAGCCTTGCGGGAGACGAAGAGTCTGTCGCAGGGTGAAATCGAGAAACGCACTGGTCTTCTGCGGTGCTATATCTCGAGGGTAGAGAACGGCCACACGGTTCCGTCGATCGAGACTTTGGAGAAGCTGGCACGCGCATTGGAGGTGCCGCTTTACCAGCTCTTCTATGACGGCGAGGAACCGCCGCAACTGCCGAACCTGCCCGAGAGAAAGACCGCAGACGAGATCGCCTGGGGTAGCTCGCCTGAGGAAGCTCGTTTCTTGAACCGCATGGCGCGGTTGCTGGAACGTTTGAGTGAGAACGACCGTCATCTGCTGCTGCACATGGCGCAGCGGATGGCCGAACGTTAATAGCTCAGTTTTCCACAGGAAAGTTGCCTAGCGGCTTCGAGTGTTGCTTTACTCCCACTCGATGGTGGCGGGCGGTTTGGAGCTGATGTCGTAAACGACGCGGCTGATGCTAGGGGTTTCGTTGACGATCCTTGCGGATATCCGCTCCAGCACGTCGGCGGGCAGTCGGGCCCAGTCGGCGGTCATGGCGTCTTCAGAGGTCACGGCGCGCACGGCGACGGTAAGTCCATAGCTGCGCGCGTCCCCCATTACCCCTACGCTTCTCACCGGCAGCAACACCGCAAATGCCTGCCAGAGTTGTTGGTAGAGGCCGGCGCGGCGGATCTCTTCGTTGACGATGGCATCTGCCTGGCGCAGCGCCGCCAGCCTTTCCTCAGTCACCTCGCCCAGAATCCGCACAGCCAGACCCGGGCCGGGGAACGGGTGCTTGGTGAGCATCTCTTCCGGCAAGCCCAGTTCCCTACCCACCTCGCGCACTTCGTCCTTGAACAGATCGCGGAGCGGCTCGACCAGATCGAGCGGCATGACGGCGGGTAAGCCGCCGACGTTGTGATGAGTCTTGATCGTGGCGGAGGGACCGCGGACCGAGACCGATTCGATCACGTCGGGATACAGAGTGCCTTGCACGAGGAAGCGAACCGGCTTGCCGCTGGTTCGTCCGATTTCACGGGCTTGCTCGGCAAAAATCGCGATGAACTCATTGCCAATGCGCCGGCGCTTCTCTTCCGGATCGACGACGCCAGCCAGGCGCGCGAGAAAACGGCCGGCGGCACGAACGCCGATAACGTTCAGTCCGACCCGCCGCTCGAGCAGTTCGACGGTATCCTCGAATTCGTTCTTTCGAAGCAAGCCCGTATCGACGAAGACGTTGGTGAGCCGGTCGCCGATGGCGCGGTGGACGAGCGTGGCGGCAACGGTGGAGTCGACTCCACCGCTCAACGCGCAAATCGCCTGTTCTCCGCCGATGCGCTCGGCGATGGCCGCGGTCGACTCGGCGACAAAGCCGGCCCGAGTCCAGTTCGGGCGCGCGCCGCAGATGCCGAAGACGAAATTGTGCAGGATCTCGCGGCCGTGCTCGGTATGGCGAACCTCGGGATGGAACTGGACAGCAAAAAAGCGGCGTGCCGGGTCCTCGATGGCCGCCAGCGTCGTCTCCGTCTGGCCGGTCTGGCGAAAACCCTCCGGCAGGCTGACGACGTGATCGCCGTGGCTCATCCAGATTTTCTGGCGGGACGGCAGTCCGGCGAAAAGCGGCGAAGCGCCCAAGATTTCGACCACGGCGGGGCCGAATTCGCGGGACTCGGCCGGGCGAACCTGGCCGCCGAGGGTGTGGGAGATCCATTGAAGGCCATAGCAGATGCCGAGCACCGGCACGCCCATCCGGAGAACAGCGGGATCACAGACCGGCGCGCCGGGATCGTAGACCGAGCTCGGCCCGCCCGAGAGCACCAAGCCGGCAGGTTCGAGCGCCCGGATCTGCTCGACCGGCGTCCAGCACGGCAGCACCACGCTGAAGACCTCCTGCTCGCGGATGCGGCGGGCGATCAGCTGGGTGGTTTGTGAGCCAAAATCGAGAACAACGATTCCGCCTTTGGGTCGGATTCGGCTGGTATCGGCCATTGGTATCTAGCGTACCACCACGTTGACGAGCCGGTTGGGAACGACCACGGTTTTGACCACCTTCTTATTCTCCAGGAACGGCGCCAGCTTCGGATCGGCCAGCGCGCGCCGCACCACTTCCTCGTCGGGGAGCCCGGCGGTGGCGAGGACATGGCCGCGGACGCGCCCGTTGACCTGGACGACGATCTGGAATTCGTCTTCGCTGGCAAGCTCGGGATCGAAGGCGGGCCAGGCGGCCTGCCCGAGCCGGCCGTGGTGGCCCAGCGTTTCCCAGAGCTCCTCGGCCAGGTGCGGGGCAAAGGGCGCGAGCATCTGGATGAGGTGCTCCAGGCAGCCCTTGATGATTTCAGGGCGAGCGTTCTCCTCGACCGGCTCGCGCCCGTAGAACTCGTTGACCAGTTCCATGATCGCGGCGACGGACGTGTTGAAATGCCAGCGAATCTCAAAATCGTCGGTGACGCGCTTGAGCGTCTGGTGGGTCTTGCGCAGCAGCGCGCGCTCGGTGTCGGTGAGCGAAGCAGCGGCCAGGCCATGGGGATTCTCGGAAGGAACGGGGCGCAGGCGCTCGGCGTGGCGTTCCACCAGGCGAAAGACGCGATGAAGGAAGCGGGAGCAGCCTTCGATGCCCTGCTCGCTCCATTCGAGATCCTTTTCCGGCGGCGCGGCGAAGAGCATGTAGACGCGGCCGGTGTCGCAGCCGTAGCGCTCGGCGACATCCATCGCCGGAACGACGTTGCCGCGGGATTTCGACATGGCGACGCCGCCCTTCTGCACCATGCCCTGGGAGAAGAGGCGCATCACCGGCTCGTCGTGGGTGACGAGGCCGAGGTCGCGCATCACTTTGCAGAAGAAGCGGCTGTAGATCAGGTGCAGAATCGCGTGCTCGATGCCGCCGATGTACTGATCGATGGGGAACCAGTAGGCGACGGCGGCGGGATCGTAAGGTGCTTGCCGATTGTGCGGATCGGTGTAGCGGTAGAAATACCAGGACGAATCGACGAAGGTGTCCATGGTGTCGGTTTCGCGCCGGGCCGCGCCGCCGCATTGGGGGCATCGCGTATTGACGAATTCGGGCACGCCGGCCAACGGTGAGCTGCCGCGGCCGGTGATTTCCACCTTGTCCGGCAGGCGCACAGGCAACTGGTCGTCCGGGACGGGCACCGTGCCGCACTTCTCGCAATAAATAATCGGGATCGGCGTGCCCCAGTAGCGCTGGCGGGAAATGCCCCAGTCGCGCAGACGGAAGATTGTTTCCGGCCTACCGAAGCCCCGTTCGCGCGAGTCGGCCGACATCCGCTCGAGCGCCTGCCCGGAGCTGAGGCCGGAATAGGGGCCGGAATCGACCAGGATGCCGTAGCCGGACGAGGCGGCTTCGAGACCCTCGGCCGAGATGGGCGCTTCCCCGCCCGCAGGCTGGATCACCACTTTCACCGGCAGGCCATATTTCCTGCAAAATTCGAAATCGCGCTGATCGTGCGCCGGCACGCACATCACGGCACCGGTGCCGTATTCCGAGAGCACGAAATTGGCCGCCCAGATCGGCATTTGGTCGCCTGAGAACGGATTCTCCACGTAGCGGCCGGTAAAAAAGCCCATCTTTTCCGCCGAGAGCTCCGCCGGGCGGAGGATGTTGCGCCGCAGCTCGTTCCATTCCCCTTCGAGCCTGGCGCGGTCGGCCTGTTCCGCAAACAGGCCCGGCAGCAGCGGATGATCGGGTGCCAGGAACAGAGCGGTCGCTCCGTAGATGGTGTCGATGCGAGTGGTGAACACCTCGATCGAGCGCTCCGGATCACCGGCGAGCCGGAACCGGACGCGGGCGCCGACGGATTTGCCGATCCAGTTGCGCTGCATGGTGAGGACGCGCTCAGGCCAGCCGTCCTCGAGCTGCTTCATGTCGTCGAGCAGCGCGTCGGAGTAGGCGGTGATGCGCAGAAACCACTGCTCGAGGCTTTTCGATTCCACCGGGGTGGTGTCGTGGCGCCAGCAGCAGCCGTCGACGACCTGCTCGTTGGCGAGAACGGTCTGGCATTTCGGGCACCAGTTCACGCGCGAAAGCTTGCGGTAGGCGAGGCCGCGCTTGTACATGCGCAGGAAAAACCACTGGTTCCAGCGATAATATTCCGGCTCGCAGGTGGAAATCTCGCGGCGCCAGTCGTAGCTGAAGCCGAAGCGGCGGCAGACCGCTTTCATCTGGGCGATATTGGAATTGGTCCATTCGCGCGGGTGAATGTTGTGTTGCAGGGCGGCGTTTTCAGCGGGCAAGCCGAAGGAATCCCAGCCGAGCGGGTGCAGCACGTTGAGGCCGCGCATGCGCTTGTAGCGGGCGACGGCGTCGCCGATCGTGTAGTTGCGCATGTGGCCCATGTGGAGCGTGCCCGAAGGGTAAGGCAGCATTTCGAGCACGTAGTATTTCGGCCGGCCGGGCGCGGCTTCGGTATCGAACTCCCCGGATTCCTCCCAGAGCTTCTGCCACTTCCGCTCGATTTCCTGTGGGTCGTAGTCCGCCACGTCTCCCTCACCTTCCCCGTTTGCGCGGCCGGCCTCGCGCGGTCTTTTGCCGGCGCGGCCGAAAACCGTCGCCAGCGCCCGCCGGCCGTTTCCATTCGACGCCCGCCAGCCGCCACAACGCGCGCACATTCCGCCAGTCGTCTCCCGGCCGGTCGATCGGCGTTTCCAGCAGGAAGGCGCGCCCGGCGAGCCGGGGATGGTTGACGATGCGGCCCATGGCATCGAGGCCGATGTGGCCGCGGCCGAGATGTTCGTGGCGATCGACGCGCGAGCCCAGCGGTGACCTGGAATCGTTGACGTGCACCACGCGCACGCGCCCCAGCCCGATCGCCCGGTCGATTTCCTCCAGCGTGGCATCGAGTCCGGCGGCGGTGCGAATCTCATAGCCGGCGGCGAGCAAGTGCGCGGTATCGAGGCAGACGCCCAGATCGAGTTCGGGGCACGCATCCAGAATGGCGCGCAGCTCCCCGACATGCGAACCGACAACGCTTCCCTGCCCGGCGGTGATTTCGATCAGGACGCGCAGCCGGCCGAGATCGAGGCCCTCCGCCGCCTGCCGGAGCGAATCGCCGATGCGCTCGACCGCGTCTTCGAACTTGCTCTCGCGCCGGCTGCCCGGATGCACCACCAGGTAATCGGCGCCGAGGGCGATTGCCCGCTCCAGTTCGCCACGGAAGCCGCGAATCGAGAGTGCGCGCGTATGCCGGTCGGGCGCAGCCAGGTTGATCAGGTAGTTGGCGTGGATCACGACCGGGTCGAGGCCGAGCGCGAGCCTCCGCTCGCGAAACGCGGCGGCCTGGCCGGGGTCGATTTGCCTGCGACCGTCGCTCCACATCCGCGGGCTGGCCGAGAAAATCTGCAGCGTGGTGCAGCGAAGCCGTCGTGCCAGTTCGAGCGCCTCGCAAACTCCTCCGGCGATCGAGGTGTGCGCGCCGATTCTGCGTCTGGCGGCCTGCGTCTCGCTTGTCCCTTGCCCGGCTGCCGGCCTGGCAGCTTCGTCCGGTTTCCTGCCGCGGAAAGCAGCGCCCGCGACCGGTCTTGCCGGTTGGCTTTCGGATGATGGTTGTGCCTGCGCCAAGAGTTTCCTTCGCCGACGTGACGATGCCGAGGCGACCCAGCCCACGCCGAGCTTTTTGCCCGGCTCGGTTGAGCGCTTCCCCTCCCGATGTCTGTGTGCCACGCCCCTGTTGCGGCTCGTAAACGGTCATTCTACTGGACGCACGCGCCCGAGCCAAGGCAGCGGCCATCGGCATGCACGGCGTGACGGCGCGCCGCGGCCCGCTTGGCCGCTGCAAGCTGCGCATTCTAGAATGGAGATGTCCTACCGCTTGCAGCGTTCCCTGACCCGGAAGAGCCCTGGATGGCTGAAGCAACGGCAATTTCCGCTCCGAAAATCGAAGCCCAGTTTGCGCACTGGATGGGCGCGGTGATCGAAGAGCACGCCGCGGCGGGCGCTGCGCTCGAAGCGGATCCGGTGCACGATTTGCGAGTGGCGCTGCGGCGCTGCCTCTCGATGGCTGAGGTTTTCCGCACGCTCGACCCCGATGCGGCCTGGAGTGACCTGCACAAGCAGGGGCAACGGCTCTTCAAACGGCTTGGCCGCCTGCGCGACACGCAGGTGCTGCTCGATTGGGTCAAGCGGATTGCTCCCGATGCAGGACCAGGACCCGTCGGCGAGGCCCTGCTGCGCCAACTCACTGAAACGGAACGGGAAGAGGAACGCGAGGCGCGGAAGGCGCTGACGCGATTCAACCGGAAGCGTTGGAAGCCCTGGGCCGAGCACCTGGCCGCGCATGCGGCTCGCCTGCCGGCCGATGGGCCGGCGGCCGAGTACCTGGCGACGGAACGCTGGGAGCAGGCTTACGCGTTGCACCGCAAGGCCGTGCGCGGCGGCTCGCACAGCGCTTTTCACCGCGCGCGAATCGGGCTGAAGAAATTCCGCTACACGGTGGAAAACTTCCTGCCCATGCGGGCGGCGGGCTGGCTGAACGATCTCAAGGAGATGCAGGACGCGCTCGGCGAACTGCACGACCTCGACCTGCTGCTCGCGATGGTTCGCTCGCTCGGGAAGCTGGGCGACACGCGGGAGCGCCGGCGCTGGAAGGAGAGGATCGAGGAACTCTCGGCCGAGCGGATCCGTGTCTATCGGGAGAAAATGTCCGGGCCGCGCTCGCTCTGGCTCGCGTGGAGGCGCGCACTGCCGCAAGGCAAGGCGCTGGATGCGGCGGCCATGGCGTGGATCGAGGCCTGGGCGGCTTTCCTGACGCCGGACCTGGACCACGCGAAGCACGTGAGAAAGCTCGCCCTGGAACTCTACGACCAGCTGGCGGCGGCCGGAATGGGCGGGGCGCAAGGCAACGGTGACACGCGCCGGGTGCTCGAAATCGCGGCGCTGGCGCACGATGTGGGCCGCGCGGGCGGACCGCGCTCGCATCACAAGCGCTCCTGCCGCATGATCGCGCAACGCCGGGCGCCGCTCGGCTGGACAGCGGAAGAGATGCGGCTGGCGGGGCTGGTGGCCCGCTATCATCGGCGGGCGCTGCCGCAGGCCCGGCACGCCGGCTTCCGGCGTTTGCCGCCCGACCGCAGGCAAAAGGTGCTGCTGCTGGCCGGCATCCTGCGGCTCGCCAACGCCTTCGACCGCGACCACGACGCCTCGGTGCGGAGCTTGCGGGCCCGGATCGGCCGCGACGGGATTGCCATTCGCGCCGGCGGCTATACCGGCGCCGAGCCGCGCGCTTCCTACATCGCCAGCGCGCGACACCTGTTCGAGATCGCCTGCAAACGGCCCGTCTCCGTGCTGCCGGAGACGTAGCATCGTCTGCCTCCTTTCACTTCAGAGGGGTGGTTCGCGACAACGGGCCGGCTTTGCGGCACGGTTCTTCCCTTCTCCCATCTTGCAAATGAAAGCAGGGTTGTGCCGAGGCAGGCACGGGCTTGGCGAGCGCGAGGGTCGTGCTGGCGGGGAGATTTTTCCTACGGGGCCAGGCGGCGAAGCACTTTGGGCGTGTAGAGCCAGCACAGCAGGGCCCTGGGCGGCTCGAAGGATTCGATGTCGAGCAGCGCCACGCCTCCCTTCTTCAACTGTGTGAAGGCGGGCCCGCGGCTTGTGGCGGCGGCAATGGCTTCGTCGAGGTGCGGTGCGTGGCCGAAGCACATCACTTCTCGCGCCCTCATTTGCGCCACCTCGGCGAAAAAGAGCAGGGGCTTGCTCTGCGGCGCCAGATTGTCGCTGCGGCGGATGCGTGTGATCGGAAAGCCCAAAGCTTCGGCGAAAATCTCGGCTGTCTGGATGGCGCGCAGCAGCGGGCTGGAAATCAGGACCGAGGGACGGATGTGCAGTTCCGCCAGGCCGCGCGCCGCGGTTGTGGTTTTCTCGATTCCCTTGGGCGTCAGCGGCCGCTCGGCATCGGGAGGGCTGGCGGGATCGGTCTTGCTGGCGGCGATTCCGTGACGCACGAGATAGAGCAGCATATCTCTTTTTTCTCCCCCTTCTGCGAGCGAACCGCCGAGGCGGACGAGAGCCGCCGCGGTCAGGCGGCCTTGCTGGAAGTTCTTTTGCGCGACTTCCGCTCGGCGTGCCGGCCGGCACGTTTGCCGACGCCGGCTCCGGCCCGGCCGTGGCTGGCGCGGCGGAAGACGGCCTTGCGCTGGAATTCCTGCTCGAACAAAGCGGCGCCGCGGCGCGCCTGGCGCAGGCGGCCGGCCAGTCCCGCGCCGGAAGGAATTTCGAAGATGACTTCGCCGGCGTGTACCCAGGCGGCGGCATGATTCACGACGGCGGCCGACGGCGGGGTGTTCAGGGCGACGGCGATGCGCAGCAGGGAGGCGAGCACGCGCACCTGGCGGCGCTCGCGCGGGCTGAACGAGGCATAGAGCTTGTGCCGCAGCGCCGGCTCGACCGCGCCATGGTACCGCACCAGGCAGGCGACCAGTTCGCGCTCGGCAGGGCTCAGCCCGGGCAGCCGCCCGTGGCGGACCAGATATTCCCCGTGCTTCTGATGGCCCTCGGGATTCACAACCCGGCCCACGTCGTGGAGTACCGCAGCCAGCTCGAGCGACAGGCGCAGCTCAGGCGGCAGGCCGTGCAGCGGCGCCAGCTGGTCGAAAAAGGACACGGCGAGCGAGCGCACGCCCTCGGCGTGAGCCGAATCGCAGCGCAGCGCTTCGGCGAAAGCCCTCGCGCCGGCGAGCAGGCGGCGGGCGCGGCGCGCCTGTCCGGCGCTGGGAGGGCGGCGCAGCAAGGAAACGGCGAGGTCGTTCAGGATGCCCTCGCGCACGCCGACGCCGGGGACGAGCACGTTGCGCAGATCGAGCCACTCTGCCAGCGTGGTGAAAATGACCGCGGCCACCGCCATGACGTCGGCACGGTCGCGGCGGACGCCGAAAGCCTTCATCCGGGCCGACACATCCAGCCTCAGAATTTCCGGCAGGAAGCGCTTCAGCAGGCCCATGTGCAGCACCGGAACGCCGCGCAACGGCGCGCCGGCCGTGATGCGGGCCAGCGCCTCGGCATTGCCGCCGCAGCCGACGACGACACTGTCGGCGAGGTCGGGAGGATCGGGCCAAGCCGAAACCAACGTGGCCAGCACGCGGTCGCGCAGGGCGCGTTGCTGGTCGCGCGTCATCCGGTCGCCCAGGCCGAGCGATTCCATCAGGCGAACGGTGCCGAGCGGCAAGGCGAAGGAGCGCTCCACGCCTTCGGCGTGGAGCAGGGTGATCTCGAGGCTGCCGCCGCCGAGATCGAAGATCAGCCGCGGCGCCGCGTTGGCGCCGAGTGCCTGGACGACCGCGTGGCGCACGAGCCGCGCCTCCTCGGCCGAACTGATCACTTGCAGGCGTAGGTTGGAAACGCGGCGAATGCGCCGGAGCAGGAGTTGGCGGTTGCCTGCCTCGCGGGCTGCGCTGGTGGCGACGGCGCGGTAGGACTTCACCTGATAGCGGTCAAGCAGCCGGCGAAAACGGCGAAATGCCTGGGCGGCACGGTCGATCGTGGCCGCGTCGAGCCTGCGTTCCAGAAAGACGCGATGGCCCAGGCGAACGGGATAGCGCTCGGTTTCGACGACAGCCAGGCCGGCTCCGGGCCGGACTTCCGCGATTGCGAGACGGATGGCGTTGGAGCCGGCATCGATGGCCGCGATCCGAACCGGCGAGCCCCAGACTAGCCCCATAGATGGACCAGCGCTTGAGAGGGCTGGTAGCGGACGCTGCGGATGCCGAGGTGCTCGGCAATGCGGCGGCGCAGATCGGCGTTGACCATGCGAACCGAGCCTTCTCCGTTGAAGGTGATGAAGTTGTGGCGCTTGGCGAGATAGACGAATTCCTTGCGCAGCATGCCCTGATACTGGATGAACGATTGGTAGAGGTCGTCGGAGAGGTGCATGTCGCGGCCCGCTTCCCAATAGCTGATGGCCGGAGACTTCTTGAATTCGCGGACGAAGGAGACCTCGGGCCGGAGGTTGAGGAAAAAGGTGAGGTCCGGCCGCAGGGCGAGGGCGTAGAGCTGGTGGGCGTATTCACGATCGATGCCGCGCACGACCGCGCGCACGATCAGCGTGTAGTAATACCGGTCGGCGAGCACCACCATGCCGGAATGGAGCGCGGGAATGATGCGGCTCTCAAGCTGGTTGTAGAAATCGGTGGCGTACATCAGCGCGAGCGTGTAGCGGGTGACCACGTTGCGCGCCAGCAGAGCGTCGATATCGCGCCCGATCAGCGCCGAGCGCCGCAGACCCATCGTCTGCACGGCGAATCCCTGCCATTCGAGCCATTCGGTGAGCAGGGCGATCTGCGTGGAGCGCCCCGAACCGTCGGTGCCCTCGATCACGATCAGGTGGCCGCCGATCTCCTTTCGCCCGGCCTCGGAAAGATTCAGCGAAATCACCGAGGGAACCGCGACCGGGCCCGGCGCCTCGATCGTATCGACGGTCGCCGGGCGATGCTCCGCTTTCGACGGGGTTTTGGCGTCGCCGCTCATGAGGTGGAAAAGCGCTTCAGATCGATCCGCGCCGAGACGATCTCGCGCATCTGCTGCTGGAGTTTATGCACGGGCATTGTCCCGTCCATGAGCACGAAATTCTCCGATTCGATCAGCTGGTCGTAACGCTCGAGAATCATGCCCTGGAAAATGCGAAAACTCTCGACCCGGTCGAGCGATAGGGCGAGATCGGCGCCGGCCTCGTAGAATTTCAAGCGCGGCCGGCCGCTGAGGATCCTCTCGACGGCAATCTCCAGCGGGGCCCGGAAATAGAAAGTGATGTCGGGCTGAGTGGCGAAGCGATAGAGGTTCCGCAGCCAGGGCGTAGGGCAGCCACGGGCGCCGTCGCGGGCGTAGGCCGTGTAGACGTAACGGTCGGCGAGCACCAGATGGCCGCTGCGCAGCAAGGGCAGGATCTGGCGCTCATAGCGATCGGCAAAATCGGTGGCGTGAATCAGCGAAAAGGTGACCGGCGTGAGCAGGCGGCGCTTCTTCCCTCGCTTGGTGGCCGTGGCGACAAGGGGCGACGAGTTCCATTCGGTAAAATGGGTGCGGTAGCCGCCAACTTCCAGCCAGCGCTTCAGCAGATGTAGCTGCGTGCTCTTGCCCGAGCCGTCGATGCCCTCCACCACGACGAGGGCGCCTGGATAATTGTGTGAAGCGATTTTGGCGGGTTTGGCCTCGGTCGCGGTTTCGCTCCCCGGCGCGGGCATCATGAACGATTGTCTCCAGACCTCGTCATCGGGCTGTCCCCCTCCGCCACGCGTAAGCCGCAGCCAAGGCTCATGTTACACGCCGGCGGCCGGGGTTGTGAAGGGGCGGCGGGGATCGTGCGGATCTCCGCGTCTGTGGAAAATGTGTGGATAAGCCGGATTGTTCACCGAACGTTCACACTTCCCCGGGGCTATCCGTGGTGTAGACTCGCCCGCTGGCCCGATCGGCACTAAACCCGGGCGGGGGCTGCGGAGCGATCCGCAAAACTGCGGTAAGCTTTCCGAGTGGGGGAATCATACCGTTGCAGATGGGTGAATGAATGGAACAAAAAGTAGAGCCTGAGCGAAACTGGGGAGTGATCTGCCTTCATTGCGGGAGACCTTTCCCCGTGCCTTTTAAACCCTCTGAATCTCAAGAATCGGAAGCGGCCGGAATCGACATCCTGTCGCGCCGGATTTTTCTTGCGTGGTGCCCGGCCTGCAACCGTGAGGCTCCCTATTCAGTCGGGGAAATAACGGATCTCGACGAGCCGCAAGCGGTTTCAAATAGCGCCGCGAGCGCGATCCCTGGGTTCAAGAGCGCGGCCGGGGTTTCCTGAGAAACCTCCGGTTCCGCTGGAACCGCCGCACGGGCCGCCCGGTCCGCGTGGAAGGGAGTGATGTACCAAAAGGCCGGCGCGCCAGCGTCGAGCCGGATTGGGATGGCAGGCCGGATTCGGCCGGGGAAGCCGCACACTTTGCAAAATTTCACAGAAAAGAACCTGACGCGCTGATCTTGCAAGGTTTGCGGGCCTGTGGCGCATGGAGTACACTCGCTTCTTCTTCCGGAGAAACCCATGCTCGTCGTTATGAAAACAAACGCTTCTGAACAGGAGATCCGTGCCGTTTGCGAGCGGATCGAAAACCTCGGGCTGAAGGCCCATCCGATTCCCGGCGAGACGCGCACGGCGATCGGCATTACCGGGAACAAGAGCGCGGTCGATCTCGCGTTCCTAGATAGCATGCCCGGCGTGGTCGAGTGCATCCCGGTCAGCAAGCCCTACAAACTGGTGGGCCGCGAGGTGAAACCCGAAGATTCCGTGCTGGTCATTCCGACGCCATCGGGAGAAGTGCGCATCGGGGGCCCGCATTTTGGCGTGATCGCGGGGCCTTGTGCCGTGGAAAATCGCGAGCAGTTTTTCGCCGCGGCCGAGCGGGTCAGAGCCGGCGGGGCACGCCTGATGCGCGGAGGCGCCTATAAGCCGCGGACATCGCCCTACAGCTTTCAGGGGCTCGGGCTCGAAGGGCTGAAAATCATGGCCGAGGCCCGCGAAGCCTACGGCGTGGGAATCGTGACGGAGGCCGTGGACAACGAGAGCCTTGATCTCGTGGAGGAATATGCGGACGTCATTCAGATCGGCGCGCGCAATATGCAGAATTTCTCGCTGCTGAAGCGTGCCGGGCGCGCCCGCAAGCCGGTGCTGCTGAAGCGGGGCATGGCGGCGACACTCGACGAGTTCCTGATGGCCGCCGAATACGTGATGTCGGAAGGCAACTACAACGTGGCGCTTTGCGAGCGAGGCGTGCGCACCTTTTCCGACCATACGCGAAACACACTGGACTTGAGCGTGGTTCCGGCTGTTCACGGAGTGAGCCATCTGCCGATCCTGGTCGATCCGAGCCACGGCACCGGTCGCCGAACGAAAGTGCGGCCGCTTTCCCGGGCCGCGGTGGCCGTTGGCGCCGACGGCCTGCTGATCGAGGTCCATCACGACCCGGATCATGCCCTTTCCGACGGCTTTCAGTCGATTTCACCCGAAGAATTCGAAGTGCTCATGGGCGAAGTGCGACAGATCGCCGCTGTGCTTTCCCGTTCCGTAAACTGACCCTCGTGCCACCCTCCTTCAGCCGCACAGCCAAATTCTTGCGTGCGGGCCGCCAGCAGACGGGAGCGGTGGCGCCGCAGCGAGGTGCGGCAAGGTGAGCACGTTGTCCTCCTGGTTTCCCGAATTCGCCGCAACTGCCAACAGCAAGTGCCGGCGCCTCCACGAATGAACTGGCGTTCCCACATCCGCTTGCTGCTTGCCCTCGTCGTGCTGGCCGGGGCAGCAACGTGTGAAGTAGTACGGGAGAGTCGGCCGACGATTCTCCGCCCCGGCGTTCACCTTTACGCCTACGTTGCCAATGCCGGCGACGGAACGGTCACGGCCGTGAACCTGGTCACGCTTTCCGCGGTACAGACGATCCCGGTCGGACCGCTGCCCGCCTCGATTCACGCGCACCCGACGCGCAAGGAAATTTGGGGTGTGAGCACCGGGGGCGGATACGTTTGGGTGATCGAAGCGCCGACCGGCCACGTGATACGGATCCCGGTATGTTCCGAGCCGGACTCGCTAAACTTTTCTCCCCACGGCCGGCTCGCCTACGTCGCGTGTGCCGGCTCAGACTCCGTTGTGGCAATCGATTGCGCGACCCGTCAGGTGGTCGCCAGCGGCCGGGTCGGCCGCCGGCCAACGATCGTCCGGGCGTCGCCCAACGGGAAATGGGTGCTGGTGGCGAACCGCGAGGATTCCACCATCAGCGTGCTCGACGCGGCCACGCTCAACTCCATCGCAACGGTTCCGGTCGGCCCGCAACCCGACGCGCTGGTGATCCTGCCCGACAGCTCCAAAGCGTTTGTGGGTTCCGCGACCACCGATCTGGTTTCCGTGCTTCGGCTCAGCCCGCCCGAGCTTTTGACGCGGATCGAGGCCGGTGGCCGCACCAATGCCCTGCTGCTCAAGCCCGACGGTGGCGAGGTATACGTGCTCTCGCCCGATACGCACGGCCTCACCGTTATCAATACGTGGACCAACGACGTGGACGATTACGTGGAACTGGGCTCCGATCCCGCTTCCGGCGTGGTCACGCGAAACGGCTCGCTTTTGTACGCCTGCGACCGCAGCGCCGGCCGAGTGGTCGCCGTCAACCTCGCTTACCGCGAGGTTCTCGGCTCGGCTCCGACCGGCCAGCGTCCGGTGGCCTGCGCCCTCGGCCTCGATGAGCGCATGCTGCTGGCGGCCGACGCCGGGTCGAACGATCTGGCGGTGATTGCCCGCGAAGGACCGCACCTGGTGACGCTGGTTCCGGTAGGAAAGCGCCCGGATTCGGTGGCCGTGAAGCTTTTCTAAGGCAAAATCCCAGGCTGTCATTCCGCAGGTAAAACTTGAACTGCGGTTTTGCCGGCCCGGGCAGTCTTAAAGTGTTTTCTGAACTGCATAGGGCAAGCGATCGTCGTTAGAGTTTTTGGCATGTTGCCCGGGAATCGGCCGTAGGTGGGCGTGGCCGTCAAGGAAACGGCCGCGTTTTTGTACTTGAGCTAAAACTTGAAGGTTCTGTTTCGCCTGATTGCGAATGCGATGGATGCTCGCGTACCGGCTCTCATGCTCGGGGGATCGGCAGGCCGCTGCAGGTCCTCAAATCGCGGCTCAGCCGACTGGCTGGTGAGCCAGTCGCAGTGAAAAAGTTTGAAGGCGGCGAAAACTTTCGGAAACCGTTTACACGGTTTCCCCATCCCCATAATGCTTGTGAGCATTTCGGAGTCGGCAGCAGGCAACACATGGCGTCGACGGCAGCAGTGCGGCAATTGGGCGGGTGTATGTGTCAAAGTAGAAGTTGATGAAGGAAAGCCATTCCCCGAACCGGGCGGGAGCAGGCGCACCCGGCGTGCTAAAATGGCGGCCCATTCGAATGCGGGTCATCAACCGCTACATTTGCCGCGAACTTGCTTCTCACGCCCTGCTGGGCTTGGGCGTTTTCACCTTTGTCTTCTTCGTGCCGAGGCTGGTGCAGCTGATGGACCTGGTGGTGCGGCACTGGAACAACGCCGGCACGACGCTGCTCCTGGTCGTCTGCGCATTGCCTCCCGTTCTCTCCTTTTCCCTTCCGATCGCGGTGCTCGTGGGAGCACTAATCGGGCTGGGCCGGCTCGGCGCCGATAGCGAAATCGTTGCGCTGAATTCGCTGGGGATCAGCCGCCGGCATTTGTTGGTTCCGATCGGCATTTTTGCGTTGGCCGGCACCCTCCTTTCGCTCGGCAACACCGTCTGGCTAGTGCCGCAGTCCCTGAACGAACTCAATCGACTGGAATCCAGGTTGCTGAGATCGCAAACCTCGATCGACGTGGAACCACGCGTCTTTCAGGAGGAATTCAAGAACCTGATCCTGTACGTGGAGGATTCCAGCGCTTCCGGCCGTCGCTGGCGCGGCGTCTTCCTGGCCCAGACGGGCAAGGGCGGCGTCAGCGAGGTGACCTTGGCCAAGAATGCGATCCTTGTCCCGCGTCCCGGCTCGGACATCCTCCAGCTTCACTTGCAAGATGGCGCCACGCACACCTACGAACCGAGCCAGCCAAGCCGGTACACGGTAGCGACCTTTGCTTCTAGCGATCTCGCGTTGAGCCTGGCTGGCATGAGCCATCATCTGTCTGGCGCCCTTTCCCCTCCCCGCGAAAGCATCAGCCAGTTGTTGTCCACGCGCGGTGCGGGATGGCGGGAAGCCCGTGTGGAACTGCAGCGCCGTTTCGCCTTCCCGCTCGCCTGCCTAGTTTTTGCATTGCTGGCGGTGGCAATCGGCGCGCGGCCGGGGCAGTCTGGGCGGGCGATGGGTTTCGTGCTGACGCTGGTGCTGCTGGCCGGCTACTACCTGGTCTTTGTGATCGGCGTGGGAAAGGCGCGGCAAGGGGTGTTATCGCCGTGGCTTGGTGTATGGCTGGCCAACCTGGTCTGGTTCGCGGTGGGCGCGGCGCTGCTGGTGGGCATCGATAGCGTTCGCAGTGCGCGATGGTCGGAATTTTTCTCCGAACGACTAGCTGGACTGGGACGTCGCGCACCGCATGGGGCTGAAGGGGGAATGGCAAGGAGCACGGCCGGCGCACAGAGCTGGAGAATCGGCCGGTTTCCCTCGCTGATCGACCTCTACGCGCTTCGCAGCTTCCTCTTCTACTTTCTGCTGACGCTGGTGGGCTTCGTGGTGCTGATGGAGGTGTTCACCTTCTTCGAATTGCTGAACGACATTGCGACCCACCACGCGAGTATGGGAGTGGTCACTCGTTATTTCGTCTATCTGGCGCCACTCTTCTTCTACAGGCTCGCACCGCTTGCCGCGCTGATCGGCACGCTGGCAACGCTCGCCGTGATGAGTAAATTCAACGAAGTCACCGCCTTCAAGGCCTCCGGCATCAGCCTTTACCGCGTCTCCCTGCCCCTGATCGTCGCCGGTCTGTTGCTTGCCGGGGGACTTTTCGCGATGGATGCCAGCATCCTGCCCTACACAAACCGGACGCAGGATGCCCTCCGCAACCGGATCAAGGGCCTGCCGGCCCAAACCTACTTCCAGCCCCGTCTGCGCTGGATCTTCGGCCGCGGCGACAAGATTTACAACTACGAGATCTACGACGCGGATCACCAAGTCTTTGGCGGCCTGAACGTTTTCGAACTGAACGCGAAGACTTTTGCCCTGCGCCGGCGCGTCTTTGCACGGCGTGCGCGGTGGGAGCCGGCAATCCATTCCTGGGTGCTCGAACAGGGCTGGGTGCGCGATTTCCGGAACGAAAAAGTGGTCAAGTATCAGCCCTTCACCGTTAGTTCCCTGCCGGAAATCGACGAGCCGCCCAGCTATTTCCAGCGAGTGGCCCTCCAGGCCTACCAGATGAACTGGCGCCAGTTGGGCCGGTACATCTCCCAGCTGCAACATGCCGGATTCGACGTCTCGCGACTTTCGGTGGAATGGGAGCGGAAATTCGCGTTCCCGCTGCTTGCGGCCATCATCATTCTGATCGGGATTCCGTTTCCGTTTCTGCTGGGCACGAGAGGCGCGGTCGGCGGCTTGGCGGCGGGAGTGGGGATCGGAATCGTCTACTGGGCCTCGGCAGCCCTTTTCGAGGCGATGGGCGCGGTCGGACAATTGCCGCCATTCATCGCCGGCTGGGCGCCCGACGCGATCTTCTTTTTTGTGGGCCTCTACTTTTTCTTGAAGATGCCCACATAAACGAAGCGGCGGGCGTTGCAGGCGCCCGCCGCGACGTCGAGTGATACTTGAAGATTACTTCCGTCTTGCCTTGACCTTCGCTTTCGGCCGGGCCTTGGCCTTCGGCTTGGATTTGCCCTTCGCTCCGCCTTTTGCCTTGGCCTGTTCTTCCTCGATCACCACATGCGCTGCCGAGAGACGCGCGATCGGCACGCGGAAGGGCGAGCAGCTGACGTAGTTCATGCCCACGCGGTGGCAGAAATGGACGCTGTCCGGATCGCCGCCGTGTTCACCGCAGATGCCGACCTTCAGGTTTTTCCGCGTGGAACGTCCGCGCTCGATCGCCCATCGGACCAGCAGCCCAACGCCATCGGTGTCGAGCGACTGGAACGGATCAGCCTTGAACACGCCGGCCTTCTTCTCGTCGACGTAATCGGGCAGGAAACGTCCGGCATCGTCGCGCGAAAGCCCCATCACGGTTTGCGTGAGGTCGTTCGTGCCGAAGGAAAAGAATTCGGCTACCTCAGCGATCTGATCCGCGAGCAAGGCGGCGCGCGGCAACTCAATCATCGTACCGACCGTGTAGTTCAACTTTACCCCGGCCTCTTTGAGCACTTGCCCGGCCACGCGCCGCGTGGCGTCAGCGAGAATCGACAGCTCTTTCTTGTCCATCGTGAGCGGATGCATGATCTCAGGAATCACTTGAATGCCCCGTTTCTTGCAGTCGACCGCGGCTTCCATGATCGCGCGCACTTGCATCTCCAGAATTTCCGGATAGGTGATGGCCAGGCGGCAGCCACGGTGCCCGAGCATCGGATTCGCCTCGCGCAGTTGCTCGACGCGCTTAGCCACCTGCTCGGTGCTGATGCCGATCTTCTCGGCGAGTTCCCGCTGCCGTTCCGGCTCGTGAGGAACGAACTCATGGAGCGGTGGATCGACTAGCCGGATGGTGACGGGCAAGCCCTTCATTGCCTCGAAAATGCCGATGAAGTCGCGACGCTGGAACGGGAGCAGCTTGTCTAGCGCGCGCCGCCGCGTTTCTTGCGTATCGGCCAGGATCATCTCCTGAATCGCAAATTGGCGTTCGGCGCTGCGCTCGGGGAACTCGAAATCCTTGAAGAACATGTGCTCGGTGCGGCAGAGCCCGATGCCCTCGGCGCCCATTTCGCGCGCCTTCCGCGCGTCGTGCGGCGTATCGGCATTTGTGCGAACGCCGAGCCGGCGAATACCGTCAGCCCAGCCGAGAAGTGTGAAATAAGCTGGAGGGAGTTTCGGCATGGCGACCGGGATCTGCCCCTGGTAAACGAGGCCCTCGTTTCCGTCGAGCGTGATCCAGTCTCCCTGTCTGACGACGTGGCCGTTGACGCTCATGCGCTTGGCTGCATAGTCCACCTCGAGCGCCTCGCAACCGACGACGCAGCACTTGCCCCAGCCCCGGGCCACAACGGCGGCGTGGCTCGTCTTTCCGCCAGTAGCGGTCAGGATGCCTTGCGCCACGTACATGCCACCGACGTCCTCCGGGCTGGTTTCCCGGCGGACCAGGATCACCTTTTCCCCGTTCTTAGCCCATTCCTCGGCTTCCTGCGCGCTGAAAACGGCGCGGCCCACGGCCGCACCCGGAACCGCGTTGATGCCGCTGGCCATTTGGGCAGCTTGAAGTTTTTCTTGAGAAAAGTCGGGATCGATCACGGGGTAGAAAAGGCGCTCGATATCGTGCGGCTTGATCCGCTGCACGGCTTCCCTCTTTGCGATGAGCCCCTCGTTGGCCAGATCCACGGCGATACGAAACGCGGCGGCAGGGGTTCGCTTGCCAGTGCGCGTTTGGAGGATATAGAGCTGACCTTGCTGGACGGTAAATTCGACGTCCTGCATATCGCGGTAGTGGCGCTCCAGCAGCTTGCGGGCGCGCTCGAGCTGGCGATAGGGCCCGGCCAGCCGCTTGGCCATTTCGGTGAGCGGGAGTGGATTGCGGATCCCGGCAACAACGTCTTCTCCCTGCGCGTTGGGCAGGAAGTCGCCGTAGAAGTGCAAACCATCACCCGAGGAGGGATCGCGGGTGAAGCAGACACCCGTGCCGGAATCCTCGCCCCAGTTCCCGAAGACCATCTGTACGACGCTCACCGCGGTGCCCAGCAGCCCCGTGATTTTTTCCACGCGGCGGTAAGTGACCGCCTTGTCGGCCATCCAGGATTCGAAAACGGCGCGGATAGCGCCCCAGAGCTGTTCCTCGGGCTTTTGTGGGAAGTCGTGCCGCGTGTGGTTTCGGTAGATTTCTTTGAACTGGGTGACAATCTCTTGCCAACCCTCGGCGGGGATCTTGGTATCGTCCGCCGCTCCGAAGCTGCTGCGCACGGCGCGCAGCCGTTCCTCGAAATCATGCTTCGGCAGGTTCTCCACCACGCTGGAATACATCTGAATGAACCGGCGGTAAGCGTCCCAGGCGAAACGGGGATTGCCCGTGGCCGAGGCCAGGCCGACAACCGAGTCGTCGTTCAACCCGAGGTTGAGAACCGTTTCCATCATGCCAGGCATGGACGCCGCTGCGCCCGAGCGGACGCTGACGAGCAACGGATCGCTCGTATCGCCGAAGCGCTTTCCGGTGGCTTTT
The DNA here is from genome assembly GCA_021832085.1 of Acidobacteriota bacterium. Lineage (GTDB taxonomy): Bacteria > Acidobacteriota > Terriglobia > Acidiferrales > UBA7541 > JAKASX01. The sequence goes on along the minus strand of JAKBLM010000021.1, from coordinate 25,981 downwards.
TCCAGGCGCTGCATGGCGCTCTTCACCTGTGCCGCGAGTTCGCGAGGCACGGTGCGCTTGTGCTGGAAGTAATAGTCGCAGGTCTGCGTCGTGATCGTGAAGCCGGCCGGAACGGGCAGGCCGATCCGAGTCATTTCCGCCAGGCCGGCGCCCTTTCCCCCGAGCAGTTCCTTCATCGCCGCCGATCCTTCGGCTTTCCCGCGAGCAAAGAAGTAGACATATTTCATCTGTGGTTCACCCTTCCCTTCCTTTGGTCGGCGCGCCGACATCGGCGTTTCGTTTGGAGCTCAGCGCGCTGAATTTTCGGTCTGAATCTCGGAAAAATCGGCGATCGTGGAGAACTCCCGCAGGAGCTGCGCCAGAAGTGTCAGTCGATTTTTACGCACAGACAAATCTTCGCTCATCACCAACACATCGTCAAAGAAACGATCCACTTCGGGGCGCAAGCCCGCGATCGCCTCCAGCGCTTCCCGATAACGGCCGGCGCGCTTCAGCCGCGAGGCCTCCTTACTCACCCGCTCCGCGGCCGCCAGCAGGTCGCGCTCGGCGGCTTCCCCGAGCAATTCCCTGCTCACCGCCTCGAGCCGCCACTCCTCGGTTGGGCCCGCCTTTTCGAGGATGTTCCTGATCCGTTTGAACGCCACGGCCAGCGGCTCGAAATTCTTCGTGCGCCGCACCGCGCGCACGGCGGCGATCCGTTGCTCGGCGTCCACCAGGTCATCTGCCCCGGCGGCGAGGACGGCGTCGATCTCGTCGTAACCGTAGCCGAAGCGCTCGTGAAAAATGTACCGCGCGCGCTCCTGGACGAACTGGCGGACCTGATTCTCCGCTTCGGGAGATACCTCGATCTGGGGCTTTAGGCTTTGAAACAGGCCGGCCGATGCCGCAATTGTTGCCGACAGCGAAAAGGTCAGCCTGCGCTCCAGCAGGATCTTTACGATTCCCAACGCGGCGCGGCGCAGGCCGAAGGCGTCGCTCGATCCGGAAGGAACCAGCCCAACCGAGAAACAGCCAACGAGTGAATCGAGCCGGTCGGCGATGGCGAGTGCGCAGCCGGCAAGGTTGCGCGGGATCGAGTCGTCAAGCCCTTCGGGATGGTACTGATCGTAGATGGCCCAGGAGACTGACACCGGCTCGCCCTGCTCGGCGGCGTAGAGCCCGCCGACGATGCCCTGCAATTCCGGCAGCTCGCGGACCATTTCGGTGACCAGGTCGCATTTGGCCAACTCGGCGGCGCGGTCGGCGGTGGGAAGATCCGCCTCGGGAATACCCGAATTGAACCATTGCTCGGCGATGCCCCGGGCCAGGCGACGCAGGCGCTCGACCTTGTCGAAGTAACTGCCGAGCCGGGATTCATAGGTGACGCCGGTGAGCCGGGTAAGATAGTCGGCGAGCCGACATTTTTGGTCAGTGTCCCAGAAGAACTGTGCGTCGGCAAACCGGGCACGCAGGACTCGTTCGTGGCCGCTGCGGATCGTTCCGCCGGGGTCGGTCTTCATGTTGATGATCGCGACGAAATGCGGCGCAAGCCGCCCGCTCCGGTCCTCGACGGCGAAGTACTTCTGATGGCCGCGCATCACCGTGACGAGGATCTCCTCCGGCAGTTCGAGATACCCCTCGTCAAAGTTGCCCAGTAGCGCGGTGGGATATTCGTTCAGATAGACGATTTCCTCGAGCAGGTCCGGATCGGGCCGTAGGCGCAGGCGCCGTTGCGCCACCAGGCGCGCCAGTTCCTTACGGATCTTGTCCCGCCGTTCCTCCGGATCGGCGAGAACGAAATGGGCCCTGAGCTGGGCGAGGTAGTCGGCCGCCCTGGCGATCGGAATCTTTTCCTGCTGACTGAGGAAGCGATGGCCGTGGGAGAAACGTCCGGCCTGTATGTCGCCTATGGCGAATGGCACGACCTTATCATCGAGCAGCGAGACGATCCAGCGGATCGGGCGAACGAAGCGTGCCCCGTTCCCTCTGGTCCAATACATGCTCCTCGGGAACGAGAGTTCCAGAATTGCCCGAGGCACGATCTCGGCCAGGATCTCGCGAGCCGGCCGACCGTGGACCAGGCGCCTCGCAACAACATATTCTCCCCGCGGCGTCGAGGTGATCTCCAAATCCCCGACGCGAACGCCTTGTTTCGCTGCAAAGCTCTCGGCCGCTCTTGTCGGCGCGCCGACATTATCGAAGGCGACGGCCCGGGGCGGACCTAATGTTTCCGTTCGGCTGTCAGGTTGACGCGAGGCCAACGCCGGGATCGAAGCGACAAGCCGCCTTGGCGCTCCGTAGGCCTGGATGCCGCCGGCATCCGCTAGCGAATAGGTGGCCAGATACTTCCCGAGCAGCACGCGAAGCTCTTCGGCCGCCCGTGCGAGCATGCGTGCCGGGATTTCTTCGCAACCCACCTCCAGCAGGTAATGGCCGGTGCCGCGGGACAGCGTGGCCGCCGGGGCGGTTTGGCCTGGCGCGGCTCGTTCCTTTGTTTTCTGTCTCATCGCCGCTCCTGCCCGGCGGCCACCGGTAGCTGACCGCGCTGCGCGAGGTAGGTCTCGGCTACGCGGCAAGCGATCGCCCGAACGCGGCCGATCATCGCCGCCCGCTCGGTGGTCGAGATGGCCCGCCGCGAATCGAGCACATTGAAGAGGTGGGAACACTTGAGCGCCAGGTCGTAGGCCGCGAGCACCGGGAAACGTTCCCTCTCGCTCTCCTCGAGTTCGGGAAACTGGTCGAGCAGGTCCATCGCTTCCCTTTCGTACATCTCAAAAATCTTTCGCGCCGTAGCGGCGTCGGCCGCCTCGAAGCTGTAAGCCGAAAACTGCTGCTCCTCCATGAGCCGTACCTGCCCGTAACTGACCTTGTCCGACCAGCGCAATTCGAAGATGCTCGGTACCTCCTGAAGAAAGGAAGCGATCCGTTCCAGCCCATAAGTCAGCTCAACCGAGGGTGGGTCGAGGTCGAGTCCGCCGCATTGCTGGAAGTAGGTGAACTGGGTAATTTCCAGGCCGTCGAGCAGCACCTGCCAGCCGATCCCCCACGCACCGAGCGTCGGTGCTTCCCAGTTGTCTTCCTCGAAGCGGATGTCGTGGCGGCGCAGATCGATGCCAATCGCGGCAAGGCTGCGGAGATAGATATCCTGTACGGCGTCCGGAATTGGTTTAAGTATCACTTGAAGTTGGGTGTGTTTGTAGAGCCGGTTCGGGTTTTCCCCGTACCGGCCGTCGGTGGGCCTGCGCGAGGGCTGAACGTACGCGACCTGGTAAGGCTCCTGACCGAGCACGCGCAGGAAGGTCTCGGGATGCATCGTGCCCGCACCGACCTCGACGTCGTACGGTTGTTGAAGAATGCAGCCCTGATCGCTCCAGTATTTCTGGAGGTCGAAAATGAGCTGCTGGAAGGTGAGTCCTTTCCTTTTTGGTGGTCTCTTCACGTTTTTCTTCATTAGGGTGCCAATTCCAGCATCGAGCGCACGGTGAGCTTTCTCTCGATATGCTGCTCGATCAAATCCATCCAGTAATTCGTCAGTTCGTCCGGCACGCGGGTGCCGGCCGCCGCCAGCTTTTCAAGTGATCCTCGAAGCATGGTCCGTGCCGTTGCCAGTGCCTCGGCCGAAAAGGGGCGCGACCCGGGCGGCCGGCACTGGCGGCAGAAAACGCCGGAACCCTCCGTGTTAGCCCAGCCCGGCTGGCCGGCAAGGTCGCGGCCGCATGCCGCGCAGTGGTCAAGCGAGGGAAGCCACCCGCCCAGCCGCACGGTCCATAGCGTGAAATAGCCGATCGGCAATGCAATCGAACCGCGCGACTGGATCGCCCTGCAAGTGGCCAGCAGCAGGCGAAACGCCGGATCGGAAGGCTCCCGCTCGGGCAGCACCGCCTCGCTGATCTCCGCGATCAGACCGAAAGCAACGTTGGCATTATAGGACCGCTGGGCCTCCAAAAACGACTCAATCAGCTCACACTGGCTGATTCTTACCAATTGGCGCGTTTCCCGCTCGTAAAACCAGATGCGGACGTGCGAAAGCGGCTCGAGCGAAGCGCCGAACCGGCTCTTGGGCTTTCGCGCGCCCCGCGCCACTCCACGGACCCTTCCCTCCGCCCGACTCAGAAAACTGACCAGGCGATCGCCTTCGCCGAGCGGGTATGTGCGCAGAATGATGGCCTCCGATTCGCGGACTGGCATTGGTGGGCGCGCAAAAAAACTGGGCGCGCAATCCAGCACTACTTAGCACACCAACATCGGTGAAGCAAACCTGAGCGCCAAAAGGACGCGCGGCTGCAGCTTACCTTTCCGGAAGCCTGTTTGGAAAAACGACGCCGCCAGACTTTCCAGGCGGTTCCAAAAGGCCCTTGCGGATCTTCGTGGGAAAGCACGAGTTGCAACCCGCCGCGGATTATGTAAACTTAGCTGCCGGTAATAAATACATTATCAGACTCCCTTCTTTCCGGGCGAATCACTCCCCTGCCCCCTTGTCTTTCCAGCGAATAGTCGGCCTCCGCGTGTTTGCAAATTCCCGAAGCTATCGTTTAATGGTGGGCCTGATGGCCAATGATCTTGCGATTGTCGACGTGGCAGGGGTTGGGCTGAACGCGACCGACACGGTCATTCGACTGCCGCATTTCCCTGCTTTCAATTCGAAGACGAAGGTGCTTTCGGTGGAGCGGTGTGCGGGTGGGCAAGTGGCTAGCGCCGTGGTCGCTTGCCGGCGCTGGGGTTTGAGCGCCCGCTACGTCGGCAGCGTCGGCGACGACGACGCCGGACAGTTTCAGCGGCGGGAGCTGGACAAGGAGGGCGTGGAGGCGCACTGGCTGGTGGCACGGGGGGCACGGAGCCAGTTTGCTTTCGTCCTGGTCGATGAGCCCACGGGGGAGCGAACGATTCTATGGGGACGCGATCCGAAGCTGACGATACGGCCCGAGCATCTGGACCGGCGATGGGTGGAGCGGGCGAGGCTGCTACTGGTGGACGGGCACGATGCCCCTGCCGCGGCGCAGGCGGCACGCTGGGCCCGGGCAGCCCAAATCCCGGTGGTTGCGGACGTCGACAATCTGTATTCGGGCGTCGAGGGGCTGCTCGAGTCGGCCGACTACGTGCTTGCCTCGGAAGAGTTCCCCGCCCGGCTCCTGGGCGAGGCAGACCCCTTACGGGCGTTGCCGATGCTGGCGCGCGACTTCGGCTGCCGGCTGACCGCGGTGACGCTCGGTGAACGAGGCGCGCTGGCCTGGGATGGCGCGCGCTTCCACTACGCCCCCGCGTTTCTCGTCGATGCGGTCGATACCACCGGTGCAGGCGACATCTTCCACGCCGGCTACATTTATGGAATTCTGGCCGGCTGGCAGACCGACCGTTGCCTCGAGTTCGCTTCTGCCGCTGCCGGACTCAACTGCACGCGCATCGGCGCTCGCGGCGGCATATCCCCGGTTGAGGAGATCCTGCGCTTCGCCGAGGCAGCTCACCGGCGCGAATCGGCCTATGAAGTCGGCCCACGCGGGCATGCGGCGGCGAGAAAGCCATGATCCCGCTCAAAGTGCTACTTGGCCGGCGCGGCGTGCCGGGAATCACCATCCTGCTGATCGCCGCGAATTTCGCCGTTTTCGTCCACGAGCTTTCGCTCGACCCTCACGGCCTGGAAGCGTTCTTTTTGAAGTTCGGGCTGGTGCCGGCGCGCTACAGCCTGGCCTTGGCCGGCCATCACGTTCCGCTGATGAGCCTGGTGTTGCCGATGTTCAGCAGCATGTTCATTCACGGCGGCTGGCTGCACATCCTGGGCAATATGTGGTTTCTCTGGGTGTTCGGCGGAGCGGTGGAAGACGCGCTCGGCTCGGGCAGCTATATGTTCTTCTATCTGCTCTGCGGGCTGGCGGGCGGCGTGACGCAGACACTGTCTTCCTGGGGTTCGACGATTCCGACAATTGGCGCGAGCGGCGCGATCAGCGGCGTGATGGGAGCGTACCTGATCCTCTATCCCCGGTCGAAGGTGCTCACCCTGGTGCCGCTGCTCTTTTTCTTCGTTTTTTGGCGGCTGCCAGCCATCCTGATGATCGGCTATTGGTTCCTGATCCAGTTTGTGAGCGGCATCGCCTCGCTTGGGGCACCCGAAGCCGGCGGTACGGCATTCTGGGCCCATGTGGGCGGTTTTCTGCTGGGAGCGCTCATTGCCGTGCCGGTGCGCAAACGCATCGCCTGGTATCCGACGTAGTGCGCCGGTGCGGCTGGTAAGCCCCGCTCCGCTGGCGCTATTGGCCGGCGAAGCGGGACCCACACGGCGGAATCATGCGACTGCTTGGGAACGCTTTCGATTGGAAAAACGGGCAGTCCGAGGCTCAAGGTTGGCGCTAATAGCGGCGCCTGCCTCCTGACCATTCGGGAATGCCTTGGGCATTGCGCAGCACCAGCACCTGCTTTCCCTTCTTCACCTCGCGGGCGATGAGCGCGTCCGCGCCCTGGTATTTGATCTTCGACCCGGTGACCTCGATCTGGTCGCCTTTTGCGAAACTGAATTTCTTCTCGGCCAAAAACCACGATGGCCCGATGTGCACGTCGAGCGTTTCCTTCGCGGTCTTTAGCGTCAGGTGCGTCCCGGTCCACCAACCCCTCCCGCCGTTCACCTGCCGCACCTGTTCGACCGTACCCTTTACCGTGGTCTCGGTGGCGGGGTTGTAATACCGCGGCCCTTGCCTGCCCTGGCCCATGCCCTGCTGGCCAAACGCCGCCGGGGCGCCGGCCAGCAACAGCACAGACAGTGCGATTCCCCAAAGCTTCAATCTCTTCACGGCATCTCTCCTTTTCTCCCTGGCGTTCTCAGAAAATGCCGAAGAAGTGTTACGTTATTCACGAACCGGCATGTCCTTCACCGTGGCAATGGCAGAATCCCTGTTTCAGCTGGGCCAATTTCCCCTCGAGGAACAGGGCGACAGCGTCGTCGGTCGTGCATCGTTTGCCGAGCAGGTAGGGCTGGATGCCGAACCGCGTCAGCGCGTCGGCTGCTCCGTTACCCATTCCGTAGCACAAAACCGCGTTGCAGTCACGCAGCGTGTTGACGATCGACCCGTGGCCCGCTGCCTCGCCGCCATGGCCGCCTTCGCCATGGCAATGCGCGCCGTCGTGGCCGGCGAACGGGTTGTCCCGGAGCTGCCTGCCGACGACCCTCCCTTCCTCCACGTCGAAGACCAGGAAATGCGAGCTGCGGCCAAAATGCGGGGACACCTTACTGCCATCCGGTGACGGGATTGCGATTTTCATGCGTTTCCTCCTGGACGATTGGGTCCCACTCCGCCGCCCTGATGTCCCCAACCACGCCGCATGCCGCGGCCACGCCCACGGCCCTGTCCGCGGCCCCCTGCTCCGCAGCCTCCCCGCCTACCTTGACCGCGCTCTTCCGGAGCGCGATGAATATTCCGGCTCTGGCACTGGGGACAAGCTTCCGGTCTCCCGGTGCCGAAGGGAACTTGCCAGCGATGCTGGCAGTCCCCGCACAGAAACTCTCTTTCGTTGACCATTTCAATCTCTCCCCCTCGAATTTCCAGCGCTTTGCCTTTCACCAGCGCTTCGGCAATCTTCCTGTGTGCCGACTCGACCACCCGGCCGAAGGTGGGCCGCGAAATGCCCATCCGTTGTGCGGCCTCCTCCTGGTAGAGGCCCTCGAGGTCGGCCAGCCGGACGGCTTCGAATTCATCCACCGTCAAAACGACGGTTTCCAGTCCGGTCAGGGGGATTCCCTGAGGTTTGAAAAAGGTGCTGGGCGGCTCGCCCTGCACCCTTCGGCAGCAAAGTGGTCGGGGCATTCGAAGATCTCTGTTCTGATCATGAGCATATGCTCATAACTAGTCAAGTCAAAACTGTTCCCCTCCCACCGAAACTCGTGGAGGGGCAAGGCTGCCGGCTACAGGGAATAATCACGGCAGCGTGAACCGGGGGACGCCGTTGGTGGGTTTCTCGGATTCGGCCGCAGCTTGTTCTTAATTGCGTATGGCTTATAGTCCAGGAATATTGAGCGGATTAGCTCGCTGGTCGTGAAGGAAATCACCGCATGCCAGAGGTCTTGAGAGGCAGAAGAACATGCTGCCTTTTGCACTCGGCAACAATCGTCAGCGGCAACTTGCAAACTATTGCATGGGAGGCTTTATGCAAGAGGACTTCCAAGGCGGCCTCCCCTTGGCTCGGGACCAGGAAGCCGGTGGCTCAAATCCGCCCGTTCCATCATCATTGTAAAGGGCTTAACTCGCCCCGTTTTTTTATCTCCGCCACCGCGGACATTTTTGTAAACAGGCAAAACCTCGGACCGGAGCGCATTCGACTGCTCCCGGACGACCGGAGGTTCTTGGGGTTCTTGCGTTTTCCGCAGTCTACACGCTTGCGATGGATTTCCCAAAATATTACGCCTTCAGAAAATTCAACGTGGAATAGCGCGCTAAGCGCCCGGGCAACTCCTCCAGGCCCGGCGACAGTCTTGGTGCAAGGCGTTGCCCGGAGGCAATCCGAAACATCGACACGCCTTGGATTTGCTTGCGGCGTAAAGCTCTCCTGCGTCGGGAGGCGTATCCACGTCTTTGATCAGAATCTTGACATCGACGGGTAGTCTGGCCGGCAGGTGAATGCGGGGGTGGTCGTGGGTATGCTGTCGGCCGCGTCGAACCCCATCGAAAATCCCTGGTAAAATTTAGGGAATGCGATTGACCCTTCGATTGGTGATTTTGCTCGTCGCCGTTACCGCGGCGGTGGGTATTCTCTTCGCCCTCTTCGAGGCGCGCTCGGATCGCCGCGCCCTGTTCCACGAGATCGAGAACCGCGCCGAGTCGCTTGGCCCGTATGTCCAGGATCACGTCGAGCTCCTGCTTGCCCCTCAGCGCAGCGCTGATCTCCAAAACCTGCTCTCCCGTGTGGAGACTCGCGCCGGATTGTTCGGTATCGCGGTTTACGACGATCAGGGCAATCTGCTTACGGCCACTTCAGGCCTCTCGCAGGAGTTGAACCATACGCCCTCCGTCGTTGTGCACGCCATCAGCAGCAACGCCGGCCGCAGCGAATTCCTCACCTTGCGGCGGAATTCCCTTTTTCTCTATGCCCTCCCGCTTCACCGGGGCCCCTCCACCATTGGCGCGGCCTGCTTGTTCTACGACGCCAGCTATATCGACGCTACTGCTTCCCGTGACTGGCGCAACGCCATCGATGCCCTCCTGATCGAAGCCTTCCTCATCGCCCTCATCACCTTTCTCCTCATCCGCTGGGGCTTTGCGCAACCGGTTGCGCGCATGGCTCAATGGATCCACGAGATGCACAAAGGCGCCGCCCTCATGGCCTCGCCCCTCCCGCAAGATGGGCTCCTTCAGCCCCTTGCCAAGGAAGTCGAGCGTATTGCCAAGACCCTCTCCGCCGCGCGCGCCACCGCCGAAGAGGAGGCTCGTTTGCGCGCCTCCGCGCAGTCCCTCTGGACGGCGGAGCGGCTCCGGATTCACGTCCGCAACAAACTTCGCGACAGCCCGCTATTCGTGATTTCCAATCGCGAGCCCTATTCCCACGTTCGCAGCGGCAAATCGCCCCAGGTCGTGGTGCCCCCAAGCGGCCTCGTCACGGCGATCGAGCCCATTCTCCTGGCCTGCGATGGCACCTGGATCGCTCACGGTTCCGGCGACGCCGACCGCGAAACCGTGGACGCAAACGACCGTCTGCGCGTTCCGCCGCGCGACCCGCGTTACACCCTCCGCCGCGTCTGGTTGTCTGCGGAGGAGGAAGACGGTTATTACTTCGGTTTCGCCAATGAGGGGCTATGGCCACTCTGCCATATCGCTTACGCCCGGCCGCTTTTCCGCACCACGGACTGGGAATACTACAAATCGGTCAACCAGAAATTTGCGAAAGCCGCTCTCGAGGAAATGAAGCGGGCCGAAAGCCCCGTCGTCCTCGTCCAGGATTATCACTTCGCCCTGCTCCCGCTCCTGATCAAATCGGAACGACCCGACGCCCGCGTCGCCATCTTTTGGCACATCCCCTGGCCCAATCCCCAAGCCTTCGGCATCTGCCCGTGGCAGCGGGAACTCCTCGAGGGTCTTCTCGGGGCCGACCTGATTGGTTTCCACATCCAAACGCACTGCAACTACTTCGTCGAGTCGGTCGATGCCGCCCTCGAGTCGCGGATCGATTGGGATCATTTCGCCGTCAGCCGCGGCGGCCATCGCACTCTCGTCCGCCGCTACCCCATCAGCGTTGCCTTCACCGGCGTCCCGGCGGGACCCTCGCTGCTCGCCCAGCTCGACCGCCCCCCGCTCCTCGAAAGCCTCGGCGTCCAGGCGCTCTTCCTGGGCGTTGGCGTGGACCGCGTCGATTACACGAAAGGCATCCCCGAGCGTTTCCGGGCCATCGAGCGCTTCCTCGAGAAATACCCGCTCTACTACAAGCAGTTCACTTTCGTGCAAATCGCCCCGCCCAGCCGCACTCACATCCCGCGCTATCAAGAGCTCATGATCGAAGTGAAAGCCGAGGCCGACCGCATCAACGACCGCTTCGCCGTATCCGGCTGGAAACCCATCGTCCTCCTCGGCTCGCAGCACTCGCATGAGGAGATCGACGCCTACTACAAGGCTGCCGACTTGTGCATGGTTACCTCGCTCGACGACGGCATGAACCTCGTCGCCAAGGAGTTTGTGGCCGCGCGCGACGATGAGCAGGGAGTGCTGATCCTCAGCCGATTCACCGGCGCCGCGCGCGAGCTTCGCGACGCCCTCCTCGTCAACCCCTACGATACCGACCAGCTCGCCGAAGCCATCCGCATGGCCCTCGAAATGAGTCCCGAGGAACGCCAGGCGCGCATGCAACGAATGCGCCGCCTCGTCAAGGAGCACAACGTCTATCGCTGGGCGGCATCCTTGATTTCCGATCTCGTCGAAATTCGCCCCGAGGCTGCTTGGCCGCCGCCCGCCCCCGAAACCGCGGAAAAGACCGAATCGACGGAAAAGACGGACGACAGCAGCCGCTGAACCAAACCGCTTCCGGGTGTCACCCTCGGCGGATTTCATCGTGTGTCGCCCCCTGGAAAGTTCCCGAGGCGTCGAGCGGAGTCGTGCGCGTCATTCGGACGGTGACGCTCCCGCCGGAGGTCACTTGCGCCTTACACGCCGCGATCCTCCCGCAGGCGGCGGCTGGTTGCCGAGCTTGCGCGCGCTAACCAGGCACACGGGGCGCGGATTAGGGACGTTACTGGAGCGTGGTTCGGGAGGTCGAGGGTTCAAACCGGGCATCTTGGGTTTGCAAAGTTCATCAGAGACTTAGACTTAAGGTTGCCGGGAAGGTCCCTCGTCTCTTCGCAATGTGAATTGACGATCACAAGCTCGCCTCTTGTCCCCGGGATCGCCACGTTCACCGACCCAGCACCTCGACCGAAACGGATGGTTCTGACGCCGGAAGGTCTGCTATGTCCTTGTCACCGCGTGCCCGGTGACGTAGTCGGCGAGCCAGTCGCCGACCTCGCGCGTGCCCATCGATCCGCCCAGGTCCGTCGTGGTCTTCCCTTCCCGGACCGAGACGCGCACGGCCTCGCGAATCGCCGCCGCTTCGGCCGGCTTGCCGATCTCATCGAGCATCATCGCGGCCGAGAGCACCGAGCCGATCGGGTTCGCGAGATTCTTTCCGGCGATTTTCGGCGCCGAGCCGTGCACCGGCTCGAACAGGCCGATCCGGCCGGGATGGATATTGCCGGAAGGCGCCACGCCCATGCCGCCAACGAGTTGGGCGCCGAGGTCGCTCAGGATATCGCCCAGCAGGTTGGGAGCGACGATCACCTGGAACTGGGAGGGGTCGCGAACCATTTCCGCGGCGAGCGCGTCGACATAGAGGTGGCTGGCTTCGATTTCGGGGAATTGGGGCCGGAGCTCGGCGAAGACGCGCTGCCAGAGCCCGTGGCCGTGAGGCAGCGCGTTTGCCTTGTCGCTCATGCAGAGCCGTGAGCGCTTGTGGCGACGGGCGTATTCGAACCCATGACGCAGAATCCGCTCGACGCCCTTGCGCGTATTGATCTGCTCCTGGACGGCGACTTCGTCTGGCGTGTCGCGCTTGAAGACGCCGCCGATATTGACGTAAAGGCCCTCGGTGTTCTCGCGGAAAATCACGAAATCCAGATCGCGCTCGCTCCGGTTGCGCAGCGGCGTGAGCCGCGCGTCGAGAAGTTGGCACGGCCGGGCATTCACGTAGAGGTCGAGCTGGAAGCGCAGGCCGAGCAGGATCTCTGCGGCGTGGCGATTGTCGCGAACGCGCGGGTCGCCGAGCGCGCCGAACAGGATCGCGTCGAATCGCTCGACGAGCATCCTGGCGGCGCCGGCCGGCAGCGTGGTGCCGTCGCGTAAATAGCGGTCGGCCGACCAATCGAATTGTTCGAGTTCGATCGTGAGCCCGGAAGCCGCCGCGGCGGCCTTGAGCACCTTCACCGCTTCGGCGGTGACGTCGACGCCGGCGCCGTCGCCGGGAATCACGGCAATGTGTTTGGCAGAGTTGGATTGTGTTTCGGAAATGGTTGTCATCGCGCCGCGAACCTAGCACGACCGGCCCTGCCGAATCAAGACTCGGGAGCGCAGCGCGCCGGAGCGGCCGATCAGTCGGTGTCGGTGCCCGCTCTGGCGTGGCCGGTGGTGATCCGAGCCACATACTGGCGGTAGGTGGGATAGACCATGACGTGAAAACAGGGCTCTTCGAATTCCTCGATTGCGTACAGATAGCCGGCCCGTTTCAATTGGAACAGCACCTGCCGCATCCACTGCTGGCCCTGCCATGACATGAACCGTTTGGAAATATCGAGTGCGGCGCCGGTCAGGTGGGCGGAACGATCGGGTCCAGTCGCCTGAGCCGTGTTCGGGTCCCACCGGGAAAGCCGCAACTGCGAGCCCACCGTCCTCACCAGGCTCGTCACGCGAAGCGGCTGCCCGAAGCGCTCGTAATACTCCCGGCTCAACCGATCGAGGAAAAGCTTGGCCCAGGGCCGCAGAAAGCGGTAACTGGGGGCGATGTCGTACAGGTAATAGAAACGCGTGCGCACCGGCACAGGGTCCAGCAGGCCGGCTCGATAGAATCGCTGAATCATGGCGCGATTCCGCATTCTGGACAGGCCAAACTCGTTCGCCTTCTCGTTCTGAATCGCTTGCGAGGATGCCGTCGCCATGAGCAGGGATTGATCCCCGGCGCGCAGGCGCACGGGAACCGTGAACAAGATTGCGGCAGCGAAGAGTGCCAAAATCGCACGCATGGCAGATAAGTTCTCAGCCTAAGAGTTGTCTGGGCAACATTTCAACCTGAAATCCTTCTTTTGTTTTCGAAAAGGAAATAAATTTTTTAATCAGACTGCATCGCGGGTGAGCAAGAGCTGTTTCGCCCAAGGTGGCGAGGCTGGGACCGAGACGGACCGCAGAAGCGGCCGGACAGGGCATCGGGAGTTGTGCCCCAGCTGTATCTCGACGAAACAACCCGTAAGGGACACCACCCTCGTCCAGGACTCAATCCGCAGCGGATTGGCGACGGGCGCGCTCGGCCAGCCAGACGCCGGTGAAGATCAGTGCAGCCGGCAGCATGAAGTAGCGGCTGATCGGCTCATGCAACAGCACCACGCCGAGAACTGTCCCCCCGACCGGGAGCAGGAAATTGAGTGTCGCGACCTTCGATGCTGCCAGGGCGGCAATCAGACGATAGAAGATGAGGTAGCCGAGGACCGATGAAACGACTGCCATGTACCCGAGTCCCGCCCATCCTTCCCAGGAAACCTTGCCCCAAGCCAGCCGATGGGCCTCGATCGCCGCGACCGGCAGCGAGATCAAGGCGCCCATCACGGCCGCGTAGGCCGCCACGGTTAGCGGTTCGTACCGGCTTGCCACGTGCTTGGAACTGACGGTGAACAGCGAGAAGCCGACGGTGGAGATGAGCTCGAGCAAATCGCCCGCAAAAGCCCCGGATTGCCCGGTCATATGCTCGTGCGCGGTCAGCGCAACGACACCGCCGAAAGCGATGGCCATCCCGCCCACCTTGGCGAGCGTGAGCTTCTCGAGCCCGCTGATCCAGGCCATCAGCAGAACCATCACCGGCCCACAAGCGGCGATCAGCGCGACATGCGGGACGTTCGTATAGCCCAGCGACAACGTGAATCCACCCTGATTCAGCACTACTCCGGTGAACCCCAGCAGAAGAAACGCCGCCAGATCCCCGCGCTCGATGCGGAGCGGCTTCCGGTGCTTGGCGAGCAGCAAGCCTTCAAAAATCAATCCCGCCAATACCAGGCGAAACGAAGCGACGGCGAGTGCGGGCATGTGTTCCGCCGCCACCCTGCCCGCGATGTAATTGAACGACCAGGCGAGCACCAACGCGGTCGCCAGCAGCCCGACCACCCATTGCCGCGTCTGCTGTTTCACGGGACCAATGACACTCGATTCAGGAAAGCGACGGCCCATGGGAGGCAACGGCGCCGGCACGAGCAGGCCGGGCCGCTGCCGTCGGAAACGGGAGGAATAGAAACGCGCGCCATGACCTACAGGATGTCGGCTACTCGAAAACGGTGTGGCTCACCGTCAGCTTTTCGATGCGGTCGAGTTGCGGCGTGTAGCCGATGCCCGGCCCGTCGGGCACGAGGATCGTCCCCCTCGGCGTCACTTCCACTGGTGGATCGACGATGTCCTCGGCCCAATAGCGGCTGCTGGCGGAGACGTCGCCGGGGAGCTTGAAATTTGGCAGCGTCGACATGGCGATATTGTGGGCGCGGCCGATGCCCGATTCCAGCATGCCGCCGCACCAAAGCGGGATCGCGCTTCCCTGCGCGATGCCGTGAATCGCCCGGGCCGAGCGGTAGCCGCCGACGCGTCCCAGCTTCATGTTGATGATGCGGCAGGCGCCCAGTTCGATGGCGGCGCGCGCGTGGTGCGCCTCGTGGATCGATTCGTCGAGGCAGATCGGCGTCGCGATTTCGCGCTGCAGCAGCGCGTGGGCGTAGATGTCGTCCCAGAAGAGCGGCTGCTCCATCATCATGAGCCGGAAACGGTCCAGCTCGCGCAGCAGCGGCAGGTCGTCGAGCGTATAGGCGGAATTGGCGTCGACCATCAGGCGGATCTCGGGAAATCGCGCGCGCACGGCCTCGCAAGCGGACACATCCCGGCCCGGCGCGATTTTGATCTTGATGCGCTGGTAGCCGGCGGCAAGTTCCTGTTCGATTTTCGCCAGCAGTTTGTCGTGCGATTCCTGGATGCCGATCGATACGCCGCACGGGATCTCGCGCTGCGTCCCGTCGAGCAATTTCCAGAGCGGCACGTTTTTCTGCTTCGCCTCGGCGTCCCACACGGCGGTTTCGAGCGCGGCCTTGGCCATGTTGTGCCCGCGGACGTGGTGCAGCAACCCGGCGAGGTCGTCGGCCGCCGCGAATTCCCTGCGCCGCACGGCCGGCCAGAGGAAATCGCCGAGGATGAGCCGCGCTGTGTCGGTGGTTTCCGGGCTGTAGCCCGGGGTTTCGCCGGCAGTGACTTCGCCCCAGCCGGTGACGCCGTCGCATTCCACCGTCACCAGCAGGATGCGCCGGTCGCGGGTGATCCCGAAACTGGTCTGAAAAGGCGCGAGCAGGCTCATGCGGATCTCGCGCACGGTCATTCGGTCAATTCGCATCGGTACCGTCCGAGAAATGAATTCGCTTGCGGGGAATCAGGCGGCGTCGCCCGGCTCGAGAACGTATTGGGCCGTGTCGCCGTTGATTTCCAGGGCCACCGCGGCGTAGCCGCGGTCCAACCATTGCTGAAACTCCTCGCGGACCCGGCTCTGGATCTGCAGCGCCGCCGCCGGGTCGTTTTGCTTCAACTCGCCGATCGATTTCGGCAGCGCAATCCGCTCGGCGCGCGCGCTGAAGGTATCGACGGGCGCCTGGTTGCGCAGGCACCGCTCGGTGCGTTCGCCGCGCAGGTCCCATTCGGCCACCAGCCGGTCGGTCGGCAGGCCGGCATGCAGCGGGCTGCCGGTGATGCCGTAGCAGTTGGGCAGGAACCGGCGAACGACCGCGCCCAGCCGCATCAGGTTGAAATAGGCGTTCTTGATTTCCAGCGGATCGAAGGTCCACTCGACGCGGTCGATGCCGCGCGCGAGCGCGTCGTCGCGCTGGAAGAGCTTGAGCCCGCGCCCGATGCCGCGATTGCGCGCCTCGGCCAGCACCGCGGTCATGTGGGAATGGATGTAAGGCTCCTTGCCCCGCAGGCCGGCCACGGCAAAGGTAAATCCGAGCATCCGCCCGCCTTCGAATGCGCCGATCATCTGCCCGCCCGTTTCCACTACGACGACATAGAGCGTGAAGGGCACTTCCAGGATCGGGTCGTTCCACACGGCACGCTCGATGGCCTGGCAGGCGCGCAACTCCTCATGGGTGCGGCAGTGCCGGTATTGGATCTTCAGCTCCGTTTGGATGCCTTCGCCCGGTTCCACAGACGTTCCAGCTCCTCCGCTGAAAGTTCCGCCAACCTTTGGCCGCGCTTCCCGGCCTCCCGCTCCATCGACTGGAAGCGATGGAGAAATTTGCGATTGGCTTTCTTGAGCGCGATCTCCGGATCGAGGCCCAGGAAACGCGCGATATTGGCTCCGACGAAGAGCAGGTCTCCCGCCTCTTCTTCCATCCGCGCGTGTTCTTTCCGGTTCCCCGCTCGCGCCTTGCCGCGCCCGTTGCGCGCCGGCCGTGCCGCGCGCGCCGCGCGGCGCAATTCCCGCGCCTCTTCCTCCAGCTTCGCGAGCACGCCTTCCAGATTCTCCCAATCGAAGCCGACATTCGAGGCGCGCCGGGTCAGCTGAAACGCTTCGCTCAGCGCCGGCAGATTTTTCGGCACGCCTTCGAGCAGCGAACGGTTTCCCGGCTCGCCTTCCGCGCGGTGCTCCTCGGCCTTGATCTCCTCCCAGCGCTTGAGCACCTCGGCCGAATTGCGGGCGCGCGCGGTCCCAAAAACGTGCGGATGGCGCCGAATCAGCTTTTCGCGAATTGCCTCGACGACGTCGCCAATGTCGAACCGGCCCTCTTCCTTGGCCAACTGCGCATGGAAAACCACCTGCAGCAGTAGATCGCCAAGCTCGGGCACCAGCTTCCGGTCCTCGCCCGAATCGAGCGCTTCGAGCACTTCGTAAACTTCCTCGAGCAGGTACGGCCGCAGCGAATCGTGCGTCTGTTCCCGGTCCCACGGGCAGCCGCCCGGCGCGCGCAGCCTCGCCTGCACTTCGACCAGCCTCTCGAAGCGCCGCCCGGCGCGCGCAGATGGAGACCGAGTCGTCTTTCGTTTGGGCATAAGCGGTGAAAGAAACGCGAAAACTACTCTACGGCATGGCCCAACGACGGCGCAAGCTGGCCGGCGAAAGCCGGCGCCGGCCTTCAGCATTGCCGCCGATGCGGGTGAAATGGTGATGGCGAGGAGATCGCAGTCAGTTAATCCCGGCGATCCGCATGCGCACCAGCTTGGCGATGGTGAGGTTCTTGAGTCCGCGCGAACGCATCGTGCGGATGTAGTCGGGCGTTACGTGGAAGATGCGCATCTTCACCAGCTCGTCGATCGAGGGGTGGGCGTACCCTAGTTGCTTCACCTGGCTGATGAACTCCGGCGTAACCTTGAAAATGCTCATTTTCACGAGCTGGTCGGCGTTGGGATGGTAGCCGGCCTGCCGCAGCTGGCGAATCGAGTCGGCCGTCACGTGGAAGATGCGGAGCTTGACGAGTTCGCCCGGCTGGGTGACCGCGTAGCCAAGCGACCGCAGGCTGCGCACATACTCGGGCGTCACGCGGAAAATGCCCATCTTGACGAGCTGGTCGGCCGTATGGACATTTACTCCCGCCGCTTTTAGCTGTCGCGTCCAGCCCGTGGTCACATCGAGAAACGCCATCGCCCTCACCTTGTTCCGGTCCACGCCGCTGATGCCCAGCGCCCGCAGCGCCGGACCAAACCGCGGGTTCGCTCGAAACGTGAACGTGCCGCCGCCCCTTCGCTGCCGGAAATAGCCGTCGCAGGTGAATGTGCCGGCTTCGCGGAGGATCTGGAAATGAACCGTCGCGCCCGAAGGGGCGGCCATTTGCGCCGCCGTGAGGCCGCGCAGCTCCGCCAGCTTCAAAGGGCGCGAAATATCGAAGCTGCCGTGCTCGGCGTTCGACGTTTCGAGTCGCAGCCGCAATGTGCTGCCGTTTTCCGCCGGATGGATGGCCCATGTGCCTCGCGATTGCGCCGCCGCGCGGGGAACCGCCAACGCCAGCAACGCGAGCAGCGCGAATGGAACGACTGTCAATGGCTTGCGCATCTTCCCCTCCCTCGATTGCGGTATGTGGCCGCCGATTTCCTGTGCCTGTTTTGCTGGGCGGCAATCAATGCCCGGGAAGCACGTTCAGCATCTTGAGCCGGATCAGCTTGTCGATCGTGAGATTCTGGAAGCCGTGCTGGCGCGCCTCGCGCACAAACGCCGGCGTCAGTCCCATCACCTTTGCGCGCAACGCTTCCTCGAAAGTCAGTTTCGGGAAACCGAGATTCCTCAGGCTGCTGACGTATTCCGGTGTCAGCCCCTGCACGCGCGCCGCGATCGCCTGTCGCATTGTCAGGTTCGGGAATCCGGCCGCTTTCAGCCCGCGCACGAATTCCGGCGTCACACCTTGCACGCGCGCGCCCACCACTTGCTGGAACGTCAGATTCCGGAAGCCCTCGCTCTCAAGCGAGCGAACCGTGGCGGCGTCAATTTTGAAAATGCGCGCCGCGATCATCTGGTGCACGCTCAATCTGCCCAGCCCCAGGCTGTTCATCTGTTTCGCCGTTTGCGGATCGATTCCCTGCATGTGGCAGGCGATCAGTTCCCGGGCGGTAATGTCCGGAAAAGCCGCCTTCATCTGTTTCGCATAGGCCGGCGTCACGCCCATCAACCGCATCGCCAGCAGTTGGTTGGCCGAGGGCGTGAAACCGGCGGCGCGGATCGCGCGAATATAGTCTGGCGTGACGTTCTGCATTTTGAAAGCGATCAGCTGGTTGACGGAAAGATGCGGATAGCCGGCAGCGGCAATCTCGCGCACGTAGGAAGGCTCGGGCTTCTGCCCAGCCGCGGGCAGTGGTGGGGGCGGCGGAGGCGGTGGCGGGGGCGGAGTCTTATGCGTGCCCGTTGTTTGCGACGTTGCAGTAACAGACTGACCGCTCGCCCCGGAATTCTGAATCGCGGTCGCCGCGGCTTCAGCCGCGTGGCTCGCGGCATGTAGCCGCGGCTGGATGCAAAGCCACGCCGTCGCCAGTGCGAAAACAGCCAGCACCGCTGCCAGTCCCGTTCCCGGATTCCGTCGCGTGCCGCGATCGGGGCGGAGGAGCCGCTTCACGCGGCCGGAGAGCGATCCGGCGGTTGCCGCCAGCGCCATCTGCGGCGCACGGCCGGCCGCCATGGTCTCCAGTTCGAGCAGTGCGCGAGCGTATACGACGGCGTCGCCACACACCGCGACCGCCAGATCGTCGCAGCAGTTTTCGCGCTCGGCTCGAATCCGCCGGCTCACCCACCAGACCGCTGGATGGTAAAAAAGCAGCGTTTCAGCGCCGGTTTGCAGCAGATTCACCAGATAATCCAGCCGGCGCACGTGGGCGAGTTCGTGCGCGAGAATCGCTTCGAGCTGCTCGGGCGATAGCTGCAGCAGCGCACCGGCAGGAATCAGGATTGCCGGCCGCAGCCAGCCGATCGTCATCGGCGCTTCGGCCAGCGCCGATTCGCACAGCGCCACGCCGCGCCGCAGCCCGATCCGCGCGGCCAGATTCCCAATCCGCTCCCGCCACTCATGGCTCGCGACTGGCGTTGCCCGCAGCTTCAACCGGCGAGCAACCAGCAAGCCGCCCGCCATGCGAATCGAGAGCAGCGCCACGCCCGCCGTCCAAAGAGCCACGATGAGCGGCAGCCAGGGAATCCCTCCCGCGGGCGGAACGGTCGGTCCGGCTGCGGGAATGACGGCTGCGGAAATGTGCGCCGTGGAGGCTGCGGCTACGACTGGCCCGGCAGCAAACGGCCGGCTGAGCCGGAGAAACGTGGCAACCGGCGCCGCGAGCATCAGCAGCAGCGCCGCGCAGGCGGCCACGTAGCGTGCCTGCGCCGAGGCCCGCCGCAGCGCGCGGTTGGCTAGCGCAAGCAGGAGGGCAATCGCCGCGCCCTGCCACAGAAAATGAACCAGGGTCCAACCGAGCGCCTGAATCATTTCGCACCTCGCGTCATTTCGTCGAGCATTTGCCGGATCTCGGCCAATTCCTCGCGCGTCGCCTTGCGGCTCGAGAGCGCCTGCATCACCAGTTGCTTCGCCGAACCATGGAAGAGCCGGTCGAGCAGGTCGCCGACCAGCCGCCGCCGCGCCTCTTCCTGCGTGAGCCGCGCCCGGTAGACGTGGGCGCGCTGCGACTGGTCGCGGTCGACCAGCCCCTTTTCCGCCATGATCTGCATGAGCTTCAAAACGGTGGTGTAAACGACGGGCCGTCGGGGGCTGAGCCGTTCGTAGACTTCGCGGACGGTCGCCGGACCCGTTTCCCAGAGCACGAGCAGGATTTCCAGCTCGGCGTCGGTCGGCTCGGGCAGCTTGGGTTTGGGCATGGCCCGATGGTAGTACGATGGTTTTCGTATTGTCAACGAAAATGTTCGTACTTCCCCGCCGGCCCGGGCCGCCCGGGTTGCGGCTCTGCGCCACCTCGGCGGCTTGGCCGCCGCCGGGCCGCGATGGTAGACTCGAAACAGAATTGAGCGCAAAAGACAGACGAAAAGGAACATAGACGGCTGCGCGAGGGCGGGCGAGCCGCGCCGGATTTGACGCGCGATTTGCGCCAAGCGCCCTGGGGCGCACCGAGAGGACTTCCGATGGCAGAACAGAACGACGAGACGTTCCGCGTCATCGACCGCAGGCTCTTCAACCCCGAGGGAGAATTGCGCGAAGAGGCCCGCGAGCAGATCGAGCAGGAACAGAAAGCCGCGCAAAAGGCGGTAGTCCCTCCTCCGGCCGAGCCCAAACCGGCCCGTGACGGAGGAAAGCAGCCGGCAGCGGCGGCCGAGGCGGCGGAAAAGCCGAACCGCTCCCCGGCCTTCGAGATGCTGATCGACCTGATCGCCCGCAACGCGGTGGCCCTGCTCGGCGGCATCACCGATCCCCGGACCGGCAAGCCGATGGTCGATCTCGAAGGGGCGCGCGAGGTGGTCGACATGCTCGACGCGCTCCGCGAGAAGACGCGCGGCAACCTGGCCACCGAGGAGGAGCAGCTGCTGCTCGACGTGATCGGGAGCCTGAAGATGAGCTATCTCGAGATGTCGAGAGCAGCAGCGTCCGCGGCGGCTGGCCGCGAGAGGGGACGAGGGAATCTCTGAGCGATGGCGGTATTGCGGCTGACGGTCCTCGGTTCGGGAACGTCGATGGGGGTGCCGACGCTCGGTTGTAGCTGCCCGGTTTGCCGTTCGCAGGACCCGCACGACCGGCGCACGCGTTCGTCGATCCTGCTTTCCCTGGATGGCCGCAACGTCGTAATCGACACCTCGCCGGATTTCCGTACTCAGGCCTTGCGGGAAAAGATCGGCCGGCTCGACGCGATCGTCTACACGCACGGCCACGCCGACCACATCCTCGGCCTCGACGACATCCGCCCGTTCAATATCCGTCAGAAATCGGAGATCCCGCTCTACGCCTCCCCGGATACTCTCGCGATCCTGCGGCGGACCTTCGCCTACATTTTCGAGCCCAACGGCTACAGCACGCTGCCGCTGATCCGGATGAACCCCATCAACGGCCCGTTTGATCCCTTCGGCTTCTCCGACGAGAACCGGAAGCTGGTGCCCATTCCGGCCCAACACGGCCCGATCCCCGTGCTCGGCTTTCGGCTCGGGCCCTTCGCCTATCTCACCGATTTCAGCGCCATCCCGGAAGAATCCAAGGCGCTGCTGCACAACCTGGACGTGCTGATCCTCGACGCGCTCCGCTATACGCCGCACCCGATGCACTCGAACATCGAGCAGTCGCTCGCGCTGGTCGAGGAATTGCGCCCGCGCCGGACCTGGTTCACGCACATCGCCCACGAACTGGGCCACGAAGAAACGAACCAGCGCCTGCCCGAGAACGTGAACCTCGCCTACGACGGTTTGCGATTCGAGGTGGCGCTGCCGTGACGCTGCGAGCCAACCGTTCCGCGGGCGAGTGGCGGCAAGCGAACGGGTCGGCCGCGAGCGTGGCGGCGATCGGAAATTTCGACGGCGTGCATCGCGGGCATCAGCAAATTCTCCAGCGCGTGATCGAGCGCGCCCGGGCGCAGGGTGCGCTGGCCACGGTCGCAACCTTCGATCCCCACCCGACCCGCGTCCTGCGCCGCGATGCGGCGCCGCCACTGATCACCACGCTCAGCCAGCGGCTCGATCTTTTCGAGGCCACCGGCCTCGACGCGGTGCTGGTGATTCCCTTCACCGCCGAATTCGCCCGGCTTTCGGCGGAGGAATTTGCGCGCGAGGTGCTCGCCGAAACGCTGCACTGTGTCGCGGTGTTCGTTGGGGAGAATTTCCGTTTCGGCCACCGGCAGGAGGGCGATCCGCAACTGCTCGAACAACTCGGCAAGACGCTCGGTTACAGCGTGGGCGTGGTGCCCGCGGTGCGGCTGCGCGGCCAAATGATTTCGAGCACCCTGGTGCGCCGGGCAATCGGCACCGGCCGCGTGGAACTCGGTGGCCGCATGCTCGGCCGCCCTTTCGCGCTCACTGGCGAAATCATGTCGGGAACCGGCCAGGGGCGGAAGCTGGTGGTGCCCACGCTGAACCTCGCCTACGAGCAGGAACTTGTTCCCGGCCGCGGCGTCTACGCGACCGAGACAATTGTCGGCGGCAGGCTCTATCGCGCGGCGACCAACGTTGGCTTGCGCCCCACCTTTCAGGGCCACGTGCTCACCGTCGAAAGCCACCTGCTCGGTTTTTCCGAGGAAGTGAAATCGGGCGCCATGGAAGTCCGCTTCTGGAAGCGCCTGCGCGATGAACAAAAATTCGTCTCGGTTCAGGATCTGCGCGCCCAGGTCCTTCGCGACATCGAGCGCACTCGCCGCTTCTTCGCCCGACTTGACCGCTGGCGCCGCCAGCCAATACCCTCGCGCCGTTAAGCCTCGTCCGGGCTTCTATTCCTGTCATTCGCTCCTTGGGAACCACACGACAGGAATTCGGCATGGAGGACCTGTTTCGTGAACTCAGCGTTGAACGCGACTGCGGAAGCGCGATAAGCTAGCGCCGCGCGGGAGCGGGCAAGAACGGTAAGAAGTTTGAAACACCTGGCTGGCGGCTTCTCCTAGAGGTGCTCGATTGAGCGCCCTTTGGCAAGACATACGGTACGCGCTGCGGCGTCTCCGGCAATCGCCCGGCTTTGTCGCTATAGCCGTTGCCACCCTGGCGCTCGGCATCGGGGCCAACGCTGCCATCTTCAGTGTTGTCGATGGCGTTCTGCTTCGGCCGCTTCCCTACCGCAGTTCCAGCCGCATGGTCGCCATCTGGTCGCGGCCTCTGGGGTTCACTTCCGGCTACTGGGAAGTCCCGGTGCCTGGATTCTCGCTCATCCGGGACGCGAAAGACATTTTCTCGCAAGTTGCATTTACCGACGATGGGTTCCAGACACTCACCGGATTGGCGAGGCCTGAGATCGCCGACGTGGGGTACGTTCCGAGCAGTTTTTTCGGGGCGGCGGGAGTGCCCCCGCTCTTCGGCCGCGTTTTTTCCGCGGAAGAGGAAAAGCCGGGCCATGACCACGTCGCCGTCCTCAGCTACGCCCTCTGGAAGAGGCAATTCGGCGGGAACCGTACCATTCTCGGCAGAACGCTCCAACTTGGCGATCGCGTCTACACCGTCATCGGTGTCATGCCATCGTCTTTTCGGCTTTCGGGCGCGGATCTCTGGGCGCCACTCGATCCCGCCACCGCGTTTGCTGGCAATCCCGCCACGCACTACGTGCGAATCTTCGCGTGGCTGCGCCCGGGCGTGGGCGTCGGCGAGGCGCAAGCGGCTCTCAACACAATCGCGGCACGGCTAGCCACTGCCAATCCCAGAGAAGACAAGGGGTGGGGCCTGATTGCGGTTCCGTACCTCGATATGGAGGTCGGAAATGTGCGGCTCGGCCTGCTCCTTTTATTTGGCGCCGTCGGTTTTGTTCTGCTGATTGCCTGCGCAAACCTGGGCAATCTTTTTCTGGCGCGGGCGCTTGGCCGCAGCAAGGAACTGGCTATTCGCTCCGCCCTTGGAGCGACGCAGGGGCGCATCGCGCGGAATCTGCTGACCGAAAGTGTGCTTCTGGCGCTCGCCGGCGGGGCGCTCGGGCTCGTGGTGGGTCGGTGGGGCTTGGATCTGCTGCGTGCGATCGCGCCATCCGATACGCCCCGGCTCAATGGAGTAAGCGTGAACGCCGCCGTCTTCTTTTTCACGCTCGGCGCCGCAATTTTCGCGGGATTCCTTTCGGGGTTCGTTCCCGTCCTGCTTGCCTCGCGCCAGGACGCAAACGCCGCGCTCAAGAACGGCGCGCCGCAGGGCAGCTGGGGAAGCGCCATGCGCGGATTGCGACTCAGCAATCTGCTTGTGGGCATCGAAGTCGCTCTGTGCGTCGTGCTTTTGGCCGGCTCGCTGCTCGCGCTCCGCAGTTTTGAGCACCTGCTGGACGTGGATTTCGGCTTTCACACCGACCACATCCTTTCGCTCGGCGTCTCAGTGCCGCGATTCAAATATCCGCATCTTGAGCAGCAAGAGGGGGTGGTCGAGCGGATTCTCGAAAATCTCCGCGCTCTGCCTGGGGTCAGCTCTGCGAGCGCCATGGTCAATCCCATTCTGGAAGGTGCCGGCCTCAGTGGAAGGTTCTCCGTGGAGAGCGAGTCGGGGCCCTTGCTCGGCGCGAGCCAGAGAGTCCAGGTCCGTTACGTCGGCTCCGGCTATTTCCGCACGCTCGGCATTCCGCTACTTGTCGGCCGCGCGATCACTGTGAGCGAGGTGGATACTTCGTCTCCCGTGGCCGTCGTAAGTCGTTCCTTTGCCCGGCTGTACTTCCCAGGGCAAGATCCGGTGGGCCGCCATCTCGTGGAGGGGAACGCACACGCCGGTCACCAGTCTCTAAGGATCGTCGGCGTTGTCGCGGACGTACGCGACCGAGATGTGGCCGACGCGCCCGTGCCTACCGTTTATCTCCCGTTATTCCGCACCAGCCGCCCGCTGTATACGTGGTTTCTCGTTCGCAGCAGCGGGCAGCCGGTCGTCCTCGCCAAGTCGGTCGAAGAACGGATCTGGAGCATCGACAAAGATCTTCCGATCCGCGACGTGCTCACTTTGGACGAAGCCATTTCCAGGGATCTGCGCGAGCCGCACTTTGAGACGCTGCTGTTCTCCGCGTTCGCTGTGCTCGGCCTGATCCTCGCCCTGGTGGGAATTTACGGCGTGGTCGCGTATTCCGTCAGCGGACGCACGAAGGAGTTGGGCGTACGCGTGGCGCTCGGAGCACGTCCGGAGAGCATTGTTCGCCTGGTGATTTCCGGGGCAATGACGCCGGTGCTCATCGGGATTGCGGCCGGAGTTGCCGGCGCGCTGGCGCTCACGCGGCTGATGCGCAGCCTGCTGTACGAAATCAGCCCGAGCGATCCGGTGACACTTGCCGCTGCAATTGGTCTGATACTCCTCATCGCGTTACTGGCCTGCATCGTGCCCGCATGCCGCGCCGCTCGCGTCGACCCCGTGAGGGCGTTGCGCAGTGAGTGAGCCTCCCCGGCGTTCAGCGAATGGTTTCGGCCGGAGCAACGCACGTCGCCCTTCCCCTCTACTTGCCGCGCGCACAGGCTGGCCAGACTTGCCCGCCATACCGGGCGCCGCTGCTAGCTTAGGCTTATCGCACATCGTTCCGTGAAAACTGCGGATCGGTTGTGTGGCGGAGGGACTTCAGCCCGCCATCTTTCTGCCTTACCCGACAAATTGCCGGGAAAGCGCTGCGCCACAGGCATCCGCCAGCGCCAGCGCATCCCCTACCGTTTCGGTGGATACAGCGAACAGCAGG
>JAKBLM010000087.1 GCA_021832085.1 Acidobacteriota bacterium | reverse complement strand
TCTCGCTGAGATCGAAGCCGGCGGCCTCTTCAGACCTTAAGATCTCAGCCGCCTTTTCGCTCAGGACCATCAACATCCCTCATCCCTGTCGCACCAAATCCCACCTGGGTCCGCCGGACGGATACGTTCGCCACGGGAAAGGGAACGCCGTGGGATGGCGGGTTGGTAGTCAAGCGCAAGCTGCATCCCTTGCTAATCCGTCTCGGCATTCGCCGCGCCGGCCTGCACGCATTCCGGCACGGAAGTGAAACGCTGATGGACCGGCTGAATGCGCCACTTGGGGTGCGGTCGGAGCGGTTTGGTCACTCTAATCCGCTAATCACGATTGGAACCTACACGCATGCGGAGCAGGGCGACCACCGGCACGTAGCGGAGAAGTTGGGCTTGATTTTGGACCCAGTTGGACTCACTCAGGAAAAACAGTTGGTTTATGAATCTCTGCAAAGTGATGTGGCGAATTGAGTTGGGTTGGTTGCGGGGGCTGGATTTGAACCAGCGACCTCCGGGTTATGAGCCCGACGAGCTACCAGACTGCTCCACCCCGCAGCATCATAGTAACACAAGCCCGGCCCGTCCGGCAGACAGCCCGCCCCGATGCCGGGCGGTCGCGCCGCTTTCAGACTTTTTCGCGTCAAAGCGCCACTACGGTCTACAATGCTCATGCTCGTCACGATAGGAGAAGGAAGCTGACGCCATGCCCTCTTGGATACTCGTCTTTCACATCTTCGGCATCGTGCTCTGGATTGGCGGATTGCTCATGACGACAGTGTTGCTTTCCCGCCATGCCCAGGAAACTTCACCGGAAGCTCGCACCGCTCTGAGCCGTCTGGAAAAAAAATCCATGCGCGCCATGGCCGATCCGGGCGCTCTTATTGCGATCCTGGCTGGTATTGGAATGATCTTCACGGATCCCAGCTACTACCTCTACGCCGAATGGCTGCACATCAAGATCCTCTTCGTCATCGCGATCATCATCCTGCACGGTTATATCGGGATTGAGATGAAAGGGCTGCAAAAAGGCACCGCGATGCTGACCTCCGGCAAGGCGTGGTTCCTCTTTTCCGCCGTCTTGGTGTTGTTCTTTGCCATTCTGGTCGTCACGCTGCCCGGTGAGGTCTATTTGCCGCATTAGTCGCTCCGGTCAACGAGGCGGTTCGCCAAAACCGTCCCGGAATCCCCCGGGAAATTCACAAGCTGCCCGGTTGCCCAATTTGTGTCATTTTGCGCAATTACCCTTCTCTCGGCAGGCCAATAGACTAAGCTCCGAGCGAGACTCCGGGTCGTGGCCGTTCAACTGATTGACATGATTGGAGATAGACTCAAAACCCCCTGCAGACTTTGGAAGGTGACATGCTCGCCCTTGGCATGCGTCGCCCCCCGGTATGCGAAAGGAGATCAAGCTGATGGATGGCTGGAAGTCGCGTTATCGCAGCAAGCTGGTTACCCCCGAGAAAGCGCTCCAGGTGGTGGAATCCTCCATGCGCGTCTACATCCATCCCGGCTGTGCCGAGCCGGAGGTGCTGGTCCGTGCCCTGATCGCCCGGGCGCCCGAGCTAAAGGACGTGGAAATCGTCCACATGATGACGCTCGGTAACGCCGAATATGTCCGCCCGGAAATGGAAGGACACTTTCGCCACAACGCGATCTTCATCGGTCCCAACGTCCGCGAAGCGGTCAACGAGGGCCGCGCCGACTACACGCCGGTGTTCCTCGGCGAGGTTGAATCGCTTTTCGAAAACGGCCGGCTACCGCTCGATGTGGTGCTGCTACAGGTTTCCCCGCCCGACGCGCATGGCTTTTGCAGCCTGGGCGTGGGCATCGATGCGACGCTGACGGCGGCCAAGACCGCCCAGCACGTCATCGCCCAGGTCAACGACCAGATGCCGCGCACCTATGGCGACAGTTTTCTCCACGTTAACGATTTCGAAGCGATCGTCGAGGCCTCGCACCCGCTCTGCGAACTGCCCCGTGCCGAAATCCAGGACGTTCACCGTGCCATCGCCCGCAACGTCGCCTCGCTGATCGAGGACGGCGCCACGTTGCAGCTCGGCATCGGCGGCCTGCCCGACGCCGTGCTGCCCGAGTTGGCCGGCTTGCGCGATCTTGGCGTGCACACCGAAATGGTTTCCGACAACGTGATTCCGCTCATCGAATCCGGTGTGATCAACGGCCGGCGCAAGACGATCCATCCCCGCAAGATCATCCTCGGCTTCGTGCTGGGAACAAAAGAGCTCTTTGACTATGTGAACGAAAACCCGCTTTTCGAGTTCCATCCCACCGCCTACACGAATGATCCCTTCCTGATCCGCCAGAACGATCGCATGGTGGCCATCAATTCGGCGCTCGAGGTCGATTTGACCGGCCAGGTGTGCGCCGACTCGCTCGGCACCTATTTCTACAGCGGCATCGGCGGCCAGGTCGATTTCCTGCGAGGTGCTGCCGGCTCCCGAGGCGGCAAACCCATCGTCGCCCTGCCCGCTACCGCCAAGCGCGGAGCCATCTCCCGCATCGTCCCTGTCCTGACGCCCGGCGCCGGCGTGGTGACCTCCCGCGGCCTGACGCACTACGTGGTCACCGAGTACGGTGTGGCTTCCCTCCATGGCAAAACCGTACGCGAGCGCGCCGAGGCCCTGATTCAAATCGCCCACCCGAGTTTCCGCGAGGAACTCTATAGTTATTGCGAGCGGACTCGCTGGCTGCAGCGGCCACTGGCCGTCACGCGCGGCCAGGCGTAGCTACGCCCCCGCTTCCTTGGCGAAGGCCAGCAATTCGAGAGCTTCTAGTCTCCTGTTTCTGAAATTTCTTTATATTTGTTGACCTTTCGAATGATGCGGCCGGCGCTGGCCACCCACTGAAAAGGCTGCGGGTTCTTGTTGTACTGGCGAACGTACTCCTGGATAGCTT
>JAKBLM010000065.1 GCA_021832085.1 Acidobacteriota bacterium | reverse complement strand
CTCGGTCGTATCCTTGTTCGGGGTCATGCTCCGTCTTCCTCCTTGTCAGGTTCTCGCAAACCGATAATTGGAAAACGTCATGACCCCTTCCGCAAAATAATTTGCTGAACTTGTGCAACATAACCTGGCGTACCTGGGGATCGGCCTACCTGGGCGCGCACGTGGTGCAGGACAAAGAGATGCACACTAACCGTTTGGTTGGGGACGGGCCATACCGGCACACACGGAATCCGCTCTATTTCGGCAATATGCTCATGGTGCTGGGGCTGGGGTTGCTGTTCGGGCCGGTGGCTTGCCTGGTGCTGGTCGTCGGCATGTGGATTCTGATCCACCTGTTCATTCGCGACGAGGAAGCAGGTCTGGAGCAGAGCCGAGGGGAATCCTACCGTGCCTATTGCGCTGCGGTGCCGCGCCTAGTTCCCGCCTGGCGGCCGCGCATCCCGGCGGCGGGAGCGCGGGCGCACTGGCTGCAAGGTATCTGCGGCGAGGGGATGCTGTGGATGCTGACGATCCTGACGACGGGGCTGGCCATTACGCTCAACCCTGAATGGTTTCGGCAAGGACTGTTGTGGGGTGTTGTGATCGCGGCACCCGTGTTCATCTGGGCGCGGCGGCACGGGAAAGTGCAGGCGGCCTCGGAGTCCGCTTAGCAAGCTTGCCGGTTCCTTCCCCTCGATAAAACCGCGCCGGGCGCCTCGCTGCGTGGCGCACACCCAAACTGCGGCCAGAGCTCACCGTAATCCCGAATTCCCCACGCGCGCACGGGCAGCGCGGCGTTTTCCCTTCGCCCGAGCCAAGCAGCGCCTAGGCTTGCAGGCACTCTTTAAGGAAGGCGAGCGAGAGCGCCCAGGCCTGTGCGGCGGCGGGGGGATGATAGCTCGGCCGTACGTTGCAGAAGAAGCCGTGGTCGGCGTCGGAAAATTCCACGCTGACGTACGTTTTTCCAGCGGCCCGCAACGCGTCGGCCACCGCGCGCGGCTGTTCGAAGCCGATGTGCTTGTCGCGGCCTCCCCAGAACAGCAGGATCGGGGCGTGCAGATTGCCGGCGCGGCCGAGCAAGCCAGGCCCCATCTGGCTGGGCGCGATGCCGCCGCCGTAGAAAGAAATGGACGCGCGCAGGGGCAGCACCGCATCGGCGAGAAACGAGACGCGACCCCCCATGCAAAACCCGATTGAGCAGATTTTGGTTTGATCGACCGAGGAATCGGCGGAAAGCGCCTGGTGCGCAGCGCGCAGGTCGGCTTCGAGGCCGGCATCGGTCAGGGCGCGAACCTGCTGGATGGCTGGCTCGATGTTGTCGTAAGGGCCCTCGAATCCGGGTGCGGTCCGGTGGAAGAGTTCGCCGGCCAGGGCGACAAATCCTTCGCCAGCCAGGCGCCGGCAGATGTCGCGAATATGCTCGTTGACCCCAAAAGCTTCCTGGCAAACAAGCATGCCGGGATGTCTCCCGGCGCCCACAGGTCGCGCGAGAAAGGCGTTCATTTGGGTACCGTCGGAAACGGTGAGTAGGATCGTTTGCGTTGCAATTTCCGCCATGAATCCGGCCTCCTTCAGTGCATTGATGGTATCGGGCCAGCCCGTTTGCCCGCGACGAGACAAGATTCGCTTTTTGCTTTGTTCCGCGAGAGGAACCGGTTGACACGCATCCTGGCATAAAATACGCCCTCGCGGCCGGTTCCTGCCAGTCGCCGCCCACGAGGGAGCTTCAACCAGGGGGAATTGCCAATGCGTGCAGGCCAAATCGGAACGTGGATATTGCTTGCGGGGCTGCTGGCATCGCTGCCCCTGCATGCGCAGGGGAAACGAAAAGTCATCATCGACGAAGACGCCGCCGGCCCGGCTGGCACGGACGAACAGGCAATTCTCGCACTCATCCAATCACCCAAGACCGACGTGCTCGGGATCACCGTGGTCACCGGCGACCAATGGCGCAACGAGGAGATGGCGCATACGCTGCGTATGCTCGAACTGATCGGGCGCAGCGACATTCCTGTGGTGCCCGGAGCGGTCTTCCCGATCGACAACAGCAAGCAATTCATCGCGCAGTGGGAAAAGCTTTATGGCGCCGTCAGCTATCAGGGTGCGTGGAACTGGGCTCCCGTGCACGGGCCATGGGTGGTGCCGCCGCTGGTGGAAGGAAATCCGACGACCAAGCCGCTGCATGAGTACGCTCCCGAATTCATGATTCGCATGGTGCACCGCTATCCGCACCAGGTCACGATTTATGCCGGCGGGCCGCTGACCGACGTGGCGCTGGCCGTGACCACGGATCCGCACTTCGCGGCGTTGACGAAAGGACTGGTGTTGATGGGCGGAAGCATCGATCCGCGAAGCCACAATCCCGACGTCCGCGACCATCCCCAACGGGAATTCAATTTCTGGATGGACCCGGAAGCGACCTATGCGGTGCTGCACGCCGATTGGCCGAGCATCGTCGACACACCGGTGGATATTTCCATCGAAACGCGGATGACGAAGGCTATGATCGCGCGCATCGCCAAAGCGAAGACTCCCGTGGCCCGCTACATCGGCCGCTACGGCCGGCCCGGTTATATGTGGGACGAACTGGCGGCGATCGCCTGGCTCGATCCGGCAGTGATCACCCGCACGCGAAAGCTCTATCTGAGCGTTTCGCTCGACCGCGGGGCTACCTACGGCGACACGCTCGCCTGGCCTGAAGGCCAGAAGCCGGCGGTCGGTGCGCGGCTGGTGACGGTGAACGCCGGGCTCGACAAAGCCCGGTTCTACCAGGATTTCATTCGCCTGATGACGTCCCCTGCGCCCGGCGCCCATTTCCCCAACGCCAGCGGGCCCGCAACATCCTCGCGGAAAGAGCAACTGCAGCGCCGCTGATCGGCGAAAAAGAAGAAAAAACCGCCCTTGGATAACCAGTATGCGGGCCCGTGCCGAAGCGAGTGGGGGGCACAAACGCCGCCGGGCGACCCTTTTCTGCTTGACAGTTTGGCCGAAGAAACCTATAAGCAGCGCGGGTCATAAGCTTCGGAAAGGAAGCGCGCTTCATGTTCACGCCGCAAAGCTTTTCCATCGCACTTCTGATGGTTGTTGTGAGCACGATCTGCTGGGGCTCGTGGGCAAACACGTTCAAAGGGGTGAAGGACTTTCGCTTCGAGCTGTTCTACTGGGATTACGCCATCGGCATCTTCGCGATTTCGCTGATCCTCGCCTTCACGATGGGCAGCGTCCACTCGGGGCCTTCGAGTTTTCTGGCGAACATAAGCGTGGCCAGCGAAGGCGACATCATTTCGGCGCTGATCGGCGGTGCGGTGTTCAACCTGGCCAATCTGCTGCTCGTGGCGGGCATCGACATGGCCGGCCTGGCGGTGGCGTTCCCGGTCTCGATCGGGCTGGCGCTGATCGTGGGCGTGGTGCTGAGCTACGTGCTGCAGCCGAAGGGGAACCCGATCCTGCTGGCAGGGGGCGTTGTGCTGGCGGTGATCGCGGTGATTCTCGACGGCAAAGCGTATGCTGGGCTGCGAAAACCCGGCGCCGGCGTTTCGCGCAAGAGCCTGTGGGTTTGCGTGGTTTCCGGCGTGTTGATGGGCTTGTGGGCGCCCTTTGTCACCCATTCGATGACGGCTGGCCGGTCGCTGGGACCGTATAGCACGGCTGTCTTCTTCACGCTCGGAGCGCTGCTCTCCTGCTTCATCTTCAACACCTATCTGATGAAGAGGCCACTTTCCGGCGAGCCGGTTGCCGCCAGCGGATATTTCCGTGCATCGGCGGGCGAGCACCTGCTCGGCATCGCGGGCGGATTCGTCTGGGGCGTCGGGACGGTTTTCAATCTGGTGGCGGCGAGTTTCACCGGAGTGGCCATCTCCTATGCGATCGGGCAGGCTTCGCCGATGGTTGCCGCGCTGTGGGGCGTCTTCGCGTGGCACGAGTTTCGCGGGGCGGGCACGAAGGCAAAGACCTATCTCGGCCTGATGTTCCT
The DNA here is from genome assembly GCA_021832085.1 of Acidobacteriota bacterium. Taxonomy (GTDB): domain Bacteria; phylum Acidobacteriota; class Terriglobia; order Acidiferrales; family UBA7541; genus JAKASX01. The sequence continues at coordinate 10,995 of JAKBLM010000065.1, read as the reverse complement.
TTTCTACATTCTGGCGATCGTCACGGTGGCTGCGGCGAACCGTGTGCATTGATCCGAAGAGGGCACGACGACGTAATGGCGGGGAGGGCAATTTCACCCTCAGCTGCCATATTTCACACCGCCGGACCTCCCTTCCTTCCCTTGTTTACCGATAAAGCCTGTATTTGCAATGTGATACCTCTGTTCTAGACGATGCGCTGGTGGCCTCGTGCGTGCTACCTACAACCGTAGGAGCTTTCACGGCAACCGGCCGACCCGTTCGTCCGGCTGTGCCCAGGCGAAGCCGGGTTGCCGAGCCGCCCGGGAAGCCGGGACAGCCATCCATGTTCGGGAGAGGGCAAAACCGAGTGGCGACTACCGCGCACGAGGTATCCCGCGACGCGATTTTCCGCGTTCGCGGCGTTTCCAAAACGTATCGAGTGAGCGAAACCGTCGAGGTGCATGCGCTGCGCGGTGTCGATCTCGATCTCTACCCCGGCGAGTTTGTTGTCCTGCTCGGGCCATCCGGCAGCGGAAAATCGACACTGCTCAATATTCTGGGCGCGCTCGATGTTCCCACGAGCGGGGAAGTGATCTTCCACGATCACAACCTCAGCGCAGCGGACGACCGCGAGCGGACGCGCTACCGGCGTGAGCACGTCGGCTTCGTTTTCCAGTTTTACAACTTGATTCCCAGTCTCACCGCGCGCGAAAACGTCGCGCTGGTCGCGGAATTGGCTGAGGAACCGATGCGGCCCGAAGAAGCGCTCGAGATGGTTGGCCTCCTGGAGCGGCTCGACCACTTCCCCTCTCAGATGTCGGGTGGCGAGCAGCAGCGCGTGGCGATTGCGCGGGCGATCGTGAAGCGACCCCAGCTTTTGCTCTGCGATGAGCCCACGGGAGCGCTCGATTACGAAACGGGAAAGATGGTGCTCGAAGCACTGGCGCGGGTGAACCGGGAACTGGGGGCGATGGTGGCTGTCATCACGCACAACAGCGCGATTGCGGCGATGGCCGATCGCGTGATCCGGCTGCGCAGCGGCGAGGTGGTGGAAATCCGCCGGAACGAGCACAAATCCTCGCCGGACGAGGTGGTCTGGTAGGCGATGCTCTCGGCGCTGAATCGCAAGCTCGTTCGCGACCTGGTCCACGCGCGCGGCCAGTTGGTCGCGGTGGCCGCGGTGACGGCGTGTGCCGTGACCGCGTTCGTCGCGCTGGGCAGCACCTATAGGTCGCTGCTTGCTTCGCAGAGGCTCTATTACGAGGAATATCGCTTCGCCGACGTTTTCGCGCAGCTCGAGCGCGCGCCCGATCCGCTTGCCGCGCGCATTGCCGCGATTCCCGGCGTCGCTCGTGTGCAAACGCGCGTCGTTCAGGACGTCACGCTCGATGTTCCGGGTCTGGCGGAGCCCGCCACCGGCCGCCTGGTTTCGATTCCCGCGCGCGGGCGGCCGATCCTGAACGATCTGGCGTTGCGGAGTGGCCGTTACGTCTCACCCGGCCGCACCGGCGAAGTGATTGCGAGCGAGGCTTTCGCCGAGGCGAATCACCTGGGCGTGGGCAGCACGATTGGCGCGATCATCAATGGCCGCTGGGAAAAGCTCGAAATCGTCGGCGTGGCGCTCTCGCCCGAATACGTCTACGAAGTGAAGGGCGGCGGCACGATCTTTCCCGACAACCGCCGCTTCGGCGTGCTCTGGGCCAGCCGCGACATGCTCGCACCAGCCTTCGGCATGCAGGGCGCTTTCAACGACGTTTCCGTTTCGCTGGTCCGGGGGGCGAGCGAGCCGGAGGTGATCGCCCGGCTCGATCAGTTGCTTGATCGGTATGGCGGGCTGGGCGCCTACGGGCGCGACGACCAGATCTCCTATCGCTTTCTCACCGACGAAATCGCGCAAAATCGCGCCACGGCCACGATCGTACCGATGATCTTTCTCGCGGCCGCGGCTTTTCTACTCTACACCGTCCTTTCGCGCCTCATCGCCACGCAGCGCGCACAGCTCGGCACGCTGAAGGCATTCGGGTACGAGAACGCCACGATCGGCTGGCACTACCTGAAAATGGCCCTCGGCGCCGTAAGCGCCGGCACGGTGGTGGGAATTGCCGCGGGCGCCTATGCCGGGCTCCGGCTGACCGAAGCCTATACGCTCTTCTACCGTTTCCCGGTGCTCCACTACGAAGTAGGAGCCGGGCTCATTGCCTGGGCGGGCGCAATCAGTTTCGCCGCCGCGGCGCTCGGTGCAGTGGCGGCGGTGCACAAAGCGGTGGAACTGCAACCGGCCGAGGCAATGCGGGCGGCCGCGCCGGCGCGCTATAAGGCCGGGCTGCTGGAGCGGACGGGAATCGACCGTCATGTGCCACTCGTGGGCCGCATGATCGCGCGCGACATCGAACGGCGGCCATGGCGGGCGGCGTTCACGGCGCTGGGCATCGCGATGTCGGTGGCGATTCTGGTGGTCGGCTTCTATTTCTTCGACACGATCGACTACGTGATGCACCTGCAATTCCAGGTGGCACAGCGCGAGGACGTTGCCGTCAGCTTCGCGGACCCGAAATCGGGCGGAGCGCGCTACGATTTGGGCACGCTGCCCGGCGTGCTGCGCGTTGAGCCGTTCCGCACGGTGGCGGCGAGGCTGGTGCACGGACACCGGTCGCGGCGCGTCGTCGTCTTTGCCCGGCGCTCGGCGGGAACGCTGCGGCCGCTGGTCGATGAGGACTTGCGGATTCATCCCTTGCCGCCCGAGGGAATCGTCCTCACCTCGCGTTTAGCGCATCTGCTCGGCGTGCACGCTGGCGGCGAAGTGACGATGGAGGTGCTCGAGGGCGCTCGGCTGGTGCGGCAAGTGCCCGTCAGTTCCCTGATCGATGAGCCGGTGGGCCTTTCGGCGTGGATGGACCTTGATGCGCTCAACCGGCTGCTGCGCGAAGGCGGCACGACGTCGGGCGCGTTCCTGCGCGTTGACGCCCGGCAGGCGCCGCGCCTCTACGCGCTCCTGAAGCGGACGCCGGCCGTGAGCAGCATTACGGTTCGCCAGGCCACGCTCAAGAGCTTCCAGGACACCATCGCCGCCAGCATGGCAATTTCCACCACGGTAATGCTGGTGCTGGCTTGCACGCTGGCCTTCGGCATGGTTTACAACGGCATGCGCATCGCGCTTTCCGAGCGGGGCAGGGAACTGGCCAGCCTGCGCGTGCTGGGATTTGGCCGCGGCGAGGTGCGCGCCATTCTGTTGGGCAAAGAGGGGTTGCTGACCATCGTGGCGATTCCGGCGGGCTGGGTGCTGGGCGTGGGAATGTGCGCGCTGATCGTGCGGGCGATCGCTTCGGACCTGTTCCGCTTGCCGCTGGTCGTCACCGCGCAGACGCTCGCCATCGCCGCCGGGGTTGTGGCAGCCGCGTCACTAGTGACGGCGCTGGCCGTGGCACGGCTGCTCGGCCGGTTCGACCTGGTGGAAACGCTCAAATCGGGAGAATGAGGCCGGAATGAAACGCGGGAATCGCAAATGGACCTGGGCCGTCGCCGTGCTCGTCATTTTGCTTGGCGTCTTTTTCCTGTTGCGACCAAAACCCGTGCAGGTCGAAGTGGGCCAGGTAACGCGCGGGCCGATGATGGTGACCGTCGAGGAGGAAGGCGAAACGCGGATTCACGATCACTTCATCATCTCGTCTCCCGTGGCTGGCCGGCTGCTGCGCCTCCATCTGGACGCGGGCGACAGAGTTCGCAAGGGGCAGACCGTTGCGCGCATCGTGCCCGCTCCGCTCGAACCGCGCCAGCGCGCCGAACTCGTGGCCCAGCTCGACGCGGCCCGGGCCTCCACGCGCGAAGCCGAGGTGGAAGTCGAGCGCGCGCACAGCGAACACGAGCAGGCCCTGCGCGATCGCACGCGATCCGAGCAACTGGGTGCCCAGGGCATCATCTCGCGGGAAGCGCTCGAACAGGCGCAGACGAAGGAGACGACCGCGCGCAAACTGCTTGATGCCACGCACCGGCGCCTGGACGCGGCCCGGGCCCAGGAGGCCGCGGCCAATGCGCGCCTGCTCGAAGCCGAACGCGGCGGCAAAGAGGGCACCGTCGTGGCCGTGAAATCGCCGCTCAACGGCAAGGTGCTCCGGCTGCTGCAACAGAGCGAGCGGGTCGTGGTGCCGGGAACGCCGCTGCTTGATCTTGGCTATTCGCCGCAGCTCGAGGTGGTCACCGACGTCCTTTCGACGGAAGCGGTAAAAGTGCACGCAGGCGATCCGGTGCTGCTCGAAGGCTGGGGCGGCGCGAAGCCGATTCGGGCGCGCGTGCGCCTGGTCGAGCCTTCGGGTTTCACGAAGATCTCCGCGCTCGGCATCGAGGAGCAGCGGGTGAACGTGATCATCGATTTCGTCGATCCCCCCGGCACGCTCGGCGACGGCTACCGCGTCGAGGCGCGCATCATCGTGTGGCAGGCGGAAAACGTGGTGAAGCTGCCGGCCAGCGCCCTGTTTCGCCACGGGGAATCCTGGGCGGTATTCACCATGCAGAATGGACGCGCGCGCCTCCGCGAGGTCCGCATCGGCCATCGCAATCCTTCCGAAGCGGAAGTGCTCGGGGGTGTTGCCGTTGGCCAGCCGGTGATTTTGCACCCCACCAATCAGATTGAAGAGGCCGTGCGCGTCAGAACGCGCGCAGCGGCGCATTAACCTCTGCGCACGGAGAAGGCCAACCCGGCTTGAGCGCAGCGGGTGCGCACCCTAAAGTGGGAGGGAACGGAAAAGATTGTCTGGACGGAGGGTCGGCATGACGGCTGAGGGAAAGCGGCTTCGCGGAACGTCGAATGGCGTGGCACAAATGGCTCGCGTTCGGCACGGGGCGGGGAAGGTAGCCGTATGGCTTTGTCTGCTATTGGCGTGCGCTGCCTGGCCCGCCGTGGGGCGGGCGCAGGGCACCGGCTACGAGACGGTTCGATTCAAGGCCGCGCACCTGGAAGGCAAGACGATGGCCTTCAATCTGATTCTGCCGCGGGATTACGCGACTACGCACCGGCGGTTTCCTGTGCTCTACCTGCTGCACGGCTACACGGGCAATTACACGAACTGGGTGAAGCTGACGGGCATCGTGCGCTACGCGCAGGCGTACGAGGAACTGATCGTGATGCCCGACGCCGCCAACAGCTGGTACGTGAACAACTACGCCAATCCAAAGATGCAGTGGGAGAACTACATCATTGACGATCTGATTCCCTACGTGGATTCCCACTACCGCACGATTGCCTCGCGTAGCGGACGCGCCATCGCCGGCCTTTCGATGGGAGGCTATGGCGCGCTCTATCTCGGTCTGAAATACCACAAACTGTTTGCCGCGGTGGCCAGCCTGAGCGGGGTCGTGGCCAGCGCGGAACTGAGCCGCTGGGATCCGGCGGTCTGGAAGATGATTGGCCGGGACATGCCGAAAATGAAGAAGGTACTGCTCGAGGATTTCGGCCCGGTCGGTAACCCGGCGCGGAAAGCGGAAGACCCTTTCCGGCTGATTCGCCGGCTCACGCCGCAGGAGTGCCCGGCGCTCTTCCTCGCTGTTGGTGAAGCCGATCCTTTCCTGCATGAGAACAGGGAATTCGTGAAGCTGCTCGCAAAATTGAAAATTCCGTACCACTACCACGAAGTTCCCGGCGGGCACGAGTGGAGCGTGTGGAACGAGGAGATCCAGCCAGCGTTGCGCCTGCAGGCTCCGGTGATCGGCGCGCAATGAGCGCGACGACAAAGCCCCGTGAAGGCATTGGGCCACTGGAAGTCGCAACCGTACAAGGTGGCTGTCGCTCTCTTGCGGGTCTCGAGGGCCTGGTCTGCCTGCAGACAATCTCGCTACCGCGCCTCTTTCCGCATCGCGCCGGCGAGGGAGTGTCTTGCCGGATTTTCCCTCGGGGAGTCAAACCATCCCGCGCGGCGATTGTAGCGGATCGTCGCGCTGGCGATGATGAAGGCGGCCGCGATCAGCACCACCAGGATGATGGTTCGGATGAGATGTCCCGATCGTCCGTGTCTCAAAGGTTCTCCTCAGAGTGAAAAGCCCTCGTGATGGATGTGCTCGGCGGGCATGCCAAGTTCCTCGAGCGCACGGATAATGGCTTTGGCCATGACGGTCGGGCAGCAAACGTAAGCCCCACGCGTCGCTCCGTCCGCTGGCTCGAGGTAACGGACAATGGCGTCCTTGTCGATGCGTCCCCGCTCCCCCTTCCATTCTTCTCCGGCGTTCGTCAGGAAGAAAACGACTTTCAATTCGGGCGTTCCGAATTTGCCGATTTGGCCGATTTCCTCGCGCGCCAAAAGCTCCTCTTCAGTCCGATTGCTCCATAGGAGCAGCACACGCTTGTGCACGCCGGTATCGTGCATGTGGCGAAGCATGGCCAGAAAGGGCGTAATGCCGATGCCGCCGGCGATGAAGAGCAGATCGTCTTCCTCGGGATAAAAAACATAGGAAAAGTGGCCGTAGGGTCCGTCGACGTCCGCCTTGTCTCCGACCCGGGTTTGCCCGATCGAGGAAGTGAAATCGCCGAGTTCCTTGATGGTGGAAGCGATGCCCGGGCGCGTGGGAGTCGAAGAGATGGTCCAATGATGCTCTTCGACCGGAAGCCCGCGGCCGCGGCGGAAAGTGATGTACTGGAATTGCCCGGGAGCGTAGGAATAGGCGCTTTGGCCATCCGGAGGCGCAAGTTGGATGGTCCAGATTCTGGGCGCTTCCCGGTGGACTGCGGTCACGGTGTAAGCGTGTCGTTTCAGGTGCCTCGGCCGCATGGCCTTGTGGAAGAGATAAACCGTTACGGCCGCGGCCAGCGCCGCCAGCCAGTAAATCCGCATAGCCGGTGCCGTCAGGTCTCCGCCGATCTTGAAGCCGTGGATGAAGCCGAACGCCAGGATCACGATGAAAAGCGCGTTGTGCAACCTGCGCCAGGACTCGAATTCGATCTTCAGCTTGTAGCGCCACAAGCTGGTGACCACGGTCGTCACCAGGGCCAGCAGGGCCAGCCGCCCCAGCCAGACCGGCCAGGAGACGTGGAGTGACGTCAGCAGATACCAATGGCCGCTGCCCCAGCAGACCAGCGTGACATGCAGGATGATCAGGCACAGCGCGATCACCCCGGCGGCCTTGTGATAGCGGAAAATCATGTCCAGCCCGAAAGGCCGCTCGATCCACTTGATCCTAGCTCCCAAAACCACCTGCAGGGCGAGGATGATGAACGCCACCAGGGCGCAGTTCTTCCCGAGCTGGTAAATGAAACCGTCGCTGGTGTGCGGACGGACCAACGTCACCAGAATGAGCGCAAAAACGGTGATCAGGAGGTAAAGAAAAACGCGGAGAAAACCGCTCCAGTTTTTAGCCGTCATAGTTCCGGGGCAAGCCGTCGCCCCTTACGGCTTCGCTGGGTACCAAATTTCACTATACAGCCGGCAACTCCATGCTTCCTGCCACTCAGCCGGCCAGGTGTTCTCCCGAAGCTCGCTGAGCCCGTTCGGCGGCACAGAAAGCCGGAGGGAACTCCCATGCCTTCCACAGCGGCATCCTAATATATGATGCTCGTTGCGCCGCTGCCGTCAGCGGAGACGCCGGGGATTTTGGTCACCAGTTATGCTGTGGCAAAATCCTCGGGCCAGGAAGGCGGATCGATCTCGATTGACCGGCCGGGCAGGTTTCGACAGTCCCGCTCCGGCTGCGGGGCAATCGAAGCCGCGCATCTTGTCCCGATTGGAGCGGGTTGAAAATGACGCGGAAAAATCGCGGAGGGGTACCGTCAGGCCATTCGGAAAGGGGGATCCGCCCCCGCGGTTGAAATGGGAGCGAACGCGCAGGTCGCAAAGGACTTGGGCGAGGTACCCACAGTGGCTCAGGCTTTTCCTCGCTGGCTCAAAATTGCCGCGCTCGCCTGGGTTGTGGTGTGGATTCCGACTTACACCGTTTATTACGGCTGGACCGATTTCCTGCACCTGAGCGACATCGCCATCGCGCTGACTGCGATCGGACTCTGGACATCGAGCCCCCTGCTGCTTACCAGCCAGGCGATTTCGACCCTCGTTGGCGAATCGCTGTGGACGGTGGACGTGGTGTGGGGGCAAGTGAGCGGGCACATCCTGATTCCCGGCGTCCAATATATGTGGGAGACGAAATATCCGCTCTGGCTGCGGTTGATGTCGTTCTATCACACGCTGCTGCCGGTGCTCCTGCTTTGGGCGGTCTCTCGCGTGGGTTACGACCGCCGCGGCCTGAAGCTTCAGGTGGGCATCACCGCCGCGGCGCTGGTGGCCGGCCGAATCTGGGGCAGTTCCCAGCACAACATCAACTTCTCTTACCGCGATCCCTTTTTCGGGTTGCAGTGGGGCCCGGCGCCGGTGCACCTGTTCCTGATGCTGGTTGGCGGCATGGTTTTGGGCTATCTGCCGGCCGATTGGCTGTTGGCAAAACTCTTCACCCGCCCGCGACCGGGAGTTGCCTGATCTTCCCGATAGAGCGGGTGTTTCCAACCGTTTATTGATCGGAACCTCGAAGAGGGGCGTTGCGCACCGGGGATGGTGTTCGCCTATAGTTACAGCTACGCCCGGGTGGCGGAATGGCAGACGCAGGGGACTTAAAATCCCTTGCCCCTCCGGGGGCGTGCGAGTTCGACTCTCGCCCCGGGCACCAATAATCTCTTCTAACGAGCCGTACGCGTTCGTCATGGCTCCGCGCACCGAGATCGCGCTGGCGAAGTTGAAAGCGGCGACGAAGAACGAGCCGCTGCCGCTTCCGCCCGCGTTGGAGCGCGTCGTGTTCCGATCGACGACGCAGATACCGACGAACCTTGGCGCCAGCACGGAGTCGATCATCATCGCTGGCAACTTCACCGAATGCTGGATCGGCGTGCGGATGCAGGCGTTGGCCGCAGTGCTCAGAGAAAAATACGCGGCGAATTACCAGTACGGCTTTTAGGTCAGCATGCGAGCCGACGTGCAGCTGGCGCATGAGGCCAGCTTCTGCGCGTTGACCGGGATCACGCCGTAGCCAAGGTTTGCTGGTCGCCGCGCTGGTTCTTCTCCGCTCCGGCGCGTGCTGCCAGCCGTGAGAGGTAGCCTTAGCCCGAGGCTGCCGGGTGGGGTCGTCGGGAGCGAGAAACGGATTGGCTGCCTTGCCTCGCAGCCTCCTGCTCTCGACAGCGCGGCCGCCAGTGCTGTTCTCCGTTCGGGCAGCACTGGCGACGCGCACAGGGGGGCGGCGTCGATGAGCAACGATGCCGCCCTCCAGTCTCGTCGGCTGCATTTCCTGCCAGGCTCGGCGGCACTTTCAACTCTAAGTAACGTCTTGCGTCGTGACAAGTCCTCATCGCAGCGTTTCCCGCACACGGGGAACGCCGGACGCGTACCACTCGCTACTGGCTTATGCGCTCGCCTTGGACGACGGAAAATGGAAACCCGGAAACGAATACCCCGTAGAGCCCTTTGCCCTGATTGAAGAAGACACCCTCAATTTCAGGCGTAACATCGGTGCTGCCACGCTTGAATGTGAGCTCCAACGAATAGGTGCAGTCGGCGTTCACCGTCATTGTTCCCGTGACGTCCGAGTCGTTAAACGGAACGGGCCCAAACTTTTCGTATAGGACGCCCGTGACTTCGCCGCTCATCGAAACATCCATGCGAAGCAAGATCGCGTCGCTGAAGGCCTCCGCCGGGACTGAGGGTAGACCGGGGTTCGGCACGATGTTTTCGGCAGTCACCAAGTAAGTCCCTTGGGCAGTCTCGGGTCCGCATGTTTCCGCCGCATTCCCCCCCTTCCCGATCCGGTGGCCGACGCCGATCCACGCAAGAAAGGGATCGGAGGCGGAAGTGGGAATGGTGTAAAAGTCTTGCCCGTTGACGGAGGCGAAGGAGTGGCCGACGATGGTCTCTGTGGATGGGGTGCTCCCGGGCGGCAGCGTCACCGTGGCGGTGAAGTCACCGGTGCAGTTTGCGTTCATTGAACCCTGGATCTGCAGCGGAAGCTTGAAAGATCCAGAGTTTACGGCTCCGCTTCTGACCCAGATGAACCCTTCACCATCTCCCTCGGGAGGGAAGGTAACTAGGCCCATGACGTCGTAGGGTGCGATCAGCGCAGCCCAGTGGTTGGGGACCGCCGCGAGCGGGGTCAAGGAGGGAATAATCGTGCTCGATCCCTTTTCCTGAAACGCGTAGGTCCCAACTAATGTTCGACTACTGCATACTTCCTGTGCATGGGCCGCCTGAACAGTCACGCCAAAACACATGAGCAGACCCGCTGCTGCAAAAAGTTTCATGGTGTCACCTCTGGACTGCTAGGACATTCCGTGGACTGCTCGCGTGGTAGCATGTTACGGTCCGTAGGGCCAACGCGAGACGCCAATGGGGCTTGCGCGGCCTAGGCGAAGGAAGAAAGGGGAGATACCTGAGGTAAAACCCTCACTTTTGGGTGAAATATCGCAAGACCCAACCGAAACGGACTGGGCAATTGTCACTGACTTCCGGCCCGCGAGACCGCCCGCTTCTTGCTGCCCCTGGTTTCCTGCCATCCTCCGGCCCGTTCTCGCCTGGCGGCCATCTCACATCATCCACAGCCGCTCCAATCCGTGATTGGTAGCATTTTTCATCACAAAATCTAATCTCAGTGAGTCGTTTGCCTCTCTTTAGCGGTTGCTTTGAATTCCTGGAGTTCTCCAACAAGCCTTTCATGTATCTCGCGCCAGCTCTTCACTTGTTGGCGTGACGATTGAACTTCGTAATAGATAGACAAGAGACATGCGCCCCCGGCTAGGAGAAGTAGGACTCCCCAGGACGAGGAAGTAGCCAAGAACCTGCCAGCAGTGAGAAGACATAAAAAACTTCCCCAGGCAGCGAGCGTCCAGCGGAAAGAGTCCCAATCTCTTCGGACACCAGTGATCACGTAGGCAACTAGCCTGCTTTATTCGTGAAGGGGCAGCGAGGTTCAATTGCGGGAAGTTTCTTACGGCTTCGTAGCAAGCAGGGAGGTTCGTCCGGGCTCTGCGAACACCTGCTCTCGGTTGTGGACCGGGCGGG
>JAKBLM010000020.1 GCA_021832085.1 Acidobacteriota bacterium | reverse complement strand
CCAGAGGCAAGGAGATCGACAAAAGGCCAACCTCGACGAACCTCAAGACGCCAGCCAGCGAAAGCGACCAGGGGCACAATCAGATGACAAGCCCCGATGAGGCCCAATTCTGTGCATTATTTGGGTACCATCTCGGGAGGAAGGAGCGTTTGAGTTATCTGCCTGCCCAATGCGGCCGAATAGAATCGCAATGTGTCAGCTGCGAGCCCATCCCAGTCAAACGGCTCGAGAGGGGCCGGCCCGGGCCGTTTGGTGTGCAGGGCCCAATCCATCGCTTGCTCCAGGTCTCTTGTGGTCAGAATACCTTGGTATGTGCGAACCCACTCTTTTCCGACAGCCTGCTCCAATTCTGACATCGCCCCAAGAGCCGGTACCAACAATGGCCGATCGAATGAAAGCGCCAACATAGCACTGCCGGAATTGAAAATATCGGAGAACGGCAAGACGACGACGTCACTGGCGGCGAAGTACAGCCCGACCTCGGACGTGGGCACCCGTGATAAATGAATGCGTATACGTGGATCTTCACGCGATTTCTCGCGCAACAGTTGTTCGATGTCCTTCCGCGCCGGCGAGCCCGCGATGCAAAGCAGTACCTCTGAATCTCCCAGCGCTTGAAATGTCTCAACCAAGCGAGGAATTCCTTTGTAGCCACTGATCGACCCGAAAAAGAGGAACAGAGGTTTTTGCTGAGGGATCTTCAGTCGCCGGCGCGCCTCTTCCTGCGTGGCTACTTCTGGGTATACTCCGCGGTAGTGCCCGTGGGGAATCACTGCATAGGGAAGGCGTGCCAACGCCGGGAAACGCCGTGGAATCAATTCCTCCCCAACACGATTCAGCGAGATATACCCGTCGAGCCGGCTGGTGAGAATTTTCCAGAATAGACCTTCTGCCAGCGGACGGGTCCTGTTGTGGGAGCCCAGATTGTGGACCGTCCAGATCACTTTTGCTCCCCTCCAGCGGCACCAGGAGACCAACAAAAGTAATAGAACTGAGCCGACATAAGCCTTGGACGGGTTCCGGTGAGCAATGTAGTACTCCGGCCAATGGAGATGCAGCACGTCGTAGGAGCCAGTGACTGCGTGCCACACAGTAAATTCATCTACCTGCGCTCCCTGTGATCTCATCGGGACATACAGAAGCCGAGCGTAAGGATTGGATCCTTGCGCTTCGGAAGCAGGCCGGGCAAGTATTCGCATTAAAGAGTCCGTCACCCCTGTATCTGTCTAGCTTACCCGTCCTGCTCAGGCAGGTGAACCTAGATCGGCCACCGAGCCCGTCCCAGTGGCAGCGGCTGTGTGTCTCCGGCCATTACTCAAAACGGAGGAAAACTCCGCGGCAGTGTCCCGAATCGGCATTGCGGTTGCAAACACGCAGGAACTGAAGATCATCATAAATAGGCTATTGTCTGACGGAATGGGCACACCTGTAAGCATGAAAAGAAACAAAAACGCAAAAAGCATGAGCGGCCAAACAGCTTCCGGTTGAGTCGTCCGGCGAATTAAGAGCCCCGCCCGTATTGTGTACACCAGCAGGACCAAAACCAGAAGCGCGAGCCCAGCTAGCCCGAGATCAAGCCAGATCTGAATAAAGCCGTTGTGTGCGTGGGGCATTTCAACACCCATGGCAAGCCAAATACGGTAAGAGGGCCCATGCATTCCCAGCCAGAAGGCGCTAAAACCGTATCCAAGCCAGGGTTTTTGCAGAGCCATCACGACGCACAACGCCCACAATTGCAGTCGGCCTGACAAAGTGACGCTCTTACCCAGTGCGTCCGTAAAGGTTGCGAAGTGGGTGAACACCCAGAAAAGCGCAGCCGTTCCGCAGACTGCTGTCAGTCCCATGCCCGCTAGCGCTTTGCCTAAGCTTTTTCTCAGGATTCCACACAAGGGCAGAAGGATGAACATCACTGCCGTAACGACGTAGGCCGTCACTGAGTGCGAAAGCACAAGCAGAATCAGGGAAGCGAGAAGGCCCAAGCGGATGCGCCAGCGCCGCTCCGGTTCTGCCTTGGCAAGCAGCAAGAAGACGACCACACCCAAGGCCATCATGATTCCGAGTGAACCCTTCTGCACATAGATTCCGTGCCACGCCCCTGGGATGGCCTCGACAGTGGAGCCTAGGTGGAGCAAGCCAAACGGTATGCTAAAAGCAATAGATATGCCGCACACCCAAGCGAGAAGGTGCAGCTGCTCTCGCAAGGAAAAACGCCTCGCCAGATAGAAACCGAAAATTATCGTAAGGCAAAGGGCCAAACTGCGGCGGAAAGTGAGCGCGGGATCGTCAGACCACGACGTCGACAGAACCGCAAGCCCGCAAAGCGCAACCAGTGGCCACTGCCTGAGCAGCTGTCGGAGGAAACCCGGGCATCGGCGAGCCAAGAGCCCGAGCGCTATCAAGTAGATCAACCCCCAAACAGCCTCCACGCCCGGCATGCTGCCCGCTTGGTTGCCAACTTGCCCTTGGGTCGTTACGAGCGTCATGAACGCGCCCGAGCCAAGGAGCAGGGTCAAAACCGCAAACGTGCTTTCTGCAACGCCAGGCAGGGTCAGTTCCCTACGCGCTAATCGTTCACTTGGGGAATCCGCCACACTTCATTCTCCGGCTAAGCGAGCCTCCCAGTGCAGCATCCGAGAGGAGCGCTCACCCAGCTCATAACTAACTTTTCAGCGTAGACGGGGCCTTGGACCGTGCAATAACAGGCCGCCCGCGGCCTTCAGACGCGCAGGGACGGAGGGCTGCCCCGGCAACCTCAATGTTTCCCATGACAACCGTAGAGCGGATGAATGCCCCGCCATTCCGAGGTAATAACTGTAGAGCTGGTAGTCCCAATGTCGTCGCAAGTCGAGTACGACGCCAGGCCGTAGCTTCTCTAGCCTTGAGTTCGCCCGTGCAATGACTGTTCGGAAGAACTGTTGGCGCCACCTCAACTTTGCGTTCACAGAATCGAGTTTGCGCGATAGTGTGCCACTAAAGTAGTTGTCCTCGTGGTGTCTATATTGACACAAGCAATCCATCATCCCACACACAGGTCCCAAAAAAGGAGCGAGGCAATATAGGTATGCATCAGCGCAAATGCGGAAATCTTTCTCTGGAACGCGGCCAATTTGCCGCAATGCGTGGCGGCTGAGGCAGAGACCGCTCGTGGGCGCAGCGGCCCACCATCCGCCTCCCCTCACCACCCTTCCCGAGATATCTCCTCTGAAAACACCCGCCGGAAAGAGTCTCTCCGTTGGACGCAAATCCTCCAGCACAAAGCGTACCCTGTGGTAGATCAGTGTGGCGCCTGGGCAGGCGCGAGCCGTCTCGACTACCCTTTCCACTTTTTCGGGAGACCAAGCATCGTCTGAGTCCAGCAGGCAAATCCATTCACCATGGCACGCAGCAAAACCCACATTGAAAGCCGAGGCCTGACCGCCGTTCTCCTTAAGAATAGGAAGGATGCGGTCACCATAGCCCGCGATGATTTCAAGCGAATCATCGGTTGAGCCGTCGTCGACAACAATCACTTCGGTATATGGGTAGGTCTGACCTAGAGCACTGTCTATTGCGTCCCGCAGGAAACGGCCATAGTTGTAGTTGTTAATGACCACCGAGACAAGTGGTCCCGCGTACCTCATGCACTTACCCGCGAAAGCAACACTTGTGCATATCCAACCAGGGTCGATCGTTCTTTGCGAAAACTCAGAGGTGCACACAGGATGACAAAGCCGAGGTAGAGCGCTGGGATACCCACGGACCCAAGTGCGAGAGCAAAAACTGACGCCGCATACCAAATCGCTGGAGCCCGGTAGGAAGGCCGGCCAACGGTCCTTGCCAGAAAAAGATGGATGACCGGATAGCTTAGAAGCGCGGCAACCTCAGCCCAACCGTAACCCACGAACCCCATTCGAGGCACCAACAGCACTGCACCGCCTGCAAAAAGCAAGATGTGGACCACGTGGAACCAAGTCACTTTCCAGTTCTTCTGTAGCATGTAAAGAACGGAGGAATGCAGGTTAAACATCGCGTTCGAGAGATAGCTCAGCGCAATAAAGGGGAAAACCTTCACTACCGGCGACCAGTGGGCGCCGAAACCAAGCGGAATCAGAAACGGGGCGAGCAGAGCAAACGTAGCAAGTGGGAAACCGACGGCAACCGCCTGAAATCGCATTCCTTCAGTAATCGCGTTGCGCAGCCGAGCCGCATCGCCTCCGAGCCTCGCAAAAGCCGGCATGGCCAGGCGCCACGTGGCGCTCTTGGCAAAGGAAATCATCGCCGCGATGCGAACGCCCACCGCAATGTAGCCCACCGCCGCAGCCCCCGCGAATCTTCCGACGATCAGCGGATTGACCAAGTTGCGCATTTGCCAAACCCAAATCGAACTCGAATAGCTGAACCCGTAGCCGAGCATTTCCTTGATCAGCCGAGGTTCCCAATGAAGGCTCGGCCGAAATCGCGCGGTCCAGTAACTGAGGGTGAGCAGGCCTGTCTGTTGTGTCAAAAAGCCGGCAACCGGAGCCCAGGCGCCAACGCCCTGGAACGCGAGGGGCACGGCAACCAGATAATAGCCGGCTTGGCTGGCGAGTTCGTTGATTGCCACCTGTTTGAAATTGAGTTCGCGATCGAGTTTCACCACCGCAGGCACCGTCAGGAGGTTCATCGGGATGCCGAATGCCATGACGAGGAGCAGAGAGGACTCCTCCGGCATCTTCAGGAATCCCGCGATGATGTGTCGCAGCGCGATAACGCTGATGCACAGTGCCGCTGCAAACACCAAAAGAAGGGTGAAGGCCTGATGGAACTCTATCTCTTCTGGATCTTCCGTCTTGCGAAGTAGATATACGTCCAGGCCCCAGTTGCCAAACATATAAAGAAAGGTCACAATCCCTGCGCCAGCGGCGAATAGGCCGTACTGGCTTGGACCGATGATCCGGGTCACCAGCAATACGCCGACAACGGTGATGACGATCCCTATCGCCTGGCGCATCAGCAAAAATGCGCCGCCCTTGATAGCCTTTTGGCGCAAAGTTGTCACAGATGGTGTGCCCGTCGGAAAACTTCTCCGTTATGCAGACAATTGCGCGAAACGCCCACGTTTTTTGGTAATACATATGCAGAGTTGGCTCTCAACACCGCCCAGGGCCTTCTATGCACCGTCGCCGTTCGAGTGGTAGTTTCTGTGGAATAGGCCAGTTGCGTGGTCGACGCCGCGGCCGACGCGAACGACGGCAGGGTGATTCTTATACGTTCCGTATACTTCCTGCCCCAGCGCCTTCCAAGGCTGCCGTGGATCGACGCGTTCCCAGGCGGCCTTACCCACGATCCAGCCGGCGCCTAGCACGAAAGCGAAGAACATCCCACCTAGCATGATGTAAAGCCGATGCGGCTTTGACTTTTTCTGCGGAACCTGGGGGGGATCGAGCACCTCGGCAGTAGGCAGGTCACGCGCCTCTTCGATCCTGGCGATTTCGTATTCCTTCGTGAGGAGCTCGTAAACAGCGGCATCGATCTTGTTTTCGCGGTACAGATCGAGGTAGCGAACGCCGAGCAGAGGGAGTTGGCGGACGGAGGGGTACAACTCGTTCTTGCTTAGCCTCGATCCGGTTGCCAAGTTGACGTTCTTACCTCCGAATTTATCGATCTCGCTTTGCAACTCAGCGATCTGGGCTTGCACCGCCTTCACGTTGGCGTTTTGGGGGGTATAGATCTCTTCTAGACCCCGCAATTGGGCCTGCGCCGCAATCAATTGACCCTGCAGTTCGGCCGCAGCCGTGACCATCGCCTTTGCCTGAGCAGGAATGTCGATTGCCGCGTTCTTGCTGGCAAACTGGCTAAAGGCCTTCGCCGCTGCCTGCATCTGGACTTTCTCTCTTGCCAGACGCTGCTGCAAGAACACGCGCTCACGGTGTGCCGATGAAGTGTTCACCCGGGCCAGCACCTTGTTCAATTCGACCACGTACTGTCGCGCCATGGCGGCCGCGCGCTTTGGGTCCTTGTCGGTGACCGTGATCGTGATGATTCCCGTGTTCGGATCGCTTTTAATTCCCGTCAGTTCAGCCAGGTCCTTGCGCGCGACATACAGGTAGCGTGCATGATATACCTTCATCAGATCGAATTTCTTGATGACGCCGTCTTCTACCGATTGGCTGCGCAATACGCCGACGTAAAGATCGCCTGAGGTGTTCATCCCCAAGAGCCGACTGGCCAAACCCGTAATCGAACTGCCGGCTCCTCCGGCGGAACCGGACCCACCGGTCAAAGCGGGCAGCGCCATAGCGAGCGCGGAGCTGGAACCGAAGTTGGGCGGCATTAGGCTGGTGCTGGCCGTATACCACTTAGGCAGAAGAAACGCGATGAGCGTCGCCAAAACTGTACCTGCCACGGTTAGCCAAATGAGGAATCGGCGCCGGCCCCACAGCAGCCACGCCGCCTCGATCGGCTCAATCAGATGGCCGTTTGCGGCAGGCTTCAGTTCGAGCGTACTTGCTCGCTCGGGTTCCGGCGTGGTGGCCAGCTCGTCTTCCGCTTTCCGGTATTCCACCGATCCGCTCCTTCCTACCTCAACACCCCAGTCAAACCCCTTCTACCACCCTCATCCATGCGAACTCCCAATCTCGGGCCGGATGTCGGCAACGTCCACGTCCGCGATCATCGAGCGCATGATCAAATCGAGCGAAAGCACAATTCGAAATTGGCTTTTCCGCCGTACCAGGATGCCTCTCGTGCCCTGCAGCGGCCCTGACACCACACGCACGCGCCGCCCGACCGTCAAATAAGGATGTGGCCGTGCCTCAATCCCTTCCGCCAGTCCCCGGCGCAATCCCTCGATCTCATCCTCGGGCAGCGCCACCGGCTGACCGTCAAAACCAACCAGCTTCACGACACCGGGCACCTTGACCACTTCCAGACGATCCTTCAGTGCAATGCGCACGAACGCATAACCCGGGAAAAGCGGGAACTGCACTCGATGGCGCCCATTCCTCCATCGGCGCACGGTTTCGTAGAGCGGCAGCAGGGTTTCGACTGACCTCCTTGCCAGCTGTTCCGCCACACGCTTCTCGTGCCGCGAGCGTGTGTAAATGGCGTACCAGCGAGCCTCTGTGAATTCGGCGGCCAGCTCGGCCAAGCCGCGTGGAGCACTCGATGGAAAACTGGGTCCTGGAATTTCCAATGTCGAATTCGCTCACAACGAAGTCAAGATACAGCTCCGCCCTCTCGCTTCGAGGGACGAATCTTAACTAACCCCTTCTTCTTCTTACTGTTACAAGCCACTTAACAGAGATTTGGTTCCAAAATCCGCTTCAGGCACGTAAAGCTGGTTCCCTGCCGCCTCAATGAAGTCTCCAGCGCGGCCAATAGGTGAGCTGAACCGACGTGGTGAAATCGGTCGTGTGCCCCGGCCGCAAAATGGGGAAATCCCACTTTTCATACTGAAGCAATCCGGTCATGCTGAGATCCCGGCGCAGCCAGTAATTCACCTTCAAGCCGCCATCGGTCAGCGTTCCACCGTCGGGGATGAATTGGTGGCTGACTTTCTGGTGACGGAATTGGAGCTGGAAAGAATCGCGTGCACCTTTCCAATAGGTGAGCCAGGCCTGCACCCCTTGGCCATCGCGCCCGATCCAGCTTCCGATGAGATTGCCATCGTTTGTGTATCCGTTCCGGTAGCGGTCGTTGAAATAGTAGAAACCGCAGCAGAGATTACCGCCAAGTGGGTTGTCGGTGTAGACGCCCTCAACACGCAGCGTGACATTCGGGAGCTTGGGCAGCCGGTCGAAATAGAGACCAGCGCTGTTTGCCGACCGGTCGAAATAGGCGACCGGAGAGAACTCGTCGTCACTGAAAGAATCCGTGTAGAACGTCACCCAGTTGCGGAGGAACGGCAACCGATACGTCATGTCGAAACCTGATCGGCGGTCGCCGGGATCAAGTTTCGGACATTGAGGACTGTAGATATAACAGCCAGGAACGCCGTTGTGCGGGGAAAAGATGGCGCGAATGGTCGTGGCCCAAGTCAGCGGAACGCCGGCCCCGGCAAAGATGCCAGTTTCCGTAAAGCCGAATTCCAGGTTCGGCGTCGGCTTGAAGCTGAGCGCTTCGCCGTGGAGCATCGGCTGATCATTGAGCGGCACGCCCCATTGCCCCAACAAGCCGGTCGGTACTCCGGCGGTGAACTCCTGACCGCTGAGTCTCCCGATAAAAAAGTCTACTCGCATCGGCCCGATCACCCGCAGGATGCTGGGCAGCCGAAACGGGGATACGCGATTGAGCTGAATCATGTCCACCGGCTGCGCATTGTCGGAGAACATCATCGGGCCACCCTGATCAGGCCCCCACCACAGGCTCTGCCGGCCGCCCGTGAGTTGCCAGTTGTGCCAGGTCAAGCCGGCGTAGCCGTTGATGACACGAAACCGGTTGACGGTCGGGGTGGTGAGGGGCGGCATCAGGGGCAAGTTCCCGTCGACGCGACTAATTACCTCCCGCGCCTGCAGGGGCAACGGCGGCGCGGACGGCGCGTGCTGGTACTCGCCTTGGAGATACCCGACGAACGGTCCCATGGTTCCCCAGCCGGTGAATCCGGCGATGGCGTTAAATCCCTCTTCGTACGGCCGGCCGTAGTCGTTGATAATCGTTTGGCCGAAATGATACCCGTCGGTGAGCGGCTTGCCATTGATCCCCGTCACACGCGCGTAAAGGGAATCGAGCTCGAGGCTCTGGTTCTTGCCCTTGGCCAATTGGTCGATGTCAAACTTGAATTCCTTCTGCAGAGCGCGAATGATCGGCAACGCTTCGCGCGAACGGGCGGTATCGCCCGGGCCGACCCGATTCTCCGCCTGCTCAAGCAGCCGCACACATTCTAGGCGCGTCCAGGGCCTCATTCCGAGCATCGCCGACTTTACATAGCCCATTGCAATCAGCCGCTCGAACGCCGGATAGACCCAGCTATCGAGCGGGACGTAAGGCGATCCCATGTCCCCGCGCTTGAGCCGCTTCCCGGTGAACCGGAGCATCGGAAACAGATGCCAGCTCCCGCCACCGAGTTCCGGGTTGTGGTGCGCCAGGTAGACCTGCCGCGAGACCAAATAACCGATCAGTCCGCCCACCAGCACGTCGGAGGGGAAATGTTTCTTGGCGGGCACGCGCGCGATGCTGATGGCCGAAGCAAGCCCATAAGCGAGAAGTTTGGTGAGCGGTCCTGGGTATTCATGCGCGACGATTCCCGCCACCGACCACGCAAAGTCGGAATGTTCGGAGGGAAAAGACGTACCTCCGTGCCAGAAATCCCCCGCTCCCGGATTAAGGGGCCTGGCCCGTCGAAACGAATACTTGAGCGCCTCGGTGGCGATCAGGCTGTCGATCGCCGCCTCGCCGCTCAGGAAGCCGGTTTCCCTCAGGTGCTCGTTGTGCGTGAAGTGGCCCCAGAAGTACATGGCCGCCGCACCGCCAGCCATGGTGTAGGCGGCGTACGTGGAGAAGTGATCGAAATTCTTGAGTCGACTTGGCGAGTTCGACAAGTGCCGGCTGAATTGTTTGTCGGTGGCAAACATGCCGGCTGCCAACCCCCCAAACGGCACGAGCCAGCCGGCGTCACCCAGCCGCAGGTCCTTCGGACTCGTCCAGATCGCGTATTGGTCGGAAAGGATGTGCTTCGCGAGCGGTACCCAGAGCCGGTTGTCGTATTCGCCCGGCATCGGCCCAAAGAGAGAAGGGGCCGGGCGCATGCGAGGCGTTTGCTTTTTCTTCGGTGCCTTCACGCGCACTGGTGCCGTGGCCGGTCGGCGATGCCGAACGGCGGCATGGTTGACCGATGGCAAGAGGCTCTGTGCCCTTGCCGGGCCTGCGCTGACCATCAAAATTGCCACTCCCCAAGCCATGCAACTGCCCCTGATCACTCGATTGGCCCGCCCCCACTAGTATTTGGCGATTAGCACTGCCGACGTCGCAATTCCAGACACCATTTGCACCGTTTGGAAGATGCTCTTCCACTGCGGCGTTCCACCCAACGCCTTCTCAGGTACAACAACCGTGTCACCCGGGTAGAGCGTCGCATCGAGCGGATTTCCCCTCCACAGCGACAGCGAGAATCCCTTAGAGCCGACCACACTGCCATCGGCGCGAACGACGAAAATCGCGTTTTTCTTGGCCAAGTTGGTCGGACCGCCGGCCTGTTCGAGATACCATTTCGCGCTCCGGCCCGGCTGGAAGGCGACTGCGGTCGGGTTGTATACCTGGCCCTCGACCATGATGTAGCTCGGCCGCTTCGGGATGATCAGCACGTCCCCGTTGCGCACCTGGACGTCCTGTGGCGAATTCGCCCAGTGGCGGATGTTCCGGGAAATGTGGATCACCACGCGACCAATCGGCGGATTGTCGACCAGCGTGTGCAGTGTTGTCTGCCATTGCTCGTAGCCGGCCTGCAGAGCCACTTTTTGGTCCTGCGTAGTCGCCGTAGCCAACTTCAATTTCAAGCCGTTCTCCGACTCCCGGACGCGCTCGATGAGATCCTCGTACGACTTCATCTGGATCCGGCGGACGGACCGGCGTTCGAGCAGCGCGCCGTAAGGATAGGCCTGCGCGGTGAAGCCGCCGGCCTGTTCGAGCACCGTGCTGATCGTTTCCCCGGGCTTGATGCCGTAGCGGCCGGGATGCTTGACCTGGCCCTTCACCTCGATCGACGCGCCCAAGTCGTCCCATCCTTCCACCTGCCGGACGGTGAGCACATCGCCGTTTCGCAGCGGGAGATTGGCGGCCCGGCTGCCATCGAGCGCGCTCGCGAGATGCACCTCGACCTGCTGGCCGGAGATCTGCCCCTGTTTTAGCCAGTCGTAGCGAGTCAGCTCGGCATCCCGCCGATCGGCGCTGCGCTTGAGCCCTCCCGCCACGCGAATCAAGTCGGAAACGCGCATGCCAACCGCCAGCGGATAGCGCCCCGGATTGGCGACTTCGCCTTCGACGTAAACGGTAGCGGGATCGGTGCGCGCAAGGTTCTCATGCACCAACACGCTATCGCGCGGCCCGAGCAGGAAGTTGTCGCGCGGGTCGTTGGCCATCACCTTCGCCAGGCTCACGCTGATTACCTTCATCTCGCTGTTCGGCAGGTAGTGGAACACCTGCACTGAGCCCATGTTCGCGTCCGGCGTCACACCGCCTGCCAACTCGATCGCATCGCGCAGATGCACACGCCCCGAGGTGCGGTACAAACCCGGGTCCCGTACGGCGCCGCCCACGCTGACGGTCGGCACGTCCCGGAAGTCGTACCGGCTGAAAATGCGCACGGTGTCGAGCGGCTCGAGTTTTGGCGCCTTCGCCGGATCCTTCAGCGCTTCGGCCAGATTGAAGCTCTCGACCACCGGCTGAAAGTCCGGCGGCTCGAGCTTGATGATCTCGGCGTAGTTGGAGGGCTGTGGCAACAGCGCTTTGTAGGAACCAATCAGTGCGGTCACCCGCTCGCCAGGGTGATAGGCGTATTTGCCTGGCCGCAGAACGTGCCCCTCGAGGTAGATAGCTCCCGAGTTGTACGGTGCAATCGGAAAGATGTGCACGATGTCGCCGTTCTGAACGTGGAAAGACTTCAGCTCCTTTTCCACCTCTGCCAGACTGGCGCTATCCGGGATGTTCAGGCTTAACATCGTTCTATCTTTGTGCGCCACCAGCCGCTGTACTTCGATGTGCTTGAGCGTCGCTGCCGGCAGGATGCCGCCGGCTAGACGAATCACGTCGGCAAGCGAATTGTGGTGCAGCAGCTCGTAGATGTCCGGGCGCCGGACCATTCCTTCGACAGTGACTTGCGGGCCGACCGTCGGCACGCGGATGGTGTCGCCGTCGGCCAGCGGGATGATGTTGCTGGTGACGCCGTGCAGCAGCAGGTCGTAGACGTCGACCGTCTGGATTAACTTGCCGTCACGCCAGTGCTGTACCACGCGCAACGATCCGTTCCGCGTCGGTCCCCCAGCGGCGAATTCGGCGTTCAGCGGTGTCGAAAGTGAACTGACCTCGTAGGCGCCGGGATGCTCGACGTCGCCCACCACGTAGACCCGCACCGTTCGCAGCCTCGTGATAGTGACAGCGGCGGAGATGTTCCGAAACTGGGTGCGCAGCAACCGCTGCACCTGCTGTTGCACCTGCCCCAGCGTCTCCCCGCTCACCATCACCGGACCAACTTCCGGCAGCGCCACACGTCCGGTCCGGCCCACCACGCGGAACAGCCGTTCCGATACGCTGCCCCACAAATCGATCGTCAGCCCATCGCCCGGCCCGACGATGTAGTTCAGCCCGACCGGCAGATCCATCGGGATGAACTGATCAGCAGGCGTCGTGTCGCGAAAGAGGGCCATGCCAAACCGCTGCGGCTTGGTGGTCGGCTGTGCCCCCTGCATGTACATGTCGTAGAGCGAAGGAACACCGGCAAAGGGATCATTCCGCGGCACCATTCGCGGTGGTTGCTCGTGATAGGGCTGCTGGTACCACCAACCGTAAGAGCCGTAGGGGCCATAAGGGCTGGTCGGTGCGTAGCCATTCGCGGCCAAAGCATAGGGCTGGGGAGTATAAACCGCTGGTTGCCCCTCCTCGCCCATCATGGCTTCGCTTTCCCCGCCCGACGGGTAGCTGAGTTCCGGGAACTGTTGCGTAAGCCCTAAGACCGAACTGAGACCACTGGCGCCACTCAGCGATCCCGTTCCGCCAAGTCCCTGGAGCGCCATGCTGCCGGTGCCCAGTCCCATCCCGGCACTGCCCAAACCCGCATTGGCTTGCAAGCCCGTGCCGGCACTGCCCAGGCGCTGGGCCGCTAGCGCCGCCAAGCCCGTTCCGGCTCCGGCGCCCGTCAAAGGCGGAAGCGAGGTCAGGAGTTCCGGGGGTCTGGTCGAAGGGGTGGTCGGCGCGCTAGGAATCGGCTGATTGGATGGCGGATAGGCGTTGCTCGGCAATGCACCGAAAGGAGAAAGCTGGCTGGGCACGTTGCTCGTGCTCGGCGAAGGCGGGCAATTGGGGTTCATCTGGGGATTGCAGGCGCTGGTGGCCTGGGTGGTCGGCTGGCTGGGCGAGATTCCTTGCTGCTGTTCCTCGCGGGCAAGTTCCAGGGCCCGCTGCTGGAGCAAAATCTGATGCACTTCCCCGATGTCGGATTGCGGATTCACCGTCGGCATCAGGTAGCCGTAGCGCTGCAACAAGACAGTTGCCGCGGAGCGGAACTTGAGGTCGTTCTGCAGCTTGTCGTAGACGGCCTGGTCGGTCAGATCCTCGCGAGTCAGGATCTGGCCCCGCTCGGTGGCCTGCAGCGCCAGCAGCCGTTTCACCTGGATCATCAGGCCCGGGTTCTGGGACAGCACCGCGCGAATCTGGCTGGTCGACGCCGCTACCATATCGAGATTGAGCGCGGCCAGCGGATCGGAACTCGAAAGGTTCACCTGCGGGTATCGCTGCTGTGCGGTCTGCGCCTGCTGCCCTTGCTGGTTCTGGTTTTGCGCGGAGGTCTGGGACTGATTCTGGGATGCGGGCGGTGTCTGCGGCTGCTGTTGTTGCGCCCTCACAACCGGCGGCAAAAATGCCACGCACGCGGCCAAGAGCAGCGCGGCGGAAAAGAGCCCTCTACGCCCCATAATTCCCTTCGACAGTTTCGGCATCCCATAGCCCAACACGCTTACCTCCCGCGGTGGTTCGTCCTGCTCCGCAATGCCGACAGCATCCCGCCCTGCGACGTCTCGATACGGGCGCTGTGGATCTCCGGCGAGACCCAATAGTAGATGGTGCTGTTCCGCTCCGGGGCGATCGCCAACACCCGAACCTGTGGATGGCGGGCCAGCACCGAGTCGCAAATCGTTGGCCGTTCGTCGGAAGACCCCAGCGTTACGATCAGGAAATCCGGCTGCGTGCGGTCGACCGCCTCGAGAATCTCCGATTCTTCGAGAATCTCCCCGGCGATTTCGATGTCCGGCTGCGCGCCAATCGTTTCCAGGATCAAATCCCGCATCAGTCGCGGGCGATTCGCCACTAGGACACGAACTTTTTCCATCGGACTCTCACGCCAAGAATGGCTCGAAGGAAACTAACCGTTTTCGCCGCAGACGGAAAGGCTCAATTGGGAACCATCGTTTTGCTGCACGAGCACATTCAGACCGGTACCCGATTCAGACCCAAACCGGGACCCTGGCGATCTAATTTAGATCTACATCAAGGACTAGAAAAGTACCTACAGATCATCCCTGTCGCCTATGCCTGCCAAACCGAAACTTCCAGCGCATGGACCGCTGAGAGGCGATCTTCCGACCCCACCTTGCGAAGGATTCTGTGAACGTGATTCTTCACTGTTTGTTCGGAAAGACTGAAGTGGGCCGCGATCTCTTTGTTCGTAAGGCCCTGGGCGATCAACGGGAGGATCTGCTGTTCGCGCCGCGTCAGGCCGTGCTCGGCGCGCAGGCGGGGATTGGGAAACGAGGCTTGGCGCGCCGCGTATTGAAACAGCGCGCGACAGAGCCGTGGTGGGCAGACAGCCTCGCCCCGCGCGGCGGAGCGCACGGCCGAAACCAGATCCGAAGCTGAAGCTTCACTCAGCAGGTAGCCAACGACACCGGCGCGGATCGATCGGAAGAAGACCTCGGTATCTTCCTGCATCCCGAAAATCACCACCTGTGCCCGGGGTACAACACGCAACGCTTCCGGGACGAAAGCGGGCCAATCGAATCCTTGCATCGCGCCGTTGACGAGCAGCACATTGGGCCGTATAGCAGCCAGTGCCGCCAGTCCCGCTTCCGGTTGTTCGGCCGAACCGACCACTTCGATATCGGCCCGGGTCTTGAACGTATGGCTGAGAGCTTCCCTGAGAAGACGGTTCGCCGCCAGGATGTAGACGCTGATCCTGTCCGCCACTGGCCCCCCTTGCTCGTTCTGGCAAGATCCCGCCCGGCTGTTTGCAGCCGGAGGATCCATTCCCCCCTTTCGTTGCGGTCGTTGTGGCAGGATTATTCGGATGACCCCTCATCCGAAAAAAGGGGCGTACCGAGCCCTCCTCACCAGAGCCACCCCTCGGCTCTGTTGTCTTGGTACGATTCCGTTACTAGTCGGTTCTTCCCGCCAAACGATTACAACGCGATGGTGATAAAAACACCTTTCAGCGTTATCTGTCAAGATAATTCACAGGATAGAAAGCCCTTTCCGGTAATCCGGCCGTCCGCCACGGCGGCCACTGGCTTCCTCTTCCCGCCTGCGCCACATAGAGGAACGAGACGCGATTTTCTGGTATAGTGCCATCAAGGCCTGCAGCTCTCGTTTGCACTTCCTCAACAGGAGTACACCATGACCAAGGTTACCCTGTCAGTCATCAAGGCAGACGTTGGATCCATCGGGGGACACACCAAGCCATCCGAACCGATGCTCGAGGTGGTGCGCGCCCGCGTGAACGGCGCAATTGGCAAGCTGCTGATCGATGGCACCCTCACCTACACCGGCGACGACATCGCGCTGATCATGAGCCATCGCCACGGTGTTGGCGCACGCGCCGTTCACCAGTTCGCCTGGGACTGCTTCCTCGCCGCCACCGACGAGGCGCGCAAGGGTGGTCTCTACGGCGCCGGCCAGGACCTGCTGGTTGACGCCCCCTCCGGCAACGTTCGCGGCGCCGGACCGGCAGTTGCGGAAATCGAATTCGACCGCGACCCCAAGAGCAAGCATCGGCCCGCGGAGGCTTTCCTGGTCTTCGCCGCCGACAAGTGCGGCCCTGGCGCCTACAGCTATCCGCTCTACGCCACCTTCTGCGATCCGATGCACGATGGAGGACTCCTGCTCAACCCCAAGATGCACCTCGGTTTCAGCCTCACGATCATCGACATGGACCATCACGCGCGCGACAGCGACCGCGTGATTCGGCTCGATGTGCCCGAGCGCTCCTGGGATGTCGCCTGCCTGCTGCAGAATCCCGATCGCTTCGCCATCGAAGCGGTCCATTCTCGCTACAAGCCCGAGGAGCAGATCGCCTCGATCTCGGCCACCCGACTGCACAATATCGCCGGCAAATACACGGGCAAGGACGACCCGGTCGCCATTGTTCGCACGCAAGGGATTTTCCCGGCACCGGAAGAAGTCATCGAGCCCTGGCTGCTCGGCCATTTCGTCTCCGGCGATTGCCGCGGCTCGCACGTCATGCCGATCATGCCGGTTCCGATCGGCACCCCGGTCGGCGGCGCCTATTGCTTGCCGATTGTTTCCTGCATGGCCTTCTCGATGGACGAAAAGGGCGTGTTCACCAGCGAAGCCGTGGACCTGTTCGGCAACGCGGCCTGGGATTCGGTCCGGCTGAAGGTGCAGCAGAAGGCCGACGAATGGCGCCGCCAGGGGTTCGTTGGCGCCACGATGGCCTCGCACGCGGAACTCGCCTACACCGGCATCGTCGATACGCTCAGCGCGCTCGAAAAGGAGTTCACCCTCCGCGGCGAGCCGCTCGCGGCTACCGGCGACTGAGCCTCTTCTCCAACTTTCCAGGCAGACGAAAGGGAGTAGCCCGATGGCCGCTCCCTTTTGCTTGTTCGGGTGATTGTCGAATTCGCGGCCGCGCCTCGTTCCCGGATTCAGCCCCGGCGCGCACCAGACGCTCCCGGCGCTCGGTACTTCACCGTTTTCTTGACGGCTTCATCCACCTCTTCCGGCGTCAGCAGCGGCGTCGTCTGGGTCTGGAGCATTCCGCTGGCGTTCACCGCCAGCACCAGTGCCGCCGCGCTCACATTGTCTGGAAGGTCAAGGAGCGAAACAGTGTCGTGCTTCCCAAACGCAAAATACATCGCTTCCAGTTTTCCGCCGAGCCCTTTGATCGCTGTTTCGAAGGCTGCTCGGCGCCCGCTGCCGCTGTCCTTGACTAGGCCCTTGAGCCCTTCCGGAGTGTACGACGATACGATCAGGAATTTCGCCATGGCGAGTCCTCCCCTGCCTGGCAAGTGGCTGGTGTGTTGCGGCCAGGAATTACCCTCAGGCTATCACAGCCTGGGCAAAATGGGTTCGCGCAGGGACTCGACCAGCACGTTGGATTTCCTGACCGGAGCGCCGGCTCGACGTCCGCGCTCGCAGTCCCTTTCCAACGTGGTCGGTAAAGTGAAACGGGCCTAGCCGACGGTTCGAGAGACGTCTCGCGTCCCGGCGGCCGTTTCAATGTTAGGCTATCGGGGAGGGCCTGTAGCTCAGATGGACAGAGCAGCGGTTTCCTAAACCGCGTGTCGGGAGTTCGAGTCTCCCCAGGCCCGCCACTTGCCTGCCAACGCTGTTCGCCCCAGGCTACGGCTAGCCCTCGGCTGTCGCTTCGTCACACGGAGCAATCGCTGGAAAGGCGCGCCTACTGCCCTGCGGTCCGTAGCGCCGGAAAAGCTCCTTGCGCGAAATCCAGAGATACGAGCGCTGCGGCCAGCACGCCTTTTCGGGCAGCGCGTCGGGGTTGAAGACCCAGGTAAGGCCATAGATCAAAAACGTCTGGAGGAACTCGTGGACTTTCCGCGAGAGCGACACTTCGGGAACCGCCTCGACGAAGCCCAGTCGGTAGGCACTGCGGCGAATGCGCCGATCGCGCAGGAATGCCGGTTTCGCCCGGCAGGCCCTCACGCCGGCCAGATCGTTGCAGGCCGCCATATGCTCGGCGAGCCTTCCCAGCGATGACCGTAGCCTGGCTCGGAACATCCCGCCCCAGGCCAGCGAAGCGCCAGCCTGGCCCAGGCTTGGCAGGTGCTCGTTCCAGAAATGCAATTCGATCACCGGATCGTGAGGGCAGACTTCGGTACCGTCGGGAAGCGCGATGTAGGCATCGGACTCGATCACCGCGATGCGCAGTATGCATTCCCGCTCATCGCAAAATTCAAAGATCCCGGTGGCCCGCCTAAGCGAGCGGTCGACGGCCAGGACGGCGCGGTCGAGGCCGCCATGCAAGATGAGCTCGAAGCGATGGCGTGTTGTCTCGTTCTGTTCCATTGGGCTGTTCGGCTCGTATGCAGTTGGTCATGGTGGCACTTGCCCCTGAGCTGAATTTTACTCCCGCAACACAGGGGTTTCGAGGTTCGATTTGGGCCCGGCAAGGCAGCCAAGCGTTACCTACTTCCTCTCATACGGCGGATCTCCCGCCTTTTACCATGCCCAGTTTCAATTTTCCCGGGTTTCCCGGCCGCACTCCCTGTACGGAGACGAACGGCGGCCGAGCCCGGCCGGACCTGCCCGCCCGCTTTTCGCCAACAACGCACCGAAACTCCGTGTTAGATTCACGTCGAGGAATCGAGACGCCGTGGACCAACAGGCACCGCGATTCGGCTGGATCGACATCGTGTGGCTCGCCTTCCTGGCAGGCCTGGCGGTTCTCCCGCCGCGCGACGAAATTCACAAGCAGCTTACGCTCGCCGCCTTTGGCATCCTGCAGGTTTTCGAGAGCCGCCTGATCGCCTGGCAGCCCAACCGCGGCCGCTTCTACAGCGTGCTGATCAAGACACTGCTGGCCACCCTGCTGCTCGGCCACACCGGCGGCATCAGCATCAACAGCAACTACTATCCGATCTTCTACCTGCCGGTGGTGACCGCGGCGATCTACTACGGCCTCGGCGCCACGCTGGCCTGGACCGCCTTTGCCTCGCTCGCCTACTGCTCCTATCTGATCCCCGCGCTGCAGGAGTACTACCTGACCCCTGACGCCGCGGCCACGCTGGCCATTCGCGTCCTTTTCTTTTTCCTCGCCGGCATCCTGGTGAATCGCTTCGTCGGTGAATATCGCAAACAGGTGCTCCGCTACCAGGCCCTCTCAGAGGACCTTGCCGAATCCAATCGCCGTCTCCGCCAGGCACAGGCCGAAGCCCATCGCGCCGAGCGCCTCGCCGCGCTCGGTCAGCTTTCCGCAGGGCTGGCGCACGAAATCCGCAACCCTCTAGGCGTGATCAAAGGCTCAGCCGAGATGCTGAGCAAGAACCTCGGCCCGGCCCCGCCCATTGCCGGAGAACTCGCCGGCTACATTTCCTCGGAAGTGAACCGGCTGAACACGTTGATCGCCCGCTTCCTCGATTTCGCCCGGCCTTCCCGCCTCGAAACACGCCCGTTGGACCTCGCCGCGATCGTCGATCGCGCAGCGGAATCAGCCCGTTCGCAGTTTCCCGGTGCCCCGGTCACGGTGGAGAAACGCTTCGCTTCGGCCCTGCCCCCGATTACGGCCGACGAGCAGCTCTGCGAGCAGGCGCTGCTGAACCTGATCGTCAACGCCTATCAGGCCATGAACGGCCGGCCGGGCACACTCACGCTCTCGCTCGCTCCGGCCACGGATCTTGAAGGGCAACGGGGCGTCGAAATCGCTGTCAGCGACACAGGGCCTGGCGTGCCCGAGGAGCTGCGCGAGCAGATCTTCAATCCTTTTGTCACCTCGAAAAAAGAAGGTGTCGGCCTGGGATTGGCCATCGTCGCGAAGATCGTTGACGACCATCGCGGCACAATCCACCTGGAATCGAGCCCGCAAGGCGGCGCCTGCTTCCGCGTATTTCTGCCCGCGGCGAAGGGCTGAGAATCAGCCTCGCGGAGGCGAAGCGCCCAAGGGTTCGCCGGCAAACCCGCGTGGAATGGACTAGGCACTGGAACTTGTTTACTCATCCTATACGTAATACACAAAAAGTTACTAACCCCCGTCAGAAACTGCCGTAGCATGACCCTGTCTCTGGAGGGCTTCCCGTGGGCGGACGGTTTCGCCGCAGAACAGCGGCTAATATTTCTTTCGTTCTGATTTCCGGCATGGCTCTGTTTCTCTTCGGGTGTGGAGGGGGAAGCGGAGGCGGCACGAAGGAACCCGTTCCCGTCATTCAAAACCTCAACAATTCCACCCAGCCGTCGGGTTCGGTAAGCCTTCCCATTGAGATCGACGGTACCGGCTTTCAAAGCGCGCCCGGCCAGGTCATCTTCACGCAAGGCAGCATCACCGCCACGGTAACTCCCAATTCAGGCGGTTGGTCAGACACCGGCATCGTGGTGGATGTGCCTTCCGGCAGCAGTTCCACCCAATTCACGGTTCCCGGCACGGTCGCCGTCGGCGTGAAAACGTCTGGGGGGACAAGTAACAGCGTCAACCTGACGCTCGTGCAGCAGGTCAATTTCAACGTCAACAACGTCACGTGGACAACGACTACGGCTCTACCCAAGCCGGAATCGGGACTAGGGGCAGTGGCCGTGCCGTCGAACTCGACGACAAGCGCGTTTGTTGTGCTCGCCGGCGGATATGACGGCATAAACGACCTCAACACCGTGCTGACGAACACCATCGCTCAGAATGGCACGCTCGGTTCCTGGAGCACCGCCGCGAATGCGCTTCCTTCTCCTCGCGCCTTTGCAGGCATGGCCGAAGCCAATCCCGGCAATTCGCTGGTACCGGTTGGTTCGCAGTTCATCTACGTGATCGGAGGACAGCAGAACGCGAGCGACAAGCCCGGAGGCACGTCGACAGTCTTCATGGCGCCGGTCGACCCCGCCAGCGGCTCGGTGGGTGCCTGGACGCAATTGGCCAACAGCCTTCCGGTTGCGCTGGTTGGCCCGGGCGTCACCATAGCCGATGGCTACGTTTATGTTGTCGGAGGCTTACAGACCACCGGCATCCCTTCCTCCACCGTCTATTCGGCTCCCGTCAATTCCGATGGCACACTCGGCGCGTGGACGAAAGCCGCCAATCCCTATCCGGTTACCGTCGCCTTTCCGAGTGTCTTTGCTTTCGCTGGCAACCTTTACGCCATTAACGGTGACGATCAAAACGAGACGTCTCCTGACGTCGCGGATACCGGCGGCGTGACCGACGCCAACTTTGCGCCAATACCTTTTGGCGTTGTCGGACCCTGGACGAGCAGTGCGCAGACCATAAAAAATCGCTCCAAGCAGAGCACATGGCTGGCCTTCGGCCAGATCATCGATGCCGAAGGCACCTACAGCGGCGGCGCTGGCGGAACCGGCTCGCTCGAGCTCGAACGGACCACCGTCAGTTCCAACGGCACGCTCGCGACCTGGAACGGCATCACGGCAGTGAATGCCCCCGGCGCCAACGTCTATAACGCGGCAGCAATCGTCAGCCCGGTTCTTTCGACGACAAATGCCCCACGCTTCCTGCTCTTTGGCGGCGAGCAATTCGTCACCGTAGACGTCGGTTACCCCACGAATCCGCTCAGCGCCACCGTCTACGTCAACAACGCCCCGTAATCCGCTTTCATCGCGGCGGAGTTTACACCCCAGAGCCGCTGGTGAACGCGCTTCCGCGCGCTCATGCGCACCCTTCCAGCGACGAGGTCTCGCCGCGCACAGTCGCCCCTGATAAAGTAACCGGGGAACCTCGGTGAACATCGAATCGGGCAGAGGATTGACCAAGCGCATGAACTCCATCCTGATCGTCGAAGATGAGCCCAAAATGAGGCGCCTGCTTGAACTGAAGCTAGCCGAGCAGGGCTTCACGACCTTTTCCAGCCCGGACGCCGAAACCGGGCTCACGCTCCTCAGCCAGAACCCGATCGATCTCGTCATCACTGACTTCCGCCTACCGGGGATGAATGGCCTCGAATTCCTCCAGGCCGCCAGGCAGGTGAATGCCGCGCTGCCGATCGTGGTGATGACCGCCTATGGCACGGTGGAATCGGCGGTGGAGGCGATGAAGGCCGGCGCGAGCGACTACGTGCTCAAGCCGTTCTCGCTCGACGAGCTGGTGCTGATCGTTCGCAAGGAACTCGATGCCTCGAAGCTCCGCGAGGAAAACCGCTCGCTGCGCGAGGCGCTCGGCCATCGCTACCACTACGAAAACATCGTCGCCCGCAGCGACAAGATGCAGCAGGTGCTCGCCATGGTCGAGCGCGTCGCTCCGACGAACGCCACCGTTCTGCTTGGCGGCGAAAGCGGCGTCGGCAAGGATTTGATCGCCCGCGCTATTCACCAACACTCGCAGCGTGCCTCGGGCCCTTTCGTCAAAATCAACAGCACCGCCATTCCCGAAAACCTGCTCGAAAGCGAACTCTTCGGCTACGAAAAGGGCGCTTTCTCCGGGGCCACCACCAGCAAGCCCGGCAAATTCGAGCTGGCCAACAAAGGCACACTCTTCCTCGACGAAATCGGAGACGTGCCCCAAGCAATCCAGGTGAAGCTCCTCCGCGTGCTGCAGGAAAGGGAATTCGAGCGGCTCGGCGGCACGAAAACCCTGAAAGTGGATGTCCGCCTGATCGCCGCGACCAACCGCGATTTGCGCGCCGCCCTCGAGGAAGGCAGTTTCCGCGAAGACCTCTATTATCGGCTCAATGTCGTCGCCATCGACATTCCCCCGCTCCGCGAACACAAGGAAGACATTCCCGATCTCGCCCGTTTCTTCCTCGAACGCTTCGCCGGCGAAGCCAGCGAGCAGCCCAAAGAGCTGACCCCGGCCGCGCTGCGCCTGCTGGTCGATTACCACTGGCCGGGCAACGTCCGCGAACTCGAAAACATTCTCCAGCGTGCGGTCACCTTCTCGAACGGCAAACTGCTCGACACGGCCGATATTCGGTTCGATCCAGCGACCGGGCGACCGGTGGCCGGCGCCACGCCCGTCTTGCCCGAAGGCGTGACGCTCGAACAGTGGGAAGACGAAATCATCCGCGAAGCACTGCGCCGCGCCGGGGGCAATAAGAGCCAGGCCGCCCGCTCGCTCGGCCTTTCGCGTAACGCCCTCCGCTATCGCCTCTCGAAAATCGGCGTCCCCGACCCACCGGAAAAAGATTCCTGATCTGTCCTCACCGGGTAGATATTTGGTCCCGAAATTTAAAGCCGGTGCGCGCCTCGGGAAGCCTTCGTTGCGGGCCAGCGGCCAAGAGGGAGGCTCGCGAAGACTGCGGCGGGAGGTGTCACACGATGTCAATCGAAAAATCAGACAAATATTTCATTTCCAATAGGATGCATTTTCCCAAGTCACATTTTTGCAATGTTGCCTGCTGATGGACGAGTCGTTCGCGAGCGGCAGTGGAGATGCAGAAAAGGGTTGACAAAGCAGCCAGGTGTATGTAGTCTGCATACAGCATACACCGAGGTTTTCCATGTTCCTCACGGTAGACTCCGAAGACAAGCGGCCCCTTTACCAGCAAATCGTCGACGGCGTGAAGGCCCTAATCGCCTCCGGCGAGCTTCGCGAGGGCATGGGCCTGCCTTCGGTTCGCCAGGTGGCGGGCGACCTCGGTGTGAATCTCAATACGATTGCCGTTGCCTATCGCCAGTTGCAGGCCGAGGGCCTCGTTCATGTGCGGCATGGGGCCGGCACCGTCGTCTCTTCGCGCCATGGGCGCGAAGTTGAGGAAGAGGAACTCCGCAAGCCGCTGCGCAGTGCCCTGACGCAACTGATTCTGGGCGGGCGCAGCGACCGCGAGATCGTCACCGCGGTAAGGCGGGAACTCAAGCTGCTTCATGAGAGAGGAGGATCCCGATGAGTGCGGATGGGTGGAACTTGCTATACACCGCCTTGATTGTGATCGCACAGGCCATTGCCTTCAAGCGGTATTTCTGGGACATGCCGCTGAAGAACGGGCTTGAATTTTTCTTCGGCATCGAAGTCCCCCAGGGATTCTACGAAGGAGTGGGAGCCCGATGGCTGAGAGCCTGGCACGCACTGGTTCTCTCCGTGAACCTGATCCTGGCGCTGGCCCTGGCAGCCATACTGTTTTGGGGCCCATGGGACCTCTTGGCAGTGTGGGCCGGAGGTGTCGCGGTCTTGCACGTGGCCACGTTCATGGGGTTCAGACTCTACGCGCGTGCCAAACTCGGAAAGAATCCGCCGATAAAGGCGAGTGCGGCGGTTTCGCTGGAGCCGCGACGGCTCGGCGATTATTTCTGGTGGCCGGGCGAAGCGATTATGGCCAGCATCATCGCCTTGAGTTGGGTCTTGCTCTGCGCTCGCGGAGACGCTCGGCTCCGGTGGCCCGCCCCGGTGACGCTCACCTACCTGATTGTCGGCTTGTTCCTGCTTGAGATCGGGTTCGTGCGCATGAGCTTTCCTCCGCTTCCCGCCGATCGCCCCGAGGAGCATCGGCGATGGATGGAAGCGTCCATGCGGTGGTCAGTACGCGTCTGGGACATCTCTCGGTGGCTCTTCGCGACTGTGCTTGCGGCTTATGCGCTCGAGCACGGGTGGCACGCGGTGGCCGCGAACCCGTGGTCTCGACAGCTGCTGATCGGCATCGCGTTGGCGGTTTGGGTATCGCTGGTGGTATCCCTTCTTCGCGGAGAGCGCCGGCTCACTCTTATGGGCCGTGGGCTGCGTCCTGCCGGGAGCTGGTCGACGCCTTTCCGCACAGCCGAGGTCGTGCCGCGCAGCTTGGCGGTTCTATTCTTCGCCTGGTTCGGCGGACTGATCTTGCTGATCGCAGTTTCGCTGAGTTGAGTGTCGAAGCAGGATTCAAACGGTTTCCCCGCTGGGCCTGTCACGCAACGCGCTCCGCTACCGCCTCTCGAAGATGGGCGTCGCCGATCCTCCCGAAATAGACTCCTAGTCCCCCGAAAGAGGTTCGGAATCGGCTGCTTTCGGCATGCCTTCCGATCCGTGTGCGGTCCAAGGCAATGCCGCACAGCCAGCCAATGTCGAAGCCCTCGCTTGCAACCCAAAGTCGCCCTGCTGGTGGCTGAAAAGCACCACCGGCGCACGAAAACCACCGCCTCCCAGTCAAGATGAATAAACTGTTATCTTTTTGGCTTCTTCTGCACTGAAAATACACGGGTTAGCTATCTTCCGCATCGTTCCGATTTGGCATGGCATCTGCATGTTAGAAGACGGTTATATAGGGCTTGATCGGCACGGCGGGAGGTGTCCGATGAACAAATTTCTAGCGAGCTTGGCAGCAGTGGTTCTCGCAATGACCGGCTTGGCGGGTGTGGCACACGCCCAGGCGACGCAGACGCAACCTGGGGTCGCCCGCGTCAGCCTGATCAGCGGCAGCGTTTCCATGCAGCGTGGCGATACGGGCGATTGGATCGCGGTCACGGTGAATACGCCGCTCCTGAGCGGAGACAGCATCTCGACCGGCCCGAATTCCCGCACGGCAGTCCAGCTCGACTATGCCAACGTCCTTCGGCTCGACTCGAACTCCACCGTGAAGATCGCCAGCCTGGACCAGAAGAACATTCAGGTACAAGTGGCGGAAGGTCTGGTTAACTTCGATGTGCTGATGCAGGACCAGGCGCAGGCGGAAATCGATACGCCGAGCGTCGCCATCCACCCGCTCGGCAATGGGCGCTATCGCATCGAAGTCGACCCGAATAACCAAACCCTTGTGACGGTCTATAAAGGGCAAGCTGATATCTCTACACCTCAGGGAAGCACCAGGGTCGACCAAGGGCAGATGATCACCGTCCAGGGGACCACCAATCCCCAATACCGCATTTCCCAAGCCCCCGCCGAGGACGCCTGGGATTATTGGAATCAAACGCAGGATCGCCGGATCCTGGATGCCAGTTCCTGGCGCTACACCAATCACTACTATGTCGGCGCGCAGGACTTGAGTTACTACGGGCACTGGGTCTATGCCCCTGATTACGGCTGGGTTTGGTCGCCTTACGGGGTCGGCCCCGGGTGGTCTCCCTATAGCGTCGGCCGCTGGACCTGGGAGCCATACTACGGCTGGACGTGGGTTTCCTATGAGCCCTGGGGCTGGGCGCCATTCCATTACGGCCGCTGGTTCCTCTACGCGAACAACTGGTGCTGGTGGCCGGGACCGGTGAACTATTACCCCTCGTACTACCCGGTCTGGGCTCCGGCTTACGTCTCCTTCTTCGGATGGGGCAGCGGCGTGGGCTTCTCGTTCGGGTTCGGATTCGGAAACGTTGGTTGGCTGCCGATTGGGCCGGCCGATCCGTACTATCCATGGTATGGCGGCTATGGCTTCAACGTTTTCAATGTCAACAATTTCTACTACATCCGTCACGACTGGGACCGCTATCACGGCTGGGGCCCTCTCTATCGCGGGCGCGGCGGATACTCCAATTTCGGCAGGATCTGGACCGATGCCAAGCTGCGCGGCGGCATCTCCTGGATGCGGGCGAGCCAGTTTGGCCGCGGGCCGGTGCCTCGCCAGCGGCGCATGATCAACGATGCTGTGTTCCGTCATGCCCGGATGTTTGGCGGGCGCGTGCCGTTGATGCCGACACGGGCGAGTTTGCAGGTGGTTAACCGCGCCGCCAATCCCGCGAGCTTCCGGCGCGGCTTGATTCGCAACCAGCGGTTCTTTACCGGGGGACATCCGGCGCCAAGGCCGGTGACGTTCACCCAGCAGCGTTCGCAGCTCCAGCGCACGTTCCAGAACTATCGCTTGCATAACAGTTTCCGGACTGCCAACGGACGGCCCCTGGACGCTAATCCCCGCGTTGGCGGGGCCAACGGTCGGCCGGTAAGGGCCTTCAACGGCACCGGCACGGCCGGTAGCCGGAAAGGCTTCCGGACTTCCAATGGCGGACCCAATGGTAGGCCTGGACCTACTCAGCGCGGCAGGTTCAACGCACAAACCTCAGGGCAGGCCAAGGGAACTCCGGCGCTACGGGCCGGGTGGCACGTCTTCGGACAGGTTGGCCGCAGCCGCGGCAACAGCCCGTGGTTGCACCAGGGCGGTGCTGTCCGCACCGGTGGCGTCAACCGCTCTAGCGGCCGCAACCCTGCGTTTGGCAACCGGACGTTCCATGCTCCGGCGCGGTCCGGCAACGGCCGCGGCCCAGTGCAACGCCAAGGGTGGAAAGTCTTCACGCCCAATTCGGGGCAAGCGCGTAGCCCCCGTCCGTCGGGCGGCGTGCGGCCTGGCCCGGGCGGTCGGCAGCAGAATGGCTGGCACGTCTTTCGGCCATCCCAGCGGCCGTCACAGGGTCGTGGCGGAAGTTCGTTCGGTCGGCAACCGCTCAACCTGAGGCAGCCGATCGTCCGGCGCGGTCCTAGCGGTGGCCGTGGCAGCAGCGGCGGTCACTATTTTGGTGGTGGCGCCGGCCCAGGGCGCGCTCCGACTTACCGGCAGGCGCCGCCCCGCGGCAACTACCGCGGGTTTGGTGGCGGTGGCCGTGCACCGTCCTATCACGCCCCGGCCTACCGGGCGCCCCGTGGCGGAAACTACCGCGGGTTTGGTGGTGGCCGCGCTCCGGCCTATCACGCCCCTGCTTACCATGCCCCAGCCTATCGAGCGCCGCGTGGAGGTAACTACGGCGGATTCGGTGGTGGCGGTCGCGCTCCGGCCTATCACGCTCCCGCTTACCATGCGCCTGCGCCGCGCGGTGGCGGTGGGTTCCGCGGCGGCGGTGGGTTCCACGGTGGTGGCGGCCCTCGCGGCGGCGGGTTCCCTGGTGGCGGCCACCCACACGGGCACTAATCGCCCCGCCTGTTCTTGAACCAACGACTCGAGGCCAAACCGGCCCTTCTCCGACGGCAATACACAAGACGCCGCCGGAGAAGGGCCAAGAAACGTGGCACTTGAGGGCGGTGGCCGCTGGGTCTCGAAGCATGGTATCCTTAGTTGTAGGCATTCCCGAAGAATGGCAGCCGCAGAGCCTGTATATCCTCAACCGGGAATTCTTTCCCCCCGCCAGCTCGCCGAGCAGGCTTTTTCCCGTGCTGCAGGTGCGCCACTGGTTTCGGGAAACCAGGTTCGTATCCTGAAAAACGCCGAAGCCAACTATCCCGCCTGGCTCGCCGCCATTCGCAAGGCAAAACGCACCATCCACTTCGAGAGCTACATCATCAAAGACGATAGGGCTGGCCAGAGCTTCGCAGAGGCATTCCTCGACAAGGCGCGTGAAGGCGTACGGGTCCGCGTGATCTACGACTGGTTCGGCGCGCGGCGAATGACTTCACACCGATTCTGGAAGCGGCTGCGGGAGGGCGGAGTCGAGGTCCGCTGCTTCAATCCGCCACGACCGGACAACCCGATTGGCTGGCTGAGCCGCGACCATCGCAAGGCCATTACCGTGGACGGCGAAGTGGGGTTCGTGGGAGGACTCTGCGTCGGCAGCGAGTGGGTGGGCAACCCCCAACGTGGCATCGAGCCCTGGCGCGACACCGCAGTCGAGGTTCGCGGGCCGGCAGTGGCCGATCTGGAGTGGTGCTTCGCCGAAATGTGGAAAGCAGCTGGCCAGCCGGCGTTGCCCGATGGCGATCTGCCACCCGAAGGCCAGGATCTGCCGCCGGCCGGAGACGTGCCCCTCCGCGTGGTGGCCACGCAACCCAACACGGGCGGGATCTACCGGCTCGAGCAGCTGATCGCGGCCTTGGCTCGCCGGTCGATCTGGTTGACCGATGCTTACTTCGTCGCCACGGTTCCTTTTATGCAAGCCCTAGGAGCCGCGGCCATGGATGGCGTGGACGTCCGGCTGTTGCTGCCGAGGGTGAGCGACGTGCCGCTAGTGCGGTCGGTTTCGCGCGCCGGCTACCGCACGTTGCTCGAAGCCGGTGTGCGGGTGTTCGAGTGGAACGGTTCGATGCTCCATGCGAAAACAGCGGTCGTCGACGGCCGCTGGGCACGGGTCGGGTCATCGAACCTGAACCTGGCGAGCTGGATTGGCAATTGGGAACTCGACGTGATCGTCGAGGACCGCGGCTTTGCCGAAGCGATGGAACGGATGTACCTGGAAGACCTTGCCAATTCGACCGAGATCGTGCTGGCCCGAGCTCAGCGCGTCAGGCCGGTCGAATGGCAACGACGTGGGCGGCCGCGGGTCCGTGGGAGGCTAGCGCGAGGCAGCGCGAGCCGGGCGGCCTCGGGAGTGGTCGCGCTGACCAACACCATCGGTGCCGTGATCACCAGGCGACAGACGCTCGGTCCGGCCGAGGCGCGCTTGATGGTCTGGGCGGGATTGCTGCTGCTGGCGATTTCGGTCGTGGGCTGGATTTGGCCTTTGGTGCTTGTTGTCCCGCTGGGTTTGGTGGGCGTCTGGGTGTCGCTGGCGCTGCTGCTGGGTGCCTACAAACTCTGGCGAAAAAATAGTGAGTCGGACGAGCAGTTATTCGGCGAAACCGGCGAGCCTGAAGGAGCAGGCGAAACGGTGCCGCAACCTTCTCACCAGGAAACGACCTCGCTTCGCAAGGAAGGGGAATCCCAACTTCGATCAAGACAATGAAAAAAGACACGATTCGCGTCGCAACTTACAATGTTCACAAATGCCGCGGCCTCGACGGCCGTGTGCGGCCGGAACGGATCGCCGAGGTGCTCGGTGAAATCGACGCCGATATCCTCGCACTGCAGGAAGTGATCAGCGCGCCGGACCGCCGTGGCGGAGAGGACCAGGCCGGCTCGCTGGCCGAGGAGATGAAACTCAATTTCGTGCTCGGCGAGACGCGACGGCGCAACGGCCGCCCCTACGGCAACCTGCTGCTCAGCCGCTTCCCGATCCGGGCAGTGGCCAACTACGATATCAGCGCGCCCGGCCGCGAGCCGCGCGGCTGCCTCCGCGTCGACCTCGGCCTCGATCACGGCACGGTGCTCCACGTCTTCAACGTTCATCTCGGCACTTCCTATTTCGAGCGGCGGCATCAGGCGCGCCGCCTGATCGGCCCTTCGATCCTTGGGCATCCCTGGCTCAACGGCCCGCGCATCGTGCTGGGCGACTTCAACGAATGGACGCGCGGATTGGCCACCCGGCTGCTCGGTGCCCGGCTCAAACGGGTGAACATTCGCGAGCACCTCGGGCGTCGGCGCACGTATCCCGGCGTTTTGCCGCTGCTCTCGCTCGACCACATCTACTTCGACAGACATTTTGAAGTGCGGAAGCTTGAGTTGCACCGCACCCCCACCGCGCTGGTCGCTTCGGACCACCTACCGCTCGTTGCTGAGTTGCGATTCGTCCCCGACGGAGATCGCGCCAAGGCTCAGCCGGCGGAAGCGCGGCGTCACGCGATAGCCTGAATCCGTTGGCAAACCTGCTACCTGCGCGGGGGCTCTGCGCCGGCCGCCTTCCTTCGGCGGTTCCGAGGAATCCGGCGCCTCTCGTGCCTCACCTTCCCCTATTCCACCAATCGAGGGACTGACATGCGGCTGCTCGTCTGCTTTGCGGTCTGCTTTGGCGCGGCGTGGCTCGGCTCCTGGTTGACGCGACCCGCGCTTGTTCCCTGGTACGCCGGACTGGCCAAACCTGCCTGGACGCCGCCAAACGGCGCCTTCGCCCCGGCCTGGATCACGCTCTTCGCCTTGATGGCGATCGCGGCCTGGCTCGTCTGGCGCCAAGCGGGACTCGCGTCGATTCCCCTGAAGCTTTTCGCCATTCAGCTGGTACTCAACGTCGTCTGGTCGGGGCTGTTCTTCGGGTTGAAGTCGCCGGCCGCTGCGCTGATAGAGATCGTTCTTCTGTGGCTGGCGATCCTTGCAACGACGTTCGCTTTTCACCGCGCCAACCGACTGGCGGGCTGGCTCCTGGTTCCTTATCTTGCCTGGGTTGCCTACGCGGCCGCGCTCAATTTCGCCATCTGGCGCCTGAACGCCTGAAGCTGCTCTGGCCCTGACAAAAGCCGCAAAACTGTGGCATCCTGAGGGCAGCGAAAGATCCCGTCAGCGCCGAGGTTGCGTAAACCGCGAAGCAGATGCGTGGTGCCGCGCCTTCGTCTCCGAAAAAAGAGCCGCTCGCCATGCCGACCGAGTCGCCGCTGATTCTTCTGACAGGTGCCACAGGCTACGTCGGTGGCCGTTTGCTCGCTGAGCTCGAAGCCAAAGGTTGCCGGTTACGCTGCCTTGCTCGCCGCCCCACCTACCTGCGCCCGCGCATTTCACCCTCCACCGAAGTGGTCGAAGGTGATGTGCTCGACTTCGTTTCGCTTCGCGCCGCCATGGCAGGCGTTCACACCGCTTTCTACCTGGTCCATTCGATGGGTTCCGGCGCTGCGTTCCGGCAGGAAGATCGCCGCGCCGCCGGAAATTTCGCCGCAGCGGCACACGCGGCTGGTCTGAAGCGGATCATTTACCTCGGTGGGCTCGGCCACGGCGAGCACCTCTCCGAGCACCTTGAGAGCCGGCAAGAGGTGGGTCGCATCCTGCGAGAATCGGGCGTGCCGACGGTGGAGTTTCGCGCCGGCATCATCATCGGCTCCGGCAGTCTCTCGTTCGAAATGATCCGCGCGCTGGTGGAAAAGCTGCCGGTGATGACGGCGCCGCGCTGGGTGCGGACGCTGACGCAGCCGATTGCGATTGAAGACGTCGTCGCCTATCTCGCCGCAGCAGTTGCGCTCGACCTGACCGAAAGCGTCGTCTTCGAAATCGGCGGCGCCGACCGCGCCAGCTACCTTGACCTGCTGAAGGAATACGCACGTCAGCGTGGGCTGAAGCGCTTGATCATCCCCCTGCCCGTGCTCACGCCGTGGCTCTCGAGCCTGTGGCTCGGCCTGGTGACACCGCTTTACGCGCGTGTGGGCCGCGAGCTGATCGAGGGTTTGCGAAATGAAACGGTGGTACACGACCAGCAGGCGCTCGCCGCGTTTCCGCTTCGCCCGCGCGGCATGCGCCAGGCCATCGAGCGGGCGCTCAACCACGAAGACCGCGAATTCGCCTTCACTCGATGGTCCGACGCGCAGTCGTCGCTGGGCAAGCGCCGGGGCTGGGCCGGCGCGCGCTTTGGCTCGCGCATCGTCGATTCCCGCGCCATTCACGTTCGCTGTCCGCCCGAGGAGGCGTTCGTGCCGCTGGAACGCATCGGCGGCCAGACCGGTTGGTATTACGCCAACTGGCTCTGGCGGCTGCGCGGCTTTCTCGACCTGCTGGCCGGCGGCGTGGGCATGCGCCGCGGCCGGCGCGATCCGGAAAAGCTGCTGCCCGGCGACACGGTCGATTGCTGGCGAATCGAAGCCGTTGAGCCGGGACGTCTATTGCGTCTTGCT
This sequence comes from Acidobacteriota bacterium, assembly GCA_021832085.1. Classification (GTDB taxonomy): domain Bacteria; phylum Acidobacteriota; class Terriglobia; order Acidiferrales; family UBA7541; genus JAKASX01. The sequence goes on along the minus strand of JAKBLM010000020.1, from coordinate 31,645 downwards.
GCCGAAATGAAGCTTCCTGGCCGCGCCTGGCTCCAGTTCGAGCTGACACCGGAAAATTCGGGCACGTCGATTCGCCAGACGGCGCTCTTCGATCCCTTCGGCCTGGCGGGCCTGCTCTATTGGTATGGCTTGTACCCGGTACATCGACTGATTTTCGCGGGGATGCTTCGCAAACTCGCTCAGGCCGTCACGCGGACCGCGCCGCCCCGAGGCTTGCCGCGCACCCCGCTCGCGACCTAGCCATAGCGGCGCACCTTCGGCCGCTGCATGTCCCGGCCGCTATTTCGATGCCGGATTTTTGGCCGTCACGGCGAAATCCGCCATGCGCCAAGGCGTGCTATCGGCCGAGTTGGCGACCCGCACCTCAAACTGGTATTTCCCTGCCGCAAACTCTTTGAGAGGGATTACTCGCGCGATGCGAACCACCGCGTTGCGCTTCTCCTCGTAGGGTCGAGCGTCGACTGGAAGATACTCCGCCACAACCTTACCGGCGTTCGCGTCGAGCACCCTCATATACACGTCCAGGGGCGTTTTCGCCTTCGTTGCCCGCAAAGGATCGTTCACCTCGAAATAGGCGATCAGGTCCTCGCTCTTCGGAAAACGCGTATCCGCCGAAAGCGCAACTTGTACGCCTTTGCTCACCAAGGGGATGTACCGCGGAGCAAAATGTCCCGCAGCCGCTTCCGCCCCGGCCGCGGCCGCGTCCCGCAGTCGCCTGCACAACGCGATCGAGCTCAATGCGAGCTTTCCGGCGGGTTTGTGAATGACGAGTGGCATCGCGGCACGGCCAAAGTTTTTTCCGTCGCTCATCACGACCTGCAGGTCGTAGCTGCCCGGCGGCACGGAAACCTGGGTTTCGTAGCGGTTCGGCACCCACCCCGGTTCCCGTCTTGCCAGCCGGTGAAGGTTGTAGGGCCCCAATTCAACCTGCGGGACAATGCCTCCAGGCCCCAGCAGTCCCCCGCCCGAAACAAACGTCGGCCAATACGAGGGATAGGCCAGATCGCTGAAGCGCGCCACAACCACTCCCCCATTGCCGCGGATTTCCCCCAGCACGCCGATCGTGGCACGGAGTTTCCAGTTCGACAGGTTCCAGGAGCAGTGGAGGGACTTCCAAGGAACGCGCATGGCGATGTCGACCAGCGCCTTGCCATTTGGCCCATAAAACGAACCCGCCTGCACGGACAGTTGGAGCTTGCCGGGAACGCCCGAAGCCAAGTCGGCCGCTAGTTTTTTGCCGAACTTTGTCCCGTTCAGCGGATCGGAAGGAGTCTGGCCGACGCAGTAGCTGTCACGCGCAAGAACGAACGTGCCGGGCCGGTCGACTTTCACTCGAATCTTGTGACAACTGCCGGGCTTTCCAGCAGGCGGCACGTACGTCAGCAGGTACAGCGGCGCCCTAGGGTCCGGATAAAACCGATCCTGCCAAAGATCGGGCGTACTCCACTCCCCCGCGGGCGTCAGGGAGAATGCGTTGTGCCAGGTCATATTGTCGCGAACCACCATGCTCCAATCCTCGACCGTGACGCTCTCGATCCTCTGCTCCACGCCGTCCTGGAACAAGCGAAAGTCCTTGGCGGTCAAACCCCAAGCCACGCCCTGCCGACAGCTCTTGCCCAGATAGGGTTGCGAAGGACGCAGCCGGGCGAAAAGCTTCCAATTCTCCTCGTTGCACTGACGAAACTTCTTAAGGTTGGGTTCCATCACGAGACGCTTGTCGTAGACAAACGCGGGAACCAGCACCAGCGTGGTGCGAACGCGCAGGACAGACGCACCCTTTTTCTGTTTCTGACCGGCAAACGAGGGGAACACGCAGAATATCATGCCGCCCAGCACCAACGCGCCGATCAGCTTCTTTCCCACTCCCGCTCCATTGGGCGCGTGCTGGCACACGCACTCGGCCGGGATTCCCCGCTTGCAGCTAGAACCACAGCCAGCCTACACCCGCGGATTTCCTCCGTCTACGATTTAGGGAACCCCGTCGTTCCATTCAGCTTCATCGCGAGCGCCTACGGCATGCATTTCAATTCGCACAGCTCGCCGTGGAACATGCCGGCACTGAACTGGTCTTGAGGTTATACGTTCGCGCTCGTGCTGATGCTGCCGGTGGTAAGCGAGATGCCGTTTTCCTTTCGGCGCAAGCACTGGCCGTAGCCTGCGTTTACCGCGACACGCGTTCCCGGTGCGGTCGCCGTCCCAACGCATGCAGCAAGAGCCGGTCCTTCTCTTGAGGTTCCGACAGTCCGGCAGGCCCCGCTGCCGGCCAGCAATAATTACATCCCGCCCGGATCGGAGGAACCCGCCGTGTTCCCGGTTGTGCCGAGCGATTCGTCGACAGCCTGGAACATCGTCTTTTCCATCGGCTGGAGGAGGCCCATCACGCTCGGGTCGCCCTTGGCCAGGGCCGCGGTGACCGGATCGCGCTGTTGCAGGATCGATTGGAGCGCCGTGGTCACTTTCGGATCGGTCTGCCGGGGCAGTTCGTCGCCCACCGAGTTGAAAAACTTCGAAGAGAGCGTCGAAGCGAGCCCGTAGTTCTTCTGGTTGGTTTCGCGGACCATCTCGAGCAGATCCTGCTGCAACCGGCACAGGCGCACCTGGGCCCGTGCGCTGGCAAGCTCGCTGGTCACCGCCTCCAGCTGCTTCTCGGCTCGTTGCGCCTTTTGGTACTGCGGCCAGAACCCGAAAACATAAGCAGCGGCAATCAGCACGATCCCGATAATGACGACGGCGCGTTTCATCGTCCTCCTCCATGAGAAAGCGGCTTGAGATTGTTCGCACCGTAGTGTAACCGGCCAGCGGGCCGGGCGGAACCCCCTCCACGCAAACAGCCCGATGCCCGGCCTGCCGCCGACCAGCGCGCGCCAGCGAGAAACTCCTGCGCCGGCACCAGAACCCCGGTAAGATGTCGGGTACTCCCCTCGCGCCCGGCGCGCCCGCCGGAGCGCAACACGAAACTTGCCGGAGGGAACGAACATGGCAGACGTGCCCCGCAGCGATCACATGAGTATCGAGGAATTCCGCCGCCGCGGCCACGAGGTAGTCGATTGGATTGCCAATTATCAGCGCGAGATCGAGTCGTTGCCCGTTCTTTCCAGGGCAAAGCCCGGCCAGATTCGCACAGCCCTGCCGCCCGAGCCACCGGCCGAAGGCGAGTCCTTCGACGCGATGCTGCGCGACGTCGACGAAATCATTCTTCCCGGCCTGACGCACTGGCAATCGCCGAATTTCTTCGGCTATTTCCCTTCCAACACGTCCGGCCCGTCCATTCTCGGCGAGTTGCTTTCGGCCGGCCTGGCGGTGCAGGGCATGCTTTGGGCCACCAGCCCTGCCTGCACCGAGCTCGAAACCCACGTGCTCGATTGGCTGGTCGGCATGCTCGGCCTGCCCGGGAAATTTCTTTCGAGTGGCAAGGGCGGCGGCGTGATTCAGGACACCGCGTCGAGCGCCTCGCTCTGCGCCTTGCTCGCCGCGCGCGAGCGCTCTACCGCCGGCGGCTCGAACGAAAGCGGCTGCGACGGCCACCTCACCGCCTACGCCTCCACGCAGGCCCACTCTTCGATCGAAAAAGCGGTGAAAATCGCCGGGCTAGGCCGGCGCAACCTCCGCGCCATCGAAGTCGATTCCGCCTACGCCATGCGCCCCGATGCCCTCGCCGAAGCCATCGCCCGCGATCGCCGCGACGGCAAGACGCCCTGCTTCGTCAGCGCCACGATTGGCACTACCTCTTCGAACGCCATGGACCCGCTGCGGGCAATCGGTGAAATCTGCCGCGAAGCGGGCGTCTGGTTTCACGTCGATGGCGCGATGTCGGGCACCGCCGCGCTCTGCCCCGAGTTTCGCTGGATCCAGGACGGGCTCGAATTGGCCGATAGCTACTGCTTCAACCCGCACAAATGGATGTTCACGAATTTCGATTGCGACTGCTTCTGGGTGGCCGACCGCGCCGCGCTCATCGGCGCTCTCGGCATCCTGCCCGAATACCTGCGCAACCAGGCAACCGCCTCAGGCGCGGTGATCGATTATCGCGACTGGCACATCCCGCTCGGCCGCCGCTTCCGCGCACTGAAACTGTGGTTCGTGATCCGGCACTACGGCGTGGAGGGATTGCGCGCCCAGGTGCGCCGCCACGTCGCGCTGGCGCAAACCTTCGCCGATTGGGTGCGCGAAGACTCGCGTTTCGAACTTGCCGCGCCCGCCCCACTCAATCTCGTCTGCTTCCGCCTGCGTGCCGGCGACGAGGCTAACCAGAAGCTGCTCGACTGCCTGAACGCGAGCGGCGAACTCTTCCTGACCCACACGCGCCTCGACGGCCTGTTCACGCTCCGCATGTCCATCGGCCAGGCTCGCACCGAGCGCCGCCACATCGAACGCGCCTGGGCGCGCATCCGCGAGGAAGCCGCCCGCCTCTGACACGGGCGTGGCTTCGGCAAAGTCTGTCATTCGGAGGTTATCCGGCCAAATTCCGGATTGCCGGAAAATCTTCGGCATGACGCTCCATCGTCAGGCGAAAGTCGTCAACCGAGTTCCCGCTTTACTTTCGTTTCTGCCGGATCAACGCGTCCGCACGTTCGATGCTGCCCTTCAGCAACTTCGTCTTCAGCACCATTTTCTGATGGGGCAGCAGATCCACCGTCGTCACAAACCTGCGATATCCCGGTTGCTCGATTTCGATCCGGTGCCTGCCCGGCGCGAGGAGCATTCCTCGCCCGAGTCCGCTGAATTCTCCGGCATGACCCGCGAATCGCCCGTCGACAAAGACCGCCGCTCGGCCGGGTTCGACGGAAAGTTTCAGGTGCGACCAGACTGCGGGATACCGGCTACGCGGGTCCTTGACCATCGCCACGCCGATAGCCACGTCTTGTCCGGGTTCGAGCGTCACGCTCCGCCGGAAATTCAGATAGCCGTCCTGCTTCACCACGATCTGGTGCTTTCCCGGCAGCAGTAGAATTTTCCGGGATCCCTTCAGTTCGTTCAGGTACCCGACGTACTGTCCGTCGATCCACACTCCCGAACTCTTCGCCGCCTTGTTGGCCGCGACGAACCGAATTTGCCCGAGCACGCGATTTCCTGCATGGAGCTTGCTGCCCGCTCCTGGAAGCAGGCAGAGCAGCACGATGAGGAAAAACCGGGATACATTCCGCCTGAGATGCGTCATGGCCGCCTCCCCCAGTGATCTTTTCCCTTAGATTCGAGACGGGGCGCAGGAGGATGCTCCGCGCCGCGGGCATTCCCTCAGAAGCCGTAGCGAGCGATCACGCGGCCATCAGGCCTGGCGAGCAAAATGAGCCGCGAAGTGAGTGGAGGCAAAACAAATTTCATTTTCGTGCCGGTGGCTTTGTCGCGAATATCGATCGGCTGCGGGCGGTTGCTTTCCGATTCGAAGAGATACAGCACCGCATGCGAAAACACTTCCGGCCAGATCAGCACGCCCGGGGACGGAAACGGTCCGCTGAATCGCGGATGCACTCCCACCTGGTTGAGCACCCATTGATACACGCGCGCGGTGGCCTGCGTGCCCTGCGCCAGTTCCACCGGGTAGTTCACCACGAAGAGATTTCCCCTCCCCCAGTGAATCTCGTGGAAGGCCTTGCCGTCCTTCGTGCGAAGCACATCAAGTGTCACTTGCGCGTCGGCGCCGAACGATACCGGGATTTTCTCGCTGCCGAGCGTGATCTGCGATTGATGAAAAAGCAACGGGACGGGACGGGCGTCGAGGCCGAGCGCGGCGAGCCGGTCGGTAATGTGCCATTCGCCGTTGCGTTCGATCGAACCGGTAATCAGCAGATTCCCGCCCGCTTTCACGTACGCGAGGAGCGCCTGCCAGGCGGCGTCGCCCAGTGCCATCGGCGAAGGCAGAATCACCAGGCGAGGCTCGCCCAGCTGGTCGATCCGGTTTTCCGCGATCACTCGGGCCTGCACACGGCAAGAATAGGCGAGCGCACGCACCGCCTGTTGTTGCGCTTCGACCGCCAACGGATTGAGCGCCGAATACTGGAACGCCTGGGAAGTGACAATCGTGACCGGCGGCGGTTCCGGGTGCTGGTAATAGGCACCGGCGAGCCGGGCGAATCGGGCGACTTTGCGCAGCACCAGCGCTTCCGGCTTTTCCGTGCCATCGACGCGCAGCGCCCCAATAGCCACTTCGTTGTCGTTGTCCATGTAGCCGTTCGTGTTCCACAGCCATTCGATCGCCCCGGCGCCGGTCGCGAGCGCCATGGCCATCTTGCGCTGGAGCAACCGGGCCGCCTGCGCGGGCGTGCGCCGCGGTGCGCCGTCGATCCCAAGCGCGCGCTGGATGCCGGTTTCCTGCACGAGCATCGGTTCGCCCGGCTGCTTGGCAACCAGCGAATCCCAGAGCAGCGCATCGTTGAGCCACCAGGTGTGCGTGGTGGTGAAATCGACCGCCGGCCCAAACCAGGAGGGCGAAGGCCGGTCCTCGCCGCCCCCTTCGTCCTGGCCCACGGTGACGAGCTGCCGGCTGCCCGTTTCGCGGATCGCCTTGTGCATCTCGGCCGCCCAGTTGCGGAATTCCTGCTGCGCGAAAAGGTAGAAGTCGTGCGCCTCGATCGAATTGAGGAAGCGGCCCGTGGCGTAAGGTGCGCTCGGGGAAAACTGCAAATCGCGAGGCACCGGAACCGGCTCGTTCTTGGGGATGATTGCCTGGTCCCAAGCCGCCGCCAGCGCCGCCCGGCTCGGGTAGCGTTTGCTGAGCCACTGGTTCCACGCCGCCAGCTCGGCGCCATCGCCATTCGGCCGCGTCATCCACAGCATGTTCGGATTGTCGAAGCTCGGCTCGTTGATCAGGTCCCACATCAGGTATGGCACCTTGCGAAAGTGGTGGACGAAGGTGAGCACGAGCTGTTTTTCGCGCCGCACCGCGTCGAGACTGAGATACGCGTTACCGCCGCCGAGCACGTTGGGGATGAACGCGAAAAAAGTGAACTGGACAGGCAGATCGTGCTTGCGGGCCGTCATCAGGTACGCTTCGAGCGCGCGCAGTGCCTCCTCGTGCACCACGCCGCTTTCCTTCATCACCTGGCCCCACGCGGTCCACCAGCCGGTGCGCAGCATGTTGAATCCCGCGCGCTGCGACTGCCCCATGTCGCGATTCCAGACGTAGGGATTTGGGCTCATCAAATACTCGCGCTGCACATTGCTCGCCATGTAGGTGGTGCCGACGACGGCGATCGGGTGGCCGTCGATTTCGAAAAAGTTGTGATTCACGCTGACGCGCGGGCCGGAATCGAGATAGGCGGTGTCGCGCATCCAGAAGCCGTTGTGGTAGATGGCGCGCACGCGCCCGTTCATCAAGAGGCGCGCAGTTACCACGTGCAGGCCTGTACCGGGGTGCGCCGGCATTTGAAATTCGGTCGTGTAGGGGAATTCGCGCGGGTGAAAGGCGAACGTGTGTTGCTCCCTCGTGCCGCCCCCGGTTATGTCGATTTCCAGGCGAATCGGCTCCGCCGCGGCCTCGAACCGGTCCCAGCTCAGGCGAAACACCCACGGCTCGCCCGCCAGAAACAGCGGCCATTCCGGTTGCACCTGGAACACTTCGGCCCCTCGGGCGGCGCGCGCAGCCAAGATTCCGATCAGCCTGCGGCCGGCGACCGAATCGAGGAATCCCGGCTGGGGCCGGCAGGCGAGGAAAATCCAGCGGCCGCCGATGAAGTCCTGCTTGAAATGATCAATTTCCACCAGCGGCGCGCTGAGCCGCCGGCCGGCCGCCGCGCCCCAGACGAGCGTGCTGAAGCGCGAATCGATCTCCCCGGCCGCGCCCTCACGCGAGGACAGCGCTTCGTCGCTCAGCCGCGGCATCAGGCTGTAGGCGCGCCACCATTCGAACGCCGGCAGGCGCAGGAACGAAAAATTCTCGTTGCGTTCGAAAGTGAGTCCGCGCGAGCCCGGCGTCTGCTCGTACCGGTTGATGAGCAGCCGCTCGGCGTAGGCCATGCGGGACGGCTGCAGCTTCCACGTTCCCTTCTCCGGATCGGCCGGGCGCGTGAAGGGCTTGCCGCCCAGCACGAGCAGATTGCCGCCATGATGCAGATAGTCCGCAATTGCACCCCAGTCCTCCTCGGGAAACGCCGAGCCGTAGGGCAACACCAACAGCCGCGTCTCGTTTCGGCTGAGCGCCGCCGGCAACTCCTCGGCCGTGGCAAATTGCGCCTTCGGCAGCGCCGCTTCGAGCGTGGCCCGGCTAACAGGAGACGTGTCAGCCGAGGGAAAATCCTTCTGCTCGAAAACGATGATCGGCGCTGCCGGCGCTTTTGCCTGCTTCGGCGCTTGGGCATCGAGGGCAGGCGACGCCAACGCCAACGCCAGCACCAGCACTCCCACGAGCCAAGTGAATTGCCCCCGCATCGAGAACCTCCGACATGGGCTGAGCATGCCCCGATGAACCGCGGCGCGCGCTCGCCAGTGTACTGGCTTTTCGCGGCCATGGCGCAGATTCCTTCATCCGTCGATGGCGCTGATTTTTGCGAAAGTCGGGCGGGAGGTGACCGCTATTGACTTGGCGACGAAACTTTTCCTACTATCCGGGCGCGATGAACACCGTCTCCATCGTGCTGATCGTCATCGCCGGGATGGCAGCCGCCGGGCTGCTTTACGAATTGGCTGTCGAGCGCCGGCGCGCCTCGCTCCAGGAACGAAGCCGGCGCGAGTGGGAACGGCTGAACGCACGCCCTCAGGACCACCCGCACGGCAGGAAATGACTCCCTTCGATTACGGGGCACCGGGAAAAACGATCTCGTAGTAGGCGGAGCAACAGGCGACCTGGTGGCTCAGATTGTCCGCGTCGTAGAAGACCGGGACTCGCATTCCGGTGTAGAGCCGGTGACTGACGTCGATCGCGTTTTTGGCGATTGTGGCCCCGCCGGCGGTGAACTCGTAGCGAATCCACGAATTCCCGCGCACCTGCCACTGGCGGGTAATTTTGGCCAGCGCCGCTTCCCCGTTCACAACTAGCTGCTTCTGCCGCGCCAGCCCATAGATCACAATTCCCGCCATGGCGGGGAAAAAGACCGCGCCCGCCAGCAGGAACCAGCTCTCGGCCGCTGAAGTCGCCTCCGAGCCGAGGTCGGACAGCAACGGAATCAGGTGCCAGAGCAGGATCACCTCGAAAACCACGCCTACGGCCACCACCCCGCCGATGTAATAACGGCCTGAGGAGGTCAGGTGCACCGGTCGCGGCCGCGGCAAGTCGACGAGCGTTCGCGCGCGCGCCTCTTCTTCTTCGACCGGATCGGGCAGCGCGCTCTGCTTCAATTCTTCGGTGCCGATTGGCTTGAGCTTTTCCAGCCGCTCGAGCGAGCGCTGAAGCGAGAACATTCCGGCAGCGCAAAGTGCCGCGCCGATGAGCACAACGTAGAGAAATGGCTGCCAGCTGTACTCGCGCGAGACCAGCAGAAACCCGAAAGCGAGCAGCGGCAGAAGAAAAATGGGCAGCAACCTCTTCAGCGAGCGGATCTGGAGTGCCGCGACATGGCGATTCCAGCCGCAGCGAGGGCAGTAGGCCTGGCCGGCGGCGGAGGCTATGCGTCCCTGGCACCGAGGACAGTAGACAACGCCCATTTGTCTTGAATTTTACGGTTTTTGGTTTCCCCAGCCAATCCTTTTCTGTGGTTTCTCCGCCGAAGGCGCGGCGCGTCCCGCCACCGCTTGGCATGGCTACGGCGGGGCGAAAAGCCGAAGGGCCGCGCCCGCAGGCGCGGCCCTTCGGCAGGTACAACCGGACTTGCGCTCACTCCCGTGCGATCTCAGAAGGTGAGGTGGAGCGCCATTTGAATGAGTCGCGAGCTGCCAATCGTGTCCTCAATGAAGCCCTGGCCGAAGGGAGCCTTCCCGTTGCCGAAGGGTCCCACACCATGTACCGCGGGCGTGGTGCCATACCACTGGCAGCCGTAACCTGCGCTGTTTGCGCCTCCGATCGTCTGGAGGTTGGGGCCGAAGCAAGGATCCAAAGTGAAGTCGTTGCTGGGAGCGTCGAAACTGGGGTGGTTGAAGATGTTGAAGAACTGGGCGTCGTAGCGGAGACTGACTTTTTCGGTCAGCTTGAAGTTCTTGAACAGGTCGAAATTAAACTGCGTCTGGAACGGCCCGCGGAAGATGTTGCGCCCAACGCCGGAATAGCCCGTCTCCGAGTAGTCACAAGCTGTTCCGCCGCCCGTGGTGGCCCCGCAGGGCGGAACGCCATTGGTTCCCGGCGGGTTGATAAAGATACCGAACGCGCCGCCGTTTAGGATCGGCTGCCCGGCATTGATGCCCGTAGTTCCCTGCAACTGGACGGTGTTGACGTTCCCGCCGGGAATGGCGAGAGTCGGGTTGGTGACGAAGTCGTCGCCGGCGCCCCAATACTGGCTGGCCACGTCGCCCGAGAAATCGTAGATGCTGTAGGGCGTGCCGCTTTCGGCGACGGTCACACCGCTAAAGCCCCAGCCGTCGAGGGCCTTGCCGGCAAAGCCCTGCGACTTGACGAGGCTTGGGATCTGGTAGAGGTAGCTGATGGTAAAGACGTGGGTGCGGTCGAAACCGGCGTTGCCATAGGCGGAGCGTGGGTCGAGTGGGTTGTTGCCGTTATAGAAGAGCTGCAGGCCGCTGCCTTCGTCGAGGGCATGCGAATAGGTGTAGGAGGCGTCGAACATCAGGCCCTTGCTCATCCGCTTCTGCAGGCCAATTTGCAACGCGTTGTAGTTCGAAATGCCCTCGGCCGTATTGAAATCGGAGTTGGGATTGTAGCCGATATAGGGCACGCGAAGCGCCGTATTACCGTCGGCTCCCGTGAATTCACCGATCGTCGTCATCACCTGCTCGGTTTTGAGCGGGTTGCCGTTCACATCGGTCGCCTGGAACCCGTAGGAATAAATTTGCCCATTCACCGGGTGCTGCGGCGTGGCAATTAGCGCCTGATTGAACGGGATCGGGATCACCTCATTGACCCCGTGGTTGCCGACGTAGCCGACAGTGAGCATCATTGTGTTCGTTGGCTGCCACTGCACGTCGAATGTCCAGTTTTCGGTATAGGGCAAATTGTTGGCCGGATTGTAGCCGCCAAAGAGGAAGGCGAACTGTGGCGTTCCGGTGGGCGTGCACGTAGGCGTCACCGGCTCGGCACAACCGCTCAAGCCGGATTGGTTGTGGATCTCCGCCTCGACACCGGAGAAGTTGCTGGGCGGCGGCGGGGGTGGCGCGGTGCCGAAAGGATTGCCGGAAAGGCACAACTGGCCCTGGCAGGTGGCGTTGAAAGGCACGGTGAACGGTTCCTCTGTGGTGACGCCGAAGGGGCCGCTGATGCCGAGCCCGGCGCTGGGCGAGAATTCGGTGAAGTACTCGCCGCGGTTCGCGTAGAGGCCGAAGCCGGTGCGCACAACAAGGTTCTTGACGAAGGAAGGGCTCCAAGCCACGCCGATCCGGGGTTCGAACATCCATTGCCGCCCGGTCAGCGTCGAGTTGCTGACGCAATAGGGATGCTTGGTGGCGCAGAACTGCTTGTTGTTCCCCGCCACGACCAGTCCGTAATTCGTGATCGTATCGGTCGAGAGGTTGTAGGAATAATCCTGGGGGTAGAAATTGGTGAGCATGCCGTTCTTTTCGTAGAGCGGCCCGTCCCAATCCCAGCGCAAGCCGAGATCGAGGTTCAGGTTGCTGGTCACGCGCATCTGGTCCTGGGTGTAAAGGCCAAGCTGCTTATAGCGATAGTAACGATTCGTTTCGCCGTTAAGCAGGACGCCGCTGCTGCGTCCGCCAATCTTGCCGGTAAAGAAATCGGGGAAGCTGTTGAAGCTGAACTGGCCGACCTGGTTTTCCCTGTTGACGACGTTGAGCTGGCCGTAATTGAATTCGGCGCCGAACGACATGTTGTTGTTGCCCTTGATCCAGGTGTAGTTCGTTTCGCCTTCAAACTGGTTCTGGAAGACGCCGGCATTGGCAAAGTTACTCGAGGGTCCTATGCCGAGGGTGCCGAAAGTGACCGGGTTCGCATTATTCACGGAGATCCCGGGGAAAATGCTGCTGCCGAGAATGTTCAAGCCGAGCGACTGCGGCGTGAAGGCTTGACTCGTGTCTGCGTTAGCGATTTCGCGAACGAAACCCAGGCGCTGCTCCCAAGACGTGCTGGCGGTAGGAGTGAAGATGTTGTCGAGCGAAACCACCTGGCTGCCGGCGTTGAGGGCCTGTGGGAAACCGAGAACGCTGCTGACGGCGAAGGGACTGGTCGTCGGGTTGTGCTGGAAATAGTATTTTTCGGAGAACCGGTCTCTCGGGCTGAGGTCGTAGTCGGTATTCGCGTTGATTTGGGTGGCACGCATCGTACTCGCCGGGCCTTGCACCAAAGCGTTATAGCCCAACTCGCCCATCAAGGTCGGGTTGCTGACCGTCTGCGACGGCACCATGTACTGTCCGTTCGACGCTTTCATCTGCATGAGTTTCAGGGCGACCGGATCGACCTGGCTCGCGGTGATGTTCGTGCCGTAATCGGAATTTACCAGGTTGATGAGAGCCGTCTCGCTGCGGTCGTTTGTCAACCCGATCGGGACGTTCACGCCCGATGTCGCGGTGTAAGCGTCACTCACGCGCTGGCCCTGATAGGAACCGAAAAAGAAAATCTTATTGTGGAGGATCGGCCCGCCGAACAGGCCGCCGAACGTGTTGCGGTGAAGCGAGGGCCGCGGGATGCCGGCGGCGTTGAAGAAGAACTTGTTCGCGTCCCAGGCATCGGTCTGAGTGTATTCGTAGGCCTCGCCATGGAACTGGTTCGTGCCGGACTTGGTGACGACTTCGACGTGCGCGCCACCGTTTTGCCCCTGGGAAGCGCCGTACATCGATGTTTCGACGTGCATCTCCTGGAGGGTTTCCACAGGAGGCGTCGGCAGGCCCTGGCCGATTGCGTCGTAGACCGAAGTGTTCGTCTGAATCTGACCGCCGGGCAGGAAGTCCTCGTTAGTATTGAGGACGAAGCGGTTCTCGCTCACGGAACTGGAGGTCTTGCCGTTGAAGACGTTGTTGCCGTTAATGCCGTTGAACGAAATGCTATTGGCGGTGTCGCGCTGACCGTTCGAAAAGATATTCTGGTTGCCGAGGCCAGCGTTGGTGCCCGATCCGCTCAGCAGATCGGCGCTTACGCCGGGCGCCAGCGTGGCGAGCTGGGTGAAGCTGCCAGTGCCGAGCGGGGTGGACTCGATGATATGGGAACCGAGCACGTAGCCGTTCGTCGTGCCGGTCTGGTCCAGCAGCGGTGTCGCGGAAACGGTCACCTTGGAAGTGACGGCGCCAGGCTGGAGTGCGGTATTGACAGTGGATGTGAGGTTGGCCTGCACCAGCACCTGGCTGTGCACAACCGTTTTGAAATTCGCCTTGGAGATGGTCACCGTATAGGTGCCGAGGGGAAGATTGACAAAGGTATACGCGCCGGTCTTGTTCGTCTGCGTGGTGAGCGTGAGGTTGGTTCCTACGTTCACCACTTTTACGGTCGCCCCGGGCACCACCGCTCCGGAAGTGTCCGTCACCGTTCCATTGATCGCTCCCAGAAGCTGCTGGGCTTGGGCCGCCGCCGGGAACAGGGCGAAGAAAATTAACAGGAACGAAGCAAGCCACGCGATCGCCGCCGAAACACGGGAGCCGCGCTTGGCGCGTGCCGCTCCTTTAAAAACGTGGGCCGGATTCCCAGCCCGCGTCAGATGTTCTGCCATGTAGTCCTCCGTGAAATTTCGCGGGAAAGCCGGATGGTCATGCGATCCCGAAGGCCAACCGGGACTCCGGCGAAAGGCCGGGCTGCCCCGCAGACCAATCCCGACGGTTTTGACACCGCAGGCGAACCCGCATTCGACGGCGGTGCAAACTGGAATCTTTGGCGACGAGAAAACCGTTTTTCTCCTCACTTCCGACTCGGAGCAAAGTTTGGTGGGGAAAGATGTATGCCGGGAAAGTGTAGCGTGAATATTCCGTTACAGAATTCGGATCGGCTGGCGAGTGAGTTGGACGACCACGTTCGGCGCCATTCTGTGCAGTAGCAGTTCTGCCATCAGTCCCACCTACCATCGGCGTCGCTCCCCCTCACTCACGAGCGAAATCGGACAAACCCCTCACACCGGGCGTGCCGGTAACGGAAGAGAGAATGCCCTGAGAAGTGAAAAAGGCAGGCCCACCCTTCCCCACTTTGGTTCGATTCGACATCCGCCCAAACCGTCCCGAGAGCCCAGCTGTCGCTTTCTACAGCGTGGAGTCATGCAAGTCAAGTGCGACCGGCGCGGCAACGGCAAAAATCTGTGGAAAAACGGCAAGAGTCGGTGGAAAACATGCCTTTAGAGGCGGCCAGACCACCACCCGAGAGGAAACAGTTCCAGTCGTTCAACTTCCGCCACATCGGCACCCAAGAAGCGATCAGTTCGCCGGTTCCAGGCGGATGGTGCCGATGCCGCCATTGATGTCGAGCGAGAGGGTGACCGGCGATTTGCCATAGGCGCTATTGACATAGACGTTGCCTTCGCGCTGAAAGCCGGGAGCACTGACGCTACCCAGTCCGCCGGTGGCGTGGACGCGCACGCCGACATTGGTCGGCAACTGGAGCGTCACCGTGCCCACGCCGCCCGCGATCCGACCGTCGAAGCTTTGTTTCCAGTCCCCGCCGAGATTCACGTCAAGCGTGCCAACCCCGGCTTCGATGCGCAGATGGGTGAGCTGAAGGCCCGAGAGCCGTAGCCGGCCCGTTCCCGCGCCCATCTTGATAGCCAGATCGAGCGGCACCTGGTTGCCGAAGCGCAGCGTCCAGTCGTTGCGGTTATGGTCGTCGCCGAAATGGATGTGGTCGGTTTCCCGAGGCTGGTGGATGTCGAGTGAGCCATCGGCGCCGGTGACGCGATAGCGCACGATCGGCTTTTGCGAAGGCCGGGAGTAATAGCAGTCGGCGGTGAAGAGGTGGTTCGCGCCACCGGACAAGTCCAGCTCGCCCGCTCCCAACACGACGTCCGCGCGGACCGACTTTGCGCCTTGCAAGTCGACTGTTCGCATGAAATGGTAGTCCCCGTGCGCCGGTGGGGGACTGGATTTCCGGGTGAAGGCAAGCCCCAGCAGCACAATGAGTGCAATCAGGATCCCCACCTCGCCGCCGCTGAAGCGCGCGGGCGATGCCGTTCCGGCCGATTCACGCCCGCGCAGGTAGTCCCAAAGCTTGCCGAGACCCCAGGCGATCAGCAAAACCGGCCAATAACGCCAGATCACTTGCCAGGGAGCCCAATTCGAGCGCAAGCTGCTATAGAGCAGCAATAACCCCAGTCCGATCAGCACCAGGGGTCCAATGTACGACCGCCGCCTCGGCATTCCTGTTTCTCCTTCCAGTCGATTCTACGAGACGACGCCGGATTTGGTTCCCGAAAACAGATCTTTCCGCATGCACCAAGGTGGGCGCGGCCGGCCCGAGCATAGGCTCCGGCCTGCTTGCGACGCTAAAACCCGTTCGACCAAGGATGAAACCGAAAGCCGGCCGCGCGAATTACACAGTGTTACGAGCTTTGGCGGTTGCCGTGGCGTCCGCCGCTCGGCGGCGCAGGTTAAGGAGGCATCCAATGGCGATTGAGCTCAACGTCAACGGCCGCAACTACACGATCGATACCGATCCCGATACGTCGTTGCTCACCGTGCTTCGCTATCATCTCGGGCTCACCGGCTCGAAATATGGCTGCGGGGAAGGTGAATGTGGGGCGTGCACGGTGATCATCAACGGCTATTCGCGAAGATCCTGTATCACGCCGGTCAGTTATGCCCACAAAAAGCAAGTGACGACGATCGAAGGACTCGAGCGGGACGGCAAGCTGCATCCGGTGCAGCAGGCTTTCCTCGACGTTGAAGCTTTTCAATGCGCCTATTGCACCTCGGGCATGATCATGACGACGGTGGCCCTGCTTCGTTCCAATCCCCATCCCACCGATGCCCAGATCGCCGAATTCCTCCAGGGCAATATCTGCCGCTGCGGCACCTATCCGCGCATCCTCGACGCCGTGCGCCGGGCCGAACGGATGATGGCCGAGGGAGGCTCCCGATGAGTGGGACGAAGAACAACGAGATCCGCACGCCGGAAACGATCGAAGCCGAACGGTACGAAATCTTCGACTCACCGTCCTATCATTTCAACATCGAACGGCGCGATTTCCTGAAAGCGGTTGGCGGCGGGGTGGGTGTTTTCCTGCTCGTCAATGCGCCGGCGGCGCTGGCACAGCGAGGGCGCGAGAGTGGCGGCTCTCGTCGGTTCCACATGCCGCCGCTGCCGAAAAACGTGGGCGCATGGCTGCACATCGCTCCTGGCGGGGCGGTGACCGTCTACACGGGCAAGGTGGAAATCGGGCAGAACATCCGCACCTCGCTCGCGCAGCAGGTGGCGCAGGAGCTGCACGTCAAGCTCGACACGATCACGATGGTGATGGGCGATACCACGCTGGTGCCCTGGGACATCGGCACCTTCGGCAGCCTGACCACCCCCACCATGGGCCCGCAACTGCGGCGCGTGGGCGCCGTGGCGCGCGACACGATGATCGAGCTGGCCGCCGAGCGCTGGAGGGCGAACAAGAGCCAGCTGGTGGCGGAAAACGGAACGATTCGCGATCCGTCCACCGGCCGCTCGATCGGCTACGGCGCGCTGGCCGAGGGCCAGACGCTCGCAAAAACCATCCTGTTCGATGATCCGCTGATGTCGCCGACGAAATGGACCATAGCGGGCGAGCCGATCCCGAAGGTTGGTGCCATCAATTTTGTCACCGGCCGCCATCTCTACCCGTACGACATCAAGCGGCCGGGCATGATGTACGGCAAGGTGCTGCGGCCGACGGCCTTCGGGGCGACACTCGTTTCGCTGGACGCGAGCGCGGCCAAGGCGATCCCCGGGGTGGTCGTCGTACACGATGGGAATTTTGTCGGCGTGGTGGCGCCCACGATGGAAGGGGCGGAAAAGGCGCTGGGCCTGCTGAAAGCCACATGGCGCACGACGCCCCAGATTTCGGACAAGGAACTCTTCTCCTACCTCAAAGAAAACGCGCTGCCGGAAAACGAGCAGCAAGAGCAACGCTTCCTGCACTCGGTCGGCTCGGTGGAAAGCGGCATGGCTGCGGCCCATCAACGCTTCTCGCAAACCTACACGATCGCCTACATCGCTCATGCGCCGCTCGAGCCGCGCGCCACGGTGGCCGAATGGCACGGCGACAAGCTGACCGTGTGGACGGGAACGCAGCGGCCCTTTGCCGTGCGCGACGAGTGCGCCGAGGCGTTTCATTTGCCCAAGGACCACGTCCACCTGATGATGCCCGACATGGGCTCGGGCTACGGCGGGAAGCATACCGGCGGACACACGGTCGAAGCCGCCCGCCTCGCCAAGGCCGCAGGCAAGCCGGTCAAGCTGAATTGGACACGCGAGGAGGAGTTCACCTGGGCCTATTTCCGACCAGCTGGCGTGATCGAAGTGCGCGCGGGACTCGACGCAGCGGGCAAGATCATTGCTTGGGAAATGATCAACTACAATTCCGGCCCTTCGGCCGTGATGACTCCCTACGTCATTCCCAATCAGACCGTCGGTTTCCGGCCGACCAAGTACCCGCTGCGGCAAGGGTCCTATCGTGCCTTGGCGGCCACTGCCAATTTCTTCGCTCGGGAATCGGCGATGGGCGAGCTGGCGCACATGGCCGGCACAGACCAACTCGAATTCCGGCTGAAACACCTCTCCGATGAGCGGCTCAAGACTGTTTTCCGGGCGGCGGCGGAAAAATTCGGGTGGCCACGCAAGAAGACCGCACCCGGCCAGGGTTTCGGAATGGGCGGCGGAATCGAAAAGGGCGGCCGCGTCGCAACCTGCGCCGAAGTCTTCCTCGATCCGAAGGACGGCGAGGTCCACATCAGACACGTCGTCGTCGCCTGGGAGTGTGGCGCCATCGTCAATCCCGACGGCCTGAACAATCAGGTCACCGGCGCCCAGGTGATGGGTATCGGCGGGGCGCTGTTCGAGCACATCCAGTTCGCCGATGGGAAGATCCTCAACCCGCTCTTCTCCAGCTACCGCGTGCCGCGCTTCAGCGATCTGCCGAAAATTGACGTCGTGCTGATTGATCGCAAGGATCGGCCCCCGGCCGGCGCGGGAGAAACGCCGATGACCGGCCTCGCACCGGCGGTCGGGAATGCGATTTTCGATGCGACCGGCGTGCGGCTGCGCTCGATGCCGCTCGCGCCCCACGGCGTGAAAAAGAGCTGAGCTGCGGCCGTGCTGTAATTCCGGGCGTGCCTGCCCGTACCCCGCCCCCACGACTTGTTGGGGATGGTTACGCGCTCAGTTTCCTCGGCCGATCCTCGCGCTTTTGGCAAGGGTGAGGGTTCCGAATGGTGCGCGGGGAATCGGTACGCTGGTTCGATTCATTTTTCATGTAAAGCCTCCCTTTTCAGCAAAGGGAGATTAGAGAATCGGTACGCTTTCGGACTTTGGGGAACCGCGTATCGCGCCCTGCGCCCTGTTTATGGTGAAGCTCGCCGTTTCCCGCGCGCGGCTTTGACGGTATGCTGACGCGCCGGGCCTTCCCGCAGACAAAACTCCGATTCCTCGATTTTCCTCTTCGCCGCCATGGCCGGAAGCTGCGGCGAACATATTCGGCGCTCGGTACGTATCAAGGTGTGAGCGGCACAGCCGGCCGCAGTCGCAGGATGGGCGGCAATCGCATCGTCGTGGTGCCGCGAGGGGGCTCATGGCACTCGTTCAGGATCTTCGGTACGGGCTGCGGCTGCACGCGAAGGCGCCCGGCTTTGCAATCATCGCGATCGTGACGCTGGCGCTGGGCATCGGCGCGAATACGGCGCTGTTTTCGGTGGTCAACGCGGTGCTGCTCAATCCGCTACCCTACAAACAGCCCGATCGGCTGGTAGCCCTCTATTCGAAGACGAAGGAGTTTCGCCGCTCGTCGATCTCCTACCCGAATTTTCTCGACTGGGTGCGGGACAATCACACGTTTTCCGCAATGGCCGCCTTTCGGCCCGACGATTTCGAGCTGACCGGCATGGGCGAGCCGCAGCGCGTGAAAGTGGAGATGGTCTCGGCGAGTTTTTTCCCGCTGTTGGGCGTTGAGCCGGTGATCGGGCGACAGTTCACCCCGCAGGAAGACCGAGTGGGCGGAAAGCCGGTGGTGCTGATCAGCTACGGCTTCTGGAAGCGGAAATTCGGCGGCGCGGGCGAAGTGATCGGGAAGCCGCTGACGCTCAACGACACGGTCTACACCATCGTCGGCGTGATTCCCGCGAGCTTCCAGTACGTGAGCGGCAACTTTCATACCCATTGCGACATGTATGTGCCGATCGGCCAGTGGAATGACGCGACCTTTCGCAACCGGCGCACCGCGATGGGTATGGACGCGGTGGGCCGGCTGAAACCCGGCGTGACGCTCGAGCAGGCGCGGGCGGACATGAGCCTGGTGGCGGCGCATCTGGCGGAACAGTTTCCCGAGGCCGACAACGGCTCCGGCGTGACGCTGATCCGGCTGAAGCAGGACGTGGTCGGCAACATCCGACCATTTCTGCTGGTGCTGCTGGCGGCGGTGGGCTTCGTGCTGCTGATCGCTTGCGCCAACGTGGCGAATCTGCTGCTGGCGCGCTCGACCGGGCGGACGCGGGAGTTTGCGATTCGGACCGCGCTCGGGGCGAGCCAGGGGCAGGTGGTCCGGCAACTGCTCACCGAGAGCCTGCTGCTTTCGGTGACGGGAGGGGCGCTGGGCCTGCTGGTGGCGGCGTGGGGGACGCAGGCGGCGCTGGGAGTGCTGCCCGAGGCTCTGCCGCGGGCTTCGTCGGTGCATCTGGACGGGAGGGTGCTGCTCTTTACGCTTGGGATCTCCATTTTCGCCGGCATCCTGTTTGGGCTAGCGCCGGCGCTTCGTGCGCGGCGGGTGGATCTGCAATCGACGCTCAAGGAGGGCGGCCGCGGCGGCAGTGGCGCGCGGCATCGCACACAGCGGATTTTCGTCGCTACCGAGCTGGCGCTGGCGGTAGTGCTGCTTGTCGGCGCGGGACTGATGATCCGCAGCCTGGCCAAACTGTGGAGTGTCAATCCGGGATTCGATCCCCATCACGCTCTGGCTTTCGGCATCTCCTCGCCACGGCCGCTGGCCCCGACGCCCGACGGCATTCGTGCGGCGATGCGCCAGATCACCCGGCAGCTCGAGGCGGTGCCCGGCGTCCAGGCCGCTTCGCTGATCGGCGGTTCACTGCCGATGACGGGCGACTCCGAGCTTCCGTTCTGGCTCGCCGGGGAGCCGAAGCCGGCCACCGATGCGCAGATGAAGGTGGCGCTTTTCTATGGCGTGCAGCCGGATTACCTGAAGGCAATGAAGATTCCGCTGATCCGCGGACGGTTCATCACGGCGCAGGATAACGAGCAATCGGCGCCGGTGATTGTGATCGACCAGAAATTCGCCAGCCTCTATTTCGGCAGCCAGGACCCGATCGGCCAGCGCATCCATCTGGGCCTCTTTGACACGACGCCGGAAATCGTCGGCATCGTCGGCCACGTGAAGCAATGGGGCCTCGGCAACGATGGGAAAGCGCCGGTCCAGGCGCAGCTCTATTTCCCGATTTCGCAGATCCCGGACAAGTTCATGCCGCTGCTGCGCTCGGTTGGGGCCGTGGCGCGAACCAGCGCTTCACCGACGAGTGAAGTGGCGGCGATGCGCCGGCATCTGGCGCAACTCAACCCCGAACTGGTGATGTTCGGACCGCAGTCGATGGAGAGCATCATCTCCGATTCGCTGGCGGCGCAGCGGTTTTCGATGGTTCTGCTCAGCGTGTTTGCCGGGCTGGCGCTTCTGCTCTCGTGCGTGGGAATTTACGGCGTGATTTCCTACCTCACAAGCCAGCGCGCGCATGAGATCAGCATCCGTATGGCGCTCGGCGCAGAGCGGGGCGACGTGCTGCGGATGGTGCTGGGCCAGGGAGCAAAGATGGCGCTGGTGGGCGTAGCGATCGGGCTGGCGGCGGCGCTCGGGCTCACGCGGCTGATGTCGCGGATGCTCTTTGGCGTGAGCGCGCACGATCCGCTCACCTTCCTCGCCGTCGCCGCCGTGCTGGTTCTGGTGGCGCTGGCGGCTTGCTATCGGCCGGCGTGGCGCGCGACGCGCGTCGATCCGGCCAGCGCGCTGCGGTATGAATGACAGGCGCTGGGTGCGAGGAAGCCGCTGAGGGCGAAGGGTGGGCATGCGCGATTGTGAGGCGCGGGCCAAACGGTCAGCGCAAGAAGCGTTGTGAGGCGAAGCACCCGCCCTTGCAAAAACCGCAAGTCTGGGGCCCGGAAAACCACGCGGGAGTTGGACGCGGGCTCCTTTGAGCAGGACTGCAGGTGGGAGCGACTGGAAAACGACGGCAGGCGGGAGCTGGCTCCTCTGAGCCCTGACCCGCGAGCCAGGCTAGTATCCTTGGGGGAGCGATGGGCATTACGCCAGCCATGCTGGTACCGGCGATCGTCGCAATCAGTTTCGCGGCGGGACTGAACGTCTATGCAACAGCGGCGACGCTGGGGCTGCTCGCGCGATTTGGCGTCTTCACGCTGCCACCCGATCTGCACCTGCTGGCGAGCCCGTGGGTGATCGGGGCGAGCCTGCTGCTCTTCCTGGTGGAATTCTTCGCCGACAAGATTCCCGTCTTCGACCTTTTCTGGAACGCCCTGCACACCTTCGTTCGCGTGCCTGTGGCGGCGCTATTGGCCTACGGAGCCGCGGCGCATCTTTCGCCGGCGATGCAGGCGGCCTGCGCGGCGCTGGGGGCGGTGGTGGCGCTGGCGGCGCATGGCGGGAAGACGGCCGCGCGAACAGCAGTTACTGCTTCGCCCGAGCCGCTCTCGAATACGGCGCTGAGCGCGGGTGAAGACGTGCTGGCGATCGGGCTCACATGGTTTGCAACGCAGCATCCGGTGATGGCCGCGCTCGTTGCGATCGCGTTCCTGGCGGTGATCGTGCTGCTGGCGCGGGCGGTGATCCGGGCAATGGCCGGAATGTTTCGCCGGCCACGGGCCCCGGCGCGCGCCAGGACTTGATAAGCAGCGGGCGGGGCCGACTCGTCTTATGTAACCGAAAATCTTAAATTTGAAATTCGAAATTTAAGATTCGAGGGTTGCACGCAGAGACTGGGCGAAGCGCGGGGCGGGGCGGGCGCATCGAAGTAAGGGTGAGTTGCGGACCCCGATTCTGCGGTTTCACAATATTAAATTTCGAGAGGCGGCTTTGAACTTTCAGGGAGGGCCTATCCATTGACCGGCATCATCTCGCGCAGATTTGGCGGCAAGCGGCGCCCTGCCGAGCCCGGCCGCATTCCGCCCGGCCAGTATGAAACGCGGGATTTCCAGGTGCTTTCCGCCGGGCCAACGCCGCGCGTGGCGCTGGAAGACTGGGATTTTCGCGTCGTGGTCGAGGGCTGCGAGGAGCGGCGGTGGGCGTGGGAGGAGTTTTGCGCGCTGTCGCGCGAACACTTCGTCCGCGACATTCATTGCGTGACGAAATGGTCGAAGCTCGACACCGAGTGGGAAGGCGTTTCGATCGACACGCTGCTCGCCGGCGTTCAATCGGAAGCTAAGTATGCCATCGCCTTTTGCGACGGCGGCTATACGACCAATCTGCCGCTGGCCGATATCACCGGAGGGAAAGCCTGGATCGTCGACAGCTACGGCGGCCAGCCGCTCGCTCCCGAACACGGCGGCCCGGCGCGGCTGCTGGTGCCGCACCTCTATTTCTGGAAGAGCGCGAAATGGGTACGCGGACTGCGCCTGGCGAAAGAAGACGCCCCAGGATTCTGGGAAGCGCTCGGTTACCACAATTACGGCGATCCCTGGCGGGAGCAGCGTTACTGGAATGACTGACGCAAAGCCCCGCACGGTCCGGGCGCCGGAAATCCTCTGGCGCGCGGCCGAAATCCTCGAAATCCTCTCCGAAACTCCCCGAGTGAAAAGCCTGTGGCTGCGCGTACCAAGCTGGCCCGGCCATCGGCCCGGGCAGCACGTCGACGTTCGCCTTACCGCTGAAGACGGCTACCAGGCCGAGCGCAGCTATTCGCTTGCCTCGGCTCCGGAAACCGCCCTGCCAGGCCGAGAAGTGATCGAGTTGACCATCGAACGGCTCGGCGAAGGCGAGGTTTCTCCCTACCTGACCGAGGAGGTGCGGGCGGGCGACCGAATCGAACTGCGCGGACCGATTGGCGGATATTTCACGTGGACGGTTGCCGACGGCGGACCGTTGGTACTGGTGGCGGGCGGCACGGGCATCGTGCCGTTGATGTCGATGCTAAGGCATCGTGCTCAACGGAGGAGCAACGTGCCGGCCTGGCTGCTCTATTCCTCTCGAGACTTCGACGACATCATCTACCGCGAGGAGCTCGACCGGCTGGCGGCGGCAGACGACCGGCTTTCGGTTGTGCATACGCTGACGCGGGGAGCGCCGGCGGAATGGTCGAGCTTCGAGCGGCGCATCGATCCGGAGATGCTCGCTTCCGTTGCGCCGAGGCCGGAAATGCGGCCACTCTGCTACGTGTGCGGACCCACCGAGATGGTGGAATCTGTCAGCAACGCACTGGTGGACCTGGGGCATGATCCCGAGCGCGTAAAGACCGAGCGCTTTGGTCCTTCGGGCGACTAGCCCGCATTTCTCACGAGCCACTTACCGAGAAAGGGGGTTGAATTCTCTGGTGGCGGCATCAGCCCTCGCTCGTTTCTCCTCGGTGCCGACAAGCTGCCGCCCTGAAGGGCGGCTTTACACAAACCTCATCAGCTCGCGCAGCCTGCCCAAGGCATGCAAGTCAGCGATCCTTGTGAGAAGTTCGCACTAGCGGTCAGCGGGAAAAGCGCTGGGCGGTGAGAAAATCCACCCTTGCACGGGGCGCAAGGGTGGGGCACCCGGAAAGGCCTCCGAGAGTCTGAACTCTCCTCTTTTGGGCACCGCGGGCGCCGGATTCGTCATGCAAGGCGGATAACAGAAAACCAGGCCGGGGCAATGCGCCAAGGCAGACGGGCGATCAAGGAGCGGCCAGGGGAGCCAGCTGGCCGGAGATCAGCTGCCAGCGCCCATGACTTTTCTGGAAGACGTGGAGGAAACGATAGTTGTCGAAGCGCTCGTGGCCGGCGCGGTCACGGGTCTGGACGCGATCAACACCGGTGACGACAGCCGTTTCGCCGTAGAGGTGCACCTGGACGCTTTCCTGGCGAAATGAGACAACTTTCCAGGGACTCGTGCGATAGAGATTCAGCAGGGTCTGGCGCGTTTCCGGCTTCCCGCTAGCATCGACGGCGAAAAAATCCTTGGCAACGATCTGGCTGAGCGCCTGCGTGTCTCCCAGTGCCGAGGCACGAGACAGGCGCGCTTCCGCGTCGCGAACGGCGACAACCTCGTCGGTAGCGGGGCGGAGACGAGGCAGGGTGATCCAGAGCACAAAGATGACGGCAAGGAAAACCACCGTCGCGCGAGCAGACATGCGTGGCATCGTGGCTTATCGGTGCGCTGTCGGCGCCAGGTCAGGCAACAACCTCAGAAAGCACCCTCGTCAGCCGAAGGACCGTAAATTGACGGCACCGGCAGATCGTTCAATCGCAAGTATACCCCCAGTTGGGCACGGTGATGGATGGAATGATTCATCACGAAGTTGCGCAAAACGGCAGCCTTGGGCGCCGTGAACACCACCTTTCCTCCGTTGAGCAGCGACCAGGGCTTGCCGTATTCCTCGTCCCGGGCGGCGGCGATGGCCTTCCGTCCCGTGGCAACATTCCGATCAAAAAGATCGAGGACTTCCTTGCGGGTCGAGCAATCGGCGGGCTGGTGACGCGCGCCGCCAGGCGGGTTTACGTCGACGCTTTCGTGGCCGAACGTGTGCTCGATCCAGCCGGGAATATCGGCCAGGTGGCTGGCCAGCCGGCCCATGGTCATCGACTTTTCGTGGGGCTTCCAACCGAATTTTTCCTCGGGCACGCGCTCGAGGGTTTTGCGGGTGTTCGCCATCTCCTGATCAAACTCGCGCAGCAAAGATTCGCAGATTGGCATCGGGACGCATCCTCCTCGCGGTTTCGATGCCCGAAAGCCCGGCAGGGATTCCTCCACGGCATTTTTTGGCAGTTGGCTTTCTGCGGGCTTGACAGCGGCGCACGACCGCCTATGCTGCACAGGAGCAAAGTGAACAGGAAAGGGACCATGAAACTTCGATTCGCAATCACCGCACCGCTACTTCTTTTGGGGCTGGCCGGGCTGCCGCTGCCGGCAGGCGCCCAGACGCTGCATCTGATTCCCGAGCCACGCGAGGTAAAACTGCAGTCAGGCCAGTTTCAGCTGAAGCGCGACACCGAAATCGTGGTAACGCGCAAGTATGCCCGCGAGAACATGACCGGCGCACAAATGCTGCAACAGGAAATCGAACGCATCACCGGCCAGAAACCCCGGATCCGCGTCGAGCGCTCGATGCCCGGCCGGCACAACATCATCTTCCTCGGGCGCACAGGCCAAAAGGATCGGCGGCTGGATCGGCTGCTTGCGGCGCATGGGCTGACAACCGGCAAGGAATTCAACGCGCAAGGCTACGTACTCGATGCCGAGCCGAAGCGGATCGTGGTGGCGGCGGCAACAGACCAGGGCCTTTTCTACGGCGTGCAGACACTGCGGCAACTCCTGGGCCAAGACGCGCAGGACCCGGCCGCATGCCCGGCGGTGACGATTCGCGACTGGCCGGCGATGCAGTGGCGTGGCGTCCAGGACGATCTGAGCCGCGGCCCGATTGCATCGCTCGCTTACATGGAGCGGCAGATCCGGATTCTCTCCAGCTACAAGATCAACATGCTTGGGCTTTACATGGAGAACGTTTTCCAGTTCAAGAGCCAGCCGCTGATCGCTCCCCGCGGGGCGGCGCTGACCGCGACCGAAGTGAAGAAGCTGGTTGCCTACGCTCAACGGTATTACGTGACGATCCTGCCGGAGCAGGAGGCCTTTGGGCACCTGCACAAGGTGCTCCGGCTCGAGATATACAACCAGCTGGCGGAAACGCCGCACGGCGGCGTGCTTTCACCGGTGCAGCCGGGATCGTTCGCGTTAATGAAAAGCATGCTGACCGAGGAAGCGCCGCTTTTCCCCGGCCCGTTTTTCCACATCGGCGCGGACGAGACCAGCGAACTGGGCCAAGGGCAGACGAAGGAGCTGGCGAAAAAGGAGGGCCTAGGGGCCGTCTATCTGAATTTCATCACGCGAATCGACGAAATGCTGGCGCCTTATCACAAGCAGATCATGTTCTGGGGCGACATCGCGATGAAATACCCGCAGCTGCTCGGGACGCTGCCGCCGAACATGATCGCGGTGGCCTGGGACTACGGTGACGCCAAGAATTTCGACGCTCTGCTCGAACCCTATAAGAAAGCGGGCTTGCGGACCTTCGTCTCGCCCGGCGCCAGTAACTGGAACCGGATTTTCCCGGACTTCGACACGGCCTTCCTCAACATCCGGAATTTCGTGCGGGACGGGCAAAAATTCGGCTCGATGGGCATGCTGAACACCACCTGGAACGACGACGGCGAGTCGCTGGTGGACATGACCTGGCCAGCGCTGGTCTATGGAGCGGCTTGCTCCTGGCATGCCGGGCAATCGTCGCGGGAGCAATTCTGGAACAGCTACGATTGGGCCTTCTACCGCGCGCGGGGGCATCACTTTGCCGACGCGATCCGTGAGCTGGCCGAAGTCGATAAACTGCTCGGCAATGCCGGGCTCGGCGGCGTCGATGACAAGAATTTCTGGCTGAACCCGTTTTCCGAGGCCGGGGCCCGATTCGCCGAGCAGGCGCTGCCCGAAGCCCACCAGGTCCGGATAGATGCCGAAGAAGCGCTGGAGACGCTCTACCGCCAGGAACCGGAGGCCAAGCTTCACCAGGAGACACTGGGCGATCTGGTCTTCGCCGCCCAGCGGCTCGATACTCTGGGGCTGAAAATCCAGTACACGGCGGGGATAGACAAGCTCTATCGGAACGCCTACCTGCACATGGGAGACGCGGAGGAGGTTTACCGCGATCTCTATCGCATCAGCGCGACGAACGGCCGGCTCCAGGATTTACGCGATTTCACCACCCGGCTCGAAGTCGAATATGCGCGGCTGTGGCATGAGCAATACCAGCCGTTCTGGCTGGGCAACGTGCTGGTGCGCTACAACAACTTGGCGGCACTCTACCAGAGGAAAATCCAGCGGATGCAAGTGGTCATTGCGAAATATCGGGAAACATCGGAGATTCCGCCCCCCGAAAAGATGGGGTTTTTCTACGGTGAGGCAAGCAAGTGGGAGCAGAGCAACTAGCGGGAGGCTCTGTTCCGTGGAGAAACGCGGCAGCAGGTTTTGAATGACTATTCAGTATATAACTGATCCCATATTTCTGGTCCTAGTACTCAAGAAGCCGTAATTGTCTAAATGGTGACAAGCTAAAAGATTCCCTCTTGGCAGGTTACGCGCTAGGCAATAATGGGACCGTTACGCTAGAGTAAACCACGCGGCGTATCGGCCGCTGCCGGGACAGTGTTCTCCGGCGGTGCAGCGACCGTGACTCGGCAGCTTGGAATGAGCCAAAGGGTGGGGAACGGGCACGGGGTGGCGTGCCGTCAGATCTCGACACACTGGATGGGAGGGCGATCGTGAGTCTGTTGAAGAACATCTGGCGTCCCGACGAACCTCCTCGGAAAGGACCGAACCCGCACGGTGATTCGGTGTTGACCGAGCGACTGGCCGAATTGCTGGGCCGGGAACTCGAAGAGCTGCAGGAATCAGCGGCGACGGAACCGCGCGACCTTGCGCCCGCGGCACCGACCGAGCAGGAAGAGAACGAGGGGCAATTCGCCGCGCGAGAAACGCGGGCAGATGCGGACCTAGCGATGGACCTGGAAGCGGAGGACCCGCAGGCCACAACGACAGCTTTGCGCTCCGAAACGAACGCCAAGACCCTGCCGGCAAATGGCGACGCCGGGACGGCGCGAATCGCCGAAGCCACTGCCGAGGCGCTGGCACAGCTTCGCGCGGCACACGTGGAGATCGAAGCGAGCCTGCGCCACCGGGTGGACGATTACGGGCGGGCGCTGGAGGCGGCGATCGGCGGATTGGCTCACGAGACGGGAACGCCGGAAAAGCCGATCGAGGAGGCCACACAACAGTTCCGGAGCGAGGCGCGGGAATGGTTTGAGGAGGCGCGGCGTGAGCTGCGGGAACAACTGGAGATGTCGCGGATTTCGCTCGAAAACCAGTTGCGTGCTCACCATTCCCAGCTGCTGCAATCGGCGCAGCAGCAGATCGAATCGTTGGCACACAGCCCGGCGGAATCGGACACGCAGGTTTCCCAGCAGGCTTCGCAGGAACGCGTGGAGCGCTGGCTGAAGGAGCAGGGCGAACTTTCCCGCCAGCAGACCGAGGCGGGCGCGCGGGAATTGAAACAGGCCACCGAACAGGCGATGGTCCGGCTGCAGGCTGTCGAGGAACGGATCACCGCGAGCTTCCGGGAACAGGTGGAGGAATACCGCAAGGCTGTGGAAGCGGCGGCGGCCGAACTCGATCAGAAAGGGATCAGCCAAGCCAACTTCCAGAACGCCGCCGAGGAACTCCAGCGGATGACCGACCAGATCCTTGACCGCTCGGCCAAGCGAATCGAGGAACGCACCGAGCAAGCGGTGAACCGGCTGAGCGAAAAGCTGAGCGCGGCAGAACAGTCGTTGGGTGCGGCCGCGCGGGCGGCGATGCAGGGCGCGCTCGAGGAACAGCAACAGCGGATGGCCGAGGCGTGGCACGAACGTTCGCAGGCAGCCGTCGAATCGGTGGCCCTGGCGGGTGAGCAGAGCCGGGCGCAGATCGAGGAGGCGCGCAGGGCGGCGGAGGGGGAATTCCAGAACGCGGCCCGCGAGCAGAGCCGACGTCTTCTGGAACAGGTATCGACCGAACTGCAGAGCAGCGAATTCCGCGAGCGGACGCTGGGCGACGTGCGCAAGCAGATGGAGCAGGCGGCACGCGAACTGGTGGCCCGGTCGACGGTGGAACTGGGCAAGCAATCGGAACTGGCGACCTCTCGGCTGACGAACAATCTGGACAAGGCGGCGGAAAAGTATCTCTCCCAAGTGCAGCAGCACATGGAGGCGCTCGGTCCAGCCTGGCTCGAAGCGGCCGGGCAAACGGTGCTGCAGGATTACCAGGCGCGAATCTCCCAGTGGCTCGAGCAGCAAACCGAACTCACGCGGCAGCGCGCGGCCGCCGCGGGACAGACCGTGGAACAGGCGTTCCAGCAAGCGACCAGCCGGCTGGAGACGGTTGGGCGGGAAGTCGAGGCAACGCTGCGCGGCCGGCTGCAGGAACAACAGCAGCAGTGGCTGGATTCGGCGCTCGAAGAAGCGCATAAGAGCGGCTTCGAGCGGAAAATGATCGAGCAGGCGATTGCCGAACTCGGGAAGAACAGCAAACAGTTCCTCGAGCAATCGACCCGGGAGCTGACCGAGCAGGCGACGGCCTTGCGCGAAACGATCACCCGGGAAATGGACGTCGCGGGGCGGAAGCTGCTGGAGGGCGTGGAGGGTTCGCTCGAAAACATCTCGTGGCAGCACCGCGGCCGGCTGGCGCAATGGTGGGAGGAGCGCTCGCAGACCGCGCGGCGGGAAGCCGAGACGTTGTCCCAATCGATGGCGCAGGCGGCGCAGCAGGCCGCCAGCCAGCTCCGCACCGTGCAGAACGAGATCGAAGCGGAGATGAAGAACCGGGCGCGCGATCAGCAGGCCCACCTGCTCGAAGCAGCGATGGAAGAGATGCGCCGGAGCGGAGCGATCGAGCGGATGGTGAACGAGGTCTCGCTGACACTGCGCACCAACGCCAACGAGGTGATTAACCGGTCGACGGAGCAGATCCACGACCACGTGGAAACGGCGCGGATGGCCATCGACAATCAGGCACAAGCGGCCCGGCGCAGCCTAGCCGAGGAACTGGCGCGCAAGGTGGAACAGGCGCAGTCGTCGGTGGAAGAAGCGGGCAAGGCACTGACTGACGACTACCGGCGGCAGCTTTCGGTCTGGTGGGAGGAGCGAGCGCAATCGTCGCGGCGCGAAAGCGAAGAAGCCGTGCAAACGGTTTCGCGGTCGGCCAGCCGGGCGTCCGAGCAGCTCCAGGCGATCCAGAAACAGATTACCACGGAGCTGCAGTCGGGCATGGAGAACTATCGCAAGGGACTGCGCCAGGCAGCGGCCGATGAGTTGCGACGGCAGGGATTCCAGAGAGACATGCTCGAGACGATCACCGCCGAGCTGGAAAAGAACGTGCGCGAAATGGCCGAGCGATCGACCCGCGAACTCCAACGCCATATGGACGAAGGGCTCTCCAGCCTCAACGAAAAACTGCAGGGCTCCCGCCAGGCCTTCCTCGACGATTCGCAGAAGAAGATGGACGATCTGACGCGCAGTTCGCTCGACATGGCGACCAAGCGCTTCCATGAACTGCTGACCAAGAACGCGCAGGAACTCGAGAGCGAGCAGGAAGAATGGCTGCAGCGGAAGCGGGAAGCGGTTTGGCTCGATATCAACAAGCACATGCCGGCAGCGACCGGAGCGCACCACGGCTCTTCCGAGCGCTCAAAGGCCTCCGGCGGCAAAGCCGCCTCAGGCGGTGTGCTCGGGCGCCTGGTGATGACGGTCGCGGTGATCGCCGTGGCGGCAGTGCTGACCGTCGTGTTCGTGCGGCTGGCGCCACCACCGACAACCGTTATGCAGCTCAAGAACGATCCTCCTGCCGGGTTCATCTATGAGAATCCCGCCTGGAGCGCGCCGGAACAGGCCCAGCAACTGCAACTGGGACAGGCCTACTGGATGGTGGCGGTCAACAACCTGGAACACCGTTATCCGTACAAGACCGCTCTGCCCGCCGTTCCGCCGCCCGACTTCCGCGTGGACCAGAACGGCCTGCAGGGCGATCCGGCAGCCCGGATGAGGTATTGGAACGAGCTGCGCAACGTCTGGTTGACGCCAAAGGACTGGGAGCAAACCACAGCCAGCAATGGGAACCTGTTGACGCAGGCAATCAATTGGGTAAGGGTGGAACTCGCCAACGCGCAGGGGAAGACGAAGGGCACATCCGGTAGTTAGTTACGGCATCGGCCTGGCCCGACCAGCCGTGCACGAAGTCGGCGGCGGAGCAGAAAACCTCTTGGTAGCGCGAGCCTCGTCGGCAGAAATCAGCGGGCGGATCACCCCCGTTTCCCCATCGACCCAAGAAAACACGCCAGGCAGGTGCCGGCGCTACAAACGGCTGGATATCAGTGCCGCTGGCATCCGGCGCTTCGGCTGGGCCGGCAGGGTTCGATGAGGTCATTCTTCGAGGCGGGCTCTCGGCGGAAGAGCCCACTGCTACACAGTCGATCTCCTAATTTTTCCGAATGGCTGTTGTCCCAACTTCCGCGCCCGGGAGCGAGATTTTGGGTATCTTAGCCGGCAAGCCGTTTGTTTTCAGCAGGGGCTCGCCGCAAGGCCAGAATAGTGACGAATTACACATAACATTCATATTGACATGTTAGGGCATGAACGTGTATATAGTGCCCCGTGTACATCCGCAGGACCACCAAGTCGCACAAGGGCAAAAGCTACACCAACTACCTGCTGGTCGAATCGGTCCACACCCCCAAGGGCCCC
>JAKBLM010000064.1 GCA_021832085.1 Acidobacteriota bacterium | reverse complement strand
CGCGAAACTTTCCAGCAGTTCTCGCTCTTTCTTGCGGAGACGCAAAGGTTGAGCAGCTTTCCACATGCTGCCCACTATACCGCGAATCACGCGTATTGTAACGTTATTTATGCAACACTACACTAGGCGCAGGAAGGATAGTGGGTACGGGCAGAGAGGCGTCGACTCTGCGGGCGCTACGGGATCTGGGAGCCAGCGCGACAATCGATCTCAAGCAGCCGGATGCAGAGATATGTGAATCGTTCAAGCGAGAATCCGGTGACGGATACGATGTCATTTTGGATTTCTTGTGGGGCCATCCCGCGGAATTGCTGTTTAGGGCACTTACTCCGAGTAGCGCGGGATTTGCAAAGCGCAGGACCCGCTACGTTCAGATCGGGGAAGCGGCAGGCTCAGCCATTACCCTTCTCGCCGAAGCCTTGCGGACGTCCGGGTTGGAACTCATAGGGGCCGGCAGCGTCCCGACAGAAGTGTTCTCGCAAGCCATGGACCTGATTTGGGGCTGGATGCGAGAAGAAAAGCTGACGATTGACATTGTGAGGGTGCGCTTGAGAGACATTGCCGAAGCGTGGGACCGTAAAGCAGCGGGACAGAGAATCGTGATCGTGCCGTAGAGTGTTTCGAACGCTGCCTAAGCGTCATGAGCTAGGCGTGGCACACTACCGACGCGAAGGTCCCGCCGGAGCCTGAGGCGCGGTGACGGGTCGGTCCTGGGGGGCGGCTTGCTTTGACAAGGCGGGGAAGCATCGCGTACTCTTAACTTTTGCGCCCATGCTCCGGGCGCGCCAGTAGGACTATGCGCACATATATTCCCAAAGCACGAGAAGCGGAAGCCCTCCAGCAGGGCAAAAAATGGTACGTGGTCGACGCCGAGGGACAGGTGCTCGGCCGCCTGGCCTCGCGAGTGGCGCGGGTATTGATCGGCAAGGACAAGCCGGAATTCACTCCGCACCTCGATTGCGGCGACCACGTTGTCGTGATCAACGCGGGGAAGATTCGCCTGACCGGCGCCAAGGTGGAACAGAAAGTCTATCGTCACCACAGCGGCTATCCGGGCGGACTGAAGGAAGTCCCAATCAAGCGGTTGCTGCCGAAGCGCGCTGATTGGGTGGTGCGGGAAGCCATCCTCGGCATGCTCCCCAAAAACAAACTGCGCGCCCATCGCGCCCGCAAGCTGCGCGTCTACCTCGACGCGGCCGGGCTCGAGCGGCACGCAGGGCAGAAGCCGCAGCCGCTCGCCTTCTAGCGAGACGGAGCGGGCTCTGCAGGAGGAAACTACGTTGGGTTCAACACCAGAGGCCGTGGTGCCGCAGTCGCCGGCGACGACGCCGGGTTTTTATCAGGGAACAGGCCGGCGCAAGCGGGCAATCGCGCGCGTGGCGTTGCGGCCGGGCTCGGGCCGGATCGAAGTGAACGGGAAACCGGCCGAGGTCTATTTCCACGCGATGCTCCCGCTTCAGCGCGAGATGTTGCTGCTCGACCCTTTCCGGGTGACCGGGACGCAGGACCAGTTCGACGTGAAGACGACGATTTCCGGCGGCGGCATTCCGGCGCAGATGAGCGCGATGCGGCTCGGTATCGCCCGGGCGCTGCTCCAGTTCAATCCGGAACTGCGATCGGTGCTGCGCAAGCGCGGCATGGTGACGCGCGATCCGCGGATGAAGGAGCGCAAGAAGTACGGGCAGAAGGGCGCGCGCAAGCGCTTCCAGTACAGCAAGCGCTAACCGTTTTTTACCCCGAAACTTCGGGGCATCTCACGGCCGGCAAGGAACCGGCACCGGAGCGCTCACCCCGAGAGGGCGACAAGCGTTCCGAATCGGTAAGGAGGTCCGTTGGCGGTAGAGATCACGATGAAGGAGTTGCTGGAGGCCGGGGTGCACTTCGGCCACCAGACCCGGCGCTGGAACCCCAAGATGCGCGATTACATCTTCGGCGAGCGGAACGGCATTCACATCATTGACCTGCAGAAAACCCTGAAGATGTTCAAGGAATCGGCGCGATTCGTTACCGACCTGGGCCTGAAGGGCCGTACGCTGCTTTTCGTCGGCACCAAACGCCAGGCGCAAGAAGCGATCGCCGAGGAGGCGACCCGCTGCTCGATGTATTACGTAAACCATCGCTGGCTGGGCGGCACGCTGACCAACTGGGCCACGGTGCAGAAATCGATCAAGAAGCTGAAGGGCCTGAAGGGGATGGTCGAGGACGGCCGGATGGCTCAGGTCCCCAAGAAACAGGCGGTGCGGCTGGAGCGGGAACTCAAGCACCTGCAGATGAACCTGGCCGGGATTGAGAACATGCCGGGATTGCCCGATGCGCTTTTCGTGGTCGATTCGAACAAGGAACAAATCGCGGTGCACGAGGCGCGACGGATGGGCATTCCGGTGGTCGCGGTGGTCGATACGAACTGCGATCCGGGACTGGTCGACTGGATCATTCCGGGCAACGACGACGCGCTGCGGGCGATCCGGCTGTTCACTTCGAAGATGGCCGAGGCGGTGCTCGAGGGCCGACAGGCCTACGAGCAGTCGCAACTGGCCGAGCAGAAGGCAGCTGAGGAACAGGCGGCGGAGGCGGCCGAGGCTGGCGTCGAGTACGTTGATACCAGTGCCTACGAGGATTACGAGAAGCCCGAGGGACATTTCGTCGAGGAAGTCGAAGGGACGGAAGCGGAAAGCGAAGACGTCGTGGCCGCCGACGAAACCGTGCCGCGAGAGACGGGCGAGGAAGCCTCTCAGCAGTAACCGGAAACCGAGTTCTGCCGCCGGCAGCCCCAAGGCGGGGTCGCTGTGCGCGCGGACAAAAAGCCAACCTAGAAAAAGAGGATAACGGGTACGATGAGCACCAACCCCGAACAGACGACGATCAGCGCGCAGTTGGTGAAGGAACTGCGCGACCGCACCGGCGCCGGCTTCATGGATTGCCGCAACGCCCTGACCGAGACAAACGGCGATATCGAGGAGGCGATCCAGGTTCTGCGGAAAAAGGGCCAGGCGATGGCGCGCAAGAAGGCGAGCCGGGAAGCCACCGAAGGATCGGTGGGCTGCTACGTGCACGCTGGCGGGAAGATCGGCGTGCTGGTCGAGGTGAATTGCGAGACCGACTTCGTCGCGCGGACCGACCAGTTCCAGCAGCTCTGCCACGATTTGGCCATGCACGTTGCGGCGCTCGATCCGCGCTTTGTGCGCCGGGAAGACGTCACCGACGACGTGCTTGCCCGCGAGCGCGAGATCTACCGCGAGCAGGCCCGCCAGAGCGGGAAGCCCGACGCGATCGTCGAGAAGATGGTCTCGGGCAAGATGGAGAAATTCTTCGAGGAAAACTGCCTCTACGAGCAACGCTTCATCAAGGACGAGTCGGTCACAGTCCGTGAGCTGATCGAGCAGGCGGTCGCCCGGATGGGCGAAAAAGTCTCCGTTCGGCGTTTCGTGCGCTTCAAGGTCGGTGAGACGGCCGGAGGCGCCAGCGTTTCCGCCGCTCCGCCGGCCGAATAGCCGATCCACCGGCCGCGGAAGCTTGGGCGAGCCGCCGGAAACTCTGTTAGAATCCCCAGACGAGGGGCGAGTTGCGATTTCGCCGGGCAGCGGCCTCTCTGCCACAAACCACCATGGCCATAAGTGAACCTGTACGCGAAGCGGAAGTTAGCCCGGGGAAGCCGGTTTTTCGGCGGCTTGTGCTGAAGCTTTCCGGAGAGTCGCTGCAAGGGCCGCAGGGCTACGGCATCCACGGGGAAACCGTGCAGGCGATCGCCCGTGAAGTCCACGAAGTGAGCGAGCTTGGCGTCGAGACCGCGATCGTCGTGGGCGGCGGCAACATCTTTCGCGGGTCGCGCCAGAAGTCGCTGGCGATCGAGCGAGCCGCGGCCGACTCTATGGGCATGCTGGCCACGGTGATCAATGGGCTGGCGCTGCTCGACGCCCTCGAAAAGCTCGGTTGCCAGACGCGGTTGCTCAGCGCGATCGAGATGCACCAGTTGGCCGAGCCGTTCATCCGGCGGCGGGCGATCCGGCACCTGGAAAAGGGCCGGGTAGTGATCCTGGCGGCAGGCACCGGCAATCCCTATTTCTCTACCGACACGGCGGCGGCGCTGCGCGCGATGGAGATCAAGGCCGAGGTGATCCTGAAGGCGACGCGCGTCGACGGGGTTTACGATGCCGACCCGGAGAAAGTTGCCCATGCTCGCATGATCGAGCGCCTCAGCTACATGGAAGTGATCCAGCGCGGGCTGGCTGTGATGGACTCCACCGCAGTCACTCTCTGCATGGACAACAAAATGCCGATCATCGTTTTCAACCTCACCGTGCCGGGGAACATTCGTCGGGTGGTGCTGGGCGAGCGAGTCGGATCGACGGTGACCGCGGATTGATGGGCTGAACTCGAAAGAGGAGGTCCCAACGCGATGCACAGCTTCACAAACACCAAGGAAGCCCTGGCGGATGCACGAGCGCGGATGGAGAAGTCGGTAGAGGATTTCCGCCGGGAAGTTTCGACGCTCCGTACCGGCCGCGCCAATGTCGGCCTGCTCGACCACATTCGGGTCGATTATCACGGCACGCCGATGCCGATCAACCAGCTAGGCACGCTGACGGTGCCCGATCCGACGCTGATTGTCGTTTCGCCCTGGGACCGGTCGGTCGTACCGTTGATCGAAAAGGCCGTGCTATCGTCCGACCTGGGACTCAATCCGGCCAGCGACGGCCGGGTGATCCGCATTCCGATTCCGCCGCTCAACGAAGAGCGGCGCAAGGACCTAGTCAAACATCTCCATCGCATCCTCGAAAATCACCGCACAGCGATTCGCAACGTGCGCCGCGAGTTCAAGGAAGGGATCGAGTTGCTGGAAAAGGAGAAGAAGATCAGCGAGGACGACCGCAAGCGCTCGCTCGAGGAGCTCGAAAAAGTCACCCACCAGGAAACCAAGAAGATCGAAGACCTCTCGGCCGCGAAAGAGAAGGAAATACTTGAAATCAAATAGCGCCGCGCGCCGGCCGGCGCCGGAGCGGTTGCGGGGAATGCGTCGCGGTGAATCGTAAGGAACGTTTGCTGGCGGCCTGCCGCAGGCAGCCGGTGGACGGCGTACCGGTTTGGATCATGCGGCAGGCGGGTCGAGCGCTTCCCGGCTACCGGGCGCTGCGCGAGCATCACTCCTTCCTCGAGCTTTGCAAGACGCCCGAACTGGCAGCGGAGGTTTCCGCCGAGCCGGTCGAGGCGCTGGGCGTCGACGCGGCCATCCTCTTCAGCGACATCCTGGTGGTGGCCGAAGCGATGGGCCTGCAGCTCGACGTTCCCGACAGCCGCCCGGTGCTTGGGGGATTCACTCCGGACCGCGAAGGCATCGCCCGGCTGCGCGACTTCGACCCGGAGGAAGAAACTGGCTACGTGGGCGCGGCAATCCGCGAATTGACGCGGCGGCTCGGCCCGGAAATCCCGGTGATCGGTTTCGCCGCCGCTCCCTGGACGCTGGCTTGCTACATGCTGGCGGGCGACAGCGTAGGCAACACGGCGCATCGGGCGCGGCAAATGCTCTTTGCCGAGCCGGCGCTACTCGAAGCGCTGCTCGGAAAAATCGCCCACGCCACTGCTCGCTACCTGGCCGTGCAAATTCGCGCCGGGGCTGTTGTGGTACAGCTCTTCGACACCTGGGCGGGTGAGCTGCGGCGAGAGGAATACGAAGCGTTCGCGCGGCCGGCCACGCGGCAGGTGATCGAGGAGCTGCGACCGGGCGACGTGCCGGTGATTTTGTACGCTCGGGGCGGGGCACACCTGCTCGCGAGCATGGCCCGCGCCGGAGCCACAGTGCTGAGCCTCGATTGGCGCGCCGATCTCGGCGAGGCGCGCCGACTGCTCGGATCGTCGGTCGCGCTGCAGGGGAATGCCGATCCCTACGCGCTGCTCGGGACGACGGAAGCGGCCGAGCGGGCCGCACGCGAAGCGGTGGCCAAAACCGGCGGCCTGGGCCACGTGCTCAACCTCGGCCACGGGCTGTTGCCGACGACGCCGCTCGAAAATGCGCGGGCGTTCGTCCGCGCTGGGCAAAGCGCGGCGATGGGATAAGGCGGAGTTCCATCAAGCGATAGCGTCCGGCTTGTGCAGCGGGGACGCCCGACCCGTGGGAAAAGCAGGGAAAAGGATTTTTGAAAAGTTGCGCGGCCCATACCGGCTGCGCCAGCTAAAGCAATGCGAGTGATCGTCATCGGCGCGGGCATTTCCGGCCTGGCGTGCGCGTTTCGCCTGGCCGAGCGTGGCGCCGACGTGACTGTGCTCGAGCGTGCCGGCCGCGTCGGCGGTGTGATCGCCAGCGCCGAGCGCAACGGTTTCCTATTCGAACTGGGGCCGCAAAGCTTCCAGCTCACCCCGGCCTACGCCGAATTGATCACGGCGGTGGGGCTCGCGGAGGAACGCGTTTCGGCGCCTTCCCGCGCACCCCGCTATGTGCTGGCCGGCGGCCGGCTGAACGCGGTACCAATGGGACCCCAGATATTGGTGAGTGGGTCGCTGCTTGGTTTGGGCACCCGACTCCGGTTGATCCGCGATCTGGTGGGGCATTCGGCGCCGCCTGAGCACGAGGAATCGCTCGCCGAATTCGTGCGGCGGAAATTCGGTAAGCAGATGCTCGATCGGCTGGCTGGGCCGTTCGTTTCCGGCGTCTATGCCGGCGATCCGGAGCGGCTCGGCTTGCGCGACACGTTTCCCGAGCTGTACCGCTGGGAAAAGGAGCGGGGCAGCATTCTCCGCGGAGCGATGCTTTCGATGCGTGAGCGCCGCGAGAGCGGGCAGCCGGGCTCGACGCTTTCGACCATGAGGCGGGGAAACGTCAGCCTGCTAGAGGCGATCGCGGAGAAACTAGGCGACCGGGTTGTGCTCGGAGCAAAGGTTGCATCGGTGAAGACCGGCGGTTCGTCCGGAGAATGGGGATTTGAGATCGGGGTCGAGGGGCCGGGCGGCACTGAAGCGCGAACGGCGGACCGCGTGGTGATGGCCGCTCCGGCCGATGCCGCCGGCCGAATGCTCGCCGGGCTTTCGCCGCGTTTCGAGGAACTGCTGGGGCAGATCGAATACGCGCCGGTGGCCGTGGTCGGCGGCGGCTATCGCCGCGAGCAGGTGCGGAATCCGCTTGAAGGATTCGGTTTCTTGGTGCCGCGGAGCGAAGGGCGGAAGCTGCTCGGAACGGTATGGATGTCGTCGCTTTTTCCCGGACGCGCGCCGGAGGGCCAGGTGAATCTGGCGAGTTTCATCGGCGGCGCGACGGATCCGGGAACAACCGAGTTGCCGCCCGAGCAGATCGCCGGCATCGTCGAAAAGGAGCTCGAGCAGATCCTGGGCATCACCGGGCCGCCAGTCGAACGGATGGTGAACGTCTATTGCCGGGCGCTGCCGCAATACAACATCGGCCACCGGCGGCGGGTGGCCGAGATCCGCGCCGAAGTGGCCAAGATTCCCGGACTCGATCTGGTGGGCAACTATCTGGAAGGTCCGGCGACGGGCGTGTGCGTCGGATTGGCGTTTCGCACCGCCGATCGCATCCTCGCTCCTGAGGCGGAATCGTCGGCTGCATGACCGCGGCGCGAGCGCGGCTGCCGACGGGGAATTGCGGCTTCCCAACGGCCTCGTCTAGAATCGCACGCTGGGTTGGGCGAGGATTGGGCGGAGTTCAAGGACCGGATAGGAAACGATGGGCGAATTGCAGTTTCAGAACACGCTGAGCGGGCGAAAGGAGCCATTCGTGCCGCTCCACGCCGGCGAAGTGAAAATGTATACCTGCGGGCCGACGGTCTACGACTTCGCCCACATCGGGAATTTCCGGACGTTTGTGTTTCAAGACGTGCTGCGGCGTTTCCTGCACCAGCGCGGATTCCACGTGAGGCAGGTGATGAACCTGACCGATGTCGACGACCGCATCATCCAGAATGCACCGGCTGCGGGGCTCGGTATCCGCGAATACACCGACCGCTACATCAAGGCTTTTCTCGAGGACATGAACCTGCTCAACCTCGAAATGCCGGAGACGCTGGCGCGCGCCACCGACCATATCGAGGATATGGTGAACCTGGTCGCCACACTGCTGGACCGCGGCTACGCCTATCGCAGCGACGGCTCGATCTACTACCGGATCGCTCGTTTCCCGCAGTACGGGCAACTGTCGAAGGTGAATTTTTCGGGCATCCAGGCGGGCGCGCGCGTCGACGTTGACCGCTATGAAAAAGACGATGCCCGCGATTTCGCGCTCTGGAAGGAGCACAAGCCCGGCGAACATTTCTGGGAAACGCGAATCGGCCCCGGCCGGCCCGGCTGGCACATCGAGTGCTCGGCGATGGCGCTGAAGTACCTGGGGCCGACGCTCGACATTCACACCGGGGGCGTCGACCTGGTGTTTCCGCACCACGAGAACGAGATTGCGCAGAGCGAAGCGGCCACCGGCGAACCCTTCGTGCGCTACTGGCTGCACGCAGAGCACCTGTTTGTCAACGGCGAGAAAATGTCGAAGTCGGTGGGGAATTTCTACACGCTGCGCGACCTCTTCGCGCGCGGCCATCGGCCCTCGGCCATCCGTTTCCTCCTCGCCTCGGTGCCTTACCGCCGGCAATTGAATTTCACCTTTGACGGACTGCAACAGGCGGCCAGTTCGGTCGAGCGGCTGCGGAATTTCGTCGATCGCCTGAAAAAGGAGCATCTGCCAGAATCGACGAACACGCCGTTCGCCGCGCGGATCGAAGAAGCCGGGCGGCGTTTCGAAGCCGGGCTCGAGGACGACCTGAACACGGCGCAGGCGCTCGCTGCCGTCTTCGACCTGGTGCGCGAGGTGAACACGGCGATGGATCACGGTGAATTTGCCGCGGCCGATGCGCCTGCCGCGCTTGCTTTCCTTGCGCGGTTCGACGAGATTTTCGCGGTGCTTTCGGGCGACGACTTCGAAAAGCTCCGCGCCGCTGGCCTGGCTCCGGCCGAGGCAGAGCTTACCGACGAGGAGATCGAAGCGCGGATCGCCGAGCGCAAGCAGGCACGCCAGCGCCGCGATTTCCAGGCCGCCGACCGCATTCGGCAGGAGCTGGCCGAGCGTGGTATCCTGCTAGAGGATTTGAAAGACGGCACGGTTCGCTGGAAACGCACATGAGTTTTGCCCTTCACTTCGCAGCTTCCATGGTTCCGGCCGGTGTGCACCGCCGTCCCTCCGAAGACCGTCCCTACCTTTTCGGTGTCGATTAAGTCTGCTGCTTTCCTTGCCGGGCCCTGCATCGGACGCAGCAAAAAATCCACCGAGGAGGAATTCCATGACCGCGATTGACACCAAATTGCCACGGCTCCGGATGGCTCTGCCCGGACCAAACGCCAAGCAGGTGATCGCTCTCGACGAGCGGCACATTTCGCCTTCCTACACGCGCAGCTATCCGCTGGTGGCGCGCCGCGGGCAGGGAGCGATGATCGAAGATGTGGACGGAAACGTGTTTCTGGACTTTGCCGCGGGCATTGCCGTGGTCGCGACCGGGCATTGCCACCCGAAGGTGGTCGAGGCGATCCAGCGGCAGGCCGCCGAGCTGATCCACATTTCCGGCACCGATTTCTACTACTCGCAGATGATCGACTTGGCGGAAAAACTCGAACGCGTGACGCCGGGCCGCGAACCGAAGCGCGTCTTCTACGTCAACTCGGGGACCGAGGCGATCGAGGCCGCCATGAAGCTGGCCCGCTACGCGACGGGGCGCGAAAAATTCATCGCGTTCCACGGCTGCTTCCACGGCCGGACAATGGGCTCGCTTTCGCTGACGGCGAGCAAGGCCGTGCAGCGGAAGGGATTCGGCTCGCTGATTTCCGGCGTCTTCCACATCCCGTATCCCAACCCCTATCGCTGCCCACTCAGCGGGCAGGCGCACGATTGCGGCGACGACTGCATTGCTCACCTCGAAAAGGTGGTGTTCAAGAAGCTGGTCGATCCCGCCGACGTGGCTGCGATTTTCGTTGAGCCAGTGCAAGGCGAGGGAGGCTACGTGCCGGCACCCCCGAAATTCCTGCGCGACCTCGCCGACATCTGCGCCCGGCACGGCATTCTGCTCGTTGTCGACGAAGTGCAGTCGGGCATGGGCCGCACGGGGAAATGGTGGGCCTGCGAGCACGCCGGCATCGAGCCCGACATTCTGTGCAGCGCCAAGGGCATCGCTTCCGGCATGCCGCTCGGCGCCATGATCGCGCGGGCCAGCCTGATGACCTGGAAGCCCGGCGCTCACGCCTCCACGTTTGGCGGCAACCCCGTGTGCTTGGCCGCAGCGCTCGCCACATTCGACTTGCTCGAGGGAGGCTACATCGAAAACGCGCGGCGTGTGGGCGAGCACCTCAAGGACCTGATGAAGGGCTGGCCCGAGCGCTTCGGCATCGTCGGTGACGTGCGTGGGATGGGCCTGATGCTGGGCGTCGAGTTTGTAACCGACAAGAAGAGCCGCGAGCCGGCGCACGACCTGCGCGACCGCGTGGTTGAGCGCGCCTTCCACAAGGGAGTGCTCGTGCTCGGCGCGGGCGAAAACACATTGCGGCTCTGCCCGCCGCTTCTCGTCGATGAGGAGCAGGCTGATTTCGTCGTCCGCGCGATCGAGGAATCGATCACCGAAGTGGAAGGGGCTGCCTGAAGCGGCCCCTTCCGGAGAACCGCTTGCCGCGCATTCTGGATCTGGGTTGCGGGCCCAGCAAATTCCCCGGCTCAATCGGCGCCGATCGTCTGGCGCAAACAGCGGCCGACGTTTTGTGCGATTTCGATGCTGCGCCGCTGCCCTTTGCCGACAACTCGTTCGACGAAGTGCGGCTGATCCACGTGATCGAGCATTCAAGCGATCCGGTACGGCTTGTCGAGGAGATGCACCGGGTCACACGCCCCGGCGGGCGGCTGCTGATCGTCACGCCGCACTGCTCGGACGCCAGTTCTTACGCGGATCCGACGCATCGCACGCACCTGAATACGTTCGCGCTGCGCTTCTTCTATCGCGGCGGCTTCCACGGGCGCGACCACTGGTATACGGAAGCCTGGCTGCGCGAGCGCCGTTTGCGGGTGAAGTTGTTGAGCCTTTGGCGCTGGCTGGGCTTCGAATTCCTGGTGAATCACTCCGAGCGATTCCGGCGATTCTGGGAGTATTATCTGTGCTTCGTCGTGCGCGGCAAAGTGATGGAATTCGAGCTGGAGGTGGTGAAGTAAGCGATGAGCCTGCCGGGGCGAGGCGTTTTCTCTCTGTTGCGCTGGCGGGCGCGCAAGGGCTTGGCTGGGGACGACGGCAGTGGCCGCCGCACCGGCGTGCGCGGCGAAACTTACGCCTATTGGTTTCTGCGGCGGCAAGGGTATGTGCTCGTAGCGCGCAACTACCAGACCCCGGGCCTGCGCGGCGAAATCGATCTCGTCGGCTACGACGGGCCGCAACTGGCTTTTGTCGAGGTGAAGACGCGCACGGGCGAAGAGGCCGAGCCGGAAGCGGCGATCACGCCGCAGAAACGGCACTTGCTCGATCGCACCGCGCGCTCCTTTCTTGCCGCACACCGCCTGCGCGATGTTCCCTGGCGATTCGACGTGGTGGCCATCCGCTCGCTACCCGGGCGGCCACCGGAGGTGCGGCTGCACAAAGATGCATTTCGGGCCGACTGACGCGGCCAAGGGCAGGGTTGCCATTTTCCACAGTTTTCCAAAGGAAGGCTTGCACGCTGTCCTTGCGTAGCGCGGTAAAATTAGGTAGGAAACTGAAGTCTCCAGCCAGGGGCGGGAGGCGGAGGAGGCAAAGAGGTTGCCTGAACTAAGGAAAGACCCGATCACTCATCGGTGGGTGATCATTTCGACAGACCGGGCCAAGCGCCCGACCGATTTTTCCAAAGCCCGGGTGGAGATCCTGGGCAATGGCGTCTGCCCGTTTTGTTACGGGAACGAGGCGAAGACGCCGCCTGAGATCATCGCCTATGGCGGGAACGGCCGCCCGGCCAATACGCCGGGCTGGCAGGTTCGCGTGGTGCCTAACAAATTCCCGGCGCTCGGCATCGAAGGCTCGCTC
Organism: Acidobacteriota bacterium; assembly: GCA_021832085.1. Taxonomy (GTDB): domain Bacteria; phylum Acidobacteriota; class Terriglobia; order Acidiferrales; family UBA7541; genus JAKASX01. The sequence continues at coordinate 3,243 of JAKBLM010000064.1, read as the reverse complement.
GACCGGCAAGGGTTCGGGCTGTTCGACAAGATGAACGGGATTGGTGCCCATGAGGTGATCATCGAAACTCCCGATCACCTGAGCACGCTCGCCACTGTACCCGACCAGCAGGTGGAGCAGGTCTTGTGGGCCTATCGCGACCGGATGAACGATCTGAAGAACGACAAGCGTTTCCGTTACATCCTTGTCTTCAAGAATCACGGCCAGGCGGCCGGCGCTTCGCTCGAGCATACGCATTCGCAACTTATCGCTTTGGCCATCATTCCCAAGCAGGTGAGCGAAGAGTTGGAAAATGCCCGGCACTATTTCGAGGAAAAGGAACGCTGCATCTTCTGCGACATCGTTCGCCAGGAGCGGGAGGACGGCCAGCGTGTGATTGCAGAAAACGAGCACTGCGTCGCGCTCGCTCCCTACGCGCCGCGCTTTCCCTTCGAGACCTGGGTACTGCCGAAACAGCACGGCTCGGCTTTCGAGAACGAACCGGCCTCGGTGGTTTCGAGCGTCGCCGGCATGTTGCGCAACATGCTGCGGCGACTCGATCAGGTGCTCGACCACCCTCCGTACAACTTCGTCCTGCACACCTCACCCGTCGGCGAGGAGCAGAACGAGCACTACCACTGGCATATCGAGATGATGCCCACGCTCACCAAGGTCGCCGGCTTCGAGTGGGGCACCGGTTTCTACATCAATCCCACACCCCCCGAGGAATCCGCGCAGTTCCTCCGTGAAGCGGAAGTCTGAGGCTTATACCTGACGGGACCTCGCTGGCTCCCGTCGCACTTGGCACATCGCAGGAGGCGGATGGGTTCTACCGATGGCGGGGATGCGCGGATGCTCCTGTTTTATCTCCGACTTGAAGGGGCGACGGCATTTGCGTCACATTCCAACCGCCGCCGAGGGCTTTGATCAATTGCACGTCGGCGACCATTTCCTGCATTCGGAAGTTCACGGCAGTTTCCTGATTGTTCAAAAGAACTGTCTGGGCGCTGATCACGTTCAGGTACGGATCGAGTCCGGACTGATAGCGCACTGTCGCTTCCCGGAGGCTTCTCTGCGCCGCTTCGACGGCGGCATCCTGCTGTTGAATGGTTTGCGACAGCAATCGTAACGCTGCCAGGTTGTCTTCGACCTGCTGAAACGCAATCAGCACGGTCTGCCGGTAGTTTGCCACGTTTCCAACGTACGTCGCGCGATACTGCGCGAGAGTGGCTTTGCGCAGCCCCGCATCAAAGACGGTTTCCGCAACGCTCACTCCTACCGACCAAAAGCGGCTCGGCCACGTCAGCCAGCTTGTAAAAGACGAGTTGCCGAAACCCCCGGTCGCGCTCAGGAGGATGTTTGGGAAATAGGCGGATTTGGCTATGCCAATCTCGCTATTGGCCGCGGCGACGGCACGCTCAGCCGCGGCAATATCCGGCCGTCGCTCGAGCAACTCGGAAGGTATGCCTACAGGAACTTGCGGCGGCGTGACATGCAGCGGCGCCGCTACAAGAGAGAAAGTCGAGGGTGGCTGGCCGGTCAGAACGGCAATGGCATGCTCGTATTGCGCCCGCAGAATCCCGACGCTGGTGTCCTGCGCCTGGGCCGTCTTTAGTTGGGCCTCGGCCTGTGCGACGGCCTCCTCGGAGTCGAGCCCGGCACGGTAGCGTTCTTGCGTGAGGTCGAAGGTTTCCTGATAGGAGGTCACAGTTGAGTCAAGGAGCTGCTTGAGGGAGTCTTGCGAGTGGAGTTCGTAGTAATCAACCGCGACTTCCGCCTGTTCGCTCAAAAGCACATTCGCCAAATCGGCGGCGCTCGCCTGAGCGGCGTACACGTTTGCCCTCACTCCATTTCGGATGCGGTCCCAGAAGTCTGGCTCCCAGGAGGCGTCAAAGGGCAGCGAATAGTTGGTGGATGAACTCACGGAGATTCCGGAACTGGAGCTTCCCGCGCGCAAGCCTCCAAATTGTCCCGTGGACGGTCGGGAATTGGTGACGCTCGGATTGGTGCTTACGGTCGGAAAATATTGCGACCGCGCTTCCTTCACCAGGGCCCGTGCCGTCAGAAAATTCGCCGCCGCGGCCGCGATATTCTGGTTCGAAATGGCTGCTTTCTCTTCGAGGCGGTTGAGCTCGGGATCTTGGAACATCTCCCACCATTTGCCCCGGATCAAGTTCTCGCTCGGTTGTGCCGGCCTCCAGATGCTTGTATTCGCCGTGCCAGGCGCCGGGAGTTCCTTATAGCTTGTAGGAGCCGGAACAGAAGGACGCGTGTATTTGGGGCCAACGACGCATCCTGCCAAGAAGACCGACCAGGCAAGCGGCGCCAGGCAGAGCAGGAGCGAGACGACACGGAAGACTGGCGGTTTTGGCGCGCCCCCCGAAACGCACTTGGTTTTATTGTTGACTGATGTAGACATCGACCAACTCGCCTGGATAAAGATTCACATTCATGGGCTTTCCGAATTTGAAGATGATTGGTAACACTCGGACGTCCACAAGCTCCTGTCTTTGGTCGGAAAGCTCGATCTTCGGGGTAACGTATGGTTCCACTCTCACGAAATCCAAGGGAACCTTGACATTCGACCCGCGGATGGACATTTCCGCCTTCATCTTCGTGGTGGGGGGTAGCCGTGGGACTAAAATCTCGTCCACGTAACACCGTACTTCCAGATCCTTCTGCGGCGTCCCCAGCACCAGCACTGGATCCATCCCTTGCGTATAGCTGTCGTAGGCCCCTTGCGGCGATACGTAGGAGCCGGCAATGGTGTGAATCGAGAGCACGACACCGTCTGTTGGAGCGCGCAGCGTGTACTTGGCCAGGAGGGCGCTCGAAGCAAGATACTGCTTCTCCAAAGCATTGTACGTTCGCTCCTGATCTTGGATGTCGTAGAACCAGGCTCCCGCTTTCGTAAGATCGAGTTGTTTCTGAGCAACCTTCAGGTTTGCCGCCGCGGCCGCCACGGCGTCTCTGGCGGCATCCACATCGTTTTTGCTCACGGATCGCGGATCGGCCAGATAGGCGGCGTCCTGTTTGTCGAATACGTCCTGGGCGGTTTTCAGTGCTGCTTGGGCCGCGACGACTTGGGCCTGGACAACGTCGAGATTCTCTTTTCGGCTCTGCGCAAGAATTTGGAGGGAGCCGCATTTTAGGCTGCTTTCCTGATGGTGATGAATTCCGTTCGGGTAGCCGCCAGGCGCTGGGCCTTCAGCAACAGGTAGCGGAGGTTCTTGTACCCCCGGCCGCGCCACAGCAGGGTTTTGA
>JAKBLM010000019.1 GCA_021832085.1 Acidobacteriota bacterium | reverse complement strand
TGGGGCTTTGGTGACGGGCCACCGTCTCGGTGGCCCGAGCAAGGCGGGGCCGCGTTAGCGACCCCGAATAGCCGCTTTGAGCGGCTCACATCCTAAAGCCCCCGGCTTTGCCGGGGGATACTTACCCCGAAGCGCGGACTTTTCATGTCGCGGAATCGTTGCCGGCGGCGCTTCGGGCACGTTCCTCTCCGAATCGGCCTCGCCCCGCTGCCGCCCGGAGGCGGTCTCTGTGGCAGCCGGCCCCCAACAGCTGAAGCCGCGGGGCTGTGCCCATACTTGTGGCACGGCTGAAGCCGTGCGCTTACGATTTGGTGATTTTCGTTTTGCCGCTGCGCGGCTCGAACTTCCGACCTCTTGCCGAACTGGCGAGACTTTCGCCTTGGGGAAGTATGGGTGCTGGGGCACGGATTTCGAGCGCAACTGCACACCGGAAGTGCGGCACGAAGTTACGATTGTCGCCCGGGCCGGTCAGAAATTTTTGATCAGCACCGCATCGCTTGTATGGCTGCCACGCGAGAGGGCCAAATCGCCGTTTTTTGACCAGGCAAACTCGTAGATCACGCCCGACTGGAAGTGGGTAATTTCCTTTGGCGAGCCGCCGGTGAGGGGCTGCGCCCAGATGTTGCTCACGCCTTTCCGGTCGTTGACGTAATCGATTGTGCGGCCATCCGGGCTCCATTGGAAAACCGGATTGCCCGGAGCATTCGCGGTATAGCTGAACGACTTCACCGGGGGACCGCCGTCAATCGATATCACCGCGAGTTTCGGATGATTCATGTCGCGCACATCCAGAAAGGCCACCCATTTCCCATCCGGTGAAACAGCGGGGAACTGTGAGGTATAGTCAGTGATTTGCACGGCCTTTCCACCCGCAACGGGAACCTTCCAGATGTCGACCTGGCCGGCTTTGAAGGCATCGAAAACCACCCAGTTGCTATCCGGCGAACACGATGGCCCCTGGTCGCTGTTACCGTAGGTCAACTGCTGGGGATTGGTGCCATCGGCCGCAACTTTCCAGATATTCAACTTTCCCGCGCGCAAGTCCTCGTACGCAACTTCATCTTTCCCGCACGGGGAGGGCGAAAAGAGATTGTTTTCCGCCACGTCCAAGGGCGGTGCGAATTCCTGCGGACTGGCGCCGTCGGCACTCGTCTCCCAAAACCTTGTCCATCTACCGGGCGTTGCGGAATAGATCACTTTCCCATCGGGCAGCCAGGCAAGTCCGTTGTATCCGTCCTGTTCACCCGTTCCAAAGGTAATTTGCCGGGCGCGGCTGGAATCGGCCTTGGGAGCGATCCAAACGTTGGACCGGTCATCTCCTTTTATGGTGACCAACGCGGAAGAATCAGTCGTCAGGCTGAGACCGTAATAGCTGCTCAGGTCGTTGGTGATCTTGCGCGTCTGCCCGCTGGGATACGCGATTTCCCAAATTTGGCTGTTGCTGATCAGCAAAGCTCCCGCGAGAATGAGGCCCTTGCCGTTCCTCAGCCACGCCATTCCCGCGGTATATCCCCAATCCGCAGGCCCCATCGGCGTTTCGCGGCCATCGCTCACGTCGAAGCTGGCTACGCCTCGGTAAACGGCACCAGAGGAAGCGCGAACCACCGCTGCCGCAATTCGCTTGTTGTCGGGAGACCAGGCAACAGAGCCGGAGTCAAACATATCGGGCAGGGTGAGCGTGGCGATCGACCGGTCGCCGCCGCCATCGACATTCGCCACCATCAACCCTGTTTTTACGGGATGCAAGCCAAGGATAGAGATGAAGGCGAGTTTCCGACCGTCCGGTGAAATGGCCAGCGCCGAATTATTGCCGTTGAAGGTAGCCGCGAGGATTTTTCTCGGCGTCCCTCCGAGCGCGGGGATTTGAAAAATGGCGCCCTGGCCGGTGCCGCCAAGATTGACGTAGAAGACGTAGTCGCCATTTCGTGAGAATGTAAGGCCCCCAAAGCTCGCATTGGATGGCGGAACGATCTGGATCGTACTGCCCGTGGCGAGCTGCTCGACCCACAGGCTCTGCGCATTGGAATCGCCCGTCACGTAAGCCACGTATCTGCCGTCGGGGGAAATGGCCACGGTATCGACCTTGCCGGTGTGGGTGATTTGCGACAACTGCATGAGCGGCGAGGATGCCGGCTGCGCCGGCTTGCGCGCGGGGCGGACGACGAAATAGATAGCGGCGGCGAGAGCGAGCAGGGCGAGGATTCCCGCGGCAATGCCTTTCTTGTGGCGCTTCGCCAGTCCCACGACAATCTGGGAATCTGAATTTTCTTGGGTGGGCGGAGGGGCATGGGGCGCCTGCGCGCTTCCGGTCGAAGCCGACTGTTGGCTCCCGGTTATCTGCGGTGTCCCCGAGGCAGGGCCGAGCCCTTCCGCGACTGGTTCCGCTTGTTCGGGCGCCACGGCAACGGCGCCACTGCCGGAAGAGCTGATGTCCCTCTGCAACCGTTTCAGGTCGGCACGCAGCTCCGCCGCGGTCTGGCAACGCAAGTCGCGGTCCTTCTCGAGCGCGTTGCGGATGATCTCTTCCAATTTCGGCGGCAGGCTCGGATTCAGTTTCAGGACAGCGGTTGGTTGTTGCGTGAGAATCGCCGTGAAAATGACGGCGGTCGTGGCGCCGGTGAACGGCTGGCGGCCGGTGGCCATTTCATAAAGCACAGCGCCAAAGCTGAACAGGTCGGTGCGGGCGTCGACCGGCTCTCCCCGCGCCTGCTCGGGCGACATGTAGGCGACCGTGCCAAGCGCGGTGCCCGGGCTGGTCAGCTGCTCGCGCTCCAGAGTGGCAGAGGCGTCGCGCGTGAGGGAAGCGTCGTCCTGCTGCTTTTGTCCGCCCTCCGGCCCGGTCCGCTTGGCCAGGCCGAAATCGAGGACTTTGGCGTGGCCGCGGCTGGTGACGAAAATGTTCGCCGGTTTGACGTCTCGATGGATGATGCCTTTTTCGTGGGCGGCTTCGAGGGCGTCCGCGATTTCAATGCCGAGAGAAAGGACCAATCCGAGCGGAAGCGGCCGGCCGTCGATACGATGACGGAGCGTCTGCCCTTCCAGGCATTCCATGGCGATGAAATAACGGCCTTCGTGCTGACCGATTTCGTAGATGGTGCAAATGTTCGGATGATTCAGCGCGGAGGCCGCGCGGGCCTCACGGCGAAACCGCTCGAGCGCCGAAGGATCGCCTTCCAGTTCCGGGGGAAGGAATTTGAGCGCGACGCGCCGGTCGAGATTCAGGTCGTCAGCGGCGTAGACCAAACCCATTCCGCCGCCACCGAGGCGCTCCACCACTCGATAGTGAGCGATGGTCTGACCGATAAGGGGATCAGCGTCCAGCATGACGCGCGCTTCATTTTAGGTGGCCGAGCAGGGGCGGTCAACCAAACTCAGAAGCGAAAAGCCGCGCTCAGCTAGGAGCGCAGGGTTGCCTTGCAGCCGCGCGGCTCCAGCAACAGATCCAACGCGTTGGCCGCGCCGGTAATGAAAATGTGGGAATTCAGGATCGCCTCGACCGCGCAGCCTTCGCCATTGTCGACGGCCACGGCGATGCCTCCCGATTCTTTGGCGGCCTGCAGCAGCAGCCGGTCGTTATTCCCATTCCCGAAAACCGCGCAGTGTTCGAGCCCCAGTTTCCGCCCGTAGTCGCGTTTCTGCCGGTCGTGGCAGTCTCCCTGTAGCCGGCAATGCTCGTGAGGGACAGCTTGCAATTCCTTGGCGGCCAGACCGAAGGTATCGGCCGTCACTACGTGGATGTCGACCAGATCCGCAAGGCGCACCAGCCGTTCCCGCACGTCCGGAGCTACGCGGCCGCCGCGCGAAAGGGTTCCGGTGTAATCCGTCAGGAGTGTGCGAATTTCCCGGCGCCCGAAGCCGGGGATATCGATCGAGATCCCGGTTTTTGCCATCGCGTTCCTCCTGGCGGAAAGTTGTATTGAGAGCACCACTCATACCACAGGCGGAAGGGCTTTCGCCGTGACGGGCGCCACCTATTGGCCCCAGGGTGCTGCTCGGGCGCGTCAGCGGAGCGGCTCGCCGAGAAAAACTCTCGAATTTCAGTACGGACTTGCTCCGGGTTCTCTGCTATTTGCTCATCGCCGTGCCGCGTCGTGCCCGACGACTCCGACGAAATGCAGCGGCCCGAGCCTGAGCGTTTCGGTGAGCAACAATAAGATCAGCAACACCGGTTTCAGCTACAACGTCGACGGGGAGCTGACGGCCGATGGAACGAACGACTACGCCTACAATGGGGCGAACGAAGTCACCAGCGCGGGCGGGGTCAACTACACCTACGATGGCGACGGGCTGCGCGTCGAGAAATCCAGCGGCAAGCTCTACTGGCCCGCCCATTGGGCTGGCGGGCAAGCGCGCGTATACTGGCCAGGTGCTCGAGACGACGAACACAAGCGGGACGATGATCCGCGACTACATCTTCTTCGATGGCAGAAGAATCGCGTGGCGGGATTCCTCCGGCTATATCCATTACTATTTCGTCGACGTGTTGGGCTCAACACGTGCGGTAACGGATTCGAGCGGCAACACCTGCTTCGAGGCCGACTACTATCCGTACGGGCAGGAAACCACGCCGGCAAACGCGACGAACGGCTGCTCGCCGACGTACGAATTCGCGGGATACGAGTTCGATTCCGAGACGGGCAATTATTACGCTTACGCGCGGTATTACGACCCGCAGCTGGGAAGGTTCCTGAGCCCCGATCCGCTGGGTGGGGCGGTCGGCAACCCGCAATCGCTGAACCGCTACGCCTACGTGGTGAACAATCCGGAGAGCTTGATCGATCCGCTGGGCCTTCAGACCTGCTCCCAGAACGGGGATCCCGAGCCTTGTCCGCCTCCGCCGCCACCTCCGCCGAGCTGCTTCCAGCTCGTCTATTGCGGGGGTGGCAGCGGCGGTAGTGGGGGAGGGACGGGCGGCAGCCCGCCCTGCAGCATGCTTGCTGTGTACGGCGGTGGTGGGGACATGGCAGCCCGCGCCGTCCTCGCCGACCTCCGCAACGGCCTTGCCGGCGGCTGTCAGCCGCCCGGAGGCGGCGGGCACCCGAAGAGCGTGAAGAAGCAGCCGTCGCAATCGCAAACACCGACGCCCAAGCATCCCCAGAGGCCATCATGCACGGCGGCCGGTCGCGCGACAGGTACCGTCGAAGCACTCGAGGCCGCGGGGGATGCCGCGGTCTCATTTACCCTCGCCGGTGTGCACTTGACGGTGGCCCTCGGGCTTGTGGGCGCGGGCTGCTTCGAGCCAAGCCCGTTCGAACCGCTGACTTGCGGAGCGTCTGTCCTTGGGGCGGGGAGCGCATTGACGGGGGCCGTGGTCCTGGGGGGTGCCGGTGTCCTCCAAGCGGAGAGGGCAGTTTCAGCCGTTAAGCAGGCCGCGACTTGCGGGTCCGGATTGTAGGGGTGGGTCATGAATCTTTCACCTTCGAAGGCCAGCGAGAGCCATGTCGTCGTATGGGTGGCTTGGTTTCTAGCTCCGTGGATGGCCGTGGAGACTGGGGCGCTATTTCTGGGCGTTTCGCTCTTTCATATTCCCGTGCACCGGCTCATCGGCCCGTACGTCGCCTTGGCGGTAGCTCCGGCCGTGGCCGGGCCTCTCTTTTACCGCATAAACCGGCGGCGCGCAGACCCTCCGAAGCGTCGCGCTCGCAGCATGGCCATCGCGGCGACGATGTTCTCGGTGCTATTCATTGCGGCGTTGTGTTACTCCGCGGTGGACCTCGGCTTGGCTTCCGCGAATCTCGCCATCGCCACCGGTATCGTCATGCTGCTGTTTTGCATGACCCTCGGCTACTTCGTGGCCTACCGAGCCGCCCTAGCAAAGGCTACGCTATCGGCGCGACAGTGAAAGGCACCTCGATCGACGGGGAGCGCCCGGAGGAGCGGCGCTCGCGCGCCGGGTGACGCTACGACACGTCACCCCGTGGCGGGTGCTGTATAGCAACCTGCGGTTGCCGTAGGGGACCACAGAAAACACACGGGACGCGCGATTCTGGACGGCCTCAGATGTCCGGAAGGGATCTTGGGCCAGGCGAACCAAAACATTGGGGCAACCTGCAAGGCGACCGCCGGCTTCGCATTTCTTTTTGTATGGTCGCGTGATCGCCGGGGGGAACTGTGAATTCCCAGCTCGACCGACCGGTGTTCCGGGCCCTAGCCAATTGGTGATTGGTGGTCGCGGAAGTGCTGTCAGGCATAATAGATAGAGTTATTTTTGTCCTGAGGACGAGTTGGAAAACGAAAGCGGCGGGAGTTCGAAATTATGAGGTCGTTTCAGAGGGACGACGCAGTTCCGTCGCACTGGCGGGCCTTAGAAGCCCGGAACAGGGAAGTTCTGCTTCAGCGCAGGAGCACGGAGGGGTTCACGCTGCTTGAAATGATGATCGTCATCGCCATCGTCCTCATTTTGGTGGCGATGGCCATGCCCAGGATCTCGCCAATGTTGCATGCCGGACACGAGACAATTGTCGAGGAGAGGATGCGGACGCTGACCAATGAACTGAGCGCTTACCGGATGGACTGCGGCGGCTTCCCGGCGAACTTGGCCGCTTTGAAACTTTCGCCTGGAAAGGGGTGCTCCAAAAACATCGCCGCCGGTTCAGTTCCAACGACGGTGCCTGGGTACCGCTTGAGCTATACGCCAACCGATCTTGGCAAAGACGGCCTCTATTCGGCCTACAGGCTTTCCGTCGTTCCGTCGAGTGCTGGCAGCGCTGGCAAAGATTCCTATTTGACAGACCAAACCGGAATCATTCGCGTACAGCGCGGCGGACCGGCCACCGGCTCCAATCCTACCCTTGTTCCGTAGAGCCCGAGCAGATGTGTTTCTGTTGGGGGCCATCTCTGCTTTTCCACGCCTTCCGCCAGCAGCCTTTCGATGAACTTTCCGTGGGGCGCATCCGCGGCCTGCAATCGCCGGAGCAAGGATTCTCCTGCCGCGCTTGCGATGAGGCCCTTCGCGGTCGGCTTGGACAGAGCCGGGACGACGAGCTCTCCTGCCCTTCAGGGCTTCGCGAGCCTGCCTAGCCGAGGTGCCCGATGGCCCGATTCTGTAACCGAGCCGGGAAAATCAACTTTCACGAAACAAGGCGCTTGCCGGGGAAAGTGCTCGTGAGGGCGTGCCGATTCTCTGCACGGAATCCGTGCAGGCGAATCGAGCGCGGCGAGTGTGAATTGCTGCTGAAAAGCAGTGCTGGAAGAGAGCGGATCAGTTGCCGGCGGTGCCGACCGATCCCGGGAGCGGTTTAACAGCCCAGTAGCCCTGCCGGGCGTGGATCCTCAAGCCATGCTCATGCAGGATTTCGATGTGGATCGTGTGGTACTTGCCGTCCTCAGCGCGATAGGTGGGCGTGTAGGCGATCGAGTATTGGCTGCGCAGTTCGGTGCCGATGTCGGCAAAGGCCCGCGCCAGATCCGATACGCGATAGGGGTAGAACGACCGGCCGCCGGTATCCTGGGCGAGTTCCCGGAGCACCTTGTCGCCCGGCGAGTAGTGAATTTTGTAGGGCAGCCCTTGGGCAACCCTCTGATCCGGCGAGACCCACCGGTTGCTCGTGCTGATGGTGTAGATCGCCACGCCGGCACGCTCGGCCATGTACATCGCGTCGTCGAGCGTGTGATTGCTCAGATCGTCAATTCCGTCGCTGAAGACGATCAGCACCCGGCGCACCTCGTCGCCATGGGCGGGCGGCGGAGGATTCAGCAGGTAATTCCGGCTGGCATCGTAGATCGCGTCGTAGAGCGCGGTGCCGCCGCCGGCCCGCTGGCCGAAGATGGCCTTGCGCAGCAGTGACATCCGGTCCGTATAACCCTGCACCAACTGCGGCTGCGCACTGAAGGTCATCACGAACGCCAGGTCCTTGCCGGGCCGCAGGTTGCGATAGAGAAAATCGAACGCGGCGTTTTTCTCGAATTTCAACCGGGAATGGATGCTGTTGGAGGTGTCGAGCAGAACACCGATTCGCAGCGGCAGGTTGGACAGGGGATGGAAAAACTCGATCTGCTGCGGGATGTTGTTGTCAAAGATTTCGAAATTCTTTTTCGTCAGGTCAGTGACGAAGCGGTCCTGCTTGTTCAGCACGGAGAAGAAGATGTCCACCAGCTGCACTTGCCGTTTCAGGGGACCGATGGTGGGAGGAGCTTTCTTGGGCGGTTTCTTCTTCTGCTGCTGAGTTGTCGCGGGTTTCTGGCCGGCAGCGGCCCTGGAGGACAATGGCGCAAGAGCCAGTCCAAGAGCCAACAACACGATTGCAATCCCCGACGCTCGGACGAAGCCCCTCATGGAACTTTTCATTATAGGAAGCCCTCTAAAGCCCGGTCAATTTCCGTGCCGTTGCTTCTTTCCTGTTCGGCGAGTACGACGAGCCAGTCGCGCAGTTCCCGCGGCAGCGGCGCACGAATCTCGAGCGCCTGGCCAGTGCGCGGATGCGCCAGGCGGAGGCGCGCCGCGTGCAGCCAAAGCCGGCCAAGCGGCTTCAGTTCGTTTCCGCCCACGACGATGCGCCGCGGCGCTCCGTAGCGCGTATCGCCGACCACCGGATGACCCACGGCCGAGAAATGCACGCGGATCTGGTGCGTGCGCCCGGTATGCAGGTTCGCTTCGAGCAGCGTGAAACCCGCACGCGAGGACTGCCCGCTGCTCTCTTTTCGGTTTCCGCCGCCCACGCGGCGCAACACGCGCCAGGTGGTGAGCGCTGTGCGGCCCTCACGCCGGCGTGTGGTCATGCGGGTTCGCCGCCGCAGGTCGCGAGCGATGGACAGCGCGATCCTTCCTTGATCGTGCTCCACCTGGCCGTGCACCAGAGCCAGATAGGTTTTCTCGACGCGGCGCTCGGCGAATTCGCGCGCCAGTTTCATGTGGGCCTGGTCGTTGCGGGCAACCAGGAGCACGCCCGAAGTGTCCTTGTCGAGCCGATGAACGATTCCCGGTCGCGTCGGGCCGCCCACCGTCGAGAGCTGCCGATAGCGATAGGCCAGCGCGTTGGCCAGGGTTCCCGCTTCGACGCCCGCGCCCGGATGTACTACCAGCCCTGCCGGCTTGTTCACCGCGGTCACATCGTCATCTTCGTAGAGGATTTCGAGAGGAATCGGTTCAGGCTCGGCCCGCAGCGGCGTGGGCGCAACAATTTCCAGCTCAACCGTTTCGCCCGCCTCGACCCGCCGGCTCGGCCGTGCCACGCGTCCGTCGACGCGGACGTGGCCGGCGTCAATCTGCTTCCGGATGTGCGTGCGGCTAAGCTCGGGCAGATGCGTTGCCAGCCAGCGATCGAGACGCTGGCCGGCGTCTTCGACGGCTACGCAGAGGCGCCGCACTGGCGCGGAGGGTTCAGTCACGCTGCCGCTTTCGTTCAGTTTTGAGCCGTCTCGGTCGCGACCGTGGACACGCGCCGGATTCGATGCTTCAGGAACATCCAGCCACCGATGAAGATCAGGATCAGGCTCACGACCTGCATGAACGAGAAGGAGTTGTGGAACATCATGCCCCGGCCCGGATCGTTCCGGTAAAACTCGATGATGAAGCGCTCGGTGCCGTAGAGGACCATCCAGGCGGCCGCGAGTTCGCCGGTGAAATTCCGTCGCCGGCCCAGCCAGATGAGGAGCAGGAAATTGATGAACTCGGCGCCCGCCTCGAAGAGTTCCGTGGGTTGCAGCTTCACGTTGAGCGGGGTGCCGACCAACTGGGCTGCCAACGGATTGGTGAACGTGATGCCCCAGGGCATGGTTGTCGGCTTGCCCCAGCAGCAGCCGGCGCTGAAGCAGCCCAGGCGCCCGATCGAGTGGCCAAGCGCCAGCGGAGCTGCAAAAATGTCGGCCACGGCCCAATAGCCCAACTTCTCCCTATACACGTACCACAAGAGAAACGCCAGGCCGAACATCACGCCGCCGTAAATGTCCCCGCCCGATTGCAAGGTGGAAAAGGAGAGAATCTCGCGCGGATTGTGCAGGTAATAGGGCAGGTCACCGAGCACCAACCAAAGCTTCGAGCCAAGCAGTGCAATCAGAACCATATAAATGCCGACATTCCAGATGCGGTCGGGATCGAGCCCAAACTTGCGCGCCTGCCACCGCGCCAAAATCAGACCCACGATCACGCCGGTTGCTACCAGCACCCCGTAGGTGTAGACCGTGATGGGACCGAGGTGATAGCCGAAGATCGTGAAGGAACCAATGCGAAATAAAACCGGATGCATAGACGTAACCCTTCCTTAGGAGGCGGTTTCCCGATGCTCGATGAGCAGCGAGAAGACGATTAGTCCGCCGCCGATCACGATGGCCGAGTCCGCCAGATTGAATGCGGGCCAGTGATAGGTGTAGACGTAGAAATCCAGAAAATCCACCACACTATGACGCATTAAGCGATCGAGTACGTTGCCCGCGGCGCCCCCCAGGATCAGCGCTGCGCCCACCTGCCCGGAAAGCCCGGGGATCCGGTCGCTCGTCAGCAGCCAAGCCACCAGGCCCATCACCCCGAGCGAAAAAGCGATCAGCAGCCAAACCACCCAGGCCGAATGGGCATCGGCCAGGATTCCGAAAGCCACGCCCCGGTTGTTCGTGTGCACCAGATTGAAGAAACCGGGGATGATCGTGATCTGGCCACCCGAGGGGATCGCCCGTGCCACCGCGCGCTTGGTGATCTGGTCGGCGACAAGCACGGCCAACGCCAGCCAGAGCCAGCGACCGTTGCGGAATCGTTTCATTTCCCGGAGCTACCGTCCCGTCCCGCGGTCCGCTCGATCTCCTCGAGTGCCGCATGGCATCGCTCGCACACGGTGGGGTAGTCGGAAAAGCTGCCGACGGCGCCGGAAAAGTTCCAGCACCGCTCGCACTTGGCGCCTTCGGCGTGTTGCACCTGAATTTCCAGACCGTCCAACGCGCCCGACTTGTAGCCGCCGTCGAGCGGGGCCTCTGCCAATTCCACCTGCGAAACCAAGAACACCGCCGGGAGCCACTTCCGGTAATTTTCGAGCAGGCCCCGTAATCCATCAGATGCGGACAGGAGCACCTTGGCTTCCAGCGAGCCGGCGATGCGCTTTTCACCGCGCGCCAGTTCGAGGGCGCGCAAGACCTCGTTTCGGACCGCGACTAACCGTTCCCAGTCGTCTCCGCGGCGGGAATCGAGCGGCTTGCCCAACTCCTCAGCGTGTGGCAGCAGGGCGATGTGGACGCTTTCCGGGTCGCCGGGCCGGCGTGGCAGATATTTCCACACCTCTTCGGCCGTGAAGACCAGCAGCGGAGCCACCAGGCGCACAAGCGCATGCGCGATCCGCCAGACGGCCGTCTGTGCCGAGCGGCGCCCGGGACTCGCTGGCGCAAAGGTGTACAGGCGGTCCTTGAGAACGTCGAAATAGAACGCGCTCAGGTCGACGACGGTGAAATCCTGCACCGCGTGAAAAACTCGCGGAAATTCAAAATTCTCGTACCAGCCGCGGGCCTGCTCCACCAGCCTGGCTGTTTGTCCGAGCATCCAGCGGTCCAGCTCCCACAGCTGCTCATCGGCCACCGCGTCGCGCACCGGATCGAAATCGCCCAGGTTCCCGAGCGCCCAGCGGAACGTGTTCCGCAATTTCCGGTACGCCTCGGCCAGCTGTTCCATCATCCGGTCAGACATGCGCAGATCGCTCTGGTAATCTTGCGAAGCGACCCAGAGCCGCAGCAGGTCGGCGCCCCATTTCTGGCACACTTCCGCCGGCAGCACCACGTTACCGAGCGATTTCGACATCGGGCGCCCTTCGGCGTCGAGCGTCCAGCCGTGCGTCAGCACGGCGTGGTAGGGGGCTGCTTGCTTGATACCCACGCCAACCAGCAGCGAACTCTGGAACCAGCCGCGAAATTGATCGGGGCCCTCCAGGTACAGGTCGGCGGGCCAGCGGCGGTCGGCGTCGCGGCCATCAAGCACCGCCAAATGTGTCGAGCCGGAATCGAACCAGACGTCGAGGATGTCCGTTTCCTTGCGCCAGCGCGTTGCGTCGCACGAGCAGGCCGTTCCCGGCGGCAAGAGCTCCGCGGCCGAGCGCGCAAACCACGCGTCGGCCCCTTCGCGCCGGAACCAGTCGAGCACCTTTTCGAACGCGCCGAAATCCTCCAACCTCTTGCCGCAAGCGTCGCAGTAGAACGCGATAATCGGCACGCCCCAGATCCGCTGCCGGGAAAGGCACCAGTCTGGCCGCGTCTCGACCATCGACTCGATCCGGTCCCGGCCCCAGTCCGGGGTCCAGCGCACCTTATCGGCGGCCTCGATCGTCCGGCGGCGCAGATCGCGGTGCTCCAGGTTGAGGAACCACTGCTCGGTAGCGCGAAAGATCACCGGATTGTGGCAGCGCCAGCAGTGCGGGTAACTGTGCGAGAGTTTTGCCTCCGCCACCAGCGCCCCGCGCCGCTTCAACAGTTCGATGATCGGCTGGTTTGCTTCGAAGACGGTCTTGCCGCGATAGTCTTCGAGCCCCTCGACGAAGCGGCCATCATCGTCGATCGGCGCGTAGGGTTCGAGCCCGTATTTCTGGCCGGTGTAGAAGTCTTCGGCGCCGTGGCCCGGGGCGGTGTGAACGATGCCGGTGCCCTGATCGAGCGTCACATAATCGGCCAGCACACCGACAATTTCGCGGTCGAGAAACGGGTGGCGAAAGCGGGCGCCCTCGAAGGCGCGGCCCTCGACCTCTTCATCGCGGGGCGTCAGCTGGACGCCGGTCTCCGTCCGAAACGGTTCGAGCCGATCCCTGGCCAGCAGATACAGGTTGCCCTCGGCGTCTTCGGCGATGACATACTTGAGATCGGGATGGAAGGCGAGCGCCAGACTGGCCGGCAGCGTCCATGGAGTGGTCGTCCACATCAGCGCGTAGAAGCGCCCGCGCCGCGCAGGATCAATTGGCGCCTGCACCACTTCGTAGCGCACCCAGATCGACGGGCTCGTGTGATCGGCGTATTCCACCTCGGCCTCGGCCAGCGCGGTGCGGTCGCGCAGGCACCAGTAAACCGGCTTTTTCCCCCGATAGATGTAGCCCTGCCGCTGGAATTCCAGAAACGCCTCAGCGATCCGCGCCTCGAACGCGAAATCCATCGTCAGGTAGGGAGCATCCCACTGGCCGAAGACGCCCAGGCGCTTGAAATCACGGATGTGCGCCTCGACGTAGCGGCCGGCGAACTGCCGGCACAATCGGCGGAATTCGGCCGGCGCCACCGCGCCCTTGCGCCCCAACTCCTTTTCCACCTGGGTTTCGATCGGCAGGCCGTGGCAGTCCCAGCCGGGGATGTAGGGCGCGCGAAAGCCCGCCATCGACTTCGATCGGACCACCATGTCTTTCAGGATCTTGTTGAGGGCAGTGCCGAGGTGAATTTCCCCGGTCGGATACGGCGGCCCATCGTGGAGAATGAAGCGCGGCGCCCCGGAGCGCGCTTCGAGAATGCGTTCGTAGAGCCGCTCGGCGTCCCACTGGGCCAGTTGGCGCGGCTCAGCTTCGGGAAGTTTTGCCCGCATCGGGAAGGCGGTCTTCGGCAGATTGACGGTGGTTTTGAGGTCGGGAATCTTGCTCATTGGCAATTGGTTGTTGGCTGGCTCCCGCACGTGGTGGAGTCCTGCGGTCGCGCCCATCGCCTATGTTACAATGTTCGCGAGGATCATGTCAGCCGGCCGGGCGGATGCCGGCGAATTCGAAAGACGGGGTTGCTCATTCCTTCGCTCTCCCACGCGCCGGGGTATAACCATCGCCGGGTTTCGTGCATCGTATTAAAATACATGGAAACGTGGGCTTGGAGTTAGACCTTGGGAGAGAAGCAGTCGAACACTTTGGGAGAAGTTTTCCATAAGCCCGAAGTCTCCGGGTCTCCGGAGTCTCCGGCGGCCTTTCCGCGCCTGGAAGCTGAATCTCCAAAGCCCGCCCGGCTCTTCTGGTCCAATCTGCACGATTTTCTTTACGAGCGGCCGGTCAAGGGTACCCCGAAGGGAACTTATCTCCATCCGGTCGAATTCCATTCCAGTTTCCTCGAGAACCTGAAAGAGTTGTTGCGGCCCGGGGTGCGCCGGATCGAGGATTCGGCGATGCTCGCCGAGGGCACACCGTGGTATCGCGAATTTGCCGACAACGTGCGCGCGGCCTACCGCCTGGCGAGGATGCGGCCGGTGAAGCCGGACCATCCGGTCGAGGTTGGCGAACTCTGGAACCCACCGCGCAAGTATCGCCGGACGCAGTTGCTGGTTTTCCTCGCTCACGTGATCGCAGCGCTGCTGATCCTGGTGCCGCTCTTTCCGAGCCTGCGCCAGCCCGCCGTTAAGCAGACGACGAATTTTGTGCCGATCGACTACTCTCCTTATCAGCCAATTTTCCATGCCAAGCCCGGCAAAAAGCTGAGCGGCGGTGGTGGAGGCGGCACGCGCAGCCGAGTGCCGGCCACGCGCGGACGGCTGCCAAAATTCTCGATGACGCAGTTTGCGCCGCCCATGGCGAAGGTCATGAAGCACCCGCGAATCCAGATGCAGGCGACCGTGCTCGGCCCGCCGAACGTGAGGATGCCCAATCCGCCCCTGCCCAACTATGGCGACCCACTTCAGAAGCTGCTCACCGCATCGAATGGGCCGGGCTCTGGCGGCGGCATTGGCACCGGGAGTTCCGGCGGTGTGGGCAGCGGATCGGGTGGCGGCGTCGGCCCGGGCTATCAGTACGGCACCGGCGGCGGTTATCCGCAAGCGGGCGAGGGCGGCTACGGCAGGCCGTCATGTCTCTTCTGCCCGAATCCCCAGTTTTCCGACGAAGCCGTCAAACTGAAATACCAGGGCACAGTGTTGCTGCGCTGCGTGGTCACTGCCGCGGGCACGACAAAAGACATCCAGGTGATTCGCGGCCTGGGACTTGGTCTGGACCAGAAGGCGATCCAGGCCCTGCGCTCATGGCGTTTCAAGCCGGCGATTGGCCCCAACGGCAAGCCGGCTTCCGTCATCCTCGTTGTGGAAATCAGCTTCCGATTACTCTGACGCCTTTCCCCGGCGGTACATGTGTGCCCGCGCGCGTTGCCGTAAGGCTTATTTCACAGCAATTTTCGCCCAGCGAGTGGCGCAGATGGATGAAGGGCATGGTTGCAGCCCCTCTTGGGGACCAACCAGGCCCCGATCACTGACGGCCACGCTTGCCTGCTCGCCCAGTCGCGCATAAGCTCTAGGCAGTGAATGGCTGAACCGGACATTGCCGCCTCGATTGCCGCGCTTGCCGGTGCCGAAGCATCAGGGCGAGCCCATGCTGCCAGCGTTCTCTACGATGCCGGCTGTGGCGTGGCGCTTGCAGCCACAGCGGCTTGGCGCGCCGATGCCGAGCTGGCATCGCTCTTCACCGGTCGCCCGACTGTCGGCGTGGCTGTGCAGCCGGAAACTTTTGCGAGGATTCGCGCCGCAGCGGGTTCGCCTCGGCTTGCCGACGTCCCGCCCGAGCAGGACGCACAGGAATTCGAGTTGGAATTCCCGCCGGCGACCGCGCTCGACATCCTGACCACGCGCGAGCCGCATGGCACGGGCGCCATCGCCCATTTTCTCGATCGCCGAGGGGAGGGAATTCAGCAGATCGAGCTTCCGGTTACCGACGTCGATCGCGCCACCGCGCTCATTCGCGAGCGTTTCGCCCTCCAGCCGGTCTATCCGCATACACGGCCGGGCGCCGACGCCACGCGCGTGAATTTCTTCCTGGTCCCGGCGCCCGGCGGCTCAAAGGTGTTGATCGAGCTGGTCGAAACCTCCAGCCAGTAAATTGTCGTCGTCCAATTGGAAAAAGAAAGCAGCGGCCTAGCAGAAGCCGCCGCCGCTCTGTTCGATCAGCTTGGCGACCAGGGCTGTCCAGCCGGTCTGGTGGCTGGCGCCGAGCCCCTCGCCGGTATCGGCGTGGAAGTATTCGTGGAATTCGATCAGGTTGCGCCAGTAGGGATCTTCCTGGAATTTACGGCGCGAGCCATAGAGCGGCCGCCCCTGCGGCGTCCGGAGGAAGATGCGGATCAGGCTGCGGGCGAGGAATTGGGAAACCTGCCACAAATTCTGCTGCTGGCCCGAGCCGGTCGGACATTCCACCCGCAGATCGTCGCCGTAATAGAAATGAAACTTCTGTAGCGCCTCGATCAGCAGGAAATTCAGCGGAAACCAGACCGGACCACGCCAGTTCGAGTTGCCGCCGAACAGGTTCGTGGTCGATTCGCCCGGCTCGTAGTCGATCGAATATTCGTGGCCGTCGAGCTGCAGGCGGCAGGGGTGGTCGCGGTGAAAGCGTGAGAGCGAGCGAATGCCGTAAGGGGAAAGGAATTCCTCGCTGTCGAGCATGTAGCCGAGCAGGCGGGTGAGCCGCTCGCGGTTGGCGATGGAGAAGAGGTAGCGCGGCCCGCGCGAGGTCTGGCGGGTCATCGTCACCAGGTTGGGAACCTCCGGGTGATGGTCGAGGAACCAGTTCATCCGGCGGGCGAAATTGGGGAAACGTTTCAGGTCTTCCGGCTCGATCGTTTCCAACGCGAGCAGCGGAATCAGGCCGGTGATCGTGCGCGAGCGGACCGGGATGTGTCGGCCGTCGGCGAGGTAGAGCACGTTGTAATAGAAGCCGTCCTGGTCGTCCCAGAGCCCGCGGCCCTGCCCGCCGATGTTGTTCATCGCGGTTGCGATCCAGACGAAATGCTCGAAAAACTTGCTAGCCACGTCCTCGTAGACGGGATTCCGCCGCCCCAGCTCCATCGCAATGGCCATCATGTTCAGGCTGAACATGGCCATCCAGCTCGTACCGTCCGATTGCTCGATCGAGCCACCGCCCGGCAGCGGCTGCGTGCGGTCGAAGAGCCCGATATTGTCAAGCCCGAGGAAGCCGCCCTCGAACAGGTTCATCCCTTGCGGGTCCTTACGATTCACCCACCAGGTGAAATTCAGCAGCAGCTTGTGGAACACGCGCTCGAGAAAGTCGCGGTCGGCGCGGCCGCGAACACGCTGCTCGATTTTGTAAACGCGCCAGGCGGCCCAGGCGTGGACCGGCGGATTGACGTTGTCGAAATTCCATTCGTAAGCAGGCAGTTGCCCGTTCGGATGCAAGTACCATTCGCGCAGCAGCAAGACGAGCTGCTGCTTGGCCAAGTCGGGGTCGACGAGCGCCAGCGCGACGGTGTGAAAGGCGAGGTCCCACGACGCGTACCACGGATATTCCCACTTATCGGGCATCGAGAGCACGTCGGAGTTGTAAAGGTGCAGCCAGTCGTGGTTGCGCCCTTCGAGACGCTCCGGCGGTGGAGCTGGGCCTGCCGGGTCGCCTTCGAGCCAGGTGCGAACATCGTAGAAGTAAAACTGCTTGGACCAGAGCAGGCTGGCGAAGGCCTGCTGCTGGATGTTGCGGCCGTCGGGGCCGCAGCTAGGAGGTATGCGCTTGGCGAGGAATTCGGCCGCTTCGCGTTGCCGTTGCACGAAGACGGCGTCGAAATCCGCCCCCACGCCGCTGGCGGGTTTGCTCTCACTGAGACGCAGCCGCCAAGTGAAGCTCGCGCCCGGCCCGAGCGGCACCTGACGATAGGCTGCTGCTTTCGTGCCGGTAGCCTCCGGGTTCACCGCGTCGTGCCTGGCCGCGATGACGAAATCGTGGAAGGCGTCCTTGACAAACCGAGAGCGGTTCGGCACGCCCCATAGCCGTTCAAAATTCGTCTCGTTCTCGGTGAAGAGCAGTTCGCAAGGGCCTTCGATGGCAAGCCAGCGCCGCGGGCAGGATTCCGCTTCGATCCGGATCAGCCCGCCCGATGCGCTTAGGGTGCTCTCGGCAGCGAGCACGGGCCGGCTCGCATTTGGGAACCAGGACCATGTGTTGCGAAACCAGACAGTGGGCAGCAGGTGCAGGCCGGCTGGCTGGGGACCGCGATTGGTCGCGGTGATGCGGATCAGAATGTCGTCGACAGCGGCTTTGGCGTATTCGACTTCGACGTCGAAGTAGCGGTCTTCGTCGAAAATGCCGGTATCGAGCAACTCGTATTCGGGTTCCTGGCGCGAACGGCGGGCGTTTTCCTCGACCAGTTGACGGTAGGGAAACTCCTGCTGCGGATATTTGTAGAGATACCGCATATAGGAATGGGTCGGCGTGTTGTCGAGGTAGAAAAAGTACTCCTTCACGTCCTCGCCGTGATTTCCCTGTCCGTTCGTCAAGCCGAACAGGCGTTCTTTCAGGATCGGGTCCTTCCCGTTCCAGAGGGCGAGCGCGAAACAGACGATCTGTTGCCAGTCGCAGATGCCGGCGAGCCCGTCCTCGCCCCAGCGGTAGGCGCGCGATTGCGCTTGTTCGAAGGGGAAGGAGTTCCACGCGTCACCCGAGGCGCTGTAATCCTCGCGGACGGTGCCCCATTGTCGCTCGGCAAGATAAGGTCCCCAGTCTTTCCAGAAAGCGCGGCGCTGGCGTTCTTCTTCGAGCCGCTGTTCCTCAGCGGTGAGCGGCGCCGGGGCTGTTGCTCCCGGCCGCGAGGTCGAGGGTTTGGTAGCCATAAGATTGTGCGCGGGTTTTCCAGCGTCCCGGGCGCACCCTAGCCTAGGCAAAAACGGTGTGCCTCGCAACTCGGCCGGCAGGGGGCGATGCGGTTTGACTATGCCAGGGCGTGAATCCCGGCCGGAGAATCAATATCTATAAGAAAATCTGGAAGTGAAGAGACTGACAACTGGAAAATCCGCCGCGCGTGCAGGACCGAGAAACATGCAGTAGCCCGTTCCTCGCGTCGTGTCGAGTCCAGCGCTCCTGACGGGGCGTGCCCGGGAAACCTGGACCTGCTTGGGGGGTCTGAACTGACGAGATACAAAGGGGATAGTGCTGGCAAGAGGCGGAGGGAACGACGCCTCAGGGTTTTAGATGATCCATGTCTCCGGCCTTGCCTGCAGCGTGGGGACGCGCCGTCCGGCTCCTTCCCCCTCCGTCGGACGGCGCCCCCAGAGCCCAAACACATCCCAGCTCTCCTCGCCGCTTTGGAGCCGAGCACTGCCGCTGCGCCAGGGGTAACGATGTCCCCTGCCAATTCCAGCGCGATAGGGCGTTTGACAGAGTGCAATCGCTTCCATATACTGTTGGTTTCGCCGGGCTAGTTGTGTCCCGGCAGTGGAAGGGAACTCCCAGGCTCCGAAGAGGGGATCGTTCGGATACGGAGCCCGGGAACGGCCGGAATGGGGCGCCAGCCCCGCAAAGCCGAACAAACCCCAACGCTCCGAATACCGGGTTTTCCGTCTGTGGACAGGGAACGTCGGCGCGGAGTTCTGTGGTTACCCCCAAGGTCGGAGAGTCTCCCTTTCTGGGAAGGGAAGCTGGACGGGATGATCGCCGCGTGAGCGGCGGGTGCCACGTCTGAAACGACTCGAGTCATTAGGATTCGGAAGAAAGAGGAGTTCTGTGCCGACTTTTGCGCAGTTAGTTCATGGCGTCCGGGAAAAGGTCCCGGTCAAAACAAAGGCACCGGCGCTCGAAGGCTGCCCCCAGAAGCGCGGGGTATGCATTCGTGTTTACACGCAGACGCCGAAGAAGCCGAACTCGGCGTTGCGGAAGGTTTCCCGTGTCCGTCTGACGAACGCGGTCGAAGTGACCGCCTATATTCCGGGCATCGGTCACAACCTGCAGGAACACTCGATTGTGCTTGTGCGCGGGGGCCGTGTGAAGGACCTGCCGGGCGTCCGCTATCACATCATCCGCGGCACACTCGATGCCGCCGGGGTCGAGGGCCGGATGCAAGGCCGCTCGAAGTACGGCGCCAAGCGCCCGAAGAGCACGGCGAAGTAGCGAGGGAATCCGATGCCACGCAAGGGAGCCGTCAGCAAACGCCAGTCAGCGCCCGACGCCGTCTACGGGAACGAGCTCGTGACGAAATTCATCGACTGCATGATGTGGGACGGGAAGAAGGCTACCGCCGAGCGCATCTTTTATGGCGCCATGAGCCGCATTGCGCAAAAGACCAACGAAGAGCCGCTCAAGGTCTTTGTCCGCGCGGTCGAAAACGTCAAGCCGACCGTCGAGGTCAAGACGCGGCGGGTTGGCGGCGCCAACTATCAGGTTCCGGTGGAAGTGAACCCCTACCGCCGGCAATCGCTGGCGATTCGCTGGCTGATTCAGTACGCGCGGGAACGTTCGGGCCGCACGATGACCGACAGGCTGACCGAAGAGCTGATCGATGCCGCCAATAGCCGCGGCGGTGCGATTAAGAAGCGGGAAGACGTACACCGCATGGCCGAGGCCAACAAGGCCTTCGCGCATTATCGCTGGTAAGGGAGTTTGGAGAGAACGTGCCACGGCAAGTACCCATTGAGCTGACCCGCAACATCGGGATCATGGCGCATATCGACGCCGGCAAGACCACCTCGACCGAGCGAATCCTGTATTACACCGGGCGCACCTACAAGCTCGGCGAGGTCGACGAAGGCACCGCCGTGATGGACTGGATGGAACAGGAGCGCGAGCGCGGGATCACGATCACTGCCGCGGCCACCACCACTTTCTGGGAGCGGTTCGGGAAGGAAGTCCGCATCAATATTATCGACACCCCGGGCCACGTCGATTTCACCGTCGAGGTCGAGCGTTCGCTCCGCGTGCTCGACGGCGCGGTTGCCATTTTCGACGCGGTCGCGGGCGTACAGCCGCAGACCGAAACCGTCTGGCGCCAGGCCGACAAGTACCGGGTTCCCCGTATCGCCTTTGTGAATAAGATGGACCGGATCGGCGCCGATTTCGACCACGCGGTGCGCACCATGCGCAGCCGGTTGCAGGCGCATCCGGTACCGATGCAGTTCCCGATCGGCAAGGAAGGCAGTTTCGTCGGGGTGATCGATTTCATCGAGGAGCGGGCGATCATCTGGCTCGAGGAGACGCTCGGCGCCAAATACGAGTACATCGAACTCGAAAAGCTGTGGGACGCGAAGTTCCTGGCTACCCGGCCCGACATCGCTGAGGGGCTGAAGGCCTCGGCGATTGATCGCAATTTCTATGTCGAGCACCGGGAGAAGGTGGTGAGCTACATCGCCGAACATGACGACCTGGTGCTCACCAAGTATATCGAGCAGCACGCGCTCACTCCGGAGGAGCTGCGCGCCTCGATCCGGCGCTCGACCCTGGCGCTGAAGCTGGTGCCGGTGCTGGTGGGTTCGTCGCTCAAGAACAAGGGGCTGCAGCCGCTGCTCGATGCCATCGTTGACTTCCTGCCCTCGCCCGCCGACGTTCCCCCGGTCGAGGGAGTCTCGCCCGACGGGACCGAAGCGGTACTGCTGCGGGCAGCCGACGACCAGCCATTTGCCGCGCTGGCATTCAAGATTCAGACCGATCCCTACGTCGGCAGCCTCACCTACGTGCGGGTCTATTCTGGCGAGCTGCATACCGGCGTGACGGTCTTGAACTCGACCCGGAACGTTCGCGATCGGGTGGGCCGGCTGATGCGGATGCACGCGAACAAGCGCGAGGAGGTCGATGCGCTCTACGCCGGCGACATCGCCGCGGTAGTGGGGCTCCGGAACGCAAGCACCGGCGATACGCTGTGCGACGAAAAGCATCCGGTTGTGCTCGAAGCGATCGAGTTCCCGACACCGGTCATCTCGGTGGCAATCGAGCCCAAGACCAAGGCCGACCAGGAACGGCTGGGCATGGCGCTCAATAAGCTAGCCCAGGAAGACCCGACGTTCCGTGTCCATGTCGATTCGGACACCGGCCAGACGCTGATCAGCGGCATGGGCGAACTGCACCTGGAAATCATCGTCGACCGCATGATGCGCGAATTCGGCGTGGTGGCGAGCGTCGGCCGGCCGCAGGTGGCCTACCGGGAAACGATCCGGCGCACGGCCGAAGGCGAAGGGAAATACATCCGTCAGACCGGTGGCCGCGGCCAGTACGGGCACGTGAAGATGGAAGTGCATCCGCTGCCGACCGCCGAGCACGAGGACATGCACGAGCTTTCGACTGACCAGCTCGAGGCGTGGGTGAAGCAGGTGGCCACGCCGCGGGCAAAGTGGTCGTTCGACAAGGAGCGGCGGCTGCTGTTCATTAACGGCATCGTCGGCGGCGCCATCCCGCAGGAGTTCATCGCGCCGATCCAGGCCGGCATCGTCGAAGCGATGGAGACGGGCGTTGTGGCCGGCTACGAGATGGTCGACGTCGCGGTCGTGCTCACCGACGGCAGCTATCACGAGGTCGACAGCTCCGAGATGGCGTTCAAGATCGCCGGCTCGATGGGTTTCCGCGCCAGCTGTCTGAAGGCCGATCCGCGGCTGCTCGAGCCGGTGATGCGCGTGGAAGTGGTAGTGCCCGAGGAATACATGGGGGACGTGATGGGCGACCTGAACGCCCGGCGCGGGCACATTCAGGGCATGGAGAGCCGCGCCGGCAGCCAGATCATCCGCGCCCAGGTGCCGCTGGCCGAGATGTTCGGCTACGCAACCGAATTGCGGAGCCGCACCCAGGGTCGCGGCAGTTTCAGCATGCACTTTTCGCATTACGAGGAGGTACCGGCACAGGTGGCCGAGGAGATTGTTGCTCGCGCCACGGGCCGGGCCGCTCGGTAGGTACCGGATCGACGCAGTAAGTCGGGCCTGAGTGGATTGTGGACTTTTGAGGAGCAGAGAGAGCCATGGCTAAGGCGAAATTCGAGCGGTCGAAACCGCACGTGAACATCGGCACGATCGGGCATATCGACCACGGGAAAACGACGCTGACCAGCGCCATCACGAAAGTGCTTTCGAAATACAACACCGCGGTCGAGTTCAAGCCGTTCGACTCGATCGACAACGCGCCCGAAGAGAAGGCGCGCGGCATCACCATCAACGTCGCCCACGTCGAATACGAGACGCAGAACCGCCATTACGCCCATATCGACTGCCCCGGCCACGCCGACTACATCAAGAACATGATCACCGGCGCGGCGCAGATGGACGGTGCGATCCTGGTCGTGGCGGCGACGGACGGGCCGATGCCCCAGACCCGCGAGCACATCCTGCTCGCCCGCCAGGTCGGCGTGCCCTACATTGTCGTCTTCCTCAATAAGTGCGACGCGGTTGAAGATGCGGAACTTCTCGAACTGGTGGAGCTGGAGGTGCGCGAGCTGCTCAAGAGCTACGGCTTCCCTGGCGACGAAGTGCCGGTGATTCGCGGCTCCGCCCTCGGTGCGTTGAACGGCGAGGAGAAGTGGGAAAAGGAAGTACTGGCGCTGATGGCGGCCACCGACAAATACATCCCGGAGCCGAAGCGCGAGATCGACCGGCCGTTCCTGATGCCGATCGAGGACATCTTCTCGATCACCGGGCGCGGCACCGTGGTGACGGGCCGGGTCGAGCGGGGCCGGGTCCACGTTGGCGAAGAAGTGGAAATCGTCGGCTTCCGCGAGACCCGCAAGACCGTCGTTACCGGCGTCGAGATGTTCCGCAAGCTGCTCGACGAAGGCATGGCCGGCGATAACATCGGCTTGCTGCTGCGCGGCATTGAAAAGGACGAGGTAGAACGCGGCCAGGTGATCTGCAAACCCGGCTCGATTACCCCGCACACCAAGTTCAAGGCCCAGGTCTACGTGCTGAAAAAGGAAGAGGGCGGCCGCCATACCCCTTTCTTTAACGGCTATCGGCCCCAATTCTACCTCCGCACCACCGACGTCACGGGCACCGTCAAGCTGCCCCAGGGTGTCGAGATGGTCATGCCGGGCGACAACATCGACATGGAAGTCGAGCTGATCCAACCGGTGGCGATGGACAAGGGGCTGCGCTTCGCCATTCGCGAAGGCGGCCATACGGTCGGTGCCGGCGCCGTCGCCGAAGTGATCCAATAGTCAGATGCCCGCAGGAGACAAAATTCGCATCCGGCTCAAAGCGTACGACTATCGCGTGCTCGATCAGTCGGCGCGGGAGATCGTCGACACTGCCCGGCGCACTGGCGCCAACGTCGCCGGGCCGATCCCGTTGCCGACCGCGATCAACCGCTGGACGGTGCTCCGCTCGCCCCACGTCGACAAGAAATCGCGCGAGCAGTTTGAAATTCGCACCCACAAGCGGCTGATCGATATCCTCGAGCCGACGCCCGACACCGTCGATGCGCTGATGAAACTCGATCTGCCCCCGGGGGTCGATGTCGAAATCAAGGCGTTTGGCCCCGAACACGAGGCGAAATAGGCGAATCCGATGGCCGTGAACGGCATTCTGGGAATCAAGCTCGGCATGACGCAGGTCTTTGCCGAGGACGGGACGGTGGTTCCGTGCACCGCGATTCAGGCTGGCCCCTGCGTCGTCATCCAGCGGCGCACCCGCGACCGCGATGGCTACGATGCGGTCCAGCTCGGCCTGGTCGAATTCGTCAAGCCCCAGCGGCTGACGAAGGCCCAACGGGGCCATCTCGACAAGGCTGGCGTGCCGCCGATGCGTTTCCTGCGTGAGTTCCGGCTGGAGGAATCGGCCGAGGAGACCAAGCCGGGCGATCGCGTGCTGGTTGACGCTTTCGCGGCCGGCGAGCAGGTCGACGTGGTGGGCGTCAGCAAGGGCCGCGGATTCCAGGGTGGCGTCAAGCGCTGGCACTACCGTGGGGGCGACAAGACCCACGGGTCGATGTTCCATCGGGCACCGGGGGGCATCGGCGCCAGTTCGTTCCCCTCGCGGGTCTGGCCCGGGCAACATTTCCCCGGCCATCTCGGCAGCGATCGGGTGACGGTGAAGAATCTGCGCGTGGTGAAAATCGACACGGAAGAAAACCTGCTGCTGGTTCGTGGCGCGGTTCCCGGCCCGGCGGGCAGTTACGTGATGATCCGCAAGGCGAAGAAGGGGAAGTAAGAGGGCGAAATGCCAGTCGTCAACGTCGTCAATCTGGAAGGAAACCCGGTAGGCCAGCTGGAACTGGCCGACACCGTCTTCGGCGCCGACGTGAATGCTCACATGCTCCATGCCGCGGTGCGCTGGCAGCTTGCCGCCCGCCGCGCCGGTACCCACAAGGTGAAGACCCGCGGCGAGGTGAAGGGCTCCGGACGCAAGCTCTGGCGGCAGAAGGGCACCGGTCGCGCCCGCATGGGCTCAGTTCGCTCGCCGCTCTGGCGTCATGGCGGTACCGTTCACGGTCCCCAGCCGCGCAGCTACGCGTATCGGCTGCCGCGGAAAATTGTGATCGGCGCGCTCTGCTCAGCCCTTTCCGCCAAGCTGGCCGAGGGCCGGCTGACGGTGGTCGAGGGTTGGACGCTCGAATCGCACAAGAGCAAGGCGCTGCGGGGAATTCTCGATCGGCTCGACGAAGGCCGCCACAGCGCGCTGCTGGTGGCCGAGGGCGAAAACCGCAATCTCGAGCTCGCCAGCCGCAATCTGAGCGGCGTGAAGCTGATGCGCCCGGTCGAACTGGGGGTTTACGAAGTGCTGCGGCATGAGCGGCTGGTCCTATCGCGAGAGGCCGCAGTCCGGCTGAGCACTTCGCTGGCCGGGAAGTCCCGGACTGTTGGAGACGAACAATGAGGGACGCCGCCTTTCAAATCATTCGCCGGCCCATCATTACGGAAAAGGGTTTGGCGGCCAAGGAGACGCGGCAGACTGTGGTCTTCGAAGTGGCACCCCGGGCCACCAAAACGCAGATCAAGGAAGCGGTGCAGAAGATTTTCAAAGTGAAAGTGGCTGCCGTGCGCACCGCTTCGTTCCACGGGAAGTTTCGCCGCCGCGGGCAGCGCGGCGGGTACCGGGCCGACTGGAAAAAGGCCTACGTCCGCCTCGCACCGGGCGAGAAGATGATCGAGTATGCCGAGAACCTGTAAACCCGCGGTCGGATTCGAGCGGGCGGAGGGCTGAACGATGCCCCTGAAGAGCTTCAAACCATATACGGCTTCACGCCGGTTCCTCACGGTGCTCGACAAGAAGGAGATCACCAAGGAACGGCCGGAGAAAAATCTGGTCGAACCGCTGAACCGCACGGGCGGGCGGAATAACCACGGCGAGGTGAGTTCGTGGCACCGTGGCGGCGGCCATAAGCGGATGTACCGCCGGATCGATTTCCGTCGCGACAAGACCGGCGTGCCTGCACGTGTGGCCGCGGTCGAATACGATCCAAATCGTTCGGCACTTGTGGCGCTACTGCACTACGCTGACGGCGACAAGCGCTACATCCTGCGCCCGTTGGGCCTGGAAGTCGGCATGACGGTGGTTAGCGGACCCGAGGCTGATATCCTGCCGGGCAACTGCCTGCCGTTGCGCAATATCCCGCCCGGCACGATGGTCCACAACATCGAGCTCTATCCCGGCCGGGGCGGGCAGATGGTTCGCGCTGCCGGTGCCGCGGCCCAGTTGCTCAGCAAGGAAGGGGATTTCGCGCTGGTGAAGCTGCCGTCGGGCGAAGTGCGCCGAATGCGAATCGATTGCACGGCGACCATCGGCCAGGTCGGCAACGTCGACCACGAGAACATGACGCTCGGCAAGGCCGGGCGGTCGCGCTGGCTGGGTATCCGGCCGACGGTGCGTGGGGTGGTCATGAATCCGGTCGACCATCCGCACGGTGGCGGCGAAGGGCGCGTCAAGGGCAATCACCCGCAGACGCCCTGGGGCAAGCCGACGCTCGGCGCCAAGACGCGCCGGCGGTCAAAGGATAATCAATATATCGTGCAGCGGCGCAAACCCTAATGGGGAGCCGCGCGCGGGAAACACGTAGATGACTTTGGCTAGAAGAGAGACGAAGCGAGGGGAGCGGACGGCGCATCACCGTCGAAGCCAGCCGCGGCGGGGACAGCAAGCGGTTGTGCCGCGCTCCCGCAAAGCCGAGCCGGCTCGGCCGCACAAGATCCAGACAGGCCCGCCGACGGTGCTCTATCGCCTCTGCAAGCCTGGCTGGGCGGTGCTCACTGAAACCGTGCCGAGCGCTCCCCACACGCGCTTCGTTTGTCCGTTTTGCCCGCGCTCCCACCGGGTTCCCGGTCCGGTGCGCGGATTCCGCCGAGTGCGGCGGCCGCAATGGCTGAAACTGCACCGGGTGTTCGAGTAAGGGGCCGGCCATGCCACGCTCACTCAAGAAGGGGCCGTTCGTCGACGAACCGCTGATGAAAAAGGTTCAGGCGCTGAACGCGAGCAACGAGAAAAAAGTGGTGAAGACCTGGTCGCGACGATCGACGATTGTGCCGGAGATGATCGGCCATACCATCGCCGTGCACAATGGGAAGAAGTTCGTTCCGATCTACATTACCGAGCAGATGATCGGTCACAAGCTCGGTGAATTCTCTCCGACCCGCAGCTTCCGTGGCCATGCGGTCCATGCCGCCATGGAAAAGGCCGCGGCCGTTGCCGGCCCGACGGCCGCGCCCGGCGCCGCCGCGGCGCCCAAGCCAGCCGGGGGCGCAGCGCCAACCGGGGGACAGGGGTAAACCATGGCGACGCAGCCACTTCCTGTTCAGCCGCTCGAGGGTGTTGCGATCGCGCGGTACGTGCGCGTTTCGCCGCAGAAGGCGCGGCTGGTGATCGACCTGATTCGTGGCGAGAATGCCGAGCGGGCGCTAACCGTGCTCGAAACCACGCGCAAGCGTGTTGCCCGCGATGTCGGCAAGGTGCTGCGCAGCGCGATCGCCAACGTGCAGCGCAAGGCCGAAGATGCCGGCTCACCTCTTGACGTCGACCGGCTCTACGTGAGCCGTTGCGCGGTTGATCCGGGGCCGGTGCTCAAGCGCTATCGCGGGGCGCCTTTTGGCCGGGCACATGGCTACGTGCACCGCACAAGCCACATCGTCGTTGCCGTCGCCGAGCATTCCGGCTCGGCAGCCGAGCGTGCGGAAACGCCGACCACTGCCCGTGGGCGGGTGCGCAAGGCGCTCGACACCGCACGGCGGCAGCAGCAGGCGAAGGTGGAGCGGAAGAAAAAGGTGGAAAAGAAATTGAAGAAGCGCCAGAAGAAGGCAAGCTGACTATGGGACAGAAAACCCATCCCTACGGTTTCCGGCTCGGCTACAACAAGACCTGGCGGTCACGCTGGTTTGCCCGCCGCGAGTATGCCGATCTATTGCACGAAGATATCCAGCTACGTGACCGGCTGAAGAAACGGCTGGCCGCGGCCGGCGTCAGCGCGATCGAGATCGAGCGCGCCGCGAACAAGCTGGTCATTCGGATTTTCACGGCCCGCCCGGGCATCATCATCGGGCGCAAGGGCTCGGAGATCGAGAAGCTGAAGGCCGAGGTACAGCAGCGGACTCAACGTGAGGTCCACATCGACATTCAGGAAGTGCATCGCCCCGAACTTGATGCGCAACTGGTGGCGGCCTCGATCGCGCTGCAACTGGAAAAGCGCGTCGCTTTCCGCCGCGCCATGAGGAAAGCGGTCGATTCGGCGCTGCGCTTCGGCTGCAAGGGAATCAAGGTGCGGGTCGCCGGCCGGTTGAACGGAGCCGAGATCGCGCGGAAGGAATGGTACCTGCAGGGACGGCTGCCATTGCAGAACCTGAGTGCCGATATCGATTTTGGTTTCGCCCAGGCCTACACCACCTACGGCGTCATTGGGGTGAAGTGCTGGGTCTACCGCGGCGAGAGCCGGCCCGACGGCTTGCAGCTGGGAGGCCCGTTGGTCTAACGGGAGCGAAAAGGATACGCCCATGTTGATGCCGAAAAAGGTGAAGTACCGAAAGCAGCAGCGGGGACGCCGCACCGGCAAGGCGTGGCGTGGCTCGACTCTGGCGTTCGGCGAGTACGGCCTGAAGGCGCTCGAGAACGCCTGGATCACCGACCGGCAAATCGAAGCTGCCCGCGTCGCGATCACGCGCTTCATCAAGCGCTCGGGCAAGCTCTGGATTCGGGTGTTTCCCGACAAGCCCTTCACCAAGAAGCCGGCCGAAACCCGCATGGGCAAAGGCAAGGGCGCAGTGGAGCGCTGGGTCGCGGTGGTCAAGCCCGGTCGCATTCTGTTCGAGATGGCCGGGATCGACCAGCAGACCGCCCGCGCGGCGCTCGATCTGGCGGCACACAAGATGCCGATTCCCACCGAGTTCATTACTCGCGACGGGGGTGCGTGATGCCCGTTCGTAGCGAAGAGTTTCGCCAAATGGGGGCCAAGGAGCTCGAGGTTCAGCGAACCGAGTTGTCGGAGGAACTTTTCCGCCTCCGCTTCCAGATTGCCACTGGGCAGCTCGAAGGTCTGAAACGATACCGCGAAGCTCGTCGCGATCTCGCCCGGGTGAATACGCTGCTCGGCGAGCTGGAGCGTGCGGCCGCCAAGAAGGAAACCCATGGAAGCTGAAACGAAAGTGACACCTTCGGCGCGCCCGGCCAGCAAAGGCCGGCAACAGCTGATCGGCGTGGTCACCAGCGCCAAGATGCAGAAGACGATCGTGGTGCGGGTTAATCGCACGGTCCAGCACCGGCTCTATGGCCGAGTGGTGCGCCAGGCCAGAAAATACTACGCCCACGACGAACACCAGCAGGCCCGCCCGGGCGATACCGTGCGGATCGAGGCCACCCGGCCGCTCTCGCGGCTGAAGCGCTGGCGGCTCGTCGAAGTGCTCGCGCGGGCGCGCGGCTGGCAGGGGGAGTAAGGCGCCATGATCCAGATGCGCACTTGGCTGACCGTGGCCGATAATTCCGGCGCGCGACGCATCACCTGCATTCTGCCGCTGGGCGCTGGCTCGGGGCTCGAGGCCGGACTCGGCGACGTCATCACCGCTGCAGTAAAAGAGGCGGCGCCCGACAGCAGCATCAAGAAGGGCAAGGTGGTGCGAGCGGTGGTGGTCCGCACCCGCAAGGAACACCGGCGCCGCGACGGCACTTACATCCGGTTCGACGACAATGCCGCCGTGCTGATCAACGAAAGCGGCGAGCCGGTGGGCACTCGCGTGTTCGGGCCGGTTGCGCGCGAATTGCGCGAGAAGAAATTCACCAAGATCATCTCGCTCGCCCCGGAGGTATGGTAGCCGTGCCGAAGAAAACCCTGCTTCACCGCGGCGACACCGTGCGGGTAATCGCCGGGCGCGACAAAGGCAAGAGCGGGAAGATTCTCGCGGTCGAGAACGGGAGGGTGACGGTCGATCGGGTCGCCATCATCAAGCGCCATACCCGGGCCAACCCCTCGAAAAACGTTCGCGGCGGCATCCTCGAGAGGGAGTCGTCGATCGATATCTCCAACGTCATGATTATCTGCTCGGGCTGCAGCAAGCCGACCCGGATCGGGCGCAAGGTGCTCGCCGATGGTACCCGAGCAAGAATTTGCCGCCGCTGCGGCACAAACTTGGACCAGTAAGCCATGCACAGCCGCCTGCACGAACGCTACGTGAAGGAAACCGTTCCGGCGCTGATGAAGCGCTTCGGATACAAGAACCGGATGGCCGTGCCGCGCCTGGTGCGGATCACCCTCAACATCGGGCTCGGCGAAGCCAGCCAAAACATCAAGCTGCTCGACGTCGCGGCCCAAGAGCTCGGACAGATCACCGGCCAAAAAGCGGTGATTACGCGCGCAAAGAAGTCGATCGCCAATTTCAAGATCCGCAAGGGCATGCCGATCGGCACCATGGTCACGCTGCGCGGCGAGCGGATGTATGAATTCCTCGACCGCCTCTCGAGCGTCGTGTTGCCGCGCGTGCGCGACTTCCGCGGCCTGCCGGCCAACGCCTTTGACGGTCGCGGCAACTACACGATCGGGCTGCGCGACCAGCTCGTGTTTCCGGAAATCGATTACACCCGGGTGGACAGGGTGAAGGGGCTGAACGTCTGCTTCACTACTACCGCCGGCACCGATGAGGAAGGGCGCGAGCTGCTCCGGCTGCTCGGGCTGCCCCTGCGGGGCTAAAAGGAGAGAGACGTGGCGCGAACCTGTCAGTTCGCCAAGATGGTGAAGAAGCCGAAGTACAAGATTCGCCAGCGCAACCGCTGCCGCATCTGCGGTCGCCCTCGGGGCTACCTGCGCAAGTTCCAGATGTGCCGGATCTGTTTCCGCTTCCGCGCCCTGCGCGGCGAGATTCCCGGCGTCATCAAGGCCAGTTGGTAGGACGACGACAATGATGGTCGATCCCATTAGCGACATGCTCACCCGGATCCGCAACGCGGCCCGCGGAGGGCACCCGCGTGTCGACATGCCGGCTTCGCGGCTGAAGATCGAAATTGCCCGCATTCTCAAGGAAGAGGGCTATATCTCCACCTATAAAGTGGTCGAGGAGACCAAGGCGAAAAAGACGCTGCGGGTGTTCCTGAAATACAGCGCCGGCCGCCGCAACGTCATCACGGACCTGCATCGCGTCTCCCGGCCTGGCCGGCGGGTTTACGTCGGCAAGGGGGAAATCAAACCGGTGATGGGCGGCACGGGCATCAACATCCTCAGCACGCCGCGAGGATTGATGACCGGCCATGCCGCACGCCGGGCCGGCATCGGCGGCGAAATCCTCTGCGAGGTCTGGTAACGTGTCGCGCATAGGCAACAAACCGATTCCGGTTCCCGCCAAGGTGAAGGTGGATATCTCGGCCGATGCGGTGCGTGTCGAAGGACCCAAGGGCAAGCTGGCGGTTCCCCTGCCTCGCGGTATTCGCTTCGAGCGCAAGGGAGAGGAATTGCTTGCGCTGCGGGAAAGCGACGAGCTGCGCGCCTTCCACGGCATGGCCCGCGCACTGGTGGCCAACGCCGTCCAAGGTGTCAGCGAAGGATTCAAGAAGGAGTTGGTGATCGCCGGGGTTGGGTACCGCGCCGAAGTCAAGGGCCGTACCGCGGTGTTCAGCCTCGGCTATTCCCATCCGGTGGAATTTCCGATTCCTCCGGGCATCGAGATTAGCGTCGAGCGCCAGACGGTCACCGTCCGCGGGCCCGACAAGGCGCAGGTGGGTCAGGTAGCCGCCAATATCCGCAGCTTGCGCCCGCCGGACCCCTACAAGCAGAAGGGCATCCAGATCTCCGGCGAGCGGTTGAAGAAGAAGGCCGGCAAGGCCGGCCTCAAGGCCGGGGCCGGGGCTGGGGCGTAAAGGAGGAAGGGAGAAGCCGTGGCTGTCGTTCCGATTCGCAAGCTCACGCGCGGCGGTCACCGCCGCCAGGTGCACCGCCGGGTGCGGCGCCGCATTCATGGCACGCCCGAGCGTCCGCGGCTGGCGATTTTCCGCTCGCTGCGTCAGATTTACGCACAGGTGATCGACGATCAGGCCGGGAGCACGCTCGTCTCGGCCAGCTCGATCGATCCCGAATTCCAGAAGCAGCTGAAAACCGGCGGGAACATCGCCGCCGCGAAACTGGTCGGCAAGCTGATCGGTGAACGCGCCCGGGCCGCCGGCCACACCCAAGTGGTGTTCGACCGCGGTGGGTACAAATATCACGGTCGGGTGAAAGCCCTGGCCGACGCCGCGCGCGAAGCCGGACTCGAGTTCTGACCTATGTCGAAGAATGTGCTCAAGCAAGTGCTTTCGGTTCGCCGCCCGGTGGAAGTGAACGCGGCGACGCTCAAGGACCAGGTCGTCGCGATCAATCGCGTCACCAAGGTCGTCAAGGGCGGCAAGAACCTTAGTTTCTCCGCTCTGGTCGTCGTTGGCGATCAGGCCGGCCATGCCGGCTTCGGCATGGGCAAGGCACGCGAAGTGCCGATGGCGATCCGCAAGGCGATCGAGCAGGCCAAAAAGAACATGGTCCGGGTCAACCTGAAGGGAACGACTGTCCCTTACATGGTGGTCGGTCAGTTCGGCTCGGCCAGGGTGCTGCTCAAGCCGGCTCCGGAAGGCACCGGCGTCATCGCTGGCGGCGCGGTCCGTGCGGCCATGGAAGTCGCCGGGATCGGCAATGTGCTGACGAAATCGTTTGGCGCTTCCAACCCACACAACGTAATCAAGGCGACCTTCGACGCCCTGCTGCGGCTTCGTGACGCCGGCGAAGTGGCCGAATTGCGTGGCAAGCACCCGCAAGCGGCGTCGGCCTAAAGACGGACGGCAACGACTATGGCGAAGCAGAGCAAAGTGAAATCGGCGACTGGAGCCCCTCTGCGCATCCGTTGGGTGCGCAGCGCGATCGGCTATCCGGAACGGGTGCGCCAGACCATGCGCGGCCTAGGCTTTCACCGGCTCCACGAAGTTGTGGAACGGCCCGACACGCCCGCGATTCGCGGGATGATCCATAAAGTGCGTCATCTGGTAGAGGTGACCACAACGGGAACTGAACAGTGAGCGAGAACGAAACGACCCTTCCCAACCTTTCGAATCTTCGCCCGCCCGCTGGCTCGCGCCATCGCAAGGTGCGCGTTGGCCGCGGCATGGGCTCGAAACTCGGCAAGACTGCCGGCAGGGGCAACAAGGGCGGGAAGTCGCGCAGCGGCTTCCGGCTCCGGCGCGGGTTCGAGGGCGGCCAGATGCCGCTCCATCGCCGTCTGCCCAAGCGCGGATTTACCAACATTTTCGGCCGGGATTTCGCGGTGGTGAATGTCGGCTCGCTCGGCAGTTTTCCCGCCGGCGAAACGGTCACGCCCGAACTGCTGCGCGAGCGCGGGCTGGTGAGCGACCGCTCGCTGCCGGTGAAAATTCTGGGTGAAGGCGATCTGAAAGCCGCGCTGACCGTGCAGGCCCACGCCTTCAGCCGCTCGGCGCGCGAGAAGATCTCCGCCGCCGGAGGAACCGCGGAACTGATCGGATGAGGAAGCTCCTCGAAGCAATTCGCAATATCGTCCGCACGCCGGACCTGCGCAACCGGGTGCTGTTCACACTCGGGATGCTGGCCGTCTACCGCGTCGGCGCCTACATCTACACTCCGGGTATTAATACGGCCCTGCTCCAGCAGCTTTTCCAGCAGAGCCAGGGCTCGGTGCTCGGCCTGATCAACCTGTTCAGCGGCGGCAACCTGAGCCGGATGACGATCTTCGCGCTGGGCATCATGCCCTATATCACCGCCGCCATCATCCTCGAGATCATGGTGGTCGTCTGGCCGTATCTCGAGCGGTTGCAGAAGGAAGGCGAACTCGGCCGGCGCAAGATCACTCAATACACCCGCTATCTGACCGTTGTTCTAAGTATTTTCCAGTCATTCACAATCGCCGTCACCCTCCAGCGGCAAACGTTCTCCGGCCAGGCGCTCGTCTATCATCCTGGCGTCCGGTTCACTCTGCTCACAATTCTGACCCTGACCGCCGGTTCGGTTTTCATCATGTGGCTGGGCGAGCAGATCAGTGAGCGCGGCATTGGCAACGGCATGTCGCTGATCATCTTTGCCTCGATCGTCGTGGGGTTGCCGAGCGGGATCGGCGACCTGTGGAGCAAGATGACCAACGCGACTTGGGGGCCGATGACGCCGATCGTCATGATCCTGCTGCTGGGGCTGTTTGCCGCGGTCATTGCCTTTATCGTCTTCGTCGAAAGCGGCCAGCGGCGCATCCCGGTCCAATACGCCAAGCGCGTTGTCGGGCGCCGGGTGATGGGCGCCGAAATGACCTATCTGCCGTTGCGGGTCAATTCAGCCGGTGTAATTCCCCCGATTTTTGCGAGTTCACTGCTCACGTTTCCACAAACGATTGCGCTCTTTTTTCAACACAAATCGAAGTTTGTCGACTCGGTGGGCCGGGCGCTCACCTGGGGCGAGCCGCTGTACACGCTGATTTATGTGATCCTGATTCTTTTCTTCTCGTTCTTCTACGTCGGAATCGTTTTCAATCCGACGGAGTTGGCCGACAATATGAAGAAGTATGGAGGGTTTATCCCGGGCATTCGGCCGGGGCGCCATACGTCGGAATATATCAGCCGGATCCTGACCTATTTGACATTTGTGGCTGGCTGGTATCTGGTGTTGGTCTGCCTACTGCCGGAATGGATGATTGCCGGTATCCACCTGCAGCACCTGCCGCTCTGGCTCGGTGGCGGATGGTTCGACGCCAACGCTCCGCGCTGGTTGCTCCAGGGAATTGGGATCACATTCTACTTTGGCGGCACGTCACTCTTGATCGTCGTGGGCGTGGCGATGGATACGGTACAGCAGCTAGAAGCCCAACTCGTCATGCGCAACTACGAGGGATTTGTGCGGCGCGGCCGCCTCCGGAGTCGACGATATTAGCGCATCGAGTGAAGGTTTAGCACCGAAAGGGTTGAGTCGCCCGGTTATCCTGGTAGGCCCACCGGGAGCGGGCAAGGGAACGCAGGCAAAACGGATCGCCAGTCGTTATGGCGTTCCCCATTTGTCCACTGGCGATATGTTCCGGGAGAGCATCCGGCGCGGCACGCCGGTGGGTTTGCGCGCCAAGGCCATTATGGAACGCGGGGATTTGGTCCCGGATGACGTCGTCGTGGCCATGGTCGAGCAGCGCATCACTCAGCCTGACTGCGCTCGGGGATTTATCCTCGACGGTTTTCCGCGCACCGTGGCCCAGGCGGAGGCGCTCAAGGCCATTCTCCGGCGGATCGGCCTCGCCAAACCGCTGGTGGTTTGCCTGCAGCTGGACTCGGCCTTGATTGTGCGCCGAATCACCGGCCGGCGAGTGTGCAAAGTTGGTGGGGAGATATACAATATTTATGATAGCCCACCCAAGACGCCGGGCCGCTGCGACCGTGATGGCGGGGAATTGATGCAGCGCGATGACGACCGCGAGGAAGTGATTCGGGAGCGGCTCTTGGCGTATCAGGAATACACTCAGCCGGTGCTGGAGTTTTACCGCCGAGGAAACCTCGTGGTGGATGTGGACGGCTCGGGATCGCCGGAAACGGTAGCCCAGGCGTTGGTGGAGACATTGGAGCAGAGCGAAGACCGTGGCTGTTAACTGTAAGTCCCCGGCAGAGATCGAGAAGATGCACCGGGCCGGACTCGCCGTCTGGACCGTACTCGACGAGCTGAAAAGGATGGTCCGTCCGGGCATCACCACGATGGAACTCGACCAGTATGCCGAGCGCCGCGTCGCTGAGCTCGGCGGCCGGCCGGCTTTCAAGGGCTATCGCGGCTACCCCCGTGTGCTCTGCACGTCGATCAACGACGAGGTGGTGCACGGCATCCCTTCACCGAAACGGCGGCTGGCCGAGGGTGACATCCTCTCGCTGGATTTTGGCGTCGAAATGGAGGGTTATTACGGCGACGCTGCAGTCACCGTGCCGGTCGGGACGATTTCCGCCGAACTCGAACGGTTGCTCCGGGTGACTCGCGAATCGCTCGACCGGGCCATCGATCAGGCCAGGCCCGGCAACCGGCTGAGCGATATTTCGCACGCGGTGCAGAGCTGGGTCGAGCGCCACGGCTATTCCGTTGTCCGCGAGCTGGTCGGCCACGGCATCGGCACCCGAATGCACGAGGATTTGCAAGTGCCGAATTACGGTGAACCCGGACACGGTCCGCGCTTGCGCGAGGGCATGACACTGGCCATCGAGCCGATGGTCAACGCCGGCCGGCCGGCCATCCGGATTCTCGACGATGAATGGACCGCAGTCAGTGCTGACGGAAGCTACGCGGCTCATTTCGAACACACCATCGCCATCACCTCCGACGGGCCGTGGATTCTTACCCGCCCGCGCGAGGTTGAGGGCGCGTGCTGGTAGGGGCGTTGAAGCGAACGTGAGAAAACAACCTAGCCGAGGAAAACACAAGCAGCGGCGGGAGCCGATCGAGAGCCCGAAGGAAGACGCCATTGAAGTAATGGGCACGGTGGTCGAACCCCTGCCCAACGCCATGTTTCGGGTTGAGCTCGATAACAAGCACCAGGTGCTGGCCCACATCTCCGGCAAGATGCGGAAAAATTTCATCCGGATCCTGGCCGGCGATCGGGTGACGGTCGAGCTTTCGCCCTACGATTTGACGCGCGGTCGCATCGTCTACCGCTACAAATAGCCGGCCGGCGCACGGAGAAAGCAATGAAGGTTCGAGCTTCAGTCAAGAAGATTTGCGACAAATGCAAGGTCATTCATCGGCGCGGCGTTGTGCGGGTGATCTGTCCCAACCCCAAGCACAAGCAGCGCCAAGGATAAGGGGGACACGTGGCGCGCATCGCCGGCATCGATCTTCCGCCGAACAAACGCCTCTGGGTGGGGCTGACAGCGATTTACGGCATCGGTCACGAACGCGCTCGCTCGGTTTCCGCGCGGGCCGGCGTCGACTCGTCCAAGAAAATCAAGGATCTGACTGAAGAGGAGGTCACGCGCCTCCGTCAGGAGATCGAAACCGAGGGCCGAGTGGAAGGGGATCTCCGCAAGGAGACCCAGATGAATATCCGGCGGCTGATCGAAATCGGCAGCTACCGCGGCCTGCGCCACCGGCGCAGCCTGCCGGTG
The DNA here is from genome assembly GCA_021832085.1 of Acidobacteriota bacterium. Classification (GTDB taxonomy): domain Bacteria; phylum Acidobacteriota; class Terriglobia; order Acidiferrales; family UBA7541; genus JAKASX01. The sequence goes on along the minus strand of JAKBLM010000019.1, from coordinate 31,388 downwards.
CGTGGCCAGCGAACTCATACCAACGCCCGCACCCGCAAGGGTCCGCGGCGTGGTGCAGTCGCCACCAAGAAGAAGGCGACGCTGAAGAAGTAAACGGAGGGAGTGAGACTTGGCTAAGGATCCGCAAACGACCGGCACCGGGATGCCGGCGCCGGCCGCGCCGGCAAAATCCGGGCGCCGGAAGAAGGAATTCCGCCGCAAGCGCGAAAAGCGCGTTGTGCCGCATGGCATCGTTTTCATTCAGGCGACGTTCAACAATACAATCGTCACCATCACCGATCCGAATGGCCACGCGGTCTGCTGGGCCTCGGCCGGCTCTATCGGTTTCAAGGGCTCGCGCAAGGGCACGCCTTACGCCGCCCAGCAGGCTTCGGTCGCGGCCGCGGCCAACGCTCGCGAGCACTACGGCATGACCTCGGTCGACGTACGCGTCAAGGGCCCGGGTTCGGGCCGCGAGTCGGCTGTCCGTGCGCTCTCGGCCGGAGGGCTGCGGATTCACTCGATCAAGGATGTGACTCCGATTCCCCACAACGGTTGTCGGCCGCCGAAGCGGCGCCGGGTGTAACCGGCAAGGTTTTCGAGGAGGGTAGCAATTTGGCAAGGCATCGCGAATCGGTTTGTCGCCTCTGCCGCCGGGAGGGCATGAAGCTCTACCTGAAGGGCATGCGGTGTTTCACGGAAAAGTGCGCCATCGAGCGCCGCAATTTTCCTCCCGGGCAGCACGGGCAGTCGCGCCGGGTCAAGCTGACCGCCTACGGCCAGCAGTTGCGCGAGAAACAGAAGGTGAAGCGCGCCTACGGGCTGCTCGAGCGCCAGTTCCGCAACTACTTCGAAAAGGCCGAGGCGACCAAGGGTCCGACCGGCGAAAACCTGATCGTGATGCTCGAGCGCCGGCTCGACAACGTGGTCTACCGGATGGGCTTGGGCAGTTCACGTGCGCAGGCGCGCCAGTTCGTCTCCCACGGCCATGTCCGTGTCAACGGCCGCAACGTCAACGTGCCCTCGTACCTGATCAGCGTCGGCGACGAGATCGTGCTCCGGGACAAGATGCGCGAAAACGCCATGGTTATGCAGGCCCGCGACGTTTCGCAGAGCCAGGCTTTGGTGCCCTGGCTCGACGTCGACCGGGAGAACCATCGGGCCAAAGTCGTCGCACTGCCCAAGCGCGAAGACGTCCAGTCGCCCCCGATCAGCGAGCAGTTGATCGTCGAACTGTATTCGAAGTAATCCGGTCCCGATCGAATTCATTCCCGCACAGAGCGGGAGGAGGAAATGCCATCATGTGGAAGGGATTTCAGAAACCGAAGCGCCTGGTCGCGGAGCTGGAATCGCTGACCGATCGTTTCGGAAAATTCACCGCGCAACCCTTCGAGCGCGGCTGGGCGACGACGGTGGGCAACAGCCTGCGCCGTGTCCTGCTCAGTTCGATCGAGGGCGCTGCCATCACCGCGATCCGGATCGAGGGCGTGCTGCACGAGTTTTCCCCGATCCCCGGCGTGGTCGAGGATGCCACCGACATCATCCTCAACCTCAAGCAGGTGCCGCTCAAGCTGCACACCGACCAAACGAAAACGATGATCCTGCGCGCCGAAACTCCCGGCGTGGTCACTTCGGCCATGATCGAGGAGGATGCCGATATCGCCGTTCTCGACAAGAACATCTACATCGCTACCGTCGGCGAGGGCGGGCGCCTGGTGATCGAAATGCGCGTCCGCAACGGCCGCGGCTATGTCTCCGCCGACCGCAACTTCGACGAGGATCTTCCGATTGGCTACATCCCGATTGACTCGGTCCATTCGCCGGTGCGCAAGGTCAACTACACGGTCGAACAGGCCCGGCTCGGCCAGATGACCGACTACGAGAAGCTCACGCTTGAGGTCTGGACCAACGGCGCGATCACCCCACAAGATTCGATCGGGCTCGCCGCCAAGCTGGTCAAAGACCACATGAACATGTTCATCAATTTCGAGGAGCAGCCCGAGGTGACCGAGGAGGCTGGCGAGTCGTTCTTCGATCCCCGCCTCGAATACCTCGATCGCTCGGTCGAGGAACTTGAGCTTTCCGTCCGCTCTTACAACTGCCTGAAGAACGCCAATATCCAGTCCATCCGCGAACTCGTCCAGAAGACCGAGGCCGAGATGCTCAAGACGAAAAACTTCGGCCGCAAGTCGCTCACCGAGATCAAGGACATCCTCAACAAGATGGGGCTGGGCCTGGGAATGAAGTTCGACGAAGCCGGCCGGATCATCTGGCCGCCGCTGCCCAGCCAGACCGTCGTGCCGGCGCCGGAAGAGTCGCCGGCTCCCTAAGGCAAAGGAACCGAGCATCATGCGACATCGCAAGGGCGGATCGAAACTTGGGCGCAACCCGGCGCATCGTCGGGCGACCCTGCGTAACCTGGTCACCAACGTCATCGAACGCGAGCGCATTCACACCACGCTCCCGCGCGCCCGGGCCGCGCGCCCGCTCGTCGAGCGCATGATCACCCTCGGCAAGCGCGACAGCCTTCACACGCGCCGTCAGGCCGCCGCGTTCCTGCAGACTCCCGGGGCGGTCAAGAAGCTCTTCGAGGAGATTGCTCCGCGCTTCGCTGAGCGGTCCGGCGGCTACACCCGGATCGTCCGCGCCGGCTGGCGCCCGGGCGACAATGCCGCCGTCGCCGTTCTCGAACTCGTCGGCTCGGAAATGAAAGTCAAGGAAGAAAAGGGCAAGAAGGGCAAGAAGGCCGAGGAGCCCGAGAAAGAGGAGAAAGAGGAAAAAGAGTAGCGCAAACCACGCTCCTTACGTTTTCCATTCCCACCGGCCGATTACGCTCCAGCGCAACCGGCCGTTTTTCTTTCCGCACAGGGTCGGTCCGCATTTTTCACTCGTGCACGGGTAAGCGAGCTTTGGGAAAGGTGGCTGGGCCGGCCGAAGCTGAAAATGCCCAACCGTGGGGCCGGGGCTTGTGACAGGCGGCAGGGGAGGCGGATCATCCTGAAAGCGGCGACCCTCCAGTCCCCTCCATCTCAGGACTGAAACGAAGGCGGTGCCGGACCCAACGCGCGGCCTGCGCGCCGCCCCGATACCCCCACGATACGGGGCGGCGCGTGGCGTCAGAACGACCACCTTCGCGCGTGGGATTTCTGCCGGGAGTGGGTTGTTCCTCGCCACCCCTGAACCTCACGCTCCTCAGATGGCCGACCCCCTCCGTTTCCCTCAGCGAGTCACTCACTTCAGTCCTGCCGCACGCGGACGGCGGAGGCCAGCAGATTCGGCTCGGCGGCATTGCTTGTATTGGCCGTGAGCAGTCCGCTGACGGACACCGACTGATTGGCGCTCAGCGAGCTGATCCCGCTCGCGTTCTCGTACTCCGTGTTGCTGCCCACCGTAACGAGGATCTGGGTGATGTTGTTCATGGTGAAGAGGCTGGGCAGATTCGTCAGGACAAAGGTGTCCTGGCTAGCGTTGACCGAAGCGACGGTTCCAGAAATTTGCGACATTTCCAGCGTCACCTGGTTCGTGGTCAGTGTGACCGCAGAACCGGAAACCTGCACACCCGAAACCGAGACCGCGACCTCCTGCCCGACCATCAGGCTGGAGAAGCCACCGAAGCCAGCCGTGCTTGAAATGTTCAGGTTTCCGGCGTTCAGCTGGAAGGTCGCGCCGGACTGGACGGAAACCATCACCGGCAGACCCAAAGTCAGCGTTTGCGAGTCCTGGCTGTCTTCGACATCGTTCAAGACGATCTCGAACTGGCTCTGCGCGGAGTTCACCGAGACAACCGTTCCGTATACCGCCTGTGTTTTCGGGAGGCTCACGCCTTCCACGTCGCTCGCCATGAGTTGGCCGCTCGACATTTCCGCGTCCACATTGACGATGCTATTGACCGTAATGCAGCTGAAGTTGTTGGCGGAGCAGTTCTGGTCACCAAAATCGAACTCGGTTTTGCTGTTGGTCAGGACGGTGTCGGTCTGGCCGGTCAAGCCTACCTGGATCGTGAAACTCTGGTTCGAACTGTCGACCGCCGTCACCACGCCGGTCAGTTTCACCTTGCTGCCTTGCTGGTCGTTCTGGTTCGATTGTCCGCTGGTCACCGAGGTAACCGTCACCACCGGCGTGACGGAGAGATTGCCTTGTAACGAGGAAGTCAGGTTGAAGTCCAGGCTCAAACCCACTGGAGAGCCGCTGGTGAGGGTGAGCGGGAAGGGGCTCGAACTCACCGTGACGCTGGCTTGATTCAGCGTAGGCTGCACTTCGCAGATCTGCCCGTTGTCGCAGGTCTTGCCGCCCACCGTCAGGGTCGATCCCGAGTCGTTCAAGATCGTCATCTGCGGGTTGGCGAAGGTCACAGTCAAGCTGTTGTAGGTGCCCGCCGCGACGTCGGCAGTATTCAGAAAAGCCGAAATCGTTTGCAAATCCTCCAGTTCGACCTCCTCCGGCTTGGAGACCAGCGAAACCGCCGCTGCGGTGGAGTCGGCCGGCTGAAGCGATGCGCCAGTGATATGGATTTGAAAGCTCAGGACGGAAACGCCGCTCGGCGGAGCGTCATGAATTGCCAGGCTTACGGGAACCGTTCCCGAAGAAGTCGAAGTCGAGGAAGGGGAGCTGCTACTGCAACCTGCGAGAGCAAGGACCGCAATCATACCGATGGCCAGAGAAAGCCAGGTTCGACCGCCCATGGAAACCTCCGTTTCCAGTTATTTGGCACATCTTTGCGGCCCCTCTGGACACATATCACTTGCGATGCCTCATATTCCGAACTGAGTTGCACGTGCATGCGGTGCTCCAGGAGGATTTGCCTGGGCAGTACTAGAAGGTTGTCACCATAAGGAGAAGAAGCCTCCGCGGTGAAGTCCTTGCGCGGGAAGCAATTACTCGAGGAAGACCTCGACGGCCTATTCCAGCTGATAGTTCGGCGGCTCGCGCGTGATAGTGACGTCGTGGACGTGGCTCTCGCGAAGGCCTGCGCTGGTTATGCGGACGAACCGCGCGGTATCCACCAACTCTTGCAGATTCCTCGCCCCGCAATAGCCCATGCCGCTGCGCAGTCCGCCGATCAGCTGTTCAACCAGGGCCGCCAGCGGGCCCTTATAGGGAACTCGGCCCTCGACGCCTTCCGGCACGAACTTTCCGCCTGCCGTTTGCCCGTAACGGTCGGCCGAACCGGCTTCCATCGCGCCCAGCGAGCCCATCCCGCGATAGGCCTTGAAGGTGCGGCCCTGATAGAGGATCGTTTCCCCTGGCGATTCCTCGGTGCCCGCGAACAGGCTGCCCACCATCACCGACGACGCGCCAGCAGCCAAGGCTTTTGTGATGTCGCCCGAGAACTTGATTCCGCCGTCGGCGATCACCGGTACGCCACTGCCTTTGGCGGCGCGGGACGTTTCCAGCACCGCGGTGAGCTGGGGCATGCCCGCTCCGGTCACCACGCGCGTCGTACAGATCGAGCCCGGCCCAATGCCCACCTTCACGCCATCGAGCCCCAGCCCGATCAATTCCTTCGCGCCCTCGGCTGTGGCCACGTTGCCGGCGATCAGGTCCACGTCCGGCAGCCGCTTCTTGACGGCGCGAATCGCATCGATCACGCGCTGGGAGTGGCCGTGGGCCGTGTCGATCACCAGCACGTCGACCTTCGCGTTCGTGAGTTCAATCGCGCGATCCAGGAAATCTCCCACTGCGCCGATGGCTGCACCTACCCGCAGCCGCCCGTGTCCATCCTTTGCGGCGCGAGGAAATTCGAGCTTTTTCTGGATGTCCTTGACGGTGATCAGCCCCTTCAGGTGAAAGTCGTTGTCGACCACCAGCAGCTTTTCGATCCGGTGGGTTTGCAGGATTTTTTCGGCCTCTTCGAGCGTTGTGCCCACCGGTACCGTCACCAGGTTTTCGCTGGTCATCACCTGGCCCACGGGCTGATCGAGGTCGCGTTCGAACCGCAGGTCGCGGTTGGTGAGGATGCCGACCAGTCGCGGCCCGCGCGTGACCGGCAGTCCGGAAATCTTGTACTTGCTCATGATGTCCAGCGCGCGGTGCAGGGGCGCTTCCGGCTCGATCGTCACCGGGTCGACGATCATCCCGCTCTCCGACCGCTTCACCTTGTCGACTTCCTCCGCCTGCCGATGGATGGGTAGGTTGCGATGGATGAAGCCAAGTCCTCCCTGCCGGGCCATGGCGATGGCCAGCCGCGATTCGGTGACCGTGTCCATTGCCGCCGCTACCAGCGGAATGTTCAGCGTGACGTTCCGTGTGAGGCAGGTGCGCGTGTCCACTTCCGCCGGCAGCAACGACGACCGCCGCGGCACCAGCAGCACGTCGTCAAACGTCAATGCTTCGGGAATCGCTCCATCAACCATCCTGGCTCCTTTTCACTTCCCGCACCGTGGGCATTCCGGTGCAAATCCCTTCGTCGCCTCGTCCGGTGAGTCCGTCTTTGCGCGCCCTTGTGCCCGGAAACAAGGCCCCACTGCGGCCTTTTCACCCCTGAAAATGCCACAGCCCAGCGCGCTTTCCGCTGGGCTCGACCTTTCAACCGGGAATCGAAACGACCATATGAGTAAACTCCAATTTTATTGGCCGCGCGCGGAATGCGTCAAGCGCACACAGCAGCCGGTGCCTCTCCTTGCGTGCCCGGGAGGCGCTCGGCGCGAAGAAGCCGGGGATAGACACGCGCACCTCCGCCGGCATCCAAGTTTCCAGGCCCGTTGACACAATCCGAAAGGAGGGAGACCGATGACAACGTACGACAGCGACCTTCGCGCGCTTGGCGAGCAAGTCCGTAAACTGGAAATCCAGAATCGCCGCTGGAAGATCGGCACGGTGATACTCGCGCTTGTCTTTGCTTCTTCCTTGACCATGGCGATGAAGCCACGGCATTCCCCGAAACAATCCGTTCTGCGCGCCGACATCGTCAAGACCCAAAGCCTCGACCTCACGAACCCCGGCGGGAAAGTGCTTGCCCGCTTCAGAGTCAATCCCGTCACCGATCAGGCGAGCATGGAGCTCTACAACCCCGAAGGGCAGGTCATATGGAAGGCGCCGGGTCCCCTGTTTGTGCAATAGGCTCGCAGACAAGGAAGGGGCAGCGCCGCCTGTAAGAGTTGCCGGGCTGGCGCCACAACCGGTCCGCAAAGAGGGGGCAGTTTTAATGCGCTAAGAAAGGGGACATTTTAGAAGAGTCCCCGGCGAATTCCTGAGAGCTTCCTTTCTGCGTGCCGCAATTTGCCGCCTGTTTGTCCTTTTCCGTCGCCTGCCGTTAGGATGGATTTTTGAATGTTCCTTGCTTCCCAGGAGACGAGCCTTGCCAGACTATCGCAATACTGAAGAGCAGTTCCGTCAGGCGCTGAATTTCGAGCGCCGGCCGGTCGCCATCAGCTTCCGCCAATCGGCCCCCGCCGGTGTCGCCAAATTCTCCGGCAGCGAGCCCTCCGGTTGCAGTTTTTGGCGGTTGGCTGCGGCGGGCCGCACCTTCTATACCGTGCCAGGCGACCATTACAACTGCGCCATCGGCAGCTACACGCACAACCTGGCGCTTCCCGATGCCCGCACCTCGGAACTCGACCAGACGCTTTCCTTCATGACCGGCATCGGCTATCTGAAAATGGAGGAGGTCCCCGCGATTCCGCGCCTGCCGCGGCCGCCCGCCGTGGTGATCTACGCGCCGCTGGCCGATGCGCCGCTCGATCCGGACGTTGTGCTTTTCGCCGGCCGGCCCGGCAAGCTGATGCTGCTGCAGGAATCGGCAGCGCGTGTCGGCGTGAGTGCGGGAATTCCGATGCTCGGGCGTCCCACCTGCATCGTGCTGCCGGCGGCGCTGGCCGGCAATTTCGTCGTCAGCTCCGGCTGCATCGGCAATCGCGTATACACGGGCGTGGGCGAGGATGAGCTGTACGTCGCCTTTCCGGGCAAGGAACTGGAGAAAATCGCCGGGGAGCTTTCTACCATTATCTCTGCCAATGCCAAGCTGGCCGAATTTCACCAGGGCCGGCGCAAGCAATTGGCGACTGAATAACGCCAGGCGAGCCCGGCATCGCGGGCGGAAGCCGCGCCCGCTGAAGTTGCGCTCCAAAATTGGGAATCACACGAATGGGCAATGTTTATCACCACCGTTTGTTCCTGGCCGGCCCGGCCGGGCGCCTCGAGGCGATGTATTGGACGGTCGCCGAGCCTGAGCCGCCAATGGCCGCGCTCGTCTGCCATCCGCATCCGCTCTTCGGCGGCACGATGCACAACAAGGTCGTCTTCCAGGTGGCTCGCGCGCTGCACGATCTTGGCCTGCCGGTGCTGCGTTTCAATTTCCGCGGCGCGGGCCTGAGCGAAGGACTGCACGACGAAGGCCGCGGAGAACAGGGCGACGTCGGCGCTGCGCTCGATTGGCTGGCCCTGAAATTCCCGGGGAAGCCGATCGTCCTCGCCGGCTTCAGCTTCGGGATGGTAGTCGGCGTTCAAGTCGGTTGCCGGGACAACCGCGTGAGCGAGTTGATCGGCCTGGGCTTGCCGGTGAACCGAAACGATCTCGGCTTTCTCGCAAGCTGCACCAAGCCTCGGCTCTTCCTCCAGGGCTCGGAAGATCAGTACGGAGATGTCGACAAGGTGAGGGAGTTGGTAGCTTCGCTTCCCGAGCCGAAACGCCTCGTCGTCGTTCCCGGCGTCGACCATTTTTTCACCGGGAAACTCGAATCCGTCGGCGAAGCCGTCCGCGCCTGGATGACCGAGCGCCATCCTGATTGGCCCTCGCCTGTCCACGCCAGTCCCGCCGAATAGCGGCGTTCCGCGACCGATATATTTCCGGCGCAATGCTGTCGCCGCTCCGCGTGGCGTATTGGCGCAGCCAAAAGGGCATTCCGTAACACTCTCCGGGAATTTGCTTCAGGTGGCGTCGCCGGCCGAGCGCGCGGCCGAAGGCCCGGGCGGCAGGAGCGCCTGAGGCCCGAGCACCCGTGCGCAGCCACGGATGATGCGCCGGTAGGGCCATGCGGCGCCCGAGGCTCCTTCGGGAAAGAAGATTTCTCCCGTGCGCGGCTTCGAATAATACCAGCGCGCCAGCAACGAGAGATGGTCGGCGAGTGGACCGGCGTCGCTTTCCTCTGTCGCGCCGCCCTCGAGATATTCCCGCAAAATCGTTTCCACCGAGCGCGGCTGGGCCGAAAGCTCGCGGAAATTCACCAGGAACGGTTCGGCAATCCCGCCGCCACGCACGCGAAACACCGCAACCGCCCCTTCGGCTGCCGCCGGCTGCAGGACGACCGCGTGTAGCCGATCGAGCCGGTGAGCCAGTTCCGGCAGATGCCGCAGGATGCCGCTGACCTTTTCACGTTTCTTGTGGATTGTGGCCGCGCGCTCGAAATCCTCGGCGCCCGCGGCGCGATCGCGCTCCGCTTCGAGCTCTGTCTCGAGCGACTCGCCGCGCGAGGAGAGAAACTCTTCGACCCGCGCCACCTCCGCGTCGTATTCCGGCTTCGTGCAGCCGGCGAAGCACGGCGCCAGGCACATCTTCATTTCCGAATAGATGCAGCCCGGGAAATTCGGATCGCGCCGGATCTTGATGTGGCAGCGGCGAATCTTGAACAGGGCCAGGAACTGCTTGGCGAACTCCTCGGCCGCGCGCCGGCTCGGAAACGGCCCCAGGTAGAAGCCTTCGTCGTCGAGCAGGCGCTGGGCCACGTAGCAGCGCGGATAGGGATTGGCGAGATTGATTTTCAGCAGCGCCGGCGGCGCCAGCCGCAATCGCGCGCGGTAGCTATCAGGAAACAGTTCGCGCGCCTGCTGGTAGAGAACCAGCATTTCTTCGAACGCCGAGCCGGTAAGCCGGTAGCGCACGCGCGCGGCCACATCCCGCAGATTCAGCCGCGGCCGCCGGTTCGCCTGCAGAGCCGCTGCGGCGTTACCGCTCGTCTGTTCCTCCGGCTTGGGCGGAGCGAGCACGCGCCGGCAGGAGCGGCGCAAGTCGGCGGTGCAGCGCAGATAGGGACGTGCGCCTTCGGTGCGCGGCTCGATTCGATAGACTGCCGGGCGCGGCGGCAGCGCCGCGAAAAATTGCATGTCACGCGCGGGATCGAACTCGACGGACTGGTCGAGGGGAAGCATTTCTCCCAATATACCGCGGGAGGAATCTTGTCGCCCGCCGGGCCGCTACGAATACGATTTCAGCGCCCAGGCGGCGATGACGAGCCGTTGGATCTCGCTGGTGCCTTCGTAGATCTCCGTGATCCGCGCGTCGCGATAGGCGCGCTCGACCGGATATTCGCGGCTGTAGCCGTAGCCGCCGTGAATTTGAATGGCCTTGTGCGTGACACGCGTGGCCATTTCGCTGGCGAAGAGCTTGGCGATCGACGCCTCCATGCTGAACCGGGCGCCGGAATCCTCTTTCCATGCGGCGCGCCGGGTGAGCAGCCGCGCGGCGTCGATTTCAGTGGCCATGTCGGCGAGCATGAACTGGATCGCCTGGAAATCGGCGATCGGGTGACCGAAAGCCTTGCGCTGTTTCGCGTAGTCGAGAGCGGCTTCGAAGGCGCCTTGCGCGATGCCGACGGCCTGCGCAGCAATGCCGATCCGGCCGCCGTCGAGCGTCGAGAGGGCGACCTTGTAGCCCTCGCCATCCTTGCCAAGCCGATTGGCCACGGGCACCTCGCAGTCGGTGAAGGAAAGTTCCGAGCAGGCTGAGGCGTGCACACCGAGCTTTTTCTCTTCCTTGCCCACCTGGAAACCGGGCGTACCTTTTTCGACGACCAGTGCGGTAATGCCCTTTTCGCCCTTGGCCGGATCGGTGTTGACGTAGACGACTGCCGCGTCGGCCACCGCGCCGTTAGTGATCCACGCCTTCGTGCCGTTGACGATGTAGCGGTCACCTTTGAGCACGGCGCGCGTGGTGAGCGCGGCGGCATTCGAGCCGGCCTGCGGCTCGGTGAGCGCGTAGCAGCCGATCTTTTCCCCGCGCGCAAAGGGCAACAGGAATTTCTTCTTCTGCTCCTCGGTGCCGTACCGGTAGACCGGATCGCAATAGAGCGAGTTTTGCACCGAGAGGATTACGCCGGTCGAGGCACAGGCCCGCGAAATCTCCTCGATGACGATCGTGTATGCGATGTGGTCGAAGCCCGCGCCGCCGGCCTGCTCGGGAAACGCGACGCCGGTCAGCCCTAGCTCGGCCGCCTTGGCAAAGGTCTCGCGCGGAAACCGGCCGGTTTCGTCGATCTCCCGCGCCAGCGGTTTCACCTCCGACTCGGCAAATTCGCGGACCGTCCGCCGGAGCAGTTCTTGTTCTTCGGTGAGTTCCAGGTTCAATGGGTCCTCCGTGGAAGTGGGCGTTCCGGTTCCCGTCGCGTCATCGGAAGCCGGAAGAGGGAATTCTACGTCCCGTGAGGCCCGAGGGGCTACGGGTTCGTTTCCCTCAGCGCGCGATGCAGCCGGTCGTAGGTAACGGCAAGGTCTTCGGGCTGCAACCGCGTTTCGCCAATGGTGGTCATGAAATTCGTGTCCCCGGTCCAGCGGGGCAGCACGTGCAGATGCAGGTGTTCGGCCACGCCCGCGCCGGCCGCGTGCCCCAAGTTCATCCCCACGTTGTAGCCTTGCGGATGGTAGAGCTCTCCGAACGCCAACCGCAGCCGCCGCGCCAGTCTCATCATCTCCTCGAGTGTCTCGTCGTCGCACTCGACAAGATCGGCAACGTGGGCGTAGGGCACCACCATCGAATGCCCGGTCGTGTAGGGGTACAGGTTGAGGATGATGAAATTCTTGCGGCCGCGATAAACGATCAGCGCCCGGGAATCGTCACCAAGTTCGGCGGCCTGACAGAAGATGCAGCCGCTTTCGCGGCCCGCTTGTGAGACGTAACGGTATCGCCAAGGGGTCCAGAGATAATCCATCGCACCCGAATTCCACGGGAAAATGGCTCAGGCGGGACCGGGCTCGGTCGAAGTCGGCGGCGGGGAGGTCTTGGCAGGCGCCATCGGCTCGGCGCTCGGGGCCCCGCTGTTGACGTATTCCTTCAATTCCCGGCTGGGCTTGAAAAAGGGAACGCGCTTGGGCGGCACTTCGACGCGGGCGCCCGTCTTCGGGTTGCGGCCTACGCGGGCGCGCCGCTGCCGCGTTCGGAAACTCCCGAACCCGCGGATCTCGATCTTCTCGCCCTTCTGCAGCGCGCCGATGATGCTCTCAAAGATGGTTTCGACGGCCTCTTCCGAGTCGTTCCGCGTCAGCTGGGTCGCCTGGGTGACTTCTTCCACCAAGTCGGCTTTCGTGACTGTCGTTTCGGCCATGTTCGGTTCCGTCTCCGAGCGCCGGCGCTCCGGAAATCAGATCAGAGCGAGCCGCGCTTGGCAAGAATGGCATCTGCAATCGTCGCCCTGGGCGAAGATCCCGACGAGCGGTAAGCCTCGATGGTCTTGCGCTCGTCGTGTTTCTGCGCGCCGCGCAGGCTGAGACCGATGCGGTGCTGTTCCTGGTCGATCTTGACGATTTTGAAATCGTATTCTTTTCCGGGCTCGAGCACCGCTGCCAGGCGTGCCTGGCGCTCCTTGTCGTCCTTGCCACCGCCCCGGCGGTCTTCCACCTCGGAGATGTGGCAGAGACCCTCGATGCCTTCCTCCAGCTCGACGAAGGCCCCGAACGGCGTCAGTCGCGCCACCTTGCCGCGCACGATTTCGTGCAATTGGTGAGAGGCAAACCAGGTGCCCCAGATGTCGTTCATTTGTTTGATGCCGAGCGAAATCCGGCGCTGATCGGTGTCGATCTTCAGCACCTTGGCCTGCACCAGGTCGCCCTTCTTGAACTTCTCGCCGGGATTCTGCACGCGCTCGGTCCAGCTGATGTCGCTCACATGGATCAGCCCGTCAACGCCCTCTTCGAGTTCGACGAACGCGCCGAAATCGGTCAGATTGCGCACGCGGCCGGCCACCACCGTCCCAACCGGATACTTCTGCATCACGGTTTCCCACGGATCGGGCAGCGTCTGTTTCAGCCCCAGGGAGATGCGCCGCGATTCCGGCTTCAGATCCAGCACGACCACCTCGACCAGGTCGCCGAGCGAGACGATCTTCGAGGGATGCCGCATCCGGCGCGACCACGTCATTTCGCTGACATGCACCAGCCCTTCGACACCCGGCTCGAGTTCGACAAAAGCGCCGTAATCGGTGATACCGACAACGGTCCCGTGCAACCGCGTGCCCACAGGATATTTTTCAAGCACGTATTCCCAGGGATCGGGCTCCAACTGCTTGCGGCCCAGCGAAACCCTCATCTTTTCCCGGTCGAACTTGAGTACTTTGACCTGGATGTCTTCGCCGAGCGCGACTACTTCGGCCGGGTTCTTCACCCGCGTCCAGGCCAGATCGGTGATGTGAATCAGTCCGTCGAGCCCACCCAGATCCACAAAGACGCCGTAGTCGGTGATGCTCTTCACCTTCCCGGTCACCACCGAATCGACCTGCAGCGTTTCGAGCAGCTGCTGCCGCTGCGCCGAGAGTTCCTGTTCCAGCAGGGCCCGGCGGCTCACCACCACGTTGCCCCGCTTCCGGTTCATCTTCAGCACCAGGCAGACTACTTCCTGCCCGATCCACGATTCCAGGTCCTGCACCTGCCGCAGGTCCGCATGCGAAGCTGGCAGGAACGCGCGCACGCCGATGTCTACCACCAGCCCGCCTTTGATCCGTTCCACCACCCGGCCCTGCACCGCTTCGTGCGACCGATAGGCGCGTTCCAATTCGTCCCAGACACGCCGGCGGTGGGCGCGCAGGTAGGAGAGCAGCAGATAGCCCTCCTTCTCCTGGTCCACCGACTGCACTTCGATCGTCTGCCCCGGCTCGAACGGAATCACGCCGCCCACGGCGACGAATTCCTGTGCCGGCACAAGCCCCTCAGCCTTGCCGCCAATATCGACCACGACGCCGAGGTCGGTCACCTCAATCACACGGCCTTCGAAGATCTCGCCTTCCGTCGGCGCCTGATGTGACTGGTTGTATTGTTCGAGCAGCTCTTCCATCGCCACCGGCGATTCAGCTGTCTCCGCTGTTTCCGCGACCGCAGCAGTCGGTTCGCCGGCTGCCGCTTCGAGCGCAGGTTCACCGCCCGGCTCGTCGGACAACGGCGGCGCAGCCGATTCCGGAGTCGTCTCTGCCGCCACTTCCGGCGCAGGCGTCTGCTCCAGCGCTGCCTCCGCAGTTGCTTCTGGCGTGGATTCTGGCCCGGGTGTCGCCTCCGCCGTTGCTTCCGGCGCAGGGGTCTGCTGGAGCGTTTGCTCCGGCTTCGCCGCGGGCGTTGCTTCCGGCTCGAGTGCAGGCTGCGCAACCGAAGCCGAAGAAGTGTCTTCTAGTGAGGCCGGTTCCTCGAGGGAACGATCCGGCACGATTGGGTTGTGGGATTCCATCTGAGCTATTCGATCCTGGCGCTACCCTGTTTCGCCGAGGCTGGACCTCGGACAATCCTGCTCCGGGGATTCAGAGCAAGGAAGGGAGTACGGCGCCCCATATTTGCCGCACGGTCAAAATGGTACGCAGCCCTTCCCGCGTTTGTCAACCCGTGGCCTGTCCGGCAGTCGGTCCAGCGCCGCTACAGGGGCATCAAAGATCAGGGCTTGCAGCTGTTTTGTCAAGCACCAAATCAATCAGCTCAATTTTGCAGCGATTTTTTCGGTGCCGATGCAGAACGAAACTTTCGTGGAGGCCGCCTGCCGGCGATTCGGCGAGATCGGCAATCGCGTCAATTTTTAGACGGTGTGTATTCTCCGACACGGATTGCCAGCGCGCTCTGGGCAGCTAACTCTTTATTTTGCAATGAAATCAATTCTGGCCTTCCACGTGCCCTTTGCCCAAGTGCGAACGCAAACGCAAGGCGACTGTGCATGCCGGCGCCGTGATCGCAAAGCTGTTCAACGGCGGGAATTCGGCAAGGCCGGTTTCCTCGACCGCAAGCCACGCGGCGGTCGGCACGCACGGGGCCTTTGAGGAGGGGCGTTGAGCACGGCACTGACTTGTGCCGCACTGGCAACGATGCTTTCGTTCTCGGCAGCTTGGCTGCTGGCCCGGCTCTCGATGGGCGCCTTGCTCCTGTGCTTGCCGCACGATGCCGTTCGTCCGTCTCGCCTGGAAGGGAGTGACCGCTCGTGCGCTTGATTCGCAACGATTCTCTCGCTGCTGATGTGGCGCGCTTTGCTCGCGCCGCGGCGCCCCGCGCTGGCGTTTTTTGCCGTGCGATTGAAGGTTTGAGTTCCCGCCACGCCGCAAACGACACTGGCGGCTTCGCAACCCCTCCGTCGAAGCTGCCTGTTGCCGACCCCTAGCGCCGTTTCTCCCCGGCGCGCCCCATCCGCGACCCGGACCGCCGCCCGGGCCGCGGATGGTTCCTTCCTTCCATCCAGCACCCAGGAAAAGAATCGATGAGGCGGTATGCTATGATGCAATTCCGGCAACCACTTCCCAGCGATGCGCTATTTCCGCCTCACTGCCGGCTTCGCCATTTTCCTGCTCTGCTTTTGTGCCATGACGGCCTCGGCGCAAAATCCGGCTCGCGCCACCGCTGAACTGGCCCGTCGCATCGTCGCTTTCACTGGCCGTCGCTTGCCCTTCCATCTCACTTTCACCAACCGTTCCTCGGCCGGTGTCGCCCAGGTTGCTGCGCTCCGCCGGAGCTTGGATCGCGATCTGCGGGCGGTCGGCGCACGTTTGGCAAGCGCCACGGTCGCCGGGAGCGACGTCCAGGTCGACGTCGCCTTGTCCCAGACATGGCGCAACCTGGTGCTGGTGGCGCAAATGCAACGCGGCAAAACCAGCCGTGTGGTGATCATGCCGCTGCCGCGTTTCACGCCACAATCGGGCGAGCATGATGCCGCTGTCGTCAGCTTGGAGCGGCAGATCGTCTGGCGCCAGCACTTGCCATTTGTGTCGTTCCTGCTCTGGCAAACGCCCCGGGAAAAGTCTTCGTTTCTCTGGGTCCTCGAACCCTACTACTTGGAGCTCTACCACTTGGTCCAGGGGCAATGGCACTGGCAGGCCGGCGCCTACATTTCTCATGACCGCCCCTTGCCGCGCGACGTGCGCGGGCTGCTGTGGATCGGTCCGCCCGGAAGCCAGTTGCACGCGGCGCTGCCCGGCGTTGATTGCTCGATGCCGCTCGTGCCGGCCAGGGGCGGGCTGCCACTCAGCTGCCATGTTGCCCCGGGCCATTCCGCCCTCTTCCCAATTCTCCAGGCGGGAGCGGCGGCCGCCGAGGCGTCGTTGGTTCCCCAGCGCAACTATTTCGCCGCCGCGACCCAGCTCGGCCGCACACGGCTCCAGTTGCGGCCGTTTTATTCGGCAACGATCGTGGACCAGGACCACGCGCAGCCGGTTCTGCTGGCCGCCGCCACCGACGGCAAGACCTACCTCTACAATGACGCCGGCAAATCCGAAGGCACGATTGACGGCTGGGGAAGCAACATCGCCGGGATCAAGACCGCCTGCGGCAGCGGCTGGCAGGTGCTGGCGACTCGGCCGGGAGACTGGACTGTGGTCGATTCGCTGGCCGCCTACGAAATCGTCGACCGCAATGCCGTCGCCATCGGCGAACCCATCGACTTTCCCGGCCCGGTGATCGGACTTTCGCCGGCGCCCGACGGGCGCACGGCCGACGCGGTCGTGCTCGATCGCGATGCAGGACTCTATGAGGCCTATACGATTTCTCTTTCTTGCGGCCGCTAGCCTGTTCCTGGCCGGGCAACTGGCCGCGGCCACGCGCCCGCGTTATGGCGGCACCTTGCACATCGAAACGCGTGCGCGCCTCGCCTTGCTCGATCCGGCCAAGCTTCCCGCCGTGCCCGGCCAGCTGGCACTGGCCAACCAACTGCTGTTTCTCACAGGCGATCGACTGGTGCGTTTCGATAGTAGCGGTCATCTGAGCCCCTCGCTCGCCTTGCACTGGCGGGCGGCGCCTGGCTACCGCGACTGGACCTTTGATCTGCGGCCCGGCGTGAAGTTCCAAGACGGCAAGCCGATGCTCGCCGGCGATGTGGTTGCCGCGCTCACCCCGCTCCATCCCTTGTGGCACCTGCGCGCCGTCGGCCTGCAGCTCACCATTCTGCTGCCGCAGCCGGAGCCCGATCTGTTGCTGCAACTCGCGCTCCCGGAAAATTCCATTTTGCGCATCGGTCCGAACGGTCTGCCGATCGGCACCGGCCCGTTTCGCATCACCCGATTCACCGACAATCGCATTACTCTCGTCGCAAACAACACCGCCTGGCAGGGCCGGCCATTTCTCAATGGCGTCGTCATTCGGATGGGCCGCGCCTCACGCGAGCAGTGGATCGACCTTGAACTCGGCCGCGCCGACCTCGTCCAGATTCCGCCCGACCGCGTTCACCGCGCGCACGAAAGCCACGTTCGTGTCTGGACGTCCCAGCCCAATCAGTTGGTGGCCTTGGTCTTTGATCGCCGCAGTTCGGCGGCGGCCAACGCCTCGGTCCGCCAGGCGCTGGCCGGCGCGGTCGATCGCTCGGCGCTGCGCGACGTGCTCCTGCAGAAACAGGGGGAAGTAGCCCGCGCGATTTTGCCCTCGTGGCTCACCGGCTACTCGTTTCTCTTCACGCCATCGCCGGGACCAGCCACGCCTGCCGTGCCTGCTCCCGCGGCCGACGCCTCGCTGCCCAAGCTCTCGCTTGCCTACGACGCTTCCGATTCCTTGCTGGCCAGCTTCGCCGCGCGCATCGCCGTCGATGCCCGTGCGGTGGGATTGCGGCTCCAGCTCCAGCCGCAACCGCCCGCCGCCGTCGTCACTGCGCCGGCCGACGTGCGCCTGGTCCGCCAGCCGATTGAGTCGCTCGATCCCGCTGGCGCGTTGCAACAGATCGTTTCCGCGCTCGGTTTGAGGGGTGTCGTCACCCTCCCTGCCAGTGCCACTCCCGACAGGCTCTACGCAGCCGAAAAGGCCTTGCTGGCGACCCACTGGCTGATCCCGCTGGTCGATCTGCCGGAAATCTATGGCTTGGGTTCCCGCGTAAAGGACTGGATGCCATCGCCGGTGCCGCTGGCCGGCGGCTGGCGGCTGGCGCAGGTCTGGAAGGAGCCGGAATAAGTGCGGCTGCGGCTGAAACTGTTTCTGATCTCGGCGGCGCTGGTGGCCGTTTCGGTTGTTGCGGTTGCCTGGTCGGTTTCGGCGATCACGCGTCGTGCCTTCGAACGTGTCGAACGTACCCACACGGACGCGCTCGTCGCGCAATTCGAGGAGGAATACACGCGCCGAGGCGAAGGTGTTTCCGAGCGTGTTGCCGCGATCAAGGGTACCGAATCCGTGCTCCGGATGGTCGTCGACCTCAGCCGGCCCGGTGGCGACGCTTCGCTCTACGTCAACGAAGCGACACCACTGGCCGCTTCCCATCAACTCGATTTTCTCGACCTGCTTTCGGGCAACGGCACGATCATCTCCTCGGCTTCCTGGCCCGCCCGATTCGGTTACAAGGAAGACTGGGCGCTGAGCGCTCCCACCGGCCAGCCTTTCCTTCACCTCTGGCCTCTACCCAACGGGAAAGCTGTCGCGCTGACCGCCGTCGGCGTTGTCACCCTGCGCGGGAAGAAGTTCTACATCGTGGGCGGCCAGCGTCTCGACAAGCAGTTCCTCGCCTCGCTCGCCCTGCCCAGGGGAATGCACGCGCTGCTCTACCTCAACACCACTCCCGCCTTCTCTCCCGGCAACCTGCT
This sequence comes from Acidobacteriota bacterium, assembly GCA_021832085.1. Classification (GTDB taxonomy): domain Bacteria; phylum Acidobacteriota; class Terriglobia; order Acidiferrales; family UBA7541; genus JAKASX01. Next base: position 12,753 of record JAKBLM010000019.1, on the reverse strand, counting down.
CAGCCCCTCCAGCAGCATCGTCCACGCCGAGCGGCTCGCCTCGCTCGTCGACCAGGTCCGCCACCAGAAACGCCCGGTCACCACCACCATCGATTGGACCGCCGACCCGACCAGCGCCGAAACCTTCTACACCCTTCCGCTCTCCGGACCTCGTGGTCATCTGCTCGCCGTTCTGCTGCTCGGCAATTCCCGCCGCGACCTCGTGCTGCTGGTTCGCTACATTCGCCTAACGGCCCTCGCCGTTGGCGCCGCCAGCGTCCTGCTTGGGCTGGCGCTCAGCTGGTGGGCGGCCGCGCGTGTCGCTCGGCCGGTGCTCGAATTGGCTGGCGGCGCTCGCCAGGTTGCCGCAGGCCGCTGGGACACGCGGGTCGACGTTTCTTCGCGTGACGAAGTCGGCGAGCTGGCCCGCAGTTTCAATCGCATGACCGCCCAACTGGTCGAGCAACGCGAGCGGCTGCTTCAAGCCGAGCGCGTCGCCGCCTGGCGCGAACTGGCTCGGCGCCTGGCCCACGAGCTGAAAAATCCGCTCTTCCCGCTCCAGATCACCGTCGAAAATCTCCAGCGCGCCCGCCAGTCCAGCCCTGAGCAATTCGACGAAGTCTTCCGCGAAAGCACCGGCACGCTGCTTGCCGAACTCGCCAACCTGAAAACGATCCTCGATCGCTTTGGCGATTTCGCCAAGATGCCCGCTCCCGAGCGCCAGCCGCTCGACCTGAACGAGCTTGTGCGCGGTGTCGTTCGCTTGTTCGAAGCGCAGTTCACCGCGCCTGGTCGCGCGCCGATCCGGGCCGAGCTGTCTCTCGATGCCGAACTCGAACCGATTCAGGCCGATCCCCATCTGCTCCGCCGCGCCGTTGAAAACCTGGTGCTCAACGCGCTCGACGCTATGCCCCGGGGCGGCACGCTCACCCTGGCCACCGCACGCCGCGACGGCCTCGCCGAGCTGCGGGTTTCCGACACCGGCTCCGGCCTCACCCCCGAGGAACGCGATCGGCTTTTCACTCCCTACTACACCACCAAGCAGCACGGCACCGGCCTCGGCCTGGCCGTCGTGCAATCGATCGTCAGCGACCATGGCGGCCAAATCTCGGTCGAAAGCGCTCCCGACCGCGGCACCACCTTCCGCGTCCTGCTCCCGGCCGGAGGGCGGGAAGCCGGCCGCGGAACGGCCGCCGAAGGAGGAAGAAACGCATGAGCGCCAAGGCGCACCTGCTCATCATCGACGACGATCCGAACACGCTGGCTTCGCTCGCGCGAGCCTTTCGCTTGGCCGGTTTCGAAACCACCGTCGCCGAAAGTGCCGCCCGCGCACTCACCCTGATCGAACAGCGCCGTTTCGACCTGATCCTCTCCGACGTGGTGATGCCCGGCAAGGACGGGCTTGCGTTGCTCGAGGATCTGAACGCTCTCGGACTCAACACGCCCGTCGTGATGATCTCCGGTCAGGCGACGGTCGAGATGGCCGTGCGCGCCACGCGCCTGGGCGCGGTCGACTTTCTCGAAAAACCGCTTTCCACCGAAAAGCTCCTAGTGACGGTCGAAAACGCTCTCCGCATCAGCCGGCTCGAGCAGGAAAACCGCCAGTTGCGCGAGCGCGTCGGCCGCCATGAGCTCGTCTGGACAAGTCCGGTGATGAATCAGGTGATGGCACAGGTCGAGCGCGTCGCCACTGGCGAAACCCGCGTGGCGATTCTCGGCGAGAGCGGCACCGGCAAGGAGCTGATCGCCCGCACCATCCACGAGAAAAGCCCGCGCCACGCCCGCCCGTTCGTCACCCTCAACTGCGCCGCCGTTCCCGCCGAGCTGATTGAATCCGAACTCTTCGGTCACGAAAAAGGCTCTTTCACAGGCGCCGCCGGCCGCCGCGTCGGCAAATTCGAGCAAGCCGATGGTGGCACGCTCTTCCTCGATGAAATCGGCGACATGCCTCTCGCCATGCAGGCCAAGCTCCTGCGCGTGCTCGAGGAGGGGGAAATCGAACGGGTGGGCGGCGACCGCCCGATTCCCGTGGACGTGCGCGTGGTCGTGGCCACGCACCAGGACCTGGAGCGGATGGTGCGCCAGGGGACCTTTCGCCAGGACCTGTTTCACCGCATCTACGTCTTCCCGCTGCGCCTGCCCCCGCTCCGCGAGCGCCCGGGCGACATCCTCGCGCTCGCCGACCATTTTCTTCGTCAGATTGCCGAGCAGAACGGTTGGAAACCACGCTCGCTCTCGGCCGAGGCCACCGCCCAGCTCCAGCGCTACGACTGGCCGGGCAACATCCGCGAATTGCGCAACGTGATCGAGCGCTTGCTGTTGCTCTCGACAGGCGAGGGCGAAATCTGCGCGGAAGTCGTGCGCGCGGCCCTGCCGGCACTGGGCGGTGCCGGTGAGCCTTCCGTTGCCGTTTTCGGTACGGGCCCACTAGCCGGGCGCGTCGAGAGCTTTGAGCGCTCCGCCATCGAATCCGAGTTGAAGCGCCAGAATTTCCACATCACCAACACCGCCCGCGCCCTCGGCCTCGAGCGCAGCCACCTTTACAAGAAGTGCCAGCAGCTTGGTATCGACCTCGACGCCCTCCGCCGTGGCGAATCCTGACGCCTGTCCCTACGAGCTGCCGTCCTGAAGGCGCTACGGAAGGCCGCTTGGCGCAGCCGTCTTGTCGGCTGCTCATCAGTTCGTGGTCTTGCTGAGAAACACGGATGAGTCTCCGAGTTTCAAGGTTTCAAGGCCACGCGAATTTGGGGTGACGGTGCGGCCCTGGCGGATGCCGGGCTGGCGGGAAATTCAGCCTGTCGTCCGGGCCCGGCGAATGTCCTTGCGAAAGTCGGGCGCAACGATTTCGACGGTCCGGCACATTTCGTAGAGGCGGGAGCGGATGCGTTCGCCGATACGATCGGCCAGGCTGTCCTCGCGCATCACCAGACGGCCGGCATCGACCGTGCGCGAGCCGTCCAGGTAGTTTGTGGTGACGAGCGTGACCCGCTTGTCGTTGTACCGCGCATTCAGGATGTGCCCGACGGTTTCGAGGGCCCAGGCTGAAGGTTTGCTCGCGCCCAGGTCGTCGAGCAGCAGCACTTCGGTCTTGAGCACCGGTTCGAGCACTTCCATTTCGGTGGTCTGGCTCTCGGGGTTGTAGCTGGCCTGAATCTGTTTCAGCAGTTCACGGTAGTCGTAGAAAAGTCCCTGGTGCCCGCGCGCCATCAGCGCCTTCAGCGCCGAAACTGCCAGGTGCGTCTTCCCCACGCCGCAGGTTCCCATCAGCAGCAGCCCGTGCTCGGAACCGATCGGGTATTCCTGCACGAACTTCTCGACGATCGTCCGCGCCTGTTTCAGGCTCTGGTTCCATTTGGGTGCGTCTGGCCCCTCGCAGCAGTAGTCGACCTCGAAATTCTCGAAATCGCAGTGCTCGTAACGAGAAGGGATTCGCGCCTGTTTCCGCGCCCGCGTCTCGCGGTCGCCGGCCGTGCACGCGCACGGCACCGCGACGCGTCCGCCGCCCTTCGCCGTTTCGACGCGCCAGCCGGTGCCGCCGCATTCGGGACAGTTCTTTCGAGCCACGGGGCAAGCATAGGCGCGAGCGCAAGCCGGTGCAAGCCGTCTCACTGCGGAAAACGCGGGCTGTCTGTGGAAGCTGGCACGTCAGGATTTTAAAGGCTCGCCGTCGCCGAGCGAGCGGGGCAGTGTTGGCGTGAAAAGCCCGGCTCAGCGCTCGATCCGGGTTACTTTTGGCGGGCGGAAGCGGACAATGGCGGTTTGCAGGCGGGATTCGGGGATATCGCCCAGTTCGCGGGCCATTTCCTCGCGAACGAAATCGACGAAAGACTGCACCTGGCGCTCCATCTCCATCATCTTGTCGCGCATGTTCAGCACGACCTCGATGCCCGCCAGGTTCACGCCCAGATCCCGGCTCAAGGTGAGGATGGTTTCCAGGCGCTCCAGGTCCTGGTCCGTATAGACGCGGGTGTTGCCCTGGGTGCGGGAGGGTTTCAGCAGTCCGAGGCGTTCGTAGAGCCGCAGCGTCTGCGGATGAACACGGTAGAGCTCGGCGACGGCGCTGATCATGTAGCCGGCGCGGCCCTTTTCTTTCTTCTTCCTTTTGCCTCGCGGCGACATCCTCTCTCCTTTCACACCTCGGCGCGTTCAAACAGGTCGCGGCGCGGATTTTCCGGCTCCAGCTTCTCCAGTTCGCGGAGCAGGTTGCGCACCCGCTCGTCGATCGGCTTGGGAACGACGACCTTCACCTCGACGAACTGGTCGCCGCGCTGCTCGGGCCGCCGGGCCGAGGGCACCCCCTTGCCGCGCAGCCGGAAGCGCTGCCCGCTCGACGTGCCGGGCGGGATCCGGAGCAGGGCACGGCCGTCTATCGTCGGCACCTCGATCTTTGTGCCGAGCGAGGCTTCGGTGACGGTTACCGGGACGACGGTGTGGATGTCGTCGCCGCGCCGCTCGAAATACGGATGCGCTGTGATCTCCGTGACGATGTAGAGATCGCCGGCGGGCCCGCCGAACCGGCCGGCATTGCCGCGGCCTGGCACGCGCACGCGCGAGCCGTTGGCGACCCCTGCCGGGATGCGCACATCGATCGACTGCACCTCGGTGACCCGGCCCTCGCCGCCGCATTGGCGGCAACTGGCCCCGATCTTCCCTGTGCCACCGCAGGCGCTGCAGGTGATCTGAAATCGCATGCCGCGGGCATTCTGAACCACCTGCCCGCTGCCTCCGCACGCCGAGCAGGACTTCTTCACCCCGCCGGCCACGCCGGTTCCTCGGCATAGCTGGCAGGCAACCAGGCGGCTGACCGTCAGCGTCTTCACCGCCCCGCGCACCGAGTCCCAGAAACCGATCCGGATGTGGTATTCGAGGTCCTCGCCGCGCTCGGCGTGCTGTGGCTCCTGGGTCTTCGCCGCACGTGCTCCGCGGAAAAACTGGCTGAACACATCGCGGAAGCTCGCCCCGCCCAAATCGCTGAAATCGAACCCGCCGAAATCGAACTGGACATTTTGCCCGCCCGGCGCGCTGCCCGGCGGCGGCCCGGCCTGGTAGTTTTCGGAATAGAAGCCCAGGCGATCGTACATCTGCCGTTTCTTGGGATCGGAAAGAATTTCGTAGGCTTCCTGGATCTGCTTGAATTTTTCTTCGGCGCTCTTGTCGCCGGGATTCAGGTCGGGGTGGTATTTGCGGGCAAGCTTCCGGTAGGCGGCGCGGATCTCCTTCACCGGAGAGTTGCGCCGAACTCCCAGCACTTCGTAATAATCGAATTTGGTCGCAGTGGGCGACATCTAAGCCTCGCTTGCTCCCTCCGTGTCCCTCAAAACCCTCCGGTCACGGGGCTCGCTACCGGCTGCAGCGCCCGCCTGGAAGGTTAGAGTTTCGCCCAGCCTTCGTTGAGCGCTGCCAGTTCCTTCCGCTCGCGTGCCCGTTCACCATGCCGCTGACGTTGCTCGTCCGACCGGCCCGCCATCGAAGTCTCTTTCTGGTTTGCCCGTTCGATCCAGCGGTCGATCAGGGGCACTCTCGCGGCCACGCTCTCTGCATCGGAACGGAATCGCAAAACCGATCCGGAAATTTCGATCGAGCGCGGCGGGAAATCCGGAGGAACTTCCTGCTGCATTTCGTAGAACAAGCGGCGCCAGTCGGCGCTCGGCACCGCCGTCAGCGGCACCTGCACGAGATACGAGCCCTCGCGCACCTTCTGGATCGCCTGCGGCGGTCCGATCCTAAGGATCCCGTCCTCGGTCACGGTCGCTTCCTCCTCGCCTGGCACTCAGTTCGGTTTCTTCGATTCGTCTACGTCGACGAACTCCGCGTCAATCACTTCCCCCTGTTTCGTTTCGCCCGCTCCCGCCTGCTCGCCAGGACCTGGCTGCGGTTCGGCTTCCGGTCCGGCGCCTGCTTCGGCGGTGGGTCCCGCCTGTCCTTGGGCGGGGCCGGCGGCCCGATAGAGCGCCTCGGCCAGCCGATGCGAAGCCTGGGTGATTGCCTCGACCGCGGCATTGAGCTTGTCGATTCCGCCCTCGGCGAGCGCGCGCCGGCCGTCTTCGATCGCCGCTTCGGCCGTCTTGCGATCGGCCTCCGGCAGCTTTTCCTGGTTTTCCTTCACCAGCTTCTCGGTCTGGTAGATCAGCGAGTCGAGCCGGTTGCGTGCTTCCACCTCGGCCAGCCGCCGCTGATCTTCCTCTGCATGCGCTTCCGCCTCACGCTGCATCCGTTCGACTTCCTCCTTGTTCAGGCCGGTCGAAGCGGTAATCGTGATCTTCTGCTCCTTGCCGGTGGCGCGGTCCTTTGCGCTCACGTTCAGGATGCCGTTGGCGTCGATATCGAAGGTGACCTCGATCTGCGGCACGCCCCGCGGGGCCGGCGGAATGCCGACCAGATGGAACTTGCCGAGCGTACGGTTATCGGCGGCCATCTTGCGTTCGCCCTGCAGGACGTGGATCTCCACGTCATGCTGGTTGTCGCTGGCCGTCGTGTAGATCTCCGACTTCCGGGTGGGGATCGTCGTGTTGCGCGGAATCTGCGCGGTCATCACGCCGCCGTAGGTCTCGACGCCGAGCGAGAGCGGCGTCACGTCGAGTAGCAGGATGTCTTTCACCTCGCCCGAAAGCACTCCGCCTTGGATGGCCGCGCCGACCGCGACCACCTCGTCCGGGTTCACGCCCTTGTGCGGCTCCTTGCCACCGAACAGGTCCTTCACGATCTGCTGCACCCGCGGGATACGCGTCGAGCCGCCCACCAGCACCACTTCGTTGATCTGTTCGGCCTTCAGACTGGCGTCTTCGAGTGCCCGTTTCACCGGCGCCACCGTCCGCTGCAGGATGTCCTCCATCAACTGCTCGAGCTTGGCGCGGGACAGCTTCAGTTGCAGGTGCTTCGGACCGGTCGCGTCGGCGGTGATGAAGGGAAGGCTGATCTCGGTTTCCATCACCTGCGACAGCTCGATCTTTGCCTTTTCTGCTGCTTCCTTCAGCCGCTGTTTGGCCATGCGGTCTTTCAGCAGATCGATGCCGGGGTTTTCACGCTTGAACTCCTCGGCGATCCACTCGATGATCTTGTTGTCGATGTCGTCGCCGCCCAGGTGGGTGTCCCCTGAGGTTGACTTCACTTCCACAACGCCCTCGCCGACCTCGAGAATCGAAATGTCAAAAGTGCCGCCACCGAGGTCGTAGACCGCGATCGTCTCGTCTTTCTTCTTGTCCAGGCCGTAAGCCAGTGCCGCCGCGGTCGGTTCGTTGATGATCCGGACTACCTCTAGCCCGGCGATCTGGCCGGCATCCTTGGTGGCCTGCCTCTGACTGTCGTTGAAATAGGCGGGCACGGTGATCACTGCCTTGGCCACCTTCTCGCCAAGGAAATCCTCGGCGGCAGCCTTGAGCTTCTGCAAAATCTTGGCGGAAACCTCTTGCGGGCTGTAGAACCGGCCTTCGAGCTGCACGCCGGCCTGGTTCTTCGGCCCCTCTGCCACCTTGTAAGGCACGCGAGAGAGTTCGTAGGACACTTCCTTTTCATCGAACCTGCGGCCCATGAAGCGCTTGATCGAATAGACCGTGTTCTCCGGGTTCGTAATCGCCTGCCGTTTGGCCACTTGTCCGACCAGCCACTCGCCGCTCTTGGTCAATCCGACCACCGACGGGGTCGTCCGCGAACCCTCCTGGTTGGCGATGACAGAAGGCTCGCCACCCTGCATAACGGCTACGACCGAATTGGTCGTACCCAGGTCGATTCCGATAATCTTGCTCATCAAAACCTCCTCCGACGGAAAAAGGGCATTTGTTGCCGTGGTGGTCAACCGACGGGAATTATAGAATCTGAGCGAATCATTGTCAAGTCTCGGTAAATATCTCACATGTTGCTGTAAATATGCGGCTTACATGTATGCTCCATGAGAAATATCCGTGTCAGGAATCCCTCGCCTCCATCCACAGAATTGAAGCTTTCTCGCTGAAGGCCTTTGTTGCCCGGATTGTTCGTGTCAGTATCCCCGGTGGATTGGGAAACCCTGCACCCGAAACCCGCTTCAGGTAGAATTGGAGGGCCTTACCTTCAGGGCCTGGGAGGGAGTGTGACTGGTTTTTGGAAACGCTCGAGGCTGGTAATCCTGCTCTTGGCCGCCGCTGGTCTCGCTTGGGGTGCACTGGTGAACCGTGCAGCGCGCGCGGCTGCTGATCCTCCGCGCGTCACCTTGGCGGAAATTGCGCAGCAGAAGGCGTACGGAGTCAAAACGGCCCCGATTCGGATCGACACCTTTACCGATTTCGAGTGCCCGGCCTGCCGTGCCCTCTACATGGAGACGTTGCGACCGGTGATCCAGAACTACGTCATGAGCGGGAAAGTCTACCTGGTCCATCACGATTTCCCCCTGCCCATACACCCTTATTCCCGTAAGGCTGCCTACTACGCCGATGCCGCCGCCGCCATCGGGAAATTCGCTCCGGTCGAGCAGGCGCTGTTTACAAACCAGCCGCAATGGTCGGCCAGCGGCAGGATCACCCCGATTCTGGCGCAAGTCCTGAGCCCGGCCCAACTGAAGCAGGTCGAGGAACTGGCCAGCACCCAGATCGTTCAGGAAGCGGTGCAGCGCGATGTTTCGCTTGGCCAGTCGCTCGGCATCAACGAGACACCAACGATGTATGTGACGCACAACGGCAAGCGGATGCCCTTCATCGGCACCATCAGCTACCCGATTTTCAGGCGCTATTTGAACGCGCTGCTCAAGCAGTGACTGGAGCGGAGAACTGCGCGACGGATTCGCTTTTCGCGAGTAAAATAGCCGCAGCACATAGGGCGCAGGGGAAGCAGCCAAGGAGGAGGCGTGGTGAGTCAGTTGAACAGAAGTTTGAAGCGCGCGCTGGGGCTGGCGACGGCATTGGTGATCGCGGGTTTCGGCGTGTCGGCAAACGCGCGGATCCATCGGGATCCCGGGCAAACGGCAATACCCCAAGTAACGGTTCAGCAGATCGAGGCGGGCAAGACCTTCGGTATCAAAACAGCTCCCATCCGGATCGACACATACACCGATTTTGAGTGTCCACACTGCCAGGATCTTTATGAAACGGTCCTGGAGCCTTTGATCAACGATTACGTCTCGAGCGGCAAGGTCTATCTGGTCGACCACGATTTTCCGCTCCCGATGCACCCCTACGCGAAAATCGCGGCCTATTATGCTGATGCTGCGGCGGCGATCGGCCGCTTCCCGCAGGTTCAGCAGGCGCTGTTCATTCACCAGGCCCAGTGGGCGGCCACCGGAAAGATCGAACCAATTGTCGCCGCCGTACTGAGCCCGGCCAAGGCCAAGGAAGTGGAGGAACTCGAGAAATCACCCGTCGTGCACGCTGCCGTCCAACACGACGTTGAGCAGGGCCAGGCGCTCGGGATCGACGAAACTCCGACCATGTACATCACCCACGGCGGCCATCGCACGCCGATCATCGGCGTCGTCAGCTATCCCATCCTGCGCGGCTATCTCGACGCACTGCTTCGACAATAGCCGCCCATGACACCCGCAAGCCGGAGCCGACTGCGAAGATGCCTGTTGATCCTGGGCCGCGTGGCCCTCGGGCTCGTTTTCATCTTCGCCGCCTACGGCAAGCTGCGGCCGATCGGCCCCGCTCCCTTTACCGCCGCCTCTTTCGAGATCACCGGTTCCTCGCTTTCTCTCTCGACAATGACCTTCGCGATGGAGGTCGATTCCTATCACATGCTGCCGACCTGGGGGGTGATGTTCGTCGCGCGTGTGCTGCCGTGGTTCGAACTGGGTTTGGGGTTGCTGCTGCTTTCGGGTATCGCCCTGCGCTGGGCCGGCTTGATTACCATGGGTTTGGTGGCCGTCTTCCTCACCGCGATCGTGCACAGCTATATTGGGGGCCTGCAGATCAATTGCGGCTGTTTCGGCCCCGGTGCCGAGCCGGTCAGCAAGCTGACGATTCTCCGCGATAGCTCATTCTTTGCCCTGGCGACTGGCGTCACCATCGGCGCATTCTTCGACACGCGCGCGAAACGCAAGCCGAGCTCGGAAGCCGCCACGGCCCAGGTGGAAGGGGCTGTTTCGGCGGATCCCGGCGCCTGACCGCCCTTCCCCGTTTCGTTTCCGCGTCGCTGTGTTCCGGAGGGCGCTGCTGCGGCGTCCCCCTCGTGTCCGGAATCGTCGCTTTCCTAACGCCGGCTAAAGGGCCCGGCTCACTCACTTCTGGCTTGGCCCTTTTCGCTCGATCCGCTAATCCCCGTGCCCCTCTTTTTGTCCCGCCGAATCGAACTGAAGGGGTACAATGTCCCCCTTTTCGGAGGGAGTCCGCATGCGCTTACGCACTAATCGTTCGTGGTGGATGGTTACCGCACTACTGTTCGTGGTTTCTCTTTTGGGTGTTGCGTCACTCCAGGCCGCTCCGCCACTCGCCGCGACGGCACAGGTTTCCGGCGGCCAGCTCACCGTGCCCGCCATTTTCGGCGAACGTGCGATGCACCCGCCGTTGGTCGGCGAGACGGAATGGAGTCCCGGCGGCCATTGGCTCAGCTACTTCCAATCGACGCCGCTCGGCCGCGAGCTTTGGGCGGTGAACGCCCAGACCGGCGAGCGACGGCGCCTGCTCGGCGCAGGGATGCTGGCGCAGCTGCTGGATCCCTGGCCGCCGACGTGGCTGCAGCGCACCGGCTTCGGCCGCCGGCCGCCCCGCCGGTACCAGTGGTCGCCCACGGGCGACGCCTTGCTCCTGCGTTCCTACTCGCGGCTGGTCTGGTTCGACCTGCGAACCGACCAAAGCCGCCAGCTCGTCTCCGGCACCGAGCACCTGTTCGATCCCCAGATCGCGCCGAACGGCCAGTGGGTCAGTTTTATTCGCGATTATAACCTCTGGATCGTGAACGTCCGCACCGGCCTCGTGCGCCAGCTCACCCACGACGGGAAGTATTTGCTCCGCGACGGCCAGGTGGATTGGATCTATCCCGAGGAACTCGGCCTTTTCAGCGCCTATTGGTGGTCGCCCGATTCAACCCACATCGCCTACATGCAGTTCAACGAAAGCCACGTCCTCCGCTATCCGCTGATCGATCCGAATTCCTATGACGCCAAGATCTATTGGACCCTCTATCCGCGCGCCGGCACCGCGAATCCGATTGTCCGCCTCGGCGTGGTTGGCCTTTCCGGCGGCAAGACGGTTTGGATGAACACGGGCAGCAACACCAACGTCTATCTGCCCCGTGCTGCCTGGCTGCCGAACTCGAAAGACGTGGCCATCGAACGGCTCAATCGCGCGCAAACGCGCCTCGATCTGCTTTTTGCCAACGCCTCCACCGGCAGTTCGCATGTCGTCATCACCGAGTACAATCGCTACTGGATCAATGTCGGCTGGGCTCCCGATTTCCTACCTGACGGCCGCTTCATCTGGTCGAGCGAGCGCACCGGCTTCCGCCAGCTCTACCTCTACAGCGCCGCCGGCAAGCTGATCCGGCCGCTCACCAGTGGCGACTGGGTAGTCACATCGCTGGCCGGCGTCAACCCGGAGGCCGGCCTTGTCTATTTCGTCTCGACCAAGGCCAGTCCGCTCCAGCGTCAGCTTTACAGCGTCAACCTCGATGGCACAGGCCTGCGGCAGGTCAGCTCCGAAGCGGGCACGCACAACATCCTGATGGCGCCCGGCGGGGCCGCTTACCTCGACACCTATTCGAATATCAACCAGCCGTGGCGCCAGGATGTCTACAACGCCGCCGGCCGGCTGGTGGCCACACTCAGCGATGGCCGCATTTCTCAACTCGCCAATGTAAGTCTGGGTCCTGTCCAGTTCCTCCATCTCCACACGGCCAGCGGCGTCATGCTCGAGGCGGAAATGATCCGGCCGCCCGATTTTTCCCCGAACCGCAAGTATCCGGTGCTCCTCTACGTTTATGGCGGTCCGGAAGCACAGAACGTTCGCGACATGTGGGGTGGAGCGACCTTCCTCTGGCACGAGTTGATGGCCGAGCACAACTACATCATCTTCATGCTCGACAACCGCGGCTCCTACAATCGCGGTCACGCCTTCGAAACCCCGATCTACCATGCCTTCGGCACCGTTGAGCTCAAGGATCAGCTCACGGGCATTCACTATCTTGAATCGCTGCCCTATGTCGACTCGGCCCATATCGGCGTCTGGGGCTGGAGCTACGGGGGCCAGTTGACGCTGCAGTTGCTTTTCCGCGAAGGGAAAATCTTCAAGGTCGGCGTTGCCGTCGCCCCGGTGACCGACTGGCGCCAGTACGACACGATCTACACAGAGCGCTACATGGGTACGCCGCAGGAGGATCCCAACGGCTACCGGATCGGCTCGCCGGTCACCTACGCCGGCCAGCTCCAGGGCGAGCTGTTGCTCTGCCACGGCACCGGCGACGACAACGTCCACTTCGCCAATACCACCGAGCTGATCCAGAAGCTGATCGAGACCGGACGGTATGCCAACCACGTTCGGCTGATGATCTTCCCCGGCCGCGGTCATCCGATCAGCGACTGGCCCGCGCGCGTCCAGCTCTTCACGCGCATGACGTCGTTCCTGCTGAAGAATCTATAGAAATAAAGACCTATGCCGAATGCGGGAGTGAGACGGGCATCCCTTCCGGGCGGAGCGACGGGGCCCTCGGCCCCGCCGTTCTCCGCGGAGACCTTGCTACCAAGCGCGGACTAGCCCAAGTTCGTCACAGGAAGGGCTGAAACCAGGCTAAGTGCTTTAGATTCAGTTCAGGCTACCGCCGAGTCTGCACTACATTCGTGATCAAAACTGAGGCGGTCGGGGATGCTGATACCAA
>JAKBLM010000018.1 GCA_021832085.1 Acidobacteriota bacterium | reverse complement strand
TTGTCGTGACGACGGGCGCGAAAAGCGGTCAGGGATAGGGATCACCCAGCTGCTGCGGAGAATTCTTCTGACCCGCCGAAGTAGTTTCCGCCGCGGAGTTGGCCCCGATCGAATCGGCCGCTCGTTCCCGCTTGGCGGCCAGAGCGGCGGCGTCCTTTCGGTGTTCTCCATCCAGTGGAAACAAGATCAAGGAGAGCCTACGGGCTCGGGGAGGATCACGAGCGCGAATTTGGCCGGATGAGCGCGGTCCGGCCACCGGAGCGGGTTGGAGATCAAAATTCGGGGGCTGCCGCAAGCCGAACCAGGCGCGGACGAAGGGGCGATAAGGAGAGAAAGAATGGTCCGGTACTTTCTACTGTTGGTGGTGGCAGCAGTGGCTCTCGTTCCCGGGTCAAGAGCCCAGGCACCGCCTTCCGGTTCGGAAGGCATTCCGAGCGATGTTTGCCTCAGTTGCCATGGGAATCCGTCTTTTTCGACCAAACTCGGGGATGGCGAAACGCTTTCCCTCTACGTCAATCCGGAATCTCTCGCGCACTCGGTCCACGCCGGCCTGGCCTGCACCGATTGTCACAGCGACATCACCAGTATTCCGCATCCGGCGCGCACGTTTGCCAACCGCCATGCCGTGGACCTTGCTTACTATCAAATCTGCAAGCAGTGCCATTTCGACCAGTACACGCGGCTGGTGGACGGTATCCATTTCAAGGCCCTTTCCCAGGGCAATGCCAACGCGCCGACCTGCGTCGATTGCCACGGGGCGCACTCAATCACACCGCCCAATCAGCCACGGGCGCGCATCTCCCGCACCTGTGCCCGGTGCCACAGCGCCGTGGCTGCGGCTTACGCCCACAGCGTTCACGGCCAGGCCCTGCTCAAGCATAGCAATCCGGATGTGCCGGTCTGCACAGATTGTCACCACGCTCACGATATTTCCAATCCGCTTTCGGCTCAGTGGCATCTGGCGATCCCCCAGCTTTGCGCCCGCTGCCATACCAACAAGAAGATCATGAGCAAATACGGCATTTCGACCGCTGTGCTCAGCACGTACCTGAACGATTTTCACGGCATGACTGCCTCGCTCGAGCGCTCCGGGCGGGTGGATCCCAGCCAATTCACCGTCACGTGCACCGATTGCCATGGGGTTCACGACATCCAGCGCCTCGATCATGGCAGCGTCCTGGCGATCAAGGCGCACCTCTTGAAGGTATGCCAGCGCTGCCATCCGGGCGCCTCGGCCAACTTCCCCTCGGCGTGGATCGGCCATTATGAGCCCAGCCTGCGTCACGCACCGCTCGTCTACGCCGTGCAGCTCTTCTACGCTTTCTTCATCCCCTTCGTTGTGATTGGGCTGGGCCTGCAGATCCTGCTGCATTTCTGGCGCGTGGTGGTGAACCGATGAAAGAGTACATTCAGCGTTTTACGATCTGGCAAAGGTTCGAGCACGCCGCCGGCATAATCCTGTTCACCATTTTGGCCATCACGGGCCTACCCCAGGAGTTTTATCAGCAACACTGGGCCAGTTGGTCGATTCTGGTCATGGGCGGCATCGAGCGGGTGATGTGGATCCACCGCTATACGGGCATGCTGTTCGCCGCGCTGGTTGTCGTTCACCTGGCGATTGCCTCGTTTCAAGTCAGCACGCGGCGCGTTAAGGCTTCGCTTGTCCCTGCACGAAAGGATTTCCTCGACGCGATCGCGATGATGCGCTACTACCTGCGGCTTTCCGACGAGCCCCCGCGTTTCGATCGCTACGATTACCGGCAGAAATTCGAATACTGGGGCCTGGTAGCCGGCTCGCTGATCATGATTGTCACCGGCTTCATGCTCCTGTTCCCGGTGGAGACGGCCCGGCTGTTGCCCGGCCAAGTGATTCCGGCGGCGCTGATGATGCACGGCCGGGAGGCACTGCTAGCATTCCTGATCGTCATTACCTGGCACCTTTACAACGCGCACCTCTCGCCCGAATCGTTCCCCTTTGACGCCAGCATTTTCACGGGAAAGACGACGCGCGAAAAGATGGAAAAGGAACATGCGCTCGAGTACGAGCGATGGCTCGCCGCCCTCCAGGTCAGCCAGCCGCCCGCCGGAGACAACCCTCCCCCGGAAGAAACGGCCGTGAGCGACGAGAAGCCTGCCGGTTGAGGCGTTGCTCTTGCCCCTATGGACGAGCCGAACCAAAGGACTGGACAAGCAATGGCAAGCGGGATTCCCAGACAAGGCGTGACGCGAAGCCTGCGGGCCCGACTCGTGTTGCTCACCCTGGCTGGAACGCTCGTCCCCATCGCCGTGCTCGGCTGGCTAAGCCTTTCGAGCGTGC
This sequence comes from Acidobacteriota bacterium, assembly GCA_021832085.1. GTDB lineage: Bacteria > Acidobacteriota > Terriglobia > Acidiferrales > UBA7541 > JAKASX01. The sequence goes on along the minus strand of JAKBLM010000018.1, from coordinate 68,679 downwards.
GCTCGCTGCAGAACCAGGTGCTCGCCGAGCGCCAGCACCTGGCGGTCAGCGTGGCCGCGCATATTGATTCGGTCCTGAATTCGCAGTTCGAATTGCTCGAAACCATTGCCCCCACTTCCGAACCTGCCACGCCGGACCGTTTGCTTGTCCCGCAATCGGCCCTGCGCGAGAACTATGTTCGTTCGCGTCTCTTCTCCCGCGTCTTTGTGCTCGACGGTGCCGGGACGGTCCTGCAGAGCGAGCCACCTTACGGCGTGCCGGCAGTGAATTCAACGGTCCGGATTCCCGGCACCCAGTCCGCGCTCCGCGAGGGCACGATGCAAGTCTCGCCGCTCTGGACCGGGTCCGACGGAGTGCGCCGCCTGTTCCTTCTGGTCGCGCTGCGAACGGCACAAGGCCAGTCGGTGGGCGTCGTCGCCGGAGAGATCAACCCGGAGGGCAGGCAGTTCCGGCAGTTGCTCGATTTCGTCCCGCTCGATCCCAGCGAGACGGTCGACCTGGTGGATCAGCATGGCGTCGTCATTGCCAGCACGGCCCGGGACCGCCTCTACTCCCAGGCCGACCACCAGCACTTTCTCGAGCGGTTGATCGCCGAACAAAAGCCGGCGGTGGGCACCTGCCACGGCTGCCATCAGAGCGGCACGGAGAAAATTCGCGTCCAAGACGTGATGGCTTTTGCGCCGCTGCCGTCGCGGCCCTCCTGGGGCGTCGATATCCGGCAGCCCCAAGCCGAGGCATTCGGAGCCGCCGAAGCGCTGCATTGGAAGATTCTTGGCTCGGCCCTGGCCCTGGCGCTGCTCTCGGTCTTCTTTGCCCTTGGCGTCGCCACCAGCGTCACCTCGCCGCTTTCGCTGCTCGGGCGATTCGCCGGGCGGATCGCAGGCGGCGAGCTGGAAACCCCGATTCCGGAACTCGGTACGGACGAGGTGGGCCGGCTCGGCACTGCGCTCGAGCGCATGCGCGTCGCTCTCAAAGAGTCGCTCGACGACGTAGCACGCGGTCGGGAGTTCCTAGAGGCGCGCGTCCTGGAGCGGACCGCCGAGATCAAGCGCCTCTATGAGGAACTGCAGCAGCGCGACCAGATCCGTGCCCGGCTGCTCCAAAAGCTGATCGGCGCCCAGGAAGAGGAGCGCCGGCGCATCGCCCGCGAGTTGCACGACGAAACCAGCCAGGAGATCGGCGCGCTCGTGCTCGCTCTCGATACCGCACTGGCCACGCTCCCCGAAGGTGTTTCCCGCGCCCACCTTGAGGAGGCGAAAAACCTTGCTGTCCAGGCCCTCGACGGCATCCACCGCCTCGGTTTCGACTTGCGGCCGTCGGTGCTCGACGACCTTGGGCTGTTTCGCGCGATCGCCTGGTACGCCGACCGCGACCTCAAGCGCCGCGGCGTTGCCGTGCGCTGCGAGTTCGAGGAGGAAGACGTGCGGTTGCCGCCCGGGGTCGAAACCGCCCTCTTTCGGGCGGTCCAGGAAGCGATCACCAACATCGTCCGGCATGCGCGCGCCGAATCGGTGCTGATTCAGGGCGCCATCAAGCCCCAATCGGTCATCATCGAGATCGAAGACGACGGCCAGGGCTTCGATCCCGCTTCCATCTCCACCGCCGCGGTCGACGGGCGCGGCCTCGGCCTGGCCGGCATTCGTGAACGCGTCGAGCTGCTCGGCGGAAAGGCCCAGATCGAATCCTCACCTGGCCATGGCACACGCGTTGTGCTCACCGTGCCGATCGGAGGCGAACATGGCTAAGATTCGTGTTCTCATTGCCGACGATCATGCCCTGGTTCGCGACGGCATCAAATCGTTGCTAGGACTGACCGAGGACATCGAAGTGGTCGGCGAAGCCAGCGACGGGCGCGAGGCCGTCGAACAGGCCCTCCGGCTGAAACCGGACGTGATCCTGATGGATATCGCCATGCCCGGCCTAGGGGGGCTCGAGGCCGCGCTCGAGCTCAAGCGGGAAGGGTCGAAAGCCCGCATCCTCGTTTTGACGCAGTATGACGACCTCGAATACGTTCGCCGGTTCCTGAAGATCGGGATTGCCGGCTACGTGCTCAAGCGCATGTTCGGCTCGGAGCTTGCCTCGGCCATTCGCTCGGCTGCCCGTGGGGGATTGGTGCTCGATCCGCAGGTGGCTGCCGAGGCGATGCAACCTGTTCCTGAAGAGCGCCGTGCCGCGAGCGAAGACCTCTACGAGCTGCTCACCGATCGGGAAAAACAGGTTCTGAGACTGGTGGCGCTTGGCCAGAGCAACAAGGAAGTCGCCGATTCACTCGGAATCAGCGTGAAAACCGCGATGTCCCACCGCGAGCACCTGATGGAAAAGCTGGGTCTGAAGAACCGGACCGACCTGATTAAGTTTGCGATCCGTAAAGGCGTGATTCGGGTCGAGGGCTGATCTTTCCCCGTGCCCTCTCCGGGGCGAGCGGCAGCGCCGGGAGCGAGCCCAGCCGGGAGCGAGCGCCGCCGCAGACCAAACCCTAGTGTCGCCGCTACAAAATCCCCTTGCCTCCCGTACCGGCCGCCTCTGCCTGCCGGCCCTCACCGGCCGAAGTAGCTTTCTTGGGCAAACGTTTCGCCAGGCCTTTCCGTATGCGACCGCCGGTCTTTCCCGCTGCGGCCCGGAAGAGCATCGCGAAGCCAACCAAGGGAAGGAAGACCACGTAGGCGATGCTTACCACCAGGGCGACCGGTAGAAGCAACGGACCCGGAATCCGCACGTAATCCGCCTCGCTTGGCCCGGGGAGTTTGCCCTTCGCGCCGTCCACCGTGACGATTTCCCAGTCCCCCCGCTTCCAGTAGAAACCGCCCTTTGCTTCGCTTCCACCTTTGTATGTCATGGTCCTTCACCTCTCGCTTTCTTTCCTTTGCACCCACACGATACAAAACGCCCGTGTTTTGCGAAATCGGGGGAAACCGGATGTGCGCTGGTAAAATTCCCGACCATCTCGGGGAAATTATCGGAGGAGGCCTTCCGGTTCACCGGTGCGGGCCGGGAAAATTACCTGAGAGGAGCACGTTGCGGTTCCGAGTCTGGCCCGAGCATTGACGATCTTCCGCTCTCGATGGCCAGAGCGGGAGGAATGCCCGATGCGAAGCGGTTCAGAAGGGGTCTCTCGGCAGCGATTGCCGGGGTTGTGAGAAATTTGGCGCAGTGACCGTCGGGACTGCTGCGCGATTCCACCCAGCCCTTGACGAAATCCCGCGACGATAGGCGGATTTGCGGTTGCAACGGCCGACGGAAGCCAAACTAAGCTCATATCTTGCCATTCGTTAGAAAATTTTAAAAAAAACGGATGTCGGGGAACTGAACGTGCGACTACAGGAAACACAAATGCGGGCAAATGCACACGCTAAACCCGACAAGCGACATTGGCCTGCCAAAAAGCGTGCGAAAGATAGGGCGCAGATACCGGCTGCCCCTTTCCCCAATCCTTCCTTGACTGCGGTCCCATCCAACCGGCCGCAATCCAGGCAGTCGGTATCTGCGCCGCGCTTCTGCTGGTCTTCGGGAGCGCTCATCGCAAAGTGAAAGCATGCCTCGGCTCGGCAAGAGTTTTCTGCAATCCTGGGAATCCTGGCGCGTAACTTTTCACAATTTCCCTGTTGTTTTGTCCCCGGAGGGCGGCGCGGCAAGTGTCCGCGGCGCCCGGTATTCACGGTTGTAAACGGCGGCAGGGCAACGCGCCCCTTCCGCCCATAAGAATCGACAAACCGGGCTGCGAGCGGGCGAGTGGGCAGGAGCCGCGCAGTGTTTCCGACGGTGAGCGGTTGAGCGCCGCTGCGAGCGCCGCGCCGGAGGGGTGGCGATGGGCAAAACCGGCCGTCCGGTTTTTGGGCGCGGTGTTTCGCAAGGCATGCTTGCCGGGGGCGCGGAGTTGGGTGGGTAAATTGGGAGGAGGAGAAAGATGACCCATGCCGGACCGCGACACACAGGAGCGAGCGGAAACGATTCTTCGGCTACCGCATTGCGAGCGCGGATGGCTGCCTGCGGCGTGCTATCTGTCAATCTGATCGGGTCACCCGGCTCCGGCAAGACGAGCCTGCTCGAATGCACGATTGAAACCCTCCCGCGCTATGCCCGCGTGGCAGTGCTCACCGGCGACGTGCAAACAGAAGACGACGCCGAGCGGGTGCGCCGCTACGGATTCCCCGTGCGCCAGATCAATACCGGAAGTGCCGGCTGTCTCGATGGCCGAATGATCGAGCAAGGGCTCGCCGATTGGCGGCTGGAGGACATCGACCTGCTGTTGATCGAAAACGTTGGCAATCTGATCGGCCCGGCGGACCACGACTTGGGCGAGACGGCAAAAATCGTGCTATCGAGCGTGACCGAAGGCGAGGATGAGCCCTCAAGTACCCCTCGATCTTTCACCAGGCAGAGCTGATGCTTCTCAACAAGACCGACTTGCTTCCATATGTGCCTTTCGACCTGGCGGCGGCGGAAGAAAACGCCCGGCGTGCCAACCCTGGCATCGAGGTCATCCACGTTTCGTGGATGCGGAAGAGCGGGATCGCCGAATGGCTCGCCTGGCTCGGTGCCCGGCGCGAAAAGATGCTTGGCCCGCGAGCCTCAGCCGTCTAATTGCCGGCCATGCAAGTCCGCAAGGAAATCCGGGTTTCCCTACTTCTCGCCGTTGACCCATGGCTGGCCTACGTTCTTCGTCTGGCAAGCGAGCAGCAACTGGCGGGCAGCGTTCGCGAGACGCCCGGCGGCGTCACGATCGAGGTAGAGGGATCGGCCGAGAGTGTCGATCGCTTCGTGGCGCGCTTGCCAGTCGAGGCACCCGTGCCCGGCAGCGTTGCCAGAATCGACGTGCGCGAACTGCCGGTGAGCGGGGAGGGTGGATTCCACATGGCCGCTACCGGCGCGCTCTCGCCCGATCTCGCCACCATGTGCGGCGGTTGTCGGCGCAGACTGTGCGATTCCGACGATCCGCGCCATGGGATGCCGACGCGGGTGCTTCTCGACGAGAACCTTCCGCCGATCCTCGGCCTCGGGGGCGAGCGGCAAAACACGGTCTGCCTGGCGCGCGGCAATCAGGCTTTTCTCAGCCAGCAGATCGACGATCTGGAAAATCCGGTAAGTCAGGCATGTTTCCGCCAAACTGTCGAGAATCTCGAACGCGTTCTCAGCATCAAACCGGGAATCATTGCCTTCGGCCTCCATCCCGCTTCCTTCCCCGTCCGCTGGGCGCTCGAGCAGAATGGCGTCCGTCGCATCGGTGTGCAGCACCATCACGCCCACATCGCCGCCTGCATGGCGGAAAATCGCCTGCACGACAAAGTCATCGGCTTCGCCCTCGACGGCGGCGGCTACGGGACCGACGGCCGGCTGTGGGGCGGGGAAGCGCTGCTGGCCGATCGCTCCGGCTTCGAGCGAGCGGCCCACCTGGCCTATGTGCCGATGCCGGGAGGAGCAGCCGCGGTGCGCGAACCGTGGCGCATGGCGGTCGCCTATCTGGCGCGCGACTTCGGTCGCGCGTTCCTGGACTCGCGGATTCCACTGTTCGACGAAGTTGGCGCCGCCGGCATTACGGGACTGCTCAACAGAATGGACCGGGAAGCGGATTCACCGCTCACTTCCAGTTGCGGCCGTCTGTTTGACGCCGTGGCGGCGCTCGTCGGCCTGCGCCAGCACCTGAATAGCGAGACGCAGGAGGCGATCGGTCTGGAAAAGCTCGCGCTGGATTCGCGCGATGAGAAGGCCTATCCAATGGGCCTGGTGGCCGAGGGTGCCGGCTGGGTCATCGATACGCGCCCGTTGTTCGAAGCGCTGCTTGCCGATATCGAGCGAAAGGTGCCGGTCGGAACGCTCAGTCGCCGGTTTCACAACGGCTTGGTGGTCGTCCTCTCGCGGCTGGCCCAACTGGTTCGGGTGCACAGCGGCATACGCCAGGTTTGCCTGAGCGGTGACGTTTTCGAGAACGTATTCCTGTTCGAGCGGTTGCGCCGCGCTCTTGAATCCGACGGCTTCGAGGTCTTCAGCCACGTAAAAGTACCGGCCGGTGACGGCGGTTTGAGCCTCGGCCAGACCGTCATTGCCGCCCGCCGCTGAGCCGCGTCGGCCGGAGCCGCGATGCCGATGGGCAGCCAGCCTTGACGGGCGCCCCGGCCGTTCGCGGCGTGACGAACGAGATTTCGCTGGCCGTGGCGGCCAACTCAGCCGGAAGGACTTCGACATCACCTGAAGCACCGCGCTCGAAGGCTGCCGCCTGCTCGTGGGTGACCAGATCAAGATGACGGTCGGCGCGGAATTCGTGAGACGCGAGGCCTGAAGCGCCGCACCCAACTCCTACCCGCAAAAAAACGGGACCGGGGATGCCGAACAGGCTTCGGCATCCCGGCCCGTTGAGCAGAGGCTGGCTACGTGTCTCCCTCGCGTTTTGGGGCGAGCTCCCTACCTTGGTTGCCGACACCGTCCTGGGCGGGCTGCTCTGAAAAGAGCCGCCCGATCTGTAAGGTGGTTTGCGGTGGGTGCGGGCGGGATACTGTGAGCCGCCTAGGCTTGCACAGAACCTCGTTGATAGCGAAGCCGCCCTCTTTGCTGAGGAACTTGGTCGTTGAGGAGGCTGTGATGAGGGCTGCGGAGTCCCCTGCCATTCCGATAACCATCTCGCCTTGCTCGACCTCTCCACGGTCGCAGGCCTGCAAGACCGCCTGTACGATCAGGGAAAAGCTGCCACCCCAGAGGCCCAGTACCTCTCGGATTAGCTTTACTTGTTCGTTGTGTACCACAGCGCCTTCGATCTCGTCGAACGGCAGACGCCCGGTGAGAACCGTTATGTTAACCCCTGCGAAGAAGGCCCTGAGCCTAGGTGCGATTTCAGGTTTGAAGACTCGGTTTCCCCGTTTGACGGAGAAGTCAGGCGGGAACGTTACCGCTATTATCCTTGGGTCGAATTCCCCGAGCAGACTATAGGCAAGGGCAGGGCCTTCACCGATCGCCGTAAAAATGACCAATTTTGTTCCTCGCAGTTCGGGCCTCTTTCGCAGCGTTTTCTTAATCACACGTAGGACGTGACCGAGGTTTGCTCGACCCTCCTGATCGAAATACACGATTGGCGATGCCTTCTGCAAAGCTACTCCCAGGGGAAGCTTCCCCCGTCTAAATATGTGTGGGCTAGATGAAACGCTCGCAGGAAGTCCATGGCAACCAGAGAAAGCTGCCCCAATCGCGGGTCACCCTCGAAAATCTGACCTGCGGCCACGTGAAGGTGGCAAGGCTCGCATAGGGGCAACGATTTGCCGTGAGTGTCGAATCGGAACAGTAAGCCCGCGTCACTGTCCATAAACTGGTATTTGAAGTTCCTCGTCTCCATCCCCCTCTGCAAACGACTATAGCAGTCCATGACTTCTAGGCGGTGCCCCGTGGTGAATGTTATTTTCTCACGCCATACGGCTACGCCGCCGTTCGTCAGTATCTTCGGATGGTTGAATCGATCGGGTGCCTGAATGAGGTGTGCGGCGGTGGCGAGGACCCTATCCACGCGCGAGAAATATTGGCTTGCGTCGAACAACGCTTCTCCGCTCAAAGCAAGAGCCCGGGGAACCCCCGGGCTCTTGTGCATTCCCATCGTCTATTTGGTCGGGAGGGTCCTCACTGTCGAGCCTCACCAGCTCAGAAAGAAAGTTCTCGCAGAGAAACGCCCACTCCGCATAGTCCGCGCTTTCTGAGCTCCCTGTTTCGGACTCGCCTTTCGTGTAGTCTGCCAAGAACGCCCACCATGGCCGGTCGTACCTCTGCTCGAACTCCCGAATCCGGCAGAGGAAATATGCTGGCTCCACAAAACGAGGCTCCAGTACATGCTCCCCTTCGTGTGTGGTCATCGCCTCCTCCAAGCCGGCCCCACCTCTCACCGGCGGGGCCCCTCCGAATACTTTCCAGGTCCACCCACCTCAGAGCAACTTCGGTGCCAGACGCGACCCCCCTTGGTCGACCGGAACGTCTGATCATATGACTGTCAATGCAGCCGTGGGGATGCATCGCACGAACCCTCATTCTTGCATAGGATGCTTACAAGGCGACGCTTAGCATAAGTGGTGGTCGCTAGAGAATCAAGAGGGCACCGCATATTCCACTTTTTCCCATTTTGGTACAAATACCCCCGCATCGCAAGCCTCGCACTGCCCCAGCGATCAGCTGCGCTATTTCCCCCTTCATGGCCACACGGTGCCTAGCCTACAGCACCGGTTCGGCCCAGTTCTCGAGCGTCGTCTTCACGTGATGCAGGAACTGATGCGCAATGGCTCCATCGACAACGCGGTGGTCGTAGCTGAGCGTCAGGTAGACCATCGAGCGAACCGCGATCGCGTCGTCGATCACCACCGGCCGCTTCTGGATCGACCCGAGTCCCAGAATCGCGACGTTCGGCTGGCTAATTACCGGCAGGCCCATCAGGCCGCCGAAAACACCGGGATTGGTGATCGAGAACGTGCCTTCCTGCACTTCCTCGGGCTTGAGCCGCTTGGTGCGCGCGCGCTCGGCCAGGTCGTTGATGGCGCGCTGCAGCCCGAGGAAATTCTTCTCGTCGGCGTTTTTCACCACGGGAACGATCAGACCCCAATCAAGCGCGACCGCGATGCCAATGTTGATGTCGCGATGGAGCACCACGTTGGTGCCGTCGACCGAAGCGTTGACGGTCGGGAAGGAGCGCAGGCCCTCCACCGCCGCGCGAATGAAGAACGGCATGTAGGTGAGTTTGGTCTCCGTCTGGGCTTCGAAGCGCTCTTTCAGCTTGGCCCGCAACTGGACGATCTTCGTCACATCGGCTTCGTCCACCGAGTAAACGTGAGGCGATACGCGCTTGGACGCCAGCATGTGCTCGGCGATCTTTTGCCGCATCACGCTCATCGGCTCGATCTCGTAGCGGCCGAAATAGAGCCGCTCGCGCGGCACGGCCACTTCGAGCACCACCTGCGCGGGCGCACCCGGCGCTGCTTGCGCCGGAGGCGGCGGAGGTACGAAAGCCGCCGGGGCCGGAGCGGGCGCCGGCGCGGCCGGTACCGCGGCCGGAGCGGGCTGCGCGGCGCGGGAGGCGAGGTAAGCTTCGATATCCTGCTTGCTGATGCGCCCGCCTGCGCCGGTGCCCCTTAGTTGCGAGAGGTCGATGTTGTGCTCCTGAGCGATCTTGCGGACGAGCGGGGAACTGCGAACTCGCTCCCCAGTTGCTGCTGGCGCGGCCAGCGGCGGCGGTGCGGGTGCGGCTGCCACGGGTGCCGGAGCCGGGGCTGGAGCGGCTGCCGGCGGCGGAGGTGGCGGCGGTGCGGCCGCCGGGGCCGGTGCGGGTTTTTCCTCGGCCGCGGGTGCGGCCGCCGCGGCGCCGGCGCCATCGCCACCGGAGATCAGTGCGACGACGGTTTTGATAGGCACGGTCTGGCCTTCGTTGACCTTGATTTCCTGAAGCGTGCCGGAAGCCGGTGCGGGAATTTCCGCGTCGACCTTGTCGGTCGAAATTTCAAAGAGCGGCTCGTCCCGCTCGACCTTGTCGCCGGGCTTCTTGAGCCACTTGGTGATCGTGCCTTCGAAAATGCTTTCCCCCATCTGGGGCATGACTACGTCAACCGCCATGGTTTCCTCCCCATCCTCCTTTTCAGTCTACCGCGAAGGCCCTAATAGCGGGCCAGTTCGCGCGCGGCGCGGGTGATGTCGGCTACCTGCGGCAGGAACCGTTCCTCGAGTGGTGGTGCGAACGGCACCGGCGTATCGAGCGACGTGACGCGCAGGATCGGACCGTCGAGGTCCTCAAAAGCCTGCTCGTTGACGGTGGCGGCGATTTCGCCCGCGATTCCGCCCGAGCGGACATCCTCGTGAACAACCAGAAGCTTGTTTGTTTTCCGAACTGAATCGATGATCCCTTGCCGGTCGAGCGGCATCAGTGTCCGCAGATCAAGCACCTCGGCCTCAATGCCTTCCTTGGCCAGTTCCTCGGCCGCTTCGAGCGAGTTCAGCGCCATGGCACCGTAGGTCGCGATCGTCAGGTCGCGCCCGGGCCGGCGCACGGCAAGCTTGCCCAGCGGGACGGTGTACTCCTCGGAGGGCAACTCTTCCTTCACCCGGCGGTAGAGAAATTTGTGTTCCAGGCAGACCACCGGATTGTTGTCCCGAATGGCGCTCTTCAGCAGACCCTTGGCGTCGTAGGCCGTCGAAGGATAGATCACCTTCAGCCCCGGAGCGTGCACGAACCACATCTCCGGATTCTGCGAATGGAACGGGCCGCCGTGCACCCCGCCGCCGCACGGTCCGCGCACGACCAGCGGCACCGGCCCGCCCCAGCGGTAGTGGCTCTTCGCCGCGAAATTCACCATCTGATTGAAACCGCAGGCGATGAAATCGATGAACTGCATCTCCGCCACGGGTCGCAGGCCCTGGTAGCTCATCCCGATCGCCGCTCCAATCAAGCCGGTCTCGCTGATCGGCGTATCGATCACCCGTTCCCAGCCGTATTTGGCGAGCAGCCCTTCGGTAGCCTTGAACGCGCCGCCATAGACGCCGATGTCCTCACCGATCAGCACCACCGTGGGATCGCGCTGCATCTCCTCGTCGAGCGCTTCCCGAATCGCTTCCACCATCGTGACCGGTGCCATTGTCAGCCCCTCCCTTTCGGCTGCGACGCGGCGCGGGCCGGGTGCTTCGCCTTCGCCGCGCGTTGCCCGGCCGACCGGGATTTCGCGGTTTCCGCCGCGGCGGGCGCTCCGGCACCATTAGTCGGCGCCGCCTCCGGCGTTGCCGCTGTTGTCGGTGCCACTGCCGTTGGTTTCGCGTCGCCGTTGAGGCCGCCGTAATCGGTTACGGTCCACGCTGCCTCCACGCTCGATTTCGGCGGCTGCACTTCCGCCTGCGGACGCTCCCAGTGGGCCTCGATCGTGTGGCAGCCCTCGCAATAGACGCCCTGCTCGGCCACTTCCGGCTTGGGCAGCGGGGAACTTTCGGCGAATTCCAGGTCTTCCTTCAGCTCGCGTTCGATCCGAGCGGCGATTTCCGCCTGAGTTTTCTTGTCCCACACCTCGTGTTCGGTGAGCCAGGCTTCGTAGCGGTGGATCGGATCGCGCGCCTTCCAGTAAGCAAACATTTCCGGCGGCACGTAGGCGGCCGGATCGTGCTGCGCGTGGCCTTTCATGCGCATCGTCTTCGATTCCACCAGCACCGGGCCTTCGCCGCGCCGCGCCATGTCGACCGCCTGGCGGGTGGTCTGGTAGACGGCAACCACGTCGTTGCCGTCCATGATGAAACTCGGAATCCCGTAGGCCCTCGCGCGGTCGGCCAAGTTTTTCAGGGGCACCTGCCGTGACACCGGCGTCGAATATGCCCACTGGTTATTTTCCACGACGCAGACGAACGGAGCGTGTTGGGACGCCGCCAGGTTCATCCCTTCGTGAAATGCGCCGGTCGACGTGCCCCCGTCGCCGATCCAGGTCATCGTCACGAGTTTCTGGCCGAGGTAGCGGCCGCCCATCGCGACTCCGGTCATCACCGGAATCAGGTCGCCGAGCATCGAAATCGGTGAAACGACGTGCCGCTTCTTGATGTCACCGAAATGGCTGGTGCCATCCTTGCCGCCGGTTGGCGAGCCCGAGCGCGCCATATATTGCATCAGGATGTCGCGCGGCCGAAAGCCTTTCACCAGCAGTCCGCCGACGTTGCGAATCATCGGCGCGATCCAGTCGTCCGGCTCCAGCGAATAAGCGGTCCCGACGGCACTCGCTTCCTGCCCGATGCTCGAATAGAGCCCGCCGACAACCTTGTTCTGGCGAAACAGCCGGACGAGTTGCTCGTCGAGTTCGCGCGTCAGCTTCATGTAGTAGTAGAGGTCGAGCAGCTGTTCGCGGCTGAGCGGATATTTCATTTCCGGCAATGCCATCGTTTTTCCTCGTCTTCCTTCGGTCAGCTTCCGGCGCCGAGGGGCGCGGCCGTCACCTTTTCCAGCCGTTCCTCCAGCTCCGCGCCCGAAGCCGGCTTCAAATCCAGGCCGAAGACCTCGGCAAATCGGTCCAGCAGTCGCGGCTGGAATTCGGCCGGTTCCACCGGCCGTCCGAGCAGCCGCTCGAGCGAGGTGACGCCTTTGTCGCGGATGCCGCACGGCACGATCAGGTTGAAATAGCGGAGATCGGTGCAGACGTTGTAGGCAAAGCCGTGCGAGCTGACCCACCGGCTGAAATGCACGCCGATCGCCGCCAGCTTTTCCGGCCCGCGCCCGGGCACGTCGACCCAAACGCCGGTCAGGCCCGACTCGCGTCGCGCCGCGACGCCGAAATCGCCGCTGGCCCGAATCAGCAGCTCTTCGAGCTGCCGCACATACCAGACCACGTCGCGCCGGATTTCCCCTACGTGCAGAATCGGATAGCCGACCTGTTGCCCGGGACCGTGATAGGTGATGTCTCCGCCGCGGTCGGTCGGGTGGAATTCCACGCCCATCTGCGCCAGCACACGTTCGCTCGCCCGCAAATTTTCTTGGTGCCCGTTGCGCCCCAGGGTCACCACCGACGGATGCTCGCACAGCAGGAGCACGTCGGGCGTGGCGCCCGCCTTGCGGGCCTCCACCAACCGCCGCTGGAGCTCAAGCGCCCGCCCATAAGCGATGACGCCGAGGTCGACCACCAGGCACGTTTTCATGGGCTTCCGTGGGCCCGGTCAGAAATTGATCGCCAGGCCGCGTACCGAATTGAACGCATCGCCCATCGCCTCCCAAACGGTCGGATGGGCGTGAATGGTGAACATCATGTCCTCGATCGTTGCCTCGAGCCCGGTCGCCGCTGTCGGCTCGGAGAGGATCTCCGTCGCGAGCGGCCCGATCACGTGTACGCCGAGCACTTCTCCGTATTTCTCTTCCGCGACGACTTTGATGAATCCTTCGTGATGGCCGAGGATCGAAGCCTTGCTGTTGGCCGAAAAGGGGAACTTGCCGGTCTTCACCTGGTAGCCGGCGTCCTTGGCCTGCTGTTCAGTCAACCCGATCGAGCCGATTTGCGGTTCGCAATAGGTGCAATTGGGCACCCGCTTCTTGTTGAACTGCGGCACCTGCTTGCCGGCCATCTGGCCCACCGCGATGATGCCTTCCATCGACGCGGCGTGGGCCAACTGCGGCAAGCCGGCGACGATGTCGCCGACCGCGTAGATGCCCGGCTCGTCGGTCTCCATGTAGCCGTTGGTGTGAACGAAGCCGCGCTCGACGCGCACGCGCGTCTTTTCCAGGCCGATATTTTCCGTCAGCGGCCGCCGGCCGATCCCGATCAGCACACAATCGGCGGAGATTGTCTGCGTCTTACCCGTCTTGTCCTTGTAGGTGACGGTTGCGCTCTTCGCGTCTTTCCTTACCGATTCCACCGTCGCCTGCGTCTGCACCTTGATTCCGCGCTTCCGGAAGGCTTTCTCCAGCTCGGCTGAAATCTCGGCGTCTTCGAGCGGCACAATGCGCGGCAGCGCTTCGAGCACCGTCACTTCGCTGCCGAACGAACGGTAGATCGACGCGAATTCCACGCCCACAGCCCCCGAGCCGACGACCACAAGACTCTTCGGAATCTCCGGCAGCTCCAGAATCTCGCGGTTCGAGACGATCCGTTTCCCGTCGAATTGCACCCCGGGCAGCGTCCGCGCTTCCGATCCGGTCGCCACCATCACGTAGCGCGCCTCGATCGTCTGCTTCTTGCCGTCCTTTTCCACGTTGACCTTGCCCGGCCCGGCCAGCGTGCCCCAGCCCTGGATGCTTTCCACCTTGTTCTTGCGGAAGAGGTATTCGATACCCTTGGCGTGTTTATTGACGATTTTCGTTTTCCGCTGCAGCATCGCAGGCCAATTGATTCCCACGCCCTTCACTTCCAGGCCGAATTCCTTGGCGTTCAGAATGTCTTCGTAGAGCTCGGCGTGATGCAGCAGCACTTTCGTCGGGATGCAGCCGACGTGGAGGCAGGTGCCTCCCAGAAACGGGTCTTTTTCGATCACGACGGTTTTCAAGCCCCATTGGCCCGCGCGGATTGCGGCGACATAGCCGCCCGGTCCGCTGCCGATGATTGCAAGGTCATATTTCGCCAAGTGCTTCCTCCCTTTCGAGGCTGATCCAACTGCGAGGCAAACGAGGCTGGGCGCATCCTTATCAAGCGGAGCCCGACCCGCGGAAGTGCGATTTTATCAGTCGCTTGGCGCAGCCGCAACCGGGCTGTTTCCACCCAATTTTTCCAAGGATGTCGCTGCCATGGCAGCGTGAACAGTGTTGGTCAAATTGCGCGACCGTCCCTCAATCCGAACAAATCCGAACAACCGTTCAGTCGGCTGAGGAGACCGAAGACGATTCGGACGCGGCTCTCTGAAATGCCGCCATGGTTGCTGGTGAAGGCCGGGCAGACCGCTGTGGCGTGACCCGGAGCTCCATGGCTGGTACACGCACGTGAAGCTGCGCCGCGGCCCGAGCATCGCGAAGCTGGTGGTGGCCCGGAAGCTGGCGGTGGGCGTGGATTGGGTTCTGCGTCAGGTGCCGATGCCGGCGCAGCCGGCGAGTTGGTGGGGCACCTCGGCAACAGCCATGGTGGAAACAACCCCATCGAACTATTGGTTGGGCACCTTGCCTCTCCCGCGCGATCCGGAGAGTTCGCAGCGAAGATCATGAGCGGCAGTAGGCAAACCGAACAGATGGTTGGTCGGGCCGAACGCTACCGCGGGACCGGGATGCGATGAGCCTTGGTCAGACAAGCATGAGATGCTCGGAGCGAGTGATTTTGTTCCGTCGCTTAGCGCACTGGGATGCAGGCAAGCTCGACCGCCACAAGCTCCTCATCCGGGCAAGCGAGAACGCCGGCGTTTCACACACGTGGGTTCAGGGCACCAGCGCGGCCCGGCTTTGCACGGCAAGCCGCCAGCAGAACAACAGCGCCAACCCTCCGCGACAACTCCCGAAGCTTGTATGCGCCGCTTGCGATCACCCACAACGTAACGGCAAGGAGCGTCAGGATCAGGATCACCACCGCCATGCGAGCGAGTGCGACGGCGGCGATCAGGCCGACGGAATACAGGATCTCCATTAGAGTGTGCATGCTCCCCTCGCTTCAAGGACTCCCACGCGCTTCCAACCGAGCAGGCAATCGAACGGCAGAAAAATCGCCAGCGTTGCGACAGCCGGTATGGCGGTCATGTGACCCTCCTC
The DNA here is from genome assembly GCA_021832085.1 of Acidobacteriota bacterium. Classification (GTDB taxonomy): domain Bacteria; phylum Acidobacteriota; class Terriglobia; order Acidiferrales; family UBA7541; genus JAKASX01. The sequence continues at coordinate 53,549 of JAKBLM010000018.1, read as the reverse complement.
GCCAGGCTCGCCGGCCGCTCATGCCAGGGAGCGCCCCAAATTCTCCTGGCGATGGCCGAGAGCACGATCGCAAAACCGAAGAGCGGGAGAAAGATGTAGAAGCTGAGACCCAGGATCAACGCCACGGGTCCGAGGACGATCGCGGGTATGCGAAGATACGGGCCTTCCTCGCTTCCCGGCAATGTGCCTTCGTTCCCATCGATCAGGGTTAGGCGCCACGCACCTTTCTTCCAATAACAGCCGCCTTTCACCGTGCTTCCGCCGTGGCTCATCACGGCCGTTCACACCTCCCTTCCGCTTCCGCAGACCTAAAGGCAAGCTTCGGACCCGGATCACACGATCCCGGGAAACGCCACATAAGTCATTTAGTTATTGATATTTAGAACGACTTCCAGCTATCGGCAGAAGCGACGGGGTGCCCGTCAACGATATGAATTGCAACGCCAGGAGCACGCCGCCGGATAGGTGCTGACCGGATCCTATAGATATAAGAGAACTTGCGGTCCGGGTCCTTGGCTGATGAATTTCGCATCTGGCCAGATGAAAATTCCATCGATTTTCGTATGTTCCGCAGCCGAACTGGCCAGCGAATGACCGGCAGCTTTCTGGAAGCTGCTGGCCTCGGCCTCGGGCAAAGGGTTTGACAATCTGGCGAAATTTCCCATGGGCAGGGGCAAAAGTCGCTAGCCATGTCGTTTCGCAACGAAGCGGCGAAGCATAACCCCCATGTAGTCTTACGGTTACGGCGAAGCCCTTTGCTCTAACCAGTGCACTACCTGCAATGCCCGATTACTGCATGGGTTACCAGCCGTATGAGCGTGAGCATCGCGAAAACGGGGGGCGCCGCCCGAGTACACTACATTCCCAAATGGACCGAATTCGCGATCACGGCAAGCAACATCGCGAGCGGGTCCGTGATATTCGGCTGGGCCGTCAAGCGCGCACCGGTTTTTGCCCGGGCGGATGCCGAGGTGAAGCGGAGGGAAGCAAGGGGCGTCGGTTGAGCCATGTTCGCACCGAATGTGCCCTCGCCTTCTTCACCGCACTGGGCGCGCTCATGGCACAGCATCAGCGCCAAGCTGATCGTTCTGCTGACGGCGACCCTGATTGCGATATTTGCCCTTTTTGGCTATCTGACCCTGCGCTTGAACCGTCAGCACCTCGACGCTGCCACGCTGGCAAGCGCCGAGCGCGTCAGCGATGTCATCAAGAGCAGCACCTCCTACTCCATGTTGCACAACGACAGAAAGGGCCTCTTTTATCTCATCGAGACGATTGCTCGCGAGCCTGGAGTCGTGAAGATTCGCATCTTCAACTCGGAGGGAGAGATCCGGTATTCGACCGACCAGACGGAAATCGACACCGTCGTCAACAAGAACAATGAGGCCTGCTACGGCTGTCACGCTCGAACGCAACCCTTCACCCAACTGCGCCGGCTGGACCGCTTCCGCATCTATCGCGAGGCGAGCGGGGAACGCTTCCTGAGCATCGTCAATCCCATCGAAAACGCGCCGGCCTGTTCCAACGCCTCCTGCCACGCCCATTCCGCCAACCAGAAGATCCTCGGCGTGTTGGACACGAACCTTTCGCTCGCCACGGCGGACGCCAACCTCGCCGAAAGCAATCGCCGGGTAATCGAGTACCTGGCGCTGGCAGTGGCCTTGATCGCAGGGGTCAGCGGACTTTTCGTCTGGCGCGTGGTCCACGGTCCCCTGGAGACGCTCAAGCGCGGTACCGAGCGCCTGTCCGCGGGCGAGTTGGGTTACCAGATCGGCATTGGATCGCGGGACGAGTTGGGCGAATTGGCCAGCTCCTGCAACGCCATGAGCCAGCGGTTGCTCGACGCGCAGGCAGAGATTGAAGCGGCAACCGAGAAACTCGAGGAAAGAGTGACCCAGAAAACCGCGGATCTGAACCACGCCCACGAGGAGATGCTGCGCGTAGAAAAGATGGCTTCGATCGGCAAACTCGCCGCGGTTGTCGCCCATGAAATCAACAATCCGCTGACCGGCATCCTCACCTACGCCAAGCTGTTGAAGAAGCAGTTCGCCCGGGAATCCGGACCGAAATTAGCTGAAAGGCTCGGCTCACTGGACCTGATCGAGCAAGAGAGCCGGCGCTGCGGCGAAATCGTGAAAAACCTGATGACGTTCGCGCGTTCGACGCCGATGCATTGCGAACCCGGGGATTTGAACGCCGTCGTCAAGCGTTCCGTCAAACTCGTGGAGCATCAGTTGCAGCTTGCGAACGTGGATCTCGACTTGGGCCTCGAGGCCGATCTGTCTCCCGTCTGTTGTGACGCGGCGCAAATCGAACAGGTGCTGGTTTCCCTGGTGGTCAACGCGATCGACGCGATGCCGCGAGGGGGCCGGCTCCCGCTCCGCACGCGTGCCATGCCGAATTCCCGGGAAGCGCAGATCGAGGTCGGCGACAATGGCGTGGGAATTCCACCGGAGATTCAGTCGAAGCTCTTCGAACCATTCTTCACGACGAAGGACCGGGGTCATGGGCTGGGACTCGGCCTCGCGATCAGCCGCAACATCGTTGAAAGCCACCAAGGCAAGATTCGAGTGACATCGGAGCCGGGTCGCGGATCGTTGTTCACGATCACCTTGCCCAGGGATGGAGCGGGCGGTGGCGCCGCGGCCGGGTCCAGGACCGCCGTGTAAGGGAGAACGAGGAACTTGGAAAAGAAAGCCCACTTCCTGGTGGTCGACGACGAACTCATCGTGCGCGATTCGCTGGAGAAGTGGTTTCGGGAGGAGGGCTACAAAGTCTCCACCGCCGAGAACGCCAGCGGGGCGCTAGCTTTGTTGGCTGGTGATCGCTTCGACTTGGCGCTGGTGGACATCAAGATGCCCGGGGGTGGCGGCCTGGAATTACAGAGCCGGATGAAGGAGATCGACCCCGGCCTGATCGTGATCGTGATGACGGGCTAGGCCTCGGTCGAGACGGCGGTCACGGCGCTGAAGAATGGGGCATACGATTACGTCACCAAACCCTTCGAGCCCGATGAGATCTCGCATAGCATACGGAACGCACTCTCCCACCGAAGCGCCGAGCGCGAAAACATCCGCTTGCGAGAGACCGTCGCCGCCATAGCAGGGCCACAGGCGTTGGTGGGCCGCAGCCCCGAGATGCGGCGTGTGTTGGAGGCGATCGAAACTGTCGGCCCCACCGAAGTCACCGTGCTGATCACCGGAGAGAGCGGCACCGGGAAGGAACTGGTCGCGCGAGCAATTCACGCCTCGGGTCGTCGAAGATACAACCCGCTGGTAGTGATTCACTGCGGCGCCCTCACCGAGACTCTCTTGGAAAGCGAGCTGTTCGGGCATGAAAAGGGGGCGTTCACCGGGGCGCAGTATCGGAAGAAAGGCAGCTTCGAGGCGGCCGAAGGAGGCACCGTCTTCCTGGATGAAATCGGCGACGTCAGCCTGAAGACCCAAACCGATCTGCTGCGCGTTCTACAGGAGCACGAGATTACTCGCGTGGCGGGCAGCACGCCGATCCAGGTGGATTTCCGTTGCGTTGCGGCAACCAACCGGGACCTCCAGGCGCTCATCCGGGAGAGGAAGTTCCGTTCCGACCTGTATTACCGGTTGAACGTTTTCGTCATTCGCCTGCCGCCCCTGCGCGAGCGGAAGGAGGACATCCCGCTGTTGGCCGATCACTTCCTGCGCCGCTTCGCCGCCTCCATGAACAAGCCAGTCGTGGGAATCGCGCCCGGCGCCATGGCCCTGCTCATCCAGTGCGATTGGCCGGGCAACGTGCGCGAACTGGAGAACGCCGTGGAGCGGGCGATGGTGGTGGCCCGCGATTCCGAACTGCGGGAAGAAGATTTTTCGCTGAGGGCCCCCGCACCGGCCTCAACCGGCAGGACGCTCGAAGGAGCGGAACGCGCCCCCATCCTTGCGATTCTCGGAGAATGCAAGGGGAACCAGACCTTAGCCGCACAGGTGCTGGATATCGATCGGGTCACCCTCCACAACAAGCTGAAAAAATACGGGTGGAAAAGAACAGTACGCGAGGAGTCATGAAGCGAGTCGCGCCCCTTTTTGCCGGGTTCGTCCCCAAGCGTTTCGTCACGCAAATTTCACGATCGCCGATCGTTCAGTTCGTTCGTTTTCGTGTTCCCCTCTTCCGCTGCTATTTCTTTGCCCGCCGCATCGCTTTGCACTTGGCCAGAAACGCGGGCTCTTCCCACTGATCCAGGGTGCACGCCCGCTGCAGGCTCCTGCGCGCGCCCGCCCGGTCGCCCGTTTTCTCCTGTGTCAGGCCGAGGTAGTAAAGCCCCGGGACGAAATTCGGGTCGATCCGCAGCGCCGTGCGGAACTCGGCGATCGCCGCCTTCAACTCCCCGCGCGCCTCCAGCGTCCGTCCCAGGCCGACATGGGGCTGCGGCAGATGTCGACCTAGTTCCGCGGCCTGGCGGCTCTCGGCCAGTGCCGCATCGAGGTCGCCCTTTCGGACGAGCATCTCCGCGAGCGCTGCATGGTTGGGCCAGCTGTTCGGGTCCACGCCCACCGCTTCACGCACCTCGGCGATCGCCCCGTCCAGGTCTCCGCTCCGCTGCAGCATCAGGCCGAGGTTCAGGCGTGCCGGCGAGAAATGCGGCCGCAGCCGGATCGCCTCGCGTTCCTGCGCGATCGCTTCCTGCATCAGCCCCTTGCCCTCGAGCGCCAGCCCCAGGTTGTTGTGCGCGCACACGTCGTTGGGGTTCATCTGGATCGCTTCGCGATAAGCCTGGATGGCCTCGTCCCAGTTCTGCTGGTGGCTCATCGTCGTTCCCAGGTTGAAGCAGGCGAGCGAGAGGTGCTTTTGGGCGGTTGGCGACTCCGGGTTCAGCCGCACCGCTTCCCGATATTCGTCGGCCGCGGCGGCCCAGTTCCCCTGGTGTCCCAGCGCCACGGCCAGATCGAAATGGGCGTCGGGATCTTCCGGGGCGAGCCGCACCGCTTCGCGCAGTTCCCGCAGCGCCGCTTTTATCTGGCCCTTTTGCCGCAGCGCGTTGCCAAGCGCCATGCGGGCTTGCGCGTCGTCCGGGTTGTAGCGGACGGCCAGGCGAAACTCCCGAATCGCGCCCATGAGATCGTTCTTTTCCAGCAGGCTGTTACCCTTTCGGAGGTGAATCCTGGCCTTCTCCGCCTCCGGCGTTTTCTGCGGCTGAGCCGCGCTTCGCGGCGCGCCCGCATTCGCCCCCTGCGCGCTGCCAGACGTGCTCGCCGGCCACGCCACGGCTGCGCGCACCTGTTGCGGCGCTGAAATGGCGATGCCCAGCGCCAGCGATAGCAGTCCGAGGGTCCAGAAATGTCTGTCCATGGCCTTGCCTCCTAGGAGTGAAACGAGCGCGCGGAAAGCTCTTCCGTTGCCACCGCCGAGTGCAAGGCAGATGCCAGCGAGCCCGGCATTAACCAATTGATTTGGGAAGCTTTGTTTGTTGCTCGGCGCCGCGTTAGGTGGCCATGCAGTGCCTTTTCACTCAGGATCGCTGCGCCAGACCACCCACGCCACTTCGCCCCCGGGAGTACAATAGGGCATTCACCGCGCAGCGTGGAGGAGCCATGGATCGCTACGACGCCCACCAGGCACTCGAAGATTTGGAGGACGAGGCTCGCCTGCCGCATCCCGTGCGGCTCCGCGACATGATCCTTCGCGTCCGACTCGATCCCGCCACGGCGCTCGAAATCAATCGCAAATTCCAGGATTACCTCGCGCGCTATGGCGAGACTGAACGGCTGGCCCGCACCATCCTGGAATCCATCACCGCCCAGGTTCCGAAGAGCTCTTGAGCCGCATGGACTGCCAGACTCTCCTCGTCGACGCCGACGACACCCTCTGGGAAAACAACGTCTTCTTCGAGCAGGCGATTGCCGAATTCGCCGCGCGCTTCGAGCCGCTCGGCTACAGCCCAGCGGATGTCCGCCGCGTCCTCTACGAAACGGAAAGGAGAAACGTCCCCCGGCACGGCTACGGCGTCGGTTGTTTCCGGCGCTCGCTCGAGGAAACCTATCGTCACCTGGCCGGCGAACGGGCCCACAGCGACGAATGGGCCTGGATCCGCCATCGCGCCCGGGAGCTGGAAACCACCCCTCCGCGCGTCCTCGACGGCGTGCCCGAAACCCTGGCTTTTCTCGCCCGCCGCCATCGCCTCATTCTTTTCACCAAGGGTGAGCCTGTCGAACAGGCGGCCAAGATCGGGCGCTCGGGGCTGTCCGGCTATTTCGAAGCGGTGGAGATCCTGCCGGAAAAGGACACGGCCACCTACGAGCAGGTGGTGAGCTGGCACAAGATCGTAAAGCGGAACGCCTGGATGGTGGGGAACAGTCCGCGCAGCGATGTAAATCCGGCCCTCGAAGCGGGCCTGAATGCCGTCTTTATCCCGCACAGCATGACGTGGGAACTCGAGCACGCCGAGTTGCGGAGTGGCGCGGGGCGCATGCTCCAGCTAGCGAGTTTCCGCGACCTCCGCCGCCACTTCTGAATCGGTGGCCTGGGCGCTTCTGCCCGCGCTATGCGACGCCACTGTCCGTGGCACAATGGCGGCCGGAAAGGTTCTCTCTCATATGGACTACCAAAACGAGTTTTCCGAATTCGGCAACGCGATCTACCTCGACGTGGCAACCCAGGGCCCGCTGCCGCGCGCTTCGGCGCAGGCGCTCCGTAAGGCGCTCGAATGGAAGGAGCAGCCTCACAAAATGCCCTCGGACGTCTATTTCGGCCTGCCCGATCGCGTCCGGGCGCTCGTCGCCCGGCTGATCGGCGCAAAGCCAGACGAAGTGGCGATCACCACCGGAGCGACCACGGGCCTTGCCGCCATTGCCTTCGGCATCGATTGGCAGCCCAAGGATGAAGTGCTGATCGCCGAACGGGAATTTCCCGCTCATTTTTCGGCGTTTGCCCCGCTCGCCGAGCGCGGCTGGCTGCGCCTGAGGACGGTGCGCCCGTGCGGCCGTTTCCTCGACGTAGAGGATTTCCTGGCCGCAATCGACTCGCGCACGCGTCTGGTGTCGACGAGCATGGTTCGCTTCCACGACGGCACACGGATAGACGCCAAGCGGTTGGCCGAGGTCTGCCACGCGGCCGGAGCCTGGCTCCTACTTGACGCCAGCCAGTGCGCCGGCGCCATGCCGCTCGACGTCCGCGACATCGGCGCTGATTTCCTCGTCTCTTCCGGCTACAAGTGGCTGCTCGGCCCCTACGGCACGGGATTTTTCTGGGCGCGCGAGGAGCGCATCGCCGAGATGCGCCCTGCGCCTTTCTACTGGTCGGCGCTACCCGGCGCCCACGTCTTCAACTCGCTCGACCTTTCGCCCTATCGCCCCGAGCCCGGCGCCCGCCGCTGGGATGCTCCGGAAACCGCGAGCCTGAACCTGGTAGCGCTCGAAACGTCGCTCGAATTCCTGCTGCGCGTGGGCGTTGAGACTGTCTGGCGCCATAACGGTGAGCGCATCCACCAAATCCTCGACCAGATGCCGCGCGACCGTACCGTGCTCGCCAGCCCCGCCGAAGAGAACCTCCGCGGGCCCTACCTCTGCCTGGCAGCCCGCTCTCCCGAGAAAACGCGCGAGCTGTACGAAAAGCTCCGCGCCGCCGAAGTGGTCCTCAGCCTGCGCGAAAATGCGTTGCGTATCGCCCCGCACCTGTTCACCACGGCCGGCGACATCGACCGTCTTACACTGACACTCACGATGTGAGCAGATTGGGCGGCGAGCTTTCGGCCTGTCATCTTTCCCCGCAGCCCCGACGAGCTGCCGTCCTGAAGAACGGCGCCGCAGAAACCCGCTTTGGGCAACAGCCTTGCTGGATGCTCAGCAGTTCGTAGTCGCGGTGAGAAATGCGGTGGAAATCGGCGGCTCAGTGCGTTTCGCTGTAGCGGAACGGCACTGTGACGATGACCTTCAGATTGATCGGCTTGTTGTTGAGCAGGGCCGGATCGAACTTCCAGTGAGAGAAGGCGACTTCGGCGTTGTGGTCGAGGACTGGATTGAGGCTCTGCAGCACACGAATCTGGCTGACGCTGCCGTCGCGGTCGATCACCGCGAAGAGGATCACCGTTCCTTCAATCCCTTCCTCCTTCAGTTCGGGGGGATAGCCAGGATCGACAGCATGCAGGGGCAGGGGCGCGATGACGTGGATGTGATTGCGCTCGATGAGCGGCAGCGGCGAGGCGAAATTGAGCACCCAGCTGCCGCTCGAGCTCGTCAGGTCCGGCATATTCATTAGCAGCGTGTGGATACGCCAGGGACCGAGCACGCGGTGCATCAGGCTGGGCCGAGTGAGGTGGGCCCTCGAACCCAGATTGGGCATCCGGCGTGTGGGCAGCTCCGATCGCACCGAGGGCGGCGCGACCGGTGCAATCCTGGGCAGCGGCGAAGTGCGTTTCGGGGTCCGGGCAGGGGGCGGAGGAGCCACCGGCGCCGGGGTGCTGTTATGCAGGATCAGCAGTCCTGCCGGCCCGCGCACCGCGTTGGCTGACGCAATGCCGGGCGCCCCGGCGCCTGCTAGCCGATTGGCGGCCAGCGCGCGCTCGGCCGCGGAAACCTTGCGGCCAACGTGCGGCCCGATGCTGATCGGCGCCGAACTATTGCCGGGCGGCAGTGGTGCCTTGCCCGGTGCCAGTGAAAGCGCCACCAGGCGACGGGCTTTGATCTTGAGGTTGGGTGCCGTGACATTCCTGGCCGCCACGGCCCGCCGCCGGGCGCGAACCTCCTTCGGCGTGGGTGGCAGGAGCACCGGCTTGGGTCCGGCCGCGAATTCGAGCGGGCCTGCGGCCGGCGCCATCGGGGAAAGCGAGGGCGCGATTGCCGCCGCAGTGCGTGGTGAAGCGGCGCGTAAAGCATGGATGGCGCTCGGTGCAATCGGCAACGGCGGCATCACGATTACAGCCGGATTCGGCGCGATCTCGATCGGTCCCGGCGGCGGCGTGGCATAACTGATGTTCGGCGCCCGCAGAGCCGCTTCGGCTGAGCCTTGCCGGAGCCGCCGGGCGAAGATCTGCGCCGGATTTATGTTCATTTCCGGCCGGGCGGGCAGCGCCGCCATCCAGTGGATGACGTTCGGCAGCCCTGCCGTCAGTTTCGGCATCTCGGGCGGCGCATCCGGCTCAATCAATACCTGCCGCCGGCTGGTCGGATGCGGCGGCTTGAAAATCACCGTCGTCTTCGGGTTATAGGCCCGCGCGACCACCGGTTGCGGTTTCGGCTTGGGGCGCGGCCGTGCTTTCAGCTTCGGCTTTTTCAGCTTGGGCGCGGGCAGCGGAGCCACGTTGGTCTCCGGCCCATACCAGACGATTTGAATCTGCGGCAGCGCCAGTCTTGTCTTTGGCGGCGCCATCCGGCTTAGCGGAATCAAAACGGCCAGCAGCAGCGCATGCCAAAGGAACGATCCGACGATTCCGCGTCCCGGCTTGTGCCCCGGCGCAAGTTGTAAACGGAAAAAGGACTTGGCCGGATCGAATTCGCGTGATGCGCGCGGCCCGAGCAAGGCAGCGTGCAGGCTTTCGAGGAAATTCGTCCGGCGCCCCTGCCACTGCACCGCAAGCCGTGGAGTTTCGAATGCACCCGGAGCTTGGCTGAGACGCGGGGTCATGGGAAGACCAAAAATTATAGCGCGCCACTTGGCAGGCTATGGGCTCGTCCACGCCCCGCCGCGAAGTGGTTACAACCTTTCGCTACTGCGGTTTCGGGGTAGGGAATTGACCGCTGAAATCGCGCACCCTGCACAGGAATTCCCTGAAAACACCAGATTCCTGCAGTCGGTTCCCGGTTGCCCTGCTCCCAGAGATTTTCTTCGTGGGCCGAGACGTGCACTGCGCGCGTTGTGGCCGTGCCGCATTCCTTGGCCTCCGTCGGGAATCACTTTTGCACGCCTAGACCGGATGGATTCCGTAACCGTCGACGTAGCGCCCTTCGACGAAAAACTCCGCCGAAAGCTTCTCGCGAAGCGTACGCACCGCCGCGACCAGGTCATCTTTCTGTCTTTCCTGTTCGGCTTGGTCGCTCGGGAAAGCGATTCGGTAGCCCTTGCAGTCGAAGTGGATCGTCAGCAGGATCCATTTCGCTTCGTGCGCCGCGACGCTGGTCTCGATGGCTTCGAGGATCGTCCGTTTGGTGGTAGCGTCGGCCGGGTCGTCTGAAGCCAACACACGCGCACCGCCCGGAAGCGAAATCACGTCCCGGTGCGACCAGCCGTTTTCTTTCAGAAACTCGTCGAATACCGTGTCCAACCGGCTGTCGAAGCAGCGAACGATGAGTGGCCGGTCATAACTGAGCCGGTAGCCCGTTTTTTTCAGCAACTCGCTCGACTCGAAGGGAAAATCCCTCCTGGCTTCTGTCAATCGCTTGATTTTGTCTGTCATCTCAGACATGCATTTCCCCCTCGCTGCAGAGCCATGTTGGTTGCCTCACTGAGTGTCTCACACGCGTGACGCAACGCGCATTCCTGAGCTAGCGGAGCAGAGCTCGAGACACGCTGCGGAAACTGGTGCGTGTCCGGCCCGCGCCAACACCAGGTTCTGATCGTCAGCGAAGCCAAGCAGAGAGGTTGCGTTTTTCGAACGTATAAGTATACGGTGTATACATGCCTGGAAGCCCTACTGCCCGCAGCATTCTCGGTGCCGCCCGCCGCCTGCTCGATCGCGGCGGTGCCGAAGCGGTCACCATGCGTCGCGTCGCCAAAGCCGTCGGTCTTACTCCGATGGCCATCTATCGCCATTTTCCCGACCGGTCGGCGCTTTTGAACGCTTTGGCGGACGAGGGTTTCGAGGAACTCGCTTCCTTGCTCAAGAGCCGGCGTTTCGGCGGCGACCTCGAAACGCAGCTTTTCCAGATGGCCGATGTCTACCTCGATCACGCCTTCAACAATCCCCGGCTTTTCGAACTCATGTTTCTCGCCAAGCGCGAGGGCGCGCGTCGTTACCCGCAAGACTTCAAGGCCGGCCGCTCGCCCACAGCCGGCCCGCCAGCCGAGCTGCTCGACGAGGCGATGCGGAGTGGGAAGCTGCGCAAAGGCGACTTTTGGGAAATCGCTTTCGAAATGGGCGCTTTTTCCCACGGTCTCATCATGCTTTACCTGGGCGGTCGCATCGACATGACGCAGGATGAATTCCGCGCCCTCTACCGGCGCGCATTTCGGAGGTATCTGCGTGGTATCCGAGTCTAACTTGCTCCATCTGCCGGCCGCCTTTCTCGCGACGGCCGTCACCGCCGTGCTCGTCTGGTTCGGCACGGGTCTGCACCCGCTTTGGCCGCTGCTCTGGGTCGCACCGTTGCCGGTGCTGCTCGTCGCGTTCCGGTCGTCTGCCTGGCGCACGACGGCCGTGGCGTTTGCGGCTTGGTTCATCGGCACGCTCAATCTTTGGCATTACGTCCGCGTAGTGATGAAGGATCCGCTTCCTACAGTTCTATTCATCCTGGCCGGCATGGCGCTGGTGTTCACGCTGGCGGTGCTACTGTTCCGCGCCTTGGTTCGTCGCGGCGCATATTGGACCGGCTTGTTGGCTTTTCCCGCTGTGTGGGTTTCGTTCGAATATCTATTGAGCATCACGTCCCCCTCGGGCACCAGCGACAACCTGGCATACACACAGCTCAAATTCCTGCCCTTTCTGCAGCTCGCTTCCCTGACCGGGCCTTGGGGCATGAGTTTCCTACTGTTGCTATTCCCCGCAGCCGTCACGCTGGGCCTGCACTTGCGCCGCGAGGCTCCCCGGCGCGCTCGTGCCGTGGTGAGCGTAACGTTCGGCGTTTTGGCGCTGGCGCTTCTGTTCGGAGCGATCCGTCTTGCGCTGCCGGTGCGGGCGGGAACCGTCAGAGTGGGCCTTGTGGCCACCGATCACATCATGGCCAACACGCGGGAAGCGGCACAGGCGCTGCCGAGGCTCCAGGCCTTTGCCGCGCAGGTTCACGCTCTGGCGGCGCGAGGCGCTCAAGTGGTTGTGATCCAGGAGAAATCGGTCGGCGTGGTAGACTCCTACCAACAACAGGCCTATTCGATCCTCGCGCACGCCGCGGCTGCCAACCACGTAACGCTGGTCGCCGGGCTGAACCTGATTCAAGATTCCGACCGCAAGCGCAACGCTGCCCTGGTCTTTTCGCCGAGCGGCACCCTCCTTCGCCGCTATACCAAGCATCACCTGATACCCGGCATGGAAGCGCACTACGTTGTGGGCCGCCACATTGCCGTCTGGCCGGGGCCGTCCTCACTCTGGGGCGTCGCCATCTGCAAGGACATGGATTTTCCCGCACTTTCGCGCCGATACGGCAGGGCCGGCGTGGGATTGATGCTCGTGCCGGCATGGGATTTCGTGGTCGATGCAGGGTTCCACGGACATATGGCGTTGATGCGCGGCGTCGAATCGGGTTTTTCGGTGGCACGCAGCGCGGCCGACGGTTACCTCACTGTTAGTGATACGCGCGGGCGCATCCTCGCTCAGGTTCGCAGCAATTCCGCTCCGTTCGCCACGCTCGTGGCAAACGTGCCGACGGCTCACGTTGCCACACTCTACCTGCTGCTGGGCAACTGGTTTGCCTGGCTGGTGCTGGCGCTGCTCCTCTTCTCGCTCGCGCAGCTGGCGCGTTTTCGGAAAAAGCCACTCGCTTAGTTTGACCTTTTGGAGAGATGCGGCTGACAATTCCCGGCCTTCGCCCCTTGTCGCGACGCCGTCCGCGTGCATTCGGTGAAAGTTGCGCTATTCGCCCGGAATGAGCTTGTAAAAGCTCAGCGTGGCGTCGCCCTGGCGGACGCGGCGGAAGGATTCGAGCCGGCCGACGAAATCGGGCAGCGGAAACGTGGACCGATGCTCGAGGATGACGATGCCGTTGGGCGCGAGCGGCGGGGAATCACTGAGCAGTTCAAACGCGCCATGGTATTCCTCCTGATCCTGGTAAGGCGGATCGAGGAAGAGAAAGTCGGCGCGCTCGCCGCGAGCGTGCAGCCGCGCGAGACCTTTCAACACGTCTTCGTGCAAAATCTCCGCGTCGTCCGCGGCGTCGAGCATCCGGAGGTTTTCGCGGATCAAAGCCACCGCGCCCCGGGCGATCTCGATGAAAATCACGCGCCGCGCGCCGCGGCTCAGCGCTTCGATTCCGACGGCGCCAGTTCCCGCGTAGCCGTCGATGAAGAGCGATCCTTGGACCGAAGGCCCGAGGATATCGAACAGCGTTTCGCGCAGCCGGTCGCTTGTCGGCCGCACCCGCAGCTTGCCGGGGCTTTTCAGATGACGGCTGCCGTATTTGCCTGCAACGATGCGCATCGGTTCATCCCACCCGCGCGAGTTCGTAGCGCCGCTGCCAGCTCGGATCGTGCGAGGCAAGCGCCCGCTCAAGTCGGGCCGCACGCGCTTCGTCCTCGGCGAGCGCGAAAGCTTCCCGCCGCGCCAACTCCAGCAACTGATGATCGCGCAACAGGCTTGCCACGCGCAGGGCCGGCGCCCCATGCTGTGCCGTGCCGAAAAATTCCCCCGGTCCGCGCAGCCGCAGATCGGCTTCGGCGATCTCGGCGCCGTTTGTGGTGCGCACCAGAGTGTCCAGGCGCTCGCGCGCCTCGCCCGAAAGCTCGCGCGGCGCCACGAGGATGCAATACGATTTCTCCCTGCCGCGCCCGATCCGCCCGCGCAACTGGTGGAGCTGGGCCAGCCCGAAGCGCTCGGCGTGTTCGACCACCATGACCGTGGCGTTAGGCACGTCGACGCCCACTTCGATCACCGTGGTCGAAACCAGCATTTGGATCTCGCCCGTGCGAAAGCCTTCCATGACGCGATCTTTCTCGTCGCTCGGCAGCCGCCCGTGCAGCAGCCCGAGCCTGCACTCGGGGAAAACCTCCCGCGAAAGCCGCTCGTACTGCGCAATTGCGGCTTTCAGCTCCTGTTTCGATTCCTCTACGACCGGGTAGACCACGTACGCCTGCCGGCCGGCTTTCATTTCGCCCCGAACGAACTCCCACACCCGCCCCAACTCTTCCTCGGACCGCCAGGCGGTCTTCAGCGGGCCGCGGCCGGGCGGCATCTCGTCGATCACCGACAGGTCCAGGTCGCCGTAGAGCGTCAAGGCCAGCGTGCGGGGGATCGGCGTAGCAGTCATCACCAGCACGTCGGGCGAGGCACCTTTCTCGCGCAGCCGCTTGCGCTGCAACACACCGAAACGGTGCTGCTCGTCGATGATTGCCAAGCCCAGCTTTTGGAAAGCCACCGGATCCTCGATCAGCGCGTGTGTTCCCACCAGCAGTTGGGTCGTACCGCTTGCCGCGCGTTCGAGCGCTTCGCGCCGCGCCGCCGGCTTCATCCCGCTCACCAGCAGTTCCACTTCGTATCCTGCTCTGCCCAGCACACGCCGCGCCGACAGGTAATGCTGCACCGCCAGGATCTCGGTCGGCGCCATCAGCGCCGCCTGATAGCCGTTCTCGATCACGATCACCGCGGCCTGGAGCGCGACGATTGTTTTCCCGCTGCCCACGTCGCCCTGCAGCAGCCGATTCATCGGCGTGGCCCGCTCCAGGTCGGCGACGATTTCCGCCAGCACGCGTTTCTGCGCCGCGGTGGGCTTGAAGGGCAGCACGCGTTTGAGCGCTTCGCGAATCCGCTCGTCGCGCACCCGAAAGGCGATGCCCGGCTCGGCCTGTTGCCGGCGCCGGCGCAAGGCCAGCCCCAGCTGGAAAAAGAAAAACTCCTCGAAAATCAGCCGTCGCTGCGCCGGTGTCTCGAACGCGTTCAACCGGTCGAGATTTTCTTCCGGGGGCGGAAAGTGCGCGGCGCGCAGGGCCGCCGCGCGCGTGGGCAGCCCGTAGGGCGCGAGGAGTTCGGCCGGGAGCGGGTCGGGAATATTTTCCCCGAGCCCTTCGAGCGCGCCGTGCACCACGCGCCGCAGCACGCGTGGCGTGAGCGGCCCAATCGCCTCGTAGATGGGCACGATCCGGCCGACTTCCGTCGAATCGCCGCCCGAGGTGCCGAGCATCTCGAACTGCGGATTCACCATCTCCAGCCGCGCCGGGCGCAGCCGGTCGATTTCCACTTTGCCGTGCAGTACGATTCGCTGGCCGACGCGGAAGCGGCCTTGGAGATAGGCGCCGTGGAAGAATTTCACGTGCAGCATGCCGGTCGGGTCGCGCACCAGCAAGTGATAAACGGCGTCGCGCCGCCCCCGGAACCGGAGCAGGTTGCCGTCGACGACTTCGGCCTCGATCGTGTAGACGTTGCCAGGCTCCAGCTGCGCCAGCCGCGTGAACCGCAGCCGATCTTCATACCGGAACGGCAGGTGATAGAGCAGGTCTTCGATCGTGAAGATCGAACGCCGCGCGAGAGCCTCGGCGCGCTGCGGGCCCACCCCTTTCAGAAATTTCGCTTCCGTCGAGAGTGAGAGGCTCATCGGTGAGGGCCAGTTTACAGCAGCCGGCGCCACTCGCGGCGGGGCTCGTTCCGGCAGCGCTCGGCGCCCAGCAGACGCCGCCCACACCGCCCACTCCGCCTGTTCCACCGACGCCGTCGGCTTGGGTCGCTCCGCCGGTCATCTCCGCCGGCAACGGCCTGAACCAGGAACTGGAAACCTTCCCGCCCGATGAGGGCTGGCTCGGCGTCGAGATCAGTGAAGTAAGCTCAACCGAGGCGGACCGGGCGCAATTGCCGCGGCTCGAAGGCGTTTACGTCGATTCGGTTGAGCCGCGCAGCCCGGCCGCCAAGGCTGGCCTTGAGCCCCACGACATTGTCGCCGAGTACGATGGGCACCGGGTCGAGGACGTGCTCCAGTTCGAGCGCCTGGTGCGCGAGACGCCGCCAGGGCGCCTGGCCTCGATGCGGGTGGTGCGCAACGGGCGCATGCGCGACCTCTCGGCACGGGTTTCCGGCCGCAGCATGATGCTCGAAAGCCGTATGCAAATGCACCGCGACCAAATGCGGGATTTGTGGCCCTTTCCGCTGCTCCAAACATAAGCCACGTGTCCGCAGTGTCCTCGGCGCGCACGCCGAGCATAGCGGCCGAGTTGGCCGTCGATGTGCCCTCTTCCAGTTGCGCGTTGCTATCCACTGTTCGACGCGATCCTCTTCGGTTGGATCGGTGACTGTGCTGGAATGAGCTGCGGCGCCGCCGGTAGCCGACCGTTCGCGCCACGCCGCGTTCTTCAGTGTTCAACCACTGCCGGCAGCAGCAACGAGAGGATGCGCTCAACCACCTGAGGCGGCTCGAGCGTTGCGTCCACGCGGTAATCGGCCTGCGCATAAAGCGGCAACCGCTCGAGGTGCAGGCGCCGGAAGCTGGCTTCATCGCGGAAGAGCGGCCGGTCGGTCACCCCCGCGCAGCGCTCGAGCAGCTGGTCGACCGGGCAATCGAGCCATACCAATGCCGCGCCGGCCTGGCGAAGCCGGGCCATGTTCTCGGCCCGCGTCAGCGTGCCTCCGCCCAACGCAAGCACCGTCGCGTGGCCGCCCTCCACCGCTTCGCCGAGCGCACGCCCGAGTGCCTCGGCTTCGATTTCGCGGAAGGCTGGTTCGCCGTGACGGCGAAAGATCTCAACGATCGAGGCACGGGCGCGCTCAACGATCCGCGTGTCGAGATCGACGAAGCGCCAGCCTAGCCGTTCGGCGAGAAGGCGGCCGACGGTTGTCTTGCCGCAGCCCATGAAGCCGGCGAGCGCGATGAGTTTGCGGGAAATCGGTACGGACATTCGGATCGTGGAGCGCGCCTTACGGCCGCTGCCGGATCACGATTGTACCACTGAAGGAATTGATCACCAGCCGCGCCCGCCCATCGTTGTAGGTCCCGAAAAGCCCCCGTGCGAAAGGTGGCAGATGATGGGTCGATTGCGCCGGCATCTTGAGGTTGGCGTCGTTTTCCACCTTGCCGCGCAGCGAGATAGCCGAGACGTCGAAGGAGTCCGACGGCGAGAACAGCACATCGATATGGCCGCTGTAGTTGCGCAGTTGGTAGAGCCCGTTGGGCAGCAGGTCGCTATCGAGCAGGATG
The DNA here is from genome assembly GCA_021832085.1 of Acidobacteriota bacterium. Lineage (GTDB taxonomy): Bacteria > Acidobacteriota > Terriglobia > Acidiferrales > UBA7541 > JAKASX01. The sequence goes on along the minus strand of JAKBLM010000018.1, from coordinate 36,603 downwards.
TTGCCGGTCGAGGTGCGCGCCTGCACGTTGCTTGATTCCGAGCCGATCAGGTTGATGCCGCCGCTGATGGAATTCGCCTGGATGCGCCCCGAGCACTCCTTGCAGGTGAACGAGCCGCCGATCGTCCGTACGGTGATGTAGCCGGTTACGCGGTCGAGCTTCACGTCGGCGGCCACCGTTTCCACCGTCGTGTCGCCGAGAACCCCGACCACGTGCACCATGCCCGAATCATTGTGCACCGAAAGGTCTGTTTCTTGCGGCACGGTGATCTGGTAATCGGCTTCGAGATCAGCCGGGGTCACATTGTCGGTGAGGATGCGCGTCGAAACCAGCACCATGTTTCCCTTTTTCTGGGCGCTGATCTCCACCTTCCGGCTCTTGTGATTCGCAACGATCTGCACGACCGACTTCTGCCAGGAGCGGATCGTCACCTTGCCGCTGGAATTGTGCACGGTCACAACCGGATGCGAGGCCACCTGGAACCGATTCTGCACCCGATGTGCTGAGGCGGGCAGGCCGGCCAGGGCGAATCCGAGAGCCAGCAAAAGCCCGAGCCTTGTCTCCCCGCTTCTCATCTTGGCTCCTTCCGCTGCCCCGTTTCTCCCGGCTCGTCCGGCGAGCTCCCCGATTGTTGGGCTCATTCGGTGGCCGCCGTGCTGCGCTCTGCCATCATGTTCAGCAATTCTGCTTTCTGCCGGTACGCATCGTACAGGTATTCCCGGGTATTTTCATCCGAGGGTACCTGTTCGAGTGTCTTTTCGCACGTGGCGATCTGGTGGTCGATAATCATCAAATTCTGCTGCAAAGCCTCTTCCACTGCCGGATTCGGGGTATGGAAGGAGCGGAGCGCGCCACGCTCGACATGGTCGAGCTGCGTATCGACCTTGACCAGCTCGGCCTGATCGCTCGAGAGCCATTCGGGTCCCGTGGGCCGGACAGGCTGGCGGAGATGAATCCCGATCGTGACGATTACCAGCGAGGCTGCCAGTGCCGCTGCTCCAACGGCAGCGGCCGGGCGGACCGGAATGCGGACCCAATCGACGGCCCGCTCGGTCCAGCTTGGACGGTGCACCAGCCCCTCGCGCTCCAGCTGCGCACGGATCGACGTCCACAGACGCTCAGGCGGGGCGACATCCTCGCCGAGCTGCGGCGCAACCAACCGAATTGCATCCAGGTCCTCGACCAGCGTCCGGCAGCGCTCGCAAGCCAGTGCGTGCTCCCGCGCCTCCGGTTGCCGGTCGCCTTCCATCCATTGCTCGGTTTGCCCTTCGAATTCTTCGCAGTTCATGGCAGTTTTCCTAAGAACCTTGCCGGGCCGGCCGTGTCTCGGTCTCGGGCAGTCCGTCTACCTCACGTTTGGCTTCTTGCCGTTCCTCCCGCGCGCGGTCCCGCTCCGCCTCTTGCAATAATTCGCGCAGGCGGGTGCGGGCCTTATGCAGTTGGGACTTCGAGTTGCCGATCGAGCACCCCAACATATCGGCTATCTCGTTGTGTTCGTATCCCTCCACATCGTGAAGGAGAAAGACGGCACGGTACCCGGGCGGAAGCTGCCCCACCGCCCGTTCCAGATTCACGCGATCGACCGAGCCGGAGAGCTGGAGGTCGGCGCTGCCCACCTCGCGCGGTGCGCTCCCGGAGTCTTCGTCCTGCTCGGCCAGTTCGTCGAGCGAGGTTTCGACCACGTTCTTACGACGCAATCGCATCAGCACAACGTTCACCGTCAGCCGGTGCAGCCAGGTCGAGAAGGCTGATTCCCCGCGGAATGTTTGGATCTTGCGGAAGAGTTGCAGGAAAGCCTCCTGCGCCAGATCCTCGGCCGCGGCGGGGTTGCCGACCATCCGAAGGCAAAGCGAATACACACGCCGGTTGTGCAGCCGGTACAGACGTTCGAAGGCTCCCGCGTCCCCCTTCTGCGCCAACCGGATGGCATCTGCCTCGGTCAACTCCCCGGTTTCGGTCCGCCTCACTCGGGTCACTCTACCCGTTAGGGCCGCACCGCTACACTCTGTGCGATGCCCCCTCTCCTCCTGAAGTTGTCCGTCATCTGGCTGCTTCCGCCCCCACCCTAACCCGCCGGACTGGGTATGGTACTGCACCTACAGAACCTCATTTTGAGGGGAACGGGGCTGAACGTCTATGCCGAAATATGCGAGAAACCGGCTCCTTCACCCGGGCTGCTCACCGCCGTACCCCCCAGCCGCCGGCTGAAAGCCTCCACTTCACTGTCCGAGAGGCCCAGCAGGAAGGATTTCAGCACCACGATCGTCTCCCGCAGGCAGGTGTTCAGATCGTAGTGCAGCGAATCGAGCGCCTCCCAGTGGCTTTCCGGATGCACCGAAGACCCTTCGGAAATCTCGCGCGCCGCGTGGTGGAATTCACCGGCCAGATGGTTTACCGACCGCAGCAGCGCGTTCAATTTCCGCCGAAAACGCAGGCTCCGTGTCGGCAGCACCATGTCGATCGCGCTTTCCCAGGAGGCCCGCCGCCGGGCGATCGGCCACCGAAAAAAAGCCGGGTTTAGCGGCGCCACGCGCGGCGAGTGCGACGTCTCACGCGCCTGTTCGCTGATCGCGTCCAGCAGGTGCGAGAGTTGGTCGGTGAAGCGGTGCATCACCCCGGCCGTAGTCCCCACCTGTTCCCGCGCCCGCACCAGCGCTCCCGAGCGCCGCAACGCGAAGGACTCATTGACGGCTATGCTGAACATCGCGTAGCCCGCTTCCAGTTGCGCGACGGCGTTTTGAAAAGTGCGCTGCTTGTCCTCGGGAAGCCCGGCGAGCCATTCCTCGCGGACCGTGCGGTCGGCCGGGGAGTCCGTGCTGCGACGAGAACCCAAAGAACCTCCGAGAGCGAGGGAATTATACCAAAGCCCGAGGCCTGACAAGCCTCCTTGACGCTCCGCGAGCACGATCGGTATACTGCCGAGCTTCCGGTCCGCTGCCGAACTTCGCGTTCTCGCCGAAGGAAACTCGCTTGCCCTTTGAGCCGCTCGACCAATACGTGCAAAGACAGAAGAAACTCGAGGAAATTCGCGCCCTCGGCGTCGACCCGTTTCCCCATCGTTTCCCCTGCTCCCACACCGTGCCCGAGATCCATGAACGCTACGGCTCCCGATCGGCCACCGAGCTCGAGGCCGAGCCTGTCGCCGTGCGGATCGCCGGCCGCATCCTTTCGCTCCGGCTGCATGGCAAGGCCGGCTTTGCGCACCTAAGCGGCCAGGGCGAGCGCCTGCAGGTCTACGTCAAGCTCGACGCGGTCGGCGAGCGCGGCTTTGCGCTGTTCCGCCTGCTGGATCTCGGTGACATCATCGGCGTCTCCGGCCATCTCTTCCGCACCCGCACCGGCGAGCTCACCGTCTGGGTCGAGGCACTGACCCTGCTCACCAAGGCGCTGCTGCCGCTGCCCGAAAAATGGCACGGGCTAGCCGATGTCGACCAGCGCTACCGCCGGCGTTACCTCGATCTGATCGTGAGCGAGCGCTCGCGCGGGATCTTCCTGCGCCGCGCCCAAATCCTTCGCTCGCTGCGCCGCTTCTTCGACGAGCGCGGGTATGTCGAGGTCGAGACGCCGATGATGCATCCGATCCTCGGCGGTGCCACCGCCCGGCCCTTCGTCACCCACCACAACACCCTCGATATGGATCTTTACTTGCGCATCGCCCCGGAGCTCTACCTGAAGCGCCTGGTCGTCGGCGGCTTCAACCGGGTCTACGAGGTCAACCGCAACTTCCGCAACGAGGGTATCGACGCCATCCACCAGCCCGAGTTCACCATGCTCGAGTTCTATCAGGCCTATAGCGACTACACTGAGCTGATGGACCTGACCGAGCAGCTGTTCCGCGCTCTTGTCCAGGAGGCATGCGGGACACTGCGTATCACCTACGGCGATCGGGAAATCGATTTCGCCAGCCCCTTTGCCCGCCTGACCATGCGCCAGGGGATCGTCGCGTATTGGCCCGAACAGGCCGGGCCGGTTCCGACCGAACAGGCACTCAAGGCGCCGGGCGGTCCGCTCGAAGCCGCCTTGCGCTACAACGCCTGGGCCCGCGCCCACGACCGCCCGCTCGTCGAAGAGGCGGAAACGGCCTCGCCGCCCTCCGACGGAGAGCTGACCGGTGCACTCTTCGAGGCCATTGCCGAGCCGCACCTGTTTCAACCGACTTACATCTATGATTTCCCTGTCGAGATCTCTCCGCTCGCCAAGCGGCGTGCCGACGACCCCTCCATCACCGAACGTTTCGAGCTGTTCGTCGCCGGTATGGAGCTGGCCAACGGTTTCTCCGAGCTGAATGATCCCGAAGACCAGGAGAGGCGCTTCCGAGCGCAGGTGGAGAAGGGCGGCGAAGAGATGCCGAAGGTCGTCGATATGGACTACATTCGCGCCCTGAGCCACGGCCTGCCGCCCACCGCCGGCGAAGGCATCGGCATCGACCGCCTGGTCATGTTGTTGACCGATTCGCACGCGATTCGCGAAGTGATCCTTTTCCCGTTGCTCCGTCCCGAGGCCGGAGAGAAGCCGGCGGACAACGCGCCCCCGGACGAAGGGTCTTTGGAAAAGGAGCGCGAGGTATAGCCCGCGTTCTTGAGGACAGCGCATGACGCCTAGAGTCCTGTGCGAGGAGCGATGAAGTTTGAAGGCTGGGTTGCCCTGCGGTACCTACGCTCGCCCTTCAAGCCGGCGCTGCTCCGGCTGGTTACCTGGCTCTCCGTCGTTGGCGTAACCGCCGGCGTTATCGCCCTGGTCATCGCACTTTCGATGGATAGCGGCTTTCGCCGCGCCCTCGCCAGCCGCCTGCTCGAAGTCACCGCCCACATCAACCTGCAGCCGAAGGGGAACGAGGGCATTCGCGATTGGCGTCCCCTGATCGCTCGCCTCTCCAAGACGCCAGGCGTGCAGTCGATCGCCCCGGCGATCTACAACACCGTGCTTGTGACCGCCAAAGGCCAAGTGAAAGGCGCCGTGCTCAAGGGCGTCGATCCCAAACTCGAGATCGCTTCCGATCAGGCCTTGCGCCGGCTGGTGAGCGGGACGGCGAATTTCTCGCCTAACGCCGACGGCGTACCGGCAATCATCATCGGCAACATCCTGGCGCGCTCACTCGATCTGAAGGTCGGCGAATTTCTCACCGTTACCAGCCCGGAGGGCAGCCTCACCCCGATGGGGCTGATGCCGCAGTCGAGCCGCTTTCGAGTCGCCGGCATTTTCGATTCCGGGTTCTACGATTACGACGCGCACTGGGCCTTCGTCACCCTCGGCGAGGCCCAAAATCTGGCCGGCATCGGGCATCTGGTCAGCGTCCTCGAAGTCCGGCTCTACAATCCCGACCGCGCCCCGCAGATCGCTCCCGAGCTGGTGCGCGAGGCCGGGCCCCGCTTCCAGGCGACTACCTGGATGCAGCTGAACAGCGCCCTCTTCCGGGCGCTCAGCCTGGAAAAACTGGTCACCGGGATTTTCATTGGCCTGATCACGTTTGTCGCCGGTCTGAACATCCTGGTCGCGCTGTCGCTGACGGTAGTCGATCACGCCGGCGACATCGCGGTGCTCATGGCGATGGGCGCCAGGCGCCGCCAGGTGCGCTCGATCTTTGTCTTCCAGGGCTTGGCTGTGGGGATCATCGGGACGGCCATCGGTCTGGCTGTGGGCTATGCGGCGGCCTGGGCGGCAAATGCCTGGAGGCTGATCCCGCTCAATCCGGAGTTCTATTCGATCTCCTACGTGCCCTTTCACACGAGCGCGCTCGATGCGCTGTGGATTGCCGCGCTGGCACTCGGCGTAAGCATCGCGGCCACGTTCTACCCGGCCTGGTCGGCGGCGCGACTCCAGCCGGTCGAGATTCTGCGTTACGAATAGTCCGATTGCATCGGCGGCCAATTCGAATTCCTGCGCCGAATCCGCCAAGAGCCTCTTTTCGCCGTCTTGGCTCACCCATCCGAACCGTTTGGCCTCCAACGTGCAGCGCGATTCGGATGACCGCAAAGGCACAGCTAAAGCGTCGGCGCTGCCGACTCCTTCTGCCGTGCTAAAATGTTCCCTTAGAGGCGCATCGAAAGTGTCGGAAATTGCCGAGGCCGTCGCGGAAGAGAGTCGCCAACTCGCTCAGGGTGGCGAGAATGAGCCGCTGGTGCGCATCGATGAACTCACCAAGGTTTTCGGCACAGGCTCTTCGCAACGCGTCGTGCTGGCGGGCGTGAATCTGGACGTGCCTCGCGGCGACTGGGTCGCAGTCGTTGGCCCGTCTGGTGCGGGGAAAAGCACGCTTTTGCAACTGGTCGCTGCCCTAGACACGCCGTCGAGTGGTCGAGTATACTTCGCGTCTCGCGCACTCCATTCGCTCAGTGAAGAGCAGAGAGCCGAGTTTCGTCGTCGGTCGATTGGTTTCGTCTGGCAGCGGCATCATTTGCTGGCCGATTTCACCGCGGCGGAAAACGTTGCGGCGCCCTTGCTGCTGGACGGGATCTCCCACCGGGAAGCCCTCCGCCAGGCGGGCGAACTGCTCGAGCAAGTGGGGCTGGGCGCACGTGCCGGGCAACGTGCCTCCGAATTGTCCGGGGGCGAAAGGCAGCGCGTGGCGATCGCTCGAGCTTTGGTGAACCGACCCGAGCTTCTGCTTGCCGACGAACCGACCGGGGAGCTGGATGAGCAGAATGCGGAGGCGGTTTTTCGCTTAATGGAGCAATTGCACCACTCACGTCGGTTGACCACGATCCTGGCCACCCACAACCTGGCCCTGGCGCGGCGCTCGCGCCGCGTGCTGGCCCTGGAGCACGGTTTCCTCGTACCTGCCGGTGAGGCGGCAGGGGCGAGTCGCATGGCCGGTCCTTCCGAGGCCGGCGGGAAGGAGCGAGGCTGAGCCGTGTTTGAGCGCTATACCGAGAAGGCCCGCCGGGTCATCTTTTTTGCCCGTTACGAGGCGACCCAATACGGCAGCCCCTATATCGAGACCGAGCATCTGCTGCTCGGGCTGTTGCGCGAAGACAAGGCCTTGGCCAATCGATTCCTGCGCACCCATGGCGTAATCGAATCGATTCGGAAGGAGATTGAATCCCGCATCACGATCCGCGACCGGATTTCGACCTCGGTCGAAGTTCCCCTGAGCGCGGAATGCAAGCGAGTACTGAACTACGCGGCCGAAGAGGCCGAACGGCTGAACCACAAACACATCGGGACCGAGCACCTGCTGTTGGGAATTCTGCGGGAAGAGAAGTCGTTCGGGGCCGAGCTCCTGCAGGAGCGCGGCCTTCGCTTGTCGACGCTTCGCGAGGAAGTTGCGCGGAGCACGACAGAGAAGGTGCCCGTGAGCCGAACCAAAGAAACCAGTCTCCTCGCCGAATTCAGTCGTGACCTCACTCAGGCGGCTATGGAAGGTCAGCTCGATCCCTTGATCGGGCGCGAGCGCGAGCTCGAGCGCGTCGTCCAGATCCTCTGTCGCCGTACCAAGAACAACCCAGTCCTGATCGGGGAGCCCGGCGTGGGCAAGACGGCCATCGTCGAGGGCCTCGCCCAGCGCATCGCTGACGGCAACGTCCCGCCCTTTCTCGCCGACAAGCGCATCCTCTCGCTCGATCTCTCGCTCATTGTCGCCGGCACCAAATACCGCGGCCAGTTCGAAGAGCGCCTGAAGACGATTATGAAAGAGCTGATGGAAAGCCAGACGGCGATCATCTTCATCGACGAGCTCCACACCTTGGTCGGGGCCGGCTCAGCCGAAGGCTCGCTCGATGCCGCCAACATCCTCAAGCCCGCGCTGAGCCGCGGCGAGATCCAGTGCATCGGCGCCACCACCCCCGGTGAATATCGCAAGACGGTTGAGCGCGACCGCTCGCTCGAACGCCGCTTCCAGGCCGTCAAGGTCGCCCCGCCCGACGAGGAAGAGGCCGTCCAGGTGTTGCTTGGTGTCCGCGACCGCTACGAAAAATTCCACGCCGTCAGCTACGAAGACGACTCAATGAAGCAGGCCGTCTATCTCTCCAGCCGCTACATCCCCGACCGCTTCCTGCCCGACAAGGCCATCGATCTGATCGACGAGGCCGGCGCACGTGTCAAGTTGCGCCAGGCCACGCTCCCCGAGGATGTCGCCGAGGTCCAGCGCCGCATCAAGTTCATCAATCACCGGATGGAAACGGCTATCGCCAACCACGAGTTCGAAAAAGCGCGCTACTACGGCGAGGAAGAACGCAAGGAAAACGAACGCCTGCGCCAACTCCGCGAAAAATACAAGCTCGACGATTCCACCACCGGCCGCGTCATCAAAGAGGACATCGAGGAGGTGGTCGCCCGTTGGACGGGAATCGCCGTAACCGCAATCAAGGAAGACGAACAGCAAAAGCTCCTCCGGATGGAGGAAGAGCTTCACAAACGCATCGTCAGCCAGGATGCCGCCATCACCGCGCTCTCTCGCGCCATCCGCCGCAGCCGCGCGGGCCTGAAATCGCCGGGCCGCCCGGTCGGCTGCTTCCTCTTCCTCGGGCCCACCGGCGTCGGCAAGACCGAAGTCGCTCGCCGGCTGGCCGAGTTCCTGTTCGGCAGCGAGCGCTCCCTGATCCGCTTCGACATGTCGGAATACATGGAGAAACACTCGGTTTCCAAGCTGATCGGCGCACCGCCGGGCTACGTCGGCTACGAGGAAGGCGGCCAGCTCACCGAGCGCGTCCGCCGCGCCCCCTATTCGGTCATCCTGCTCGACGAAATCGAAAAAGCGCATCCCGACGTTTACAACATTCTTTTGCAGGTTTTTGAAGACGGCCAGCTCACCGATGGCCTCGGCAATACCGTCGATTTTCGCAACACCATCATCATCCTGACCTCGAATATCGGCGCTCGTTACCTGCAGAAAGGCCAGACGCTCGGCTTCCAATCCGCCGCCCGCGAACTGGGCCAGCGCGGCCTGGAAGATCTGGTCATGAGCGAGGTCAAGAGAATTTTCAATCCGGAATTCCTGAATCGGCTGGATGAGGTTATCGTGTTTGGACCGCTCGGCGACGATGATCTGCTGAAGATCATCGATCTGTTGGTGGCTCAGATCAACGAGACGCTGGTGCACCGCCAGGTGCAGATCACGCTTACGCCCGAAGCGCGACGGTGGATTCTCGATAAAACCTGCGGTGACCGGAGCTATGGGGCACGGCCTTTGCGTCGCGCCTTGCAGCGCTATATCGAGGATCCGCTCTCGGAAACGCTAATTCAGGGAAACGTCCAACCGCCGGCAACGATCGAAGCTTACGTGGCCGGAGAGGAACTCGCGTTCCGGCCGGTGGTGGAAGCAACTCCGGTCGTTCGCTGAGAATCCTACAGCACCTAGCCGGATTTCCGGGCATCCGGCCAGATTTACACACTAGAGGGGGATCGCGGCCTTGAGGCCTGCGGCGGCCGCTCAGAAAAAGTTTTTCTTCCGGTTCCTGATGCCCGCGATGGTTGTGTGGGCGGGACTGTGGATTTCGGTCGCCCCGGCGTGGGCCCAACGACCGCTCCAGACGGTCACGGCGCCCAAGAACCAGACCGCGCCCCAGCAGCCCTTCGTCGAGCGCATCGAGTTCTACGGAAACCGTGACTATCCGCGCGACATGCTACTCGCGCGCATCTTCACTCGCGTGGGCGATCCCTACAGCCCCGCAGCCCTGCGCCGCGATTTCCATGCCCTCTGGAACACCGGCTATTTCCAGGACATTCGGCTGATCGTCCAGTCCGATCCGAAAAATCCGAACGCCAAAATCGTCATCTTTTACCTGACCGAACGGCCGATCATCCGGCTGATTCGGTACGAGGGCAATCACACCGTCACGCAATCCGACATCCTCGACGCCTTCCAGAAGGCTAAGGTGCACCTTTCGGTCGAGGACCGCTTCGATCCCACCAACGTCAAGCGGGCCATCGTGGTCATCAAGGAGTTGCTCGCTGCCCATGGGCGCCAGTTCGCCACCGTCAAGACCACCTACCAGCGCATCCCGGCGACCAACGCCATTGTGCTGACTTTCCATATCAACGAAGGGCCCAAGGTCAAGGTGGGCAAGATCACCATCACCGGCAACCACGCCTTCAGTAGCTACAAGATCATCCGCTCGATGAAGCACACGCGGCCTTACGCGATCCCGCTCTATTTCTTCGCGATCCCGGTGGCCAGCAAGACCTTCGACGAAGGCAAGCTCGAGGACGACCTCGGCACCGGCGTGCAAGCCCTTTACCAGAACCACGGCTATTTCCGCGTGCTCATTCAGCAGCCCGTAACCAAGACCGTCAACGTCAATCGCCCGGGCATCCCCTGGATTCCGATCCCGTGGATCGGCGCCGTTCACGGCAAGGCCACCAACATTACGATTCCGATTGAGGAAGGCTCGAAGTACCGAATGGGCGAGCTCTTCATTCGCGGCTCGAACCCCGAAAAGCACCTCTTCTTCAGGCACGCCTATCTCAAGTCGATTTTCCCGCTCAAGCCTGGCGACGTCTTCGACGCCGGCTTGGTCCGCAAATCTTTCAAGGAATACACCAAGCTCTACGGCGCCTGGGGCTTCATCAATTTCACCGCGACCCCGAGCTTCGATATCAACGAGCAGAAGAAGATCATCAATCTCACGCTCACCTTCGACCAGGGAAAACAATATTACATTCGCCGCATCAATTTCAGCGGCAACACCACGACCCGCGACAAGGTCATTCGCCGCGAACTGCTGCTCAACGAGGGCGACCTGTTCAACAACCACCTCTGGGATCTCAGCCTGCTCCGGCTCAACCAGCTCAACTACTTCGACAGAATCAAGCCCAAGGACGCCGATATCAAGCGCAACAATCGCCAAGGCACCGTCGATATCCTGCTTCACGTCAAGGAGAAGGGGAAACAGACGATCGGGCTCACTGGGGGCGTCAGCGGCCTTACGGGCACCTTCATCGGCCTGAACTATCAGACCAACAACTTCCTCGGTCTCGGCGAGACGCTTACCTTTTCCACCAGCTTCGGCAGCATCGAGCACGACATAACCTTCGGTTTCACCGAGCCATATCTGTTCGACCGGCCGATCTCGACCGGCTTCACCATCTTTTCCACTTACTACGCCTACAACCAGGCGCAGCAGGAATCCCTGTTGCTTGGCTACAAGATCAATATCCCGGGCAACATCGCCGAGAACTACAACATCACCAGCAAGGGCTTCACGCTCTTCGCCAGCAGTCCGGTGCGCCGGTTCTCCTTTGCCCGCGTCGCGTTGAACTATAACTATACGAGAAGCTCAATCACTGCCTATAGCACAGCGTCACAGGTCCTTTTCCAGGCCCTGCAGTTCCGCAGCTTCGCCGGTCCTTCCCAGCTCCAGGGTATCGTCTCGAGCCAGTTCGAGCCGACGATCACCTACAGCACGGTCAACAGCGAGCTGAACCCGACCGCGGGCAAGTCCTTCTACTTCGGCGTCGGTTACCAGGGACTTGGCGGCAACGTGAACGCGGTAACGCCCACGTTCGAGATGAAGTATTTCCACCCGATCAATCACCACCGCAACGTGCTGGCCTTTCACCTGCTCACTTCCTTCGCCAGCGGCTACGGCAACCGCGTCTTGCCGCCCTTCGATCGCCTCTACACCGGCGGTGAGAACAGCATCCGCGGTTTTGACTTCTATTCCATCTCTCCGTGGGCCTTTGTGCCGAATCTCGAAACGACCACCGTCAGCTACTACAACCCCACCGTCCTTGGGGTGAACGGCCAGCCTACCCTCCAGACACTCACCGTCCCGGTGTTGCATTTCGTCGCGACGCAGCCCGGCGGTGATACGCTGGCATACGGCAATTTCGAGTACCGGATTCCGCTCGTGGGCAATTACCTGAGCATGGAGTTTTTCTACGACGTGGGTGTCGACGGCGTCCTCCGGAGGAATCAGTTGGCGCTGAATCCCACCGCGCTCACCACCATGCGGTCGGAATTCCCCAACGCCGATTTCCCCAATGTCACTGTTCCCTCAATCCTGCACCTCGCCCCCGGCACGAATTTTCACCTGCACAGTTCCACCGGCATCGAATTCGTCGTCCAGTTGCCGATCATTCAGGCGCCTTTCCGCGTCTATTACGCCTACAACGTGAACCGCTTGCGCTCGACTGTCGTCGAACCGACCGGGGCGTATTACCTCAATGCGGCGACCAAGGCTTCGCTGCCGCCCAGCGTGTTACAAACGCAGATCGTGCCGCAACTCGACAATCTTCTGGCCACCGAGCCCGGCCATTACGCGCCGTTTCTCTTCGAGCCGGTGCACTCGTTGCGCTTTACGGTCAGCCGAACGTTCTGATGCCAAGGGAGGAATGCATGTCCGCCGCCGATCAAACCATTGCACCAGAGGAACGCGTATGAAGCGTGCACACCACCTCTCGGCCGTGGCGATCGCCCTGCTGACCGGGCTCATGGCTGCCTGCGGCGGAAGCAGCAAGACTTCGACCACCGTTACGATCTCTCCCACCGCCGCCGTCGTCGTGCTCGGTGGCACGCAGCAGTTCTCGGCCACGGTTACCGGCCCTAGCAACACTGCGGTCACCTGGAGCCTCAGCGGCAGCGGTTGCAGCGGCAGCGGTTGCGGCACGATCGATTCCAACGGCCTCTACGTCGCCCCCAACAAGATCCCCAACCCCAATTCCATCACCGTCACCGCCACCAGCCAGGCCGATTCCACCGCCAAAGCGACCGCCGACGTCACCCTCGATTCCGGCATCCGCGTCCAGGTCAACCCTGCCACCGCCACGCTGGGTACCGGCGAGCAGTTGCCCCTGAGCGCCACGGTCACCGGCACTTCCGACACCGGTGTCACCTGGACCGTCAACGGCACGGTGAACGGCGACGCCACCGACGGCGAGATCTGCATCGTCGGCTCCAGCCCCTGCAAGGCGCCCACCGGGCCGGACAATAATGTCTATTATCTGGCTCCAGCGGCCACGCCTCCTTCCGGGCAGGTGAGCGTTGCAGCCACTTCGGTCGCCGACTCCAACGAGAGTTTCACCAGCGAGTTGACTGTCCTGGCTGAGGTGGACCCGGTGATCGCTTCGATTACTCCGACCACCACCGCCGAGGGCGGCGTCTCCCAGAACGTCTACGTCACAGCCCAGTCGTCTTCCGATTTCTTTTCCACGAGCACCGTCCTGGCCAACGGCCAGCCCGTTCCCACCACTTTCCTTAGCACCAGCCTGCTGCGCGGTGTCGTGCCCACCTCGCTGCTGCAGTCCGCTGCCACGGTCCAGATCGCGATCCAAGCGCAAAACGGCCACACGTCGAATAGCGTCGGCCTGCAGGTGGCTCCCGAGCGCCCGGCGATCATTTCCTCCTCGCCCATCAGCGTGCCGCAATGCCCCACCGGTTCCTGCGGCCCGGCTTCGGTCACGCTCGACGGAGGCTATTTCTCCCCCTCCACCGTGGTGCAGTTCAACGGGCAGACCGTCGGCGCCACGCTGAACGGCCCGAATCAGCTGGCCGTCTCGCTGCCCGGATCGGACTTGCAGCAGGCCGGGCTCTATCAGCTGACTGTCCGCAATGCAGGAGCGTCGCCGGGCCAAGCCGCCGTCAACGTGGCCGTGGCCCCGGACCTTTCTGCCACTCCGATTTCCTCGGTCGCCACAGTCACAGTGGGTACACAGCCGGCAGCAGTTGCGATCGATCAGGCGACCGACGTCGCCGTCGTCGTTGATACCGGCACAAACTCCATCTCACTCATCAATCTGGCCAACTGCACCAGCAGCTCGGCCTGCCCGGTGCAGAACGTTTCGGTGGGCTCCGAACCGACCGGCGTGGCCGTAGACCCCTTGCGCGACCTGGCGATCGTAGTCAATCAGGGCAGCAAGACGCTCTCGCTTGTCAACCTTGCCGATCCGACGCAAACACCCCAAAGTATCACCCTGCCGTCGGCCTACGTGCCGGTCGCGATTGGCGAAAATCCGCTGACCGGCCACGCCGTCGTTGCCAATCAGCAGACGAATACCGAAACGGTTGTGGACCTCTCGAAGAGCCCGGCGACAATCACCCCGGTCGACGTCACCCAGGGAGGCACGCGCGCGGGTGGCACCGGCAACAGCCCGCAGGTGGCCATTGAACCCCAGCTCGACTGGGCGATCGTTACTCCCGGCGGCAACGGCGCGATCTCGGCCATCGACATGAGCCATCCGGCGATCAGCACGACGGGCCAGCCGACCTACGACATCCCCTTCAGCTTCACGCTCTCGACCACCGTCGACGGCATCGCCGTGAATCCCGATACCGACCAGATTTTGCTCACCGATCCGAACGCGGAAGTCGCCGACGTCTTCAGCCTGCTCGACGAATCCGTGCAAGGCGTCAGCAATACCGGTTTCAACAATGTGGCTGCGGCGGTCAATCCGCTCACCAATGTCGGCCTGATCGTCAATCAGCAGGCTAATACGGTGCAGGCGGTCAACCTCACCACCGCCCAGCTTATCGGCAATGCGTTCACCGTCGGCAATTCGCCGGTCGCCGCGGCGTTCGACCCCGCGCTGGACGAAGCGGTCGTTGTCAATCAGAGCGACGGCAGCGCTTCGGTGATCTCGCTTGGCGCCGTGCGGACTCCGGCGATCACGCTGGCGAGTCCCTCGCGCCTGTTCACCTCCTCGTCGACGCAGACGGTCACGCTCATCGGCGGCGGATACGCCTCGGGCGCCGTGGTGCGCGTCGATGGCACCGCGTTGCCCACTTCCAACGTCCAGCTCGTCAGCAGTCAGGAAATCAAGGCCAGCATCCCCACCTCGCTGCTCAGCGGCCCGCGTTGGCTGAACCTGGACGTCATGAATAGCTCCGGCACGATCTCGAACATCTATCAGGTTCCCGTGGTGCAGGCGGTTGGGGTCGGCACTGCTCCGGTTGCAGTCGCTGTTGATCCCACGCGCAACTTGGCCGTAGTCACCAATTCTGGCGACAACACCGCTTCGCTGATCAACCTCAGCAACGGCACCGTGCTGCAGACAATCGACGTCGGCGCCGATCCGGTCGCCGTCGACATGAGCCCGCGCCTCGGCACAGCGGTCGTCGTCAATAACGGCGACAACACCGCCTCGATTATCGATCTCACCAACGACTGCTATGCCACCGCCGCTTGCTCGGCCAGCAGTACGCAGATCGGCGGCGGACAGTACAGCATCAGCGGCCCGACGGCGGTCAATATCGATCAGGATACCGGCTTGGCCGCGATCGCCAACCAGCTGAGCAACAACGTCAGCTTCCTCTCCGCCGCCAACGGTTCCTTTTCGTCCCTCACCGAGGTCGATCAGGGGCCGCTCGCCGTCGCCACCGACCCGAATCTCGAAATGACCGCGGCCCTCTGCGCCACCCAGAGTCCGCCAACCATCGACATCATCGACCAGCAGGACACTCCTGCTTTGCTTACCGGCCACATTCTGGGCGCGGATTTGCCAACCGGCATCGCCCTCGATCCGATCCATGATCTTTTCCTCGTGGCGGATAGCGGCGGGAACCGGATCCTGGTTATAGATCCGCAGAACAACAACATCGTCCAGAACATCGCCACCGGAATCAATCCTTCCTCGATCGCCTACAACTACCAGGCGACCGAGGCCGTGACGGTGAATCCGGCCAGCCATACGGCTTCGGTCGTCGAAGTCAACCCCAATGGCAGCCAGGTGCGGAGCCTGCTGCCCGTGGATGGATCTTCGCAAAATTCAATAGCGATCGATCCGGTGACGAATCTCGCGGTTGTCGCCGATCAAGCGAACAACCGGGTGCTGATCGTGCCGCTACCTCACTGAGGTTGCGGCTCCGGAGCGTTTGACCCGGTGGTGGAAGGAATCTTATAATCCCGCGGTTGGGCGCTCGGTGAGTGCCCGAGGAGAGGCAATGAAGTTGCGTAACGTATTGATTGTAAGCATGGGGTTCTTGTTGGCGATTCCCCTTTGGGCCCAGGCGAGGCCGGCGGCCAAGAGCGCGACGGCGGACGCGCCGACACGGATCGCCGTCATCTACCTCCAGCAGGCGATTGGCTCGACCGGTGCAGGACAGCAGGCGGCGCAGGAGATCCAGACGAGGTTCGCTCCACGGGTCAACGAACTCACCAACCTCTCCAAGCAGCTCCAGAGCCTCCAGCAGCGCCTGCAGAACGGCCAAAATACGCTCAGCGACGCCGAAAAACAGCGGTTGTCGCTCGAATATCAGGAGCTTGGCCGCCGCTACCAGCGCAAGCAGCAGCAATTGCAGGAGGACGATCAGGACGCCAAGACCAACGCAATCGACGAAATCGGTCAGAAAATGATGCCGCTGATCAGCAAGTACGCTCGTGAGCATGGCTACAGCGTCGTCCTGGACGCCTCTTCCCAGACCACTCCCGTCCTCTACTCCTCGAATGCGATCAACATTACGGCGGCGATCACCAAGCTCTACGACGAGACCTTTCCGATGAAGTCTGCAGCGGCCAACCCCAAGCCGAAACCTTAGTTCCGTATCCCTAGTACGCGGCGTCCGCGTCCGCCCAAGCGGCGGCGCGGGCGCTTGCCAGCGGCAGAGGCGTCCGCTATACTGAAGTTAGTCCGAACCTGTCGGAATTTTCGGTGGGCGAAAGCCCACTTTTTTGTTGCTCCCGGTGAGGGGCGGTGGACCTGGCGAAAATCCGTGAGGCTGCCGAGCGAGTAGCCAGCTCGGAAGGTGTGGAGATCGTTGATGTCGAGTGGAAGGTTGGGCGTCAACGGCTCCTGCGCGTTTATATCGACAAGCCGCAGGGCATCACCCACGGGGATTGTCAGCGGGTCAGCGAGCAACTGGGTGTGCTTCTCGATGTCGAGGACCTGGTGCCCGGGCCCCGCTACGTTCTGGAAATCAGTTCTCCCGGTCTTGACCGGAAGTTGAAGAAACCGGCTGAATTTGAGCGCTTCGCCGGCCGCAAGGCAAGGATCAGCCTTGCCGAGCCCGTGGAGAATGCAAGTTTCTACGAGGGGCGGCTGGCGGGTGTGGTGGATGGGAAGGTTCGCCTGGAACTGGACGGGCGCACGGTGCTGTTGCCGCTCGACCGGATTTGCAAGGCAAGCCTGGTTGTGGAATGGTAGGAGAACCGGATGGCGTCGCTACTGAACCAGACAATCGAGCAGATCAGCCGCGAAAAGCACATCGATCCTTCTGTGATCGTGGCGGCTATCGAGGATGCGATGGTGGTCGCGGCGCGCAAATACTATAAAACTGAGGAAGATCTGCGTGGCCGTTACAACCCCGAGACGGGCCAGGTCGACGTCTTCGCCGTGCGTCAGGTCGTTGAACAGGTCACCGATCCCCTCAAGGAAATGTCGCTCGAGGACGCCCGCAAGCAGGTCCCTCGGGCGGAGGTCGGCACCGAAATCCTCATGACCAAGCCCACCGAGATGCTCGGCCGCATCGCCGCCCAGACCGCCAAGCAGGTGATCCTGCAGAAAGTTCGTGAGGCCGAGCGCGACACCATTTTCAACGAATTCAACGGCCGTGTCGGCGAACTGGTCAACTGCATCGTCAAGCGGATCGAGGGCCCCGAGGTCATCGTCGAGCTTGGCCGCACCGAGGCCCGCATGCCTCGCCGCGAGCAGTCCCGCGCCGAAGCCTACAACGTCGGCGACCGCCTCCGCGTGGTGATTCGCGCGGTCGAGCGCGCCGGCCGCGGACCCCAGGTCGTTGTTTCCCGCGCGGATCCCACGCTGGTTCAGCGCCTGTTCGAAATGGAAGTGCCCGAGATTTATGATGGCACGGTGCGCATCCGGGCGGTCGCCCGCGAAGCCGGCGAACGCACCAAGATCGCTGTGGAAAGCCGCGACAAGGACGTCGATCCGGTCGGCGCCTGTGTCGGCATGAAGGGCATGCGAGTACAATCGATCATCCGCGAGCTGCGCGGTGAGAAAATCGATATTATCCCGTTTTCCGAGGATATCGTCACCTTTGCCCTCAAGGGCCTCAGTCCGGCAAAGGTTTCCCGCGTCCAGATCGTCGACCCAGAGGAAAAGCGCCTCGAGGTGATCGTCGAGGACACCCAGCTCTCGCTCGCTATCGGGAAGAAGGGCCAGAACGTCCGCCTGGCCAGCAAGCTGATCGGCTGGAACATCGACATCAAGAGCGAAGAGGAGAAGCGGCGCGAAATCGAAATGCAGATGACCGCGATGACCACCCCGGTCACCCCCCTCGAGGAACTCGCCGGCGTCGGTCCGAAGACCATCGAGCGCCTCCAGGAGCACGGCATCAGCGCGGTCGAGCGCCTTGCCGACATGACGCCCGAGCAGTTGATGGAAATTCCGGGCATCGGCGAAAAAATGGTGGAGAAAATCCGCGCCGCCGTCGCAAACTATTTTGAAATGGTCGAGGCGGGAACGGCTCCGCCTGCGGCGGAAACGGCTGAGGCCGAGACCGAAGGTGAAGCCGAGGCGCCGTCCGAATCGTCAGAGGCCTCCGCGTCCCCGGCCGAACCTGGCGAGCCAAGCGAATCGTCTGCAACGGCCGAACCGCCCGAGACGCCGGTTCAACAGGAATCCGAAGGCGAGGCGCAGACCGCCTCCGCCCAGGAACCGGGCGAACCTGAGGAACCCGCGGTGACCGAACCCGACACTTCCGCCGGCCCCGACAGCGAGGCGGGCCCAGCATCGGGATCTTGCAAGGAGGAGAAGGTTTAACGAGTGACTGCTACGCACCATCAAATCCGCATCAATGAACTGGCACGCGAACTGGAAGTCAAAGCCAAGGTGATTGTCGAACTGTTGCCCAAGTTGGGCGTCACCGAGAAGAAGACTCACTCCAGTTCGGTCGACGCGGGCCTCGCGGACCAGGTGCGCCAGTACTTCCGGCGGATGGCCGAGGCGGAGGAGGCCAAGCAAGAGGCGGTTGCGGCGCAGGAAAAGGCGCGAGCGGAAAAGGCTCGGCCTGCCACAACTCCGACACGGCCCACCGCGCCCGCAGAACGGCCTGCCCCGACAGCACCAAGAACTCCCATGAGTCCGACTCCAGCGGCTCCGGCCGCAGTGAAATCCCCGGCCCCTCCGGCTGCTCCGGCTGTGGTTCGCCCGCCGGCCGCGCCCCAGGCGCCTAAGACAGTCACCGTCACTCCTTCAACCGTTTCGCCGAAACCGGCTGCGCCAAGCCAGCCGGCCGTTCCTCCGGTGCACCCGGCCGTTCAACCGCCTGTCCCAGGGCCCGTAGTCCCGGTTAGTCATCCTGGTCAACCCTTGAGTGCCCGTCCGGCGGCCTCCGGCCCCGGTGTGCGTCCCGCCCAGCCCGGTGCCCGTCCGAGTCAGCCCGGCGCTCGCCCCGGCCAAATGGGTCCGCGCCCCGGTGGCGTGACTCCTGCCCGTCCCGTTCGCCCGAGCGGTCCCGGTCGTGCTGGCGGCGCACGCCCTGGCGCGCCCAGCCGTCCCAGTGCTCCAGGTCGTCCGGGGGAGGGTGGTCGTCCAGGTTTCCGTCCCGGTCGGCCCGGAACCGTTCCTCCGGTCCCCGGTCACGGTCCGGGCAAGCTGCCTCCCAAGCCCGAGCCGGGCAAGCCGATTTATGTGCGCAAGCCCGATCATCGTGCCCGACCCCTGGCGGAAAAGCGCTTTGAGGAAGGCGAACGGAAACTGCATCCGGTTCGCGCGCGGATGCCGGAAACCTCCCGGCGCGCCGCTCCGGCCGAGCGTGCACCTGTTTACCGCGAGCCACGCGAAATCACTGTCACGGAAGGCGTCACCGTTCGGGATTTAGCCCAGAAACTCGACATTCGCGCGAAAGACCTGCTGAAGGAGTTGGTCGATAGCGGTGTGTTTGCCACGATTAACCAGGTGCTCGACATGCCCACGGCCACCAAGCTGGCCAGTCAGTTCAACGCCACCGTCAAGGCAGTTCCCTTCGAGGAACAGCTTGTAGAGGAGATCGTACAGGAAGCCGGGCCTGAGAAGCTCGAACCCCGGCCCCCTGTCGTTACGGTCATGGGCCATGTCGACCACGGCAAGACCAGCCTGCTCGACGCGATTCGCCAGACGAATGTCGCCGAAGGCGAAGCCGGCGGCATCACCCAGCACATCGGCGCTTCCCAGGTCGTGGTTGATGGCAAGCGCGTCGTGTTCATCGATACCCCGGGCCACGAGGCGTTCACCCGCATGCGTGCCCGCGGCGCCGGCGTTACCGATGTCGTCGTCCTGGTTGTCGCTGCCGACGATGGCGTGATGCCTCAGACCCGCGAGGCGATCGACCACGCCCGTGCCGCCAAGGTGCCGATCCTGGTCGCCGTCAACAAGATCGATAAGCCTGATGCCCAGCCCGAGCGCGTCAAGCGCCAGCTGGCCGATCTGGGCCTGATGCCCGAGGAGTGGGGCGGCGATACGGTTTTCGTCGAGGTTTCCGCCAAGACCGCCAAGAACATCGACAAGCTCGTCGAGATGATCGCCCTCGTCGGCGAGATGCGCGAGCTCAAGGCCAACCCGGAAGCTCCGGCTTCCGGCGTCGTGCTCGAATCCCGCATCGACAAGGGCCGTGGCCCGGTCGCCACCATGCTTGTCCAGAACGGCACGCTCCACGCCGGCGAATCTTTCATTTGCGGTTCGGTTTACGGCAAAGTTCGCGCCATGTTTGATGATCGCGGCCAGACGGTCAAGGCCGCTGGGCCCTCCACTCCGGTCGAGGTGCTTGGGCTACAGGGCGTCCCCGAGGCCGGCGATCGCCTGCTCGTCACCGAGGAGGCGAAGGCTCGCCACATCTCCGAATACCGACAGGCGAAGCTCCGGGAAGCCTCGCTCGCCCGCACCTCCGGCGCCCGGCTCACGCTCGATCAGCTCCAGGAACAGCTCAAGGCCGGCGAAGTGAAGGAGCTCCCGATCGTCATCAAGGCCGACGTCCAGGGTTCGGTCGAAGTGCTTACGGACCTGCTGCCGAAACTTTCCACCGACAAGGTCAAGCTCGATATCATTCACGCCTCGGTCGGAGCCGTCTCCGAAACCGACGTCCTGCTCGCTACCGCTTCCAAGGCGCTTATCGTCGCGTTCAATATCCGCCCTGAGCGCAAAGCGGTCGAACTCGCCCAGCACGAAGATATCGAGATCCGCACCTATACCGTCATTTACGAACTCGTCGACGAGATGCGCAAGCTGATGACCGGCCTGCTCGAGCCTGTGTTCAAGGAAACCTCGCTTGGCCGGGCCACCGTGCGCGACACCTTCCGCATCAAGGGCGTCGGCATGATCGCCGGCTGCTATGTGCAGGATGGTTTGCTGCGTCGCGATGCCGAAGTCCGCGTCGTTCGCGACGGCGTGGTGGTTTATACCGGTAAGGTGCAATCGCTGCGTCGGTTCAAGGAAGACGTCAACGAGGTGCGCACCGGGTTCGAGTGCGGCTTGGGTGTCGCGAACTTCAACGACGTCAAAGTGGGCGACGTGCTTGAATGCTTCACCGTTGAGAAGATGGCCGCCGCTCCTGTCTCGGCCTGATCGGCGCGAGGTCCCCATGCCCATCGGCTGCCTGACGCTGGAAATCCTTCTACCCGAGTCTCACTCGCTCAAGGATAAACGCCAGGTGCTGCGAAGCCTGAAGGATCGCCTGCGTCATCGCTTCAACGTCTCCGTCGCCGAGCTCGACGGACAGGAGAGCTGGCACCGGGCTGTCGTCGGCGTCGTCGCCATCTCGGCCGACGCGGCCTATCTCGAAGGGGCGCTGCGGGCCGTGCTCAACGATGCCGAGCGGCTGCTGGGCCGGGCCCTGGTCGATTTCGATACCGAACTGTTCTAGTGGCGCCTCGCGGAGGGAACGATGTCCGGACACCACCGTGAGAGATTGGTCGAAGAGATTCGCCAGGAAATCGAAGTGATGCTGGCAGGGGAGTTGAAGGACCCGCGGCTCACGGTTTCCATCATGGTCACCGAAGCGCGCCTGTCTCCGGACCAGCGCCAGGCGAAAGTTTTTGTCGCCGTCCAGGGCACCGCCGAGGAACAGGCCGATGTCCTCGCGGCGCTCGAGTCCGCCTCCGGTTTCATTCGCCACGAGTTGACCGAGCGCCTTCAGCTCCGGCGCAGCCCGCACCTGGAATTTGTGCTCGATCATTCTGCTGAATATGGCGCCCACATCGAGGAGCTGCTGCGCCGGGAAAAGTCGTAGTGCTTGGGATCGGTGCCCGTGGCGCGGGCACCTCTGCCCGTGTTCCTTTCCGCCGGTCCGCCGCGTCGGAAAGCCGGGCCCTGGCCCCTTTTGCTGGGTATTTTTTTGAGTCTTTTTGAGTCTTCGAAGGAGCTGATGTCACCCGGCGGAGCCTGTCCCTCCCGGCACGGGCGCCACGCCGCTCAATCCGAACATGTCAAAGCCCAAATCCATCCCGCCCTTTGAGGGCGCCCTGGTGGTGAACAAGCCCGCCGGGCGCACCTCGCATGACGTTGTCGAGGCCGTCCGCCACCTGGTCGGCTTCCGCCGGATCGGCCACCTCGGCACCCTCGATCCCATTGCCACCGGCGTGCTCGTGCTGCTGCTCGGCCGTGCCACCCGCCTGGCCCAGTTCTATTCGGCGCGCCGCAAGCGCTACCTCTGTACTTTCCGCTTCGGCTTCGCCACAGACACCTACGACGCCGCCGGCGAAGCGCTCGGGCCCGACGCCGCTCCGACACTCACCCGCGACCAACTCGAGCAACTCGCTCGGCCGTTCATCGGCCGCATCGAGCAGACCCCGCCTTCCTATTCCGCCAAGAAAATTCATGGTCGCCCGGCACACGAACTGGCGCGCAAGAAGAAACCGGTCGAGCTCAAGCCGGTCGAGGTCGACGTCTACCAGTTGAAGCTGCTTTCAATCGAGGGCTCCTCGGCGCGTTTCGAGATCGAGTGCGGCCCCGGCACCTACGTCCGTTCGCTCGCTCACGACATGGGCCGCGCGCTCGGTTTCGGCGCCCACGTTTCCGAAATCACCCGCACCGCCGTCGGTGAGTTCACACTCGATCAGGCAATCACGCTCGAGGAAGTGGCTGCTGCGCAGGCCGCCCGCAAGCTGAGCGATCGTGTGATTCCGCTCGAAGGCCTGCTCGCCGATCTGCCGCGCGTCAAGGTGCTCCCGGTCGTCGAGCGCCGCATCCGCCACGGCGCCCGCTTCACTGTCCCGGTCTCTCAGCTCCAGCCTGGCCGGTCCGTCGTCGGCCAATCCGGACCTGCTCAACTCGACGCCGACCGTTGGAAGCCTGCGCGCATGCGCGTTTTCAGCAGCCAGGAAAAGCTCATCGCCATCGCCGAGCCGGTTGTTCCCCGCATCTACCGCCCGGTGATCGTTCTCGAAAGCGAGCCCGCCGCCTAAGCCGTCGCCGCTGCAGGCAGGTGTGCCCGCACCTCACGTTCCGGTAGCCACGGACGGCGCTTTTGCCGGCCGCGGGCTTTTCCCCGAGTGGCCCTTCACGTCCGTTAGATTGTCGTCGGCTGAACGCCCGAAGCTCCTCCAGGTGCGCACCGCCCGCTACGCCGGTTTGGCGCCCGCGCCCGTCGGGCGAATATTCCTCCGGACGGCCATCTCCTCGCCGATCGCCTTTCGGTCTGCGTCCGGCAGCAGCCGCGCCGCCACAGGGAAAACAGCCTCATCCTCCACGCGAATGTGCTCTCGATACATCTCTGCCAGTTCGTCTACGGCTTCGCGGAACATGGCGATTTCTGTCCCGGTCAGGCTGCTCCCGGAAAGACGGATCCGCCCTAGGCGCTCGATTTCCTCATGCAAAGGCGCGGCCCAGCGATGGTCCTTCTCCAGCCCTTCGACTTTCGCGATGGCCGACCGCATCTCCGGCTGCCGGATCCGGCGCATGCGCGGGAAAAGTGACTCCTCTTCGTCGGCATTGTGCTTCGGCGCGGCCTGGCGGAAGTATTGCAGCGCCGAATCGAGCGCCTTGGCGTTTTCCTCGCTCAAAGGGCGATCGATCACGCCAGCGATGCCCTGGAGCACACCGAGAAACATCTCGATCCGGCGATGGCAATCGGAGAGCAATCCCATGGGATCGGAAAAATCGTGTGCCTTCGCCCCAATGTGAACGGGCACGAATGGTCTCCTCTATGAACTGCGGGCTTTTGCCCGCCGCCAATCCTGAAGGAAAAATGGCCGGCTGCCAGTGCCAAAGGTCACGCCGTCCCGGCCGCTTCAACAAAAGGCCCCGTCCGGCGAAGGGCGGGGCCCGACACGGCTGGATTTTCGAGGGGTTAAGCTGCTCGTTCGGCAAACCGCTGCTCGGCGATCTTGCGAATCAAGCGCCGCGTCCGCTCGGCAAACGCTAGTTTGTCTGCCAGGCAACTCTCGAGCAGCACGCCGACGCCGTAGTTGCCGGTCATGTCAGCTGCGGCGATCAACGCCATGTATTCACCCACGCGGAGCTGGAACAGGTGCATCAACTTCGCCAAGATGAACAACCGCTTGGCTTCGGGCGATTGAATCTCGTTGAACTCCTTGCGGAAATCCTCGAGGAAAACTTCCTGGAGGCGCCCGGTGATTGGCACAGGCTTTTCGCCGATCATTTTGAAAACTTCATCCAGCGTGCTCAGGATTTTGGCCGATACGAAGTGACGGGCCTCCAGGGCTTCCTTGATCTCCGGTTGTTGCGCCAGCTTGCTGATTTCATCCAGGATTGTCGTCGTCCGTTCCTGCGCCTGCCGCACATGGCTGAGCAGATATACAAACGTCTCTTTCGGCGTCTTGACTGGCATCGATCTTCTCCTCTTGCGTTGATTCCGCTTGATGTTTGCGGCACGTCCATTTGGCTACGACTGCACCGCAAAACTGCCCCAACTGTCATGAAATTCTCAGGCGGGTGTCTTGCGTTGGCTTTCTTGTAGCAGGGCGCGGGTGCTCCGCACACTGTCAAAACTGACAGAGGGTCCGAGGGAAGTGGATTGGCTTCGCGCAGGCTGCGGCGTTGCCGCGGACCGTTCTACCAGCCGTGCAGGTAGAGAATCTCCACCGTGACGGAGGCGACGAGGCAATAGATGCCGAACCAATACCAGCGGCCATGTTCGAGCCAGCGGGAAAGCCAGAGCAAGGCGAGCAGGCCTGCAACAAAGGCACAGGCCATGCCGAAAAGTCCGGGGGCCAGGATCGTGCCGAGATGGATCGTAAGCCCGGCCCGATGAATTGCCCGCAGGTCGCGGAGTAGCAGCCAGCCGATCGCCAGCGGCGTGATCGCCACTCCCATGGCGAAGCTGAAGGACTCTATCTCGTCGCGGTTTCCACCGGTGAGCAGGCCGCCCGAAATGGTCGATCCGGAGCGCGAAAAGCCGCGGAAGGGAATGGCAAAGCCTTGCAGGATTCCCATGACGATCGAATCGCGCCAGCTGATGCCCTTCGGCACGGATACCTTATCGCTCGCCGGTTTTCGCGCCTCGCGCAGGCCGGCATAGAGGATCACCAGGCCGACGATGAAGAGTGCCGGCGCGATCCAATTGAGCTTGTGAAACAAGGTTTCGATGCTGGCATGGTAGTTGCCGTGGCTCAGGATGTGAACGACCAACGACCGTATTGGGAGGAAGACTACACCGGAAAGCAGGCAGGCCACGAAGATCAGTTTCGCGAACCGGTAGAACTTGCTCCAGGAGGAGAGAAATTCGCGCACCCACCGCCGCCAGAAATAGACGATCACCGCGAACATCGTGCCCGTATGCAGCATCACCAACAGCAGGGCATTGGCCGGCGTGGACATGTTTTCGTGCAGCAGTTCGGCTATGACGATCACGTGGGCCGAACTGGATACAGGCAACAGTTCGGTCATCCCCTGTACGAAGGCCAAGATCAAGATATGAATCCAGCTCATCCGGGCTCCCTTATTCCTTCCGGCGAAGCGCGTCTCGGCTCTCCGCCGCTATCCAACTCACGGCATTGTACGTGAAGATGCCTGCGCCACCGAATCTGCCGCCCGATTCCTGTTCCCGTTGTTGAACTTTCCTGCTGCCAGCGCGCAATTCCTTTTCGAGGCGCACTCGGCGATTATCGCGGCCGGCCCACTTATGGGGCTGCGCGAACCGGGTCGTAATGGTCCGATTTCACGACGGGAATTCCATTCCCTTATGCGTCATAAAGCCCACTGCTGATGCGCTATTTGGCTCGCCTCCCGGCACCGGTCACGGGCACTCAGGTCGCAGTTGCTCCCCTGTTTCTCTCTCCCCATTGATTCCACAACATTTGCATTTCCGCCGCCGTTGGCCCGTTCTGGCAAGGAGCGTGCCAGTGTCGGTGCGAGCGGATAGGTGTGGCTCGTCTGAATCTCCCGCACGCGGCTGGCGAACCGGGGCGCCACCGCAACGATTGCCCTGTACTGGGAAGGCCAACGGCCGTGCGAATTTTCCGTCGGGCATCCTCCCGCTTACCCTCGGCAGCCAGGGAGGCAACGTGAAAATTGCATTGACCGGGAGAGGCGGGGTAGGGAAGACGACGCTGACCAGTTTGCTGGCCTACACCTTTGCCAGGCAGGGCCGCGAGGTGCTGGCGATCGATGCCGATCCCGCGCCCTCGCTCGGTTCGGCGCTGGGCTTTCCTGAGTCGCTTCTGCGGGATCTGCACCCTGTGGCCGAAATGCGCGACCTGATTGCCGAGCGCACCGGCACGAAGCCAGGTCAATATGGCAGCTACTTCCAGCTGAATCCCCGCGTCGACGACATTCCCGAACGCTTTTCCGCCGTTCATCGCGGCATTCGTCTTCTGCAACTCGGCTCGGTGGAAAAGAAAGGCGGGTCAGGCTGCTTTTGCGCCGAGAGCACGCTGCTCAAGGCCCTGGTGCGTCACATCCTTTTCGATCTCGACGAAGTGGTGCTGCTCGATTTCTACGCCGGCGTCGAGCACCTAGGCCGCGCCACCGCCGATTCGGTCGACGCTATGCTGGTTCTCGTCGAGCCAACCCGGCGCAGCCTCTCTACCGCCGCCCAGATCCGCGATCTCGCCCGCGATATTCACCTCGATCGCCTCTTCCTGGTCGGCAGCAAGACCGAATCCGCCGCCGATGCCGATTTCATCGCTGCCCACTCGCCCGGCCTGCCCCTGCTCGGTTGCCTTTCGCTCGATCCCAAGGTGCGCGAGGCGGACCGCTCCGGCCTGCCCCCCGGTGATCTCTCGCCGACGCTTGCCGCCGAGGCGGCGGCGATTCTCGCGCGCTTGAAGTGGGAACTGGAATTCGAGCGCCGCGGCCGTCAGGTCGAGCCGGTAGCCTGATAAGCGGCAGGCCCACGCCGTGCCGCGCGGGACGCTCGCCGAAGGAGGCTTCGATGAAGATGGTCTTCGTCAACCCGGAACGCTGCATCGGCTGCCGGCAGTGCGAATTTGCCTGTGCCGTGGAGCATTCGCGGAGCCATGTTGATGCCGTGGCCATGCTCGAGGATCCGCCGCCGCGCACCCGCGTCCACGTCGAGCCCGGTTTCGCCTTCATCGGCTCCTTCCCGAATCGCTGCCGCCATTGCAAGCCGGCGCCCTGCCAGCAGGTCTGTCCGACTGCGGCGATTTACCGCGATCCCGAGCAGGATCTCGTGCTCGTCGAGCCGGGGAAATGCATTGCCTGCGCCATGTGCGCGATGGTCTGCCCGTTCGACGCGCTCACTTTCTATCCGCTTGCCGACGGCCTCCGGCCGCGCACCGTCGCCGTCAAGTGCGACGGCTGCATCGATCGCGTGCGTGCCAGCCGGGTTCCCGCCTGCGTCGAGGCGTGCAAGGTGGGGGCGCTGGTCTATGGCGAGCTGAACGATCTGGTGCGCGAGGGCCGGCTGCGCGAAACCCGCGAAGTGCTCGCCGCCCAGGCCCATGGTGTGGCCGCGGCGTCCGTCATACCCGGCAGCGAAAGCTGGGGCAATTGGGGAACCGAAGCAAGCGAGATCGATGGAGGTTTCCGATGAGCGCGATGAATTTCAATGGCAACCGTTCTCTCGCCCGCGATGCGCAAAAGATACTCGAGCGCGCTGACGATGAGCGGATCCCGACCGTCTGGGACCGCCTGGCAGCCCAGGAGCCTCAGTGCGGCTACTGCGCCATGGGCCTCAGCTGCCGCAATTGCGTCATGGGCCCCTGCCGCATCGATCCCTTCGGCGAGGGCCCGCAGAAAGGTGTCTGCGGCGCCGACGCCGATACCATCGTCGCGCGCAACCTGGGCCGATCGATCGCCGCCGGCGCTTCCGCCCATTCCGACCACGGTCGCGACATCCTCGAAACCTTCGAGGCCCTGGCCGAGGGAAAAACCATCGGTTACCGCATCACCGACGTCGAAAAACTCCATGCTCTTGCCCGCGAGCGAGGCATCGCCACCGTTAGCCGCCCGCCCGAGGAGATTGCTCGCGAACTGGCGCGCGCGATGTTCGAGGAGTTCGGCACCCGAAAGCAATCGCTCGATTTCCTCTCCCGTGTTCCGGAAAAACGCCGCGCGCTCTGGCGCAAGATCGGCATCACGCCCCGCGGAATCGATCGTGAAAGCGTCGAGATGATGCACCGCACCCACATGGGCGTCGACAACGACTATGCCAATATCCTCCTCCACGCCCTGCGCACCAGCCTCTCCGACGGCTGGGGCGGCTCGATGATTGCTACCGAGCTTTCCGACGTCATGTTCGGCACCCCCAGGCCCGTCGTCTCCCAGGTGAATCTCGGCACCCTCAAGCCCGATCACGTCAATATCGCCCTCCACGGCCACAATCCCATGCTTTCCGATGTGATCGTGCAGGCCGCCCAGGATCCCGAACTCGTTCGCCTGGCGAAAGAGAAGGGCGCTGCCGGGATCAACCTGGTCGGCCTGTGCTGCACCGGCAACGAATTGCTGATGCGCCGCGGCATCCCAATGGCCGGCAACCACCTGATGCAGGAACTGGCGATCATGACCGGCGCGCTCGAAGCGATGGTCGTCGATTACCAGTGCATCATGCCGTCCGTCACCGACGTCGCCAAATGTTTCCACACCCAGGTCATTTCCACCTTCGACAAAGCGAAATTTCCAGGCGCCATCCATATCCCGTTCGATCCCGAGCGCGGCATCGAGATCGGCAAGCAGATCGTGCGCCGCGGCATCGAGGCCTTCCCGTATCGCAATCCGCAGCGTGTCCGCATCCCCGTGGAACCGGTGCCGATGATGGCCGGTTTCTCGGTCGAAGCGATCCTCGGCGCGCTTGGCGGCACGCCCAAGCCGCTCGTTGATGCGATTGCGAAGGGCACGATTCGCGGCGCCGTCGGCATCGTCGGCTGCAACAATCCGAAGATCCAGCAGGACTACGGCCACGTCACGCTGACGCGCCGCCTGATCGAAAACGACGTTCTGGTGCTCGTCACCGGCTGCGCCGCCATCGCCAACGGCAAGGCCGGCCAGATGATGCCCGAGGCGGCCGAGATGGCCGGGCCGGGTCTGCGTTCGGTTTGCCAGGCGCTCGGCATCCCGCCGGTGCTGCACCTGGGTTCCTGCGTCGATAATTCGCGCATCCTCGTGCTTGCCGCGGCCTTGGCCGGCGCGCTCGGTGTCGATATCGACCAGTTGCCGCTCGCCGGCGCCGCGCCGGAATGGTATTCCGAGAAAGCGGCGACGATCGGCACCTATGTCGTCGCCAGCGGCATCTTCACCGTGCTGGGCGTTCAGCCGCCGATCTTCGGCAGCAAAAAGGTGGTCGATCTGCTCGCCGGCGGACTCGAAAGCATCGTCGGAGCGAAATTCGCCGTCGAGCCCGATCCGGAAAAGGCCGCTCTGCTCATTCGCCGTCACATCGAATCCAAGCGCGAGGCGCTCGGCCTGCCGCGCCTGCCGCTCGAATCGATCCGTGGAGCTGAGGCTCCGGCAGCTTCGACGCATGCAGCCGACTGAAGCACGAGCCGGCTTCCGACGCCGAATCTGGATAGCCGGCCAAACGCTGGGCGCGCCGGCTGAACTGGGGAGATAACGCCATGCGGGTGGTCATCGTGGGCGCAGGACCAGCGGGGCTAACGGTCGCCGAGACGTTGCGCGAATACGACCGCAGCGTCGAGATCGTTTTGCTCTCGAGGGAACCGTTCCCGCCCTACGCGCCACCCGCCATGGCCGATTATTTCCTCACCGGCCGCCGGGAAACCCTCTTCTGGAAAGGGGAAGACGCCTGCCGCCGCCTCGAAGTCGATTACCGGCAAAACGTTCGCGTCAGCCAGGTGCGC
Source organism: Acidobacteriota bacterium (assembly GCA_021832085.1). Taxonomy (GTDB): domain Bacteria; phylum Acidobacteriota; class Terriglobia; order Acidiferrales; family UBA7541; genus JAKASX01. The sequence goes on along the minus strand of JAKBLM010000018.1, from coordinate 6,583 downwards.
CCCGCGCAGAAGCAGTTGAACCTCGAGGACGGCGCTTCGCTCTCCTACGATCGCCTCGTCATCGCTTCTGGCAGCAGCCTCTACGCCCCGCTCCCCGGCCGCGAGCTGCCGGGCGTCTACGACTTCAAATCGCTCACCGCCGCCCACTCCCTCGTCGAGGAGGGCAAGCGCAGGCCCGGCGGCAAGGCGCTGATTGTTGGCGCCGGCTTCATCGGCGTCGAGATCGCGATTTTGCTTCGCGAACTCGGCCTCGTCGTCACCGTGATCGAGCTGTCCGACCGCGTGATGCCGCGCATGCTCGATGCCGAAACCGCCGAGATTGCCTTGTCCGTCATGCGCGAGCGCGGCATCGAGGTTCGCCTCGGCACCAAGGCGGCCGGCTTCACCGGCAAGCGCAAGGCCGAGGCCGTTGCCCTCGAATCGGGTGATGGACTCCAGGCCGACGTTTACGTCGCGGCCACCGGCGTCAAGCCCCACGTCGAATTTCTCGCCGGGTCGGGCCTCGATGTCGGCTGGGGCGTTCGCGTCGACAACTACCTCCGCACCAACGTCCCCGACGTCTACGCCGCCGGCGACGTCGCGGAGACTTTCGACCGGCTCACCGGTGAGCGCTATGTTCACGCGATCTTCCCCAACGCCGTCGCCCAGGCGCAAGTGGCCGCGCGGAATCTGCTCGGCCTCGAGACGCCCTACCCCGGCTCGGAAAACATGAACAGCCTGAAGCACCTCGGACTGCCGGTGATGGCCGTCGGCGCGGCGGAAGGAGAAGAGGAGTGGCGCTGGCGTCAGGGCAATGCCCTGCGCAAGATTTTCCTTCGCGACGGCCGCATTGTCGGCTTCCGCCTCACGGGCGACGTTTCTACTGCCGGTCTGTACCGCGCGCTCATGCTCGCCCGCGCCGATGTGCGTACGCTCGGCAAGCGCCTGCTAGATCCGCGCGTTAGCGCGGGCGCGTTGGCCCTCGCCGCAGCCTCGGGTCGGCTCGACCTCCGCCTTTCAGCCTGATTCCATCATCTCATTTGCCGCCGCCTTCTCCCGCAATCGGGGTAGCACAGTCACTCACGCCCCGAGCTTTCCCCGCGCTTTCGGCGTTTGGCTTTGCTTGCTCCGCATCACGTGGTGTTGCCTTTGAGCCAAACATTGACCGTGCACGCAATGCGGCAGTGCGGGGCGGGTTTCTGTAGCGTCGCCCCTTCAAGGCGCCAACCTGCCGGGGCGAGAGAAAAGACGCCGTAGAAAAAAGCGGCCAAGCTAAAAAGCGGCCGCGGCACAATCGCTTTCCGTTCTTCGCCAAGTGGCTTGTGAGAGGTACGGGTTAGTGCGGCACGAATCTCACCAGGTGCCCAAGCCTGCCGCCCAGCCAAAGGAAGAACCAGGCAGCCAGGGCCCCCAGCACCACCCAAGACCACAGGCGAGTCGACATGCTTTCCAGGCGCGCTGCCCGCACCGAAAACTGCCACGTCGCCTGCTTCGCTTCCACCGCCGATAGTGCATCGAGCCCCGGCTGCTCTGGCTGTCCTTCACTGTCGTTCCCCGGGCACAGGGATCGAACAAAGCTCCGGCTCCCCGTTCTCCGCGTTTCTTGCGCCACGCGAAATGTCGCGGCGCGATAGTTTTGCCCTTTCCTGGAACCAGGTGATGCCGCAGCCTTGTTCGCTCGCATGACCAAGGCTTTTGCATCTTGAGCGCCAGTAACGAAGCCTGCACGCGGCTACATGTAGAAAAGTGGGTGGCGGCGCGGCTGCCTGTATCCGGTGGCCGCTCAACCGGTTATCGATAGCTCCGCGGGGCGTGACGAGAGAAGTACTGTACCCAACTGTCCAAATTGGCGGCCAAAATCGTGAAGCGCTTTTCTCTATTTGAGAATGTCTTTCCCGGAATAGTACCGATGGCGGTCCTCGATGGCCTCTGGCTCTTCTTCGGTTCTGGAACCCGCTCTCCGTCTCGTGCCGCAAAGCGGCAGGAATTCTTCCACCTCGATGATAGGATAGGCGGGATATTTCGACCCGGGAGCCGTCGATGAACGCAACAACGCGCAGCGAAAGCCCGACGCCGAGCGAACCAGCCCGGCCGCCCTCCCTGGTGCGGCGGATTTTCATGAACCCCCGCGAGCCGCGCGCGGGCTGGCGGCTGCTGGTTTACGTCGTGCTCTCGTTTCTGATCATTGGCATCCTCGATATTTCGGCGGTTTGGCTGCACTTGCCCCTCCCGCTGCCGAACAGGATCGACGCCACAGGCCTGCTTTTGCAGGAAGTGATTTCCGCCGCCGGCGTTTTTGGGGCCGCGCTGATTCTGGCGCGGCCCGAGCACCGCTCGATCGGCATTTACGGGCTGCCCGCGCGTCACGCCTTTGGCCGTCATTTCTGGCAGGGAGTCCTCTGGGGCATCGTGATGATTTCCGTGGTCCTGCTGCTGATCTGGGCTTTCGGAGGCTTCAGCTTCGGCAAGATCGATCTGAGCGGCTCCGGCATCGTCCGCTACGCATTTCTCTGGGGCGCGGTTTTCCTGATGACCGGCTTCTTCGAGGAGTTTTCCTTCCGCGGCTACACCCAGTTCACCCTGGCCACCGGCATCGGTTTCTGGCCGGCGGCGATCATCCTCTCGGCCGGCTTCGCTTCGGCGCACATCTTCAACCCCGGCGAGGGCCTGGTGGGCGCGCTCAGTGTCTTCGTGATCGCGATCTTTTTCTGCATCACGCTCTGGCGCACCGGGAATCTGTGGTTTGCCGTGGGCTTGCACGCCGCATGGGACTGGGGGGAAACGTTTCTCTATTCGGTGCCCAATAGCGGCCTCGTCGCTCCCGGCCACCTGTTCGATTCTTCCTTGCATGGCCCCAAGTGGCTGAGCGGCGGTACGGTTGGCCCGGAAGGCAGCGTGTTTGCCTTCTTGATCGTCGGCGTGGCTACCGTGCTCTTCCTGTGGCTCTACCGCAAGCCCGCCGCCGCGCCCTCAAGTGCGCTCGCTGATCCGCCAGCCACCAGCTACTGACCGTGCGCGAGAGGGTTGTCTCCTTTGCCAGCGAGGTGTAGATTCCCTGGGCCGGCGCCGCGTTTTTCCGCTTCGGAGCCGCGCAGGGGGAACAGGTGAAATTGCCAAGCGCTGGGCGCATAGCACCGATGCTCGCGGCTTGTCTGCTCGCCAGCTCGGTTGCCGCCCGTCCCAAGCTCCGCTCCGTGGGTGCGCTGGCGCGCGCCCTTTCCGCAAAAATGAAGCTGCCGCCGGGTTCGGTCATCTACGTTGGTGTGCCGGTTTGGAAGGGGCACGGAAGCCACGACGTGCTTTGCGCTGGAATCAGGAGCGAACTGGACCACGCCCTATCGGCCGCGAACCCGTCAACCAAAGTTCTCTCGCAACTGCAGGTCGAAAACGGATTTCTCGCCGCCGGGCTCCAGCCGCTCGATACATACTTCATTCTCGGTCCTTCAACCGCTGTTCCCATAGGAAGACGAATCGGTGCCGCGGCAGTAGTGACCAGCAGCATTCGCGAAAAGAACGGCGCATTCCTTCTTACGGTTCAAGTTTTCCAGATGGCGCGGGGAAAGCGTCTGGCAAAGCTCAAAGCGCTGCTCCCGGATTCCCCTCGGATGCAGGCGCTCTTCTCGCAGCCTGAACGACCGATCAAGGGCAGCACCGGGGCCTACATGGCGGGCATCGGAGGAGTCAGGTTGCCTCGCTGTGTGCGTTGTAGAAACCCTGCCTATCCCAAAGGGATCTATGCAAAAGGAACTGTCATCCTCGTCATCACTGTCGGGACTGACGGACGAGCGAGGAATATCGAGCTATTGAAAGGATTGGCGGGGCGCGCAGGGGCCGCGTTGGATCGGGCTGCCGAGTCCACCGTCCGTTCCTGGACCTTCCGGCCGGCAAAGGGCCCGAGCGGCCAGCTGGTTGCCGTCCGTATGCCCGTTGAGATTAACTTTCGCCAGGATCCCTAGCCTAGGTGTCTCGCGCGGCACGCAGGTGGAAACGAGACGCTACGGCTCGATCATTTTCTCGCGCACGGCAAACCGCACCAGGTCGCTCAGCGAGCCGAATCCCATCTTCCGCATGATATTGGCCCGGTGCGCTTCCACCGTTTTTACGCTGATGCCCAGCATCGAAGCGGTTTCCTTGTTGCTCTTGCCCTCGGCGAGCAGTTGCACCACCTCGCGCTCGCGTGGGGTGAGTTCGTCGCGCGCAGGTTCTGGGCCGGTCCCCTTGAGGAATCCTTCGAGCACTACTTCGGAAACCTTGTGGCTGAAAAACGGCTTGTGCTCGAGCAATGCCTCGACGGCCGCCAGCAGGTCCTTGCCCGCGTCGGATTTCAGCAGGTAGCCCCGCGCGCCCGAGGCCAGCACGTCGTGTACCAACTGCTTCGATTCGTGCATGGTCAGGATGAGGATTTCGGTTCGGGGCAGCTTGTCGGCGATCCGCCGCGCCGCTTCCAGCCCGTTCATCACCGGCATCGAGATGTCCATCACCACGACGTCCGGCTTGTCCCGCAAGGCGTGCGCCACCGCCTCCCGCCCGTCCGCCGCCTCGCAGCAAACGGTCCACTCCGGCCGGTCCTCCAGCAGGTTCCGCAGGCCCCGCCGCACGATTTCGTGATCGTCGGCCAGCAGAATGCGCGCCTTTTTCGTCACGGCAGCTCTCGCAATGGCTCGCGCCCCGTCCGGTCAGGGTGGTCGCACAGCGCCCCGGTCCGGAAACCGCTAGCTTCTTCGGCACGCCGAGCCGCCTTATTCAGGTTTCGATTTGACGGGCCCACCGGCGGATCGATCATGGTCTCAGGGAAAAACCTAGCTCTCTAGCCTATAATTCGCGGCCTGCCCAGGTCAATTTCCCAGTTTTCGCCCCATTCCGCTCGCTGCACCCGGCCAACCGCTCTCCCGTCCCCTAGGTTCCCCTAAGGGTTTTTCCTCTCCGGGACGCGGGTACTCCCCAATTGTTGCCTCCACCCCCGCCCGCCATCATGGGAACAACGCACACGCCGCAAAGCGAGTGTGGAAGCGAGGACGCTGTGATGCAATTCTATCCGTCAGCCGATCCGGAGGCAGGAACACCAGAGGCGATTCCGCCGGCTCCGGACGGCGATGTAGACTTCGAGAAAATCTACCGGCTCTACGAAACGCGTGTCTACCGCCTCTGCCTGCACATGGTCGGCAATACCGCCGACGCCGAAGAGCTCACGCAGGACACTTTCCTGCAGGTTTTCCGAAAGCTCAATACCTATCGAGGCGAATCCGCCTTTTCCACTTGGCTGCACCGCGTCGCTGTCAACGTCGTCCTGATGCGCCTGCGGAAAACCCGCGGCCGCATGGAGATGCCTCTCGATCAGGTCGTCGAAACCGACGACGACGGAGAGATCCAGACCACCGAAGCCCAGGTCGACGATCCACGCCTCGTTGCGATGGTCGACCGGCTCAGCCTCCAGCGCGCGATGCTCAGCCTTTCCGTTCGCCAGAGGCTCGCTTTCGTGCTGCACGACGTCGAGGGCTACACCCACGAGGAGATCGCCAGCCTGGTCGGCTGCACCGTGGAAAGCTCCAAGTATCAGACGCACAGCGCCAGGCTGAGCATGCGCCAGTTGCTGCGCGACTACGCCCGCGCAGAGAGTGAGGAGGCCGAAGGCTCATTCGCCCCGCCGGCATCCCGCCCCGAAAAGCGCGTGGCCAAAGCCCTGGGACGCCGCGGCGTTGCAGTGCCGATGGCGGTGGAAGGCTAGCTAGCTGGAATCAGCCCGCGAGCCGAGTTCATCGCTCGCGGAAGGGAGAGCGGATGCCCCGGCCCGTGGAAGTATTGGTTGCTTGTCTCCGTGCGGAAGATCGCCAGGCTCTGGCGCGTATTCTGGAGCGCTTGGGACTGAAGCCGATTCTCGTCTCGAGCGTTGAGAAATCGCGCGGCATTCTGGCCGAGCGGTCGGTCCGGCTGGTCTTCTGCGAAGACGAGCTGCCCGATGGCAGTGTCGCCCGCGTGCTCGACGAGGTCCATCAGTCGTCGCTCCGCGTGCCGGTCATCGTTATCTCCCGTCTCGAAAATTGGGATGAATACTTGCGGGCGATGCGTATGGGCGCCTTCGACTACATCACTTCGCCGTTGCGCCGCTCCGAAGTGGAGCAGGTGATCCGCCGCGCCCTCGACGAGCTTCCCACTCCCGGAACCGAGTCCGACGGCGATCCCGCCCTTTCCTCGCCCGAGGGCCTGGGCGAAACGGAAAGTTCCATCGAAATCGAAGACGAGCCGGCCACGGAAGGCCACGAACCGCCAAAGAAATCCCGCTCCCGTTCCCGCACCTAATCCCCCGGAGCCACAAGAGGGACCGCTAGTGTAGCGGCGGGTCTTCAGCCCGCCATGTTTTTTCTCTCCTGGGCGATTAGCCCAACTTCCGCGCCCGGGAGCGAGATTTTGGGTATCTTAGCCGGCAAGCCGTTTGTTTTCAGCAGGGGCTCGCCGCAAGGCCAGAATAGTGACGAATTGCACATAACATTCATCTTGACATGTTAGGGCATGAACGTGTATATAGTGCCCCGTGTACATCCGCAGGACCACCAAGTCGCACAAGGGCAAAAGCTACACCAACTACCTGCTGGTCGAATCGGTCCAC